>CAZOGK010000040.1:0-30598 GCA_964579295.1 uncultured Ardenticatenaceae bacterium
GACCAAGTGATTAAAAGTCACCTGCTCTGCCAACTGAGCTAATGGCCCGCAACGGAGCGTCATTATACCGGATCTGGCGATCCGGCAGCAAAAAGACTAACGCAACGGCAATATAGCTGGCAGCTCCGCGCCAAGCACCCCCGGCACGACTCGAACGTGCAACATCCAGTTTAGAAGACTGGCGCTCTATCCCTTGAGCTACGGGGGCAACAACCCTATTATAGAAATCCACCGGGCCGGGGACAACTTTTCTATGCTGGTTCCAAGCCGCCGGTCCCTGCGGGCGACCGGCCTTCACCTGTGTACGGGCGCTGCCCGTTGCGGGCGACAATGTTCTCCGCCAAACGGCCGCTCTCGATGTGCGCCAGCAGGCTTTCCAGGTCGGGGAAGATCTCGTCAGCCGTAATGCGCACCACCCAGTTGTGGGCCATCGGCGTCACGGCGACGATATAGGCGCCCTGGTGATAGGCCGTCCACATCTCAATCGCCGTGCCCATGCTGGCATGCGGCAGGTAGGCAATGAGCAGATCGGCTTCGCCGGCCAGCGCCGTATTGGAGAAAAAGGTCGCTCGCGTCTCCTCCAGCCCGTAGCCGACGCTCTCCGGATGGAGCGCCCAGGGGTCTGTCACCCGCGTGTGCGGGAAATGGGCTTGCAGCGCTTCGACGATGCGCAGCCGGTAATTCTGGCTGTCGATCAATGTGTCCTGGCGCGACCCCTGCATCACGCCGGCAATAAAGACGTGCATCTGTCTAGTCTTCTTCTTCCAGAATGGGGCGGATGCCCTGATACACCTGCGGCCCGGCGAGGGTGCGCAGCACCGTTTCCGTCGGGCGCTGCAGCTTTTCGGCAATCTCCTGCGCCGTCATCGGCTCGTTGGCATTCGCCAGCAAGACCGAAAAGACAGCATCCACCATCGACGTGCGGGCGGCAAAATCCTCCGGCTGCCGGCTGAAATGGATCTGCAGCACATACTGAAAGCTATCGACGCGCCGCACCTCGCCCGTCTCCGGGTCGATGAGGTCAACCTGCTCATCGCCCGTGTCCAGCTGCAGGTCCTCACCCCCGCTCAGGCGCGTCAGGATGTACGTCTTCAAATCCAGGTTAGAGCGTTCCCACCAGTCGTAGTCGATGAAAAAGCGCGTCTCGGCTGTCGGCCGTTTGATAGCCGGTGGGCGGACGGTGGGGCGGGGTCTTTTCGTCAACGTATCTCCTCTGCGAAGCGCCGGCCTCTCAACCGCGCGACGGTTCGTACTGCCAGTAATAATCGCCCACAGAAACAAAGACCGGGTTTGTCACCAGCTCGGCAAACAATGGTCCGGGCGGCATACGGCGCAGCATGTTAATAGCGCTGTAGAGCGTCTTGGCGTGCACCGTCTGCTGCGGGTTCAGCTCCGCCAGCTCCGGGAAAAGCTCACGGAGCAGCGAATTAATGGAGCGGTCATTGGCGACGGCGCGCCGCCACAGCGCATCGACGGCCGCCACGTAGTCAGTGCCGACAATCATCAGATCGTCGTAGCCACAGGAAATGGTGCGGCGTTCGAGCGCAAACTGGATGCGATGCTCGTCTACCGAGGCCAGCCGCACCCATTCGCGCTGCCCGCGGCGGCGGTCAAAGTCAAGCAGAATGACGCCTGTCTCCGGCCCCGGACGCAGGCTGATGAAGCCGCCAATCGGGATCTCGTTCTCCCGGTACCAGTCGTCCAGGCCGAACACGTAGCGATGCTCTCTAACCACCCAGCCGACGATTTCCTGCTGCGACTGCTCGTCGAGGAGGACAATGCGCTGGCGGGGCGCCTTGCCCACCGGAAAGAGCGCGCTGGTGCGCGCGCTCAGCGGCAACGTGCCGGCCCAGCGATGCGGGTAGGTCAGCGTCAGCATCACCGGCTGCGGCGTCTTCAGCGGCTCCAGCTCCGACCACTCGTCGTCCAGCTCCTGCTCCAGCAAGCGCAGCTCGGGCGTCAGCGCCTTCGCATTGTACTCAAACGGCTCGTACTCCAGCCGGCCCGGCGTCTCGCGCACGGCCTGCGGCTCCATGCGGCGCAGATACCAGCTCACCTGGCCCGGCGGCGCCACTTCGTCGAAGCGCTCATCCTGCAGCAGCGCATAGTTCAATGAAAAGGTCTGCGTCGCCGCCGGCACGTCGTCGCCCAGTTCCAGATGCGGCACAATCTCTTCCGGCGGCAGCGGCCCGCCGCCGTACATGTCCAGCACGGCTTCGGCCAGGTTCAAGTGGCCGACGTTTACTTCGGTGAGCAGCGCCTTGAGAAACCACTGGTTCGACAGCCGCACAAAGGCGTCGCGCGCTTCCAGCCCGGCGCCGATGCGATGGGTGACCAGTTCGCCGTACAGCTCTGTCAGCTCCTCCGGCTCGATCATCTCCAGCGCTTCAAAAATGCTGCCATTCTCGCTGTTGAGCTCGTGCTCGTACTCCAGATCGGCCGCGAACTCGCGCTGCTTGCCGTCAAGCTCGACCATAATGACCGTGAAGCGACCGGCCTCCGGGTTACTCCCGGGCCGCGTGGCGACGACGGTGCCATAAGCGAAATCGAGCGCCGGGAAGACCAGCTCGTCGCCGACCTCATAATGGTGGGCCGGCTGGTAAACGGCGCGACCTGCCAGACGCCGCTTGATTTCCTGCTTCTCCTGGGCGACACGGTGGGCAATGACCACAGACGCAAGCTGTCGCGCCGTCTGCGGCTGTTCTACCTCCAGCATATGGTTGTAGATCTGCTCTACGTCGGCATCGGTCAGCTCAAACCGTTTTTGCCAGTATGCTTGCGTCTGTGTCTGAGACTGAATCAAGGTCCGCTCCTATGACGAGACATGACAGCAGCGCGCCAACCGCATTCGCCGGGCAGGCGCGACCAAAAATTATAGCAGGTCTGTCTAGTGATGCCAGCCGCCCGCGCTCTATGCTCCGCTGGCCCGCGCCCTGCCCCGGCCAGGGGTCAGGGGAATACCTCCCGGGTCCACTGCAGGCCGTCTACCGGCACGCCCATCACGCGCAGCTCCCAGTGCAGATGAGGCCCGGTGGACAGCCCGGTGGAGCCGCCCAGGGCCAGGCGCTGCCCCGGAATGACGCGGTCGCCGACGTTGACAAAGATCTCCGAGAGATGGTTGTAGGCCGAATAAACCCCCAGGCCGTGGGCGACAATCACCGTGGTACCGCGTAGCTGCAGCGTATCGCTGAAGACGACGGTCCCTGCCGCGGGGGCGAGAATTTCCGTGCCCGTGGTTCCGGCAAAGTCGACGCCGGTGTGATAGATGGAAAACGGGCCGCCGTTATAGGAGCGCGCGCCGCCATAGCCGGCGGTAACAATAGTCGTCGTCACCGGCGCCTGAAACAGACCCTGCCACTGCTGTTCTGGCGTGAACTGCGTATAGATGTCGGCCAGGAATGCATCTTCTTCGGTGCGCACCTCCGGCGCCAGCAGCGGCAGCAGATCTTCCCCCACCACAATAGTCTGCGTAGGATAGTCGCTGGAGACGATGGCCACCTGCTCTGTCAGCGGCCACCAGCTTTCTTCGCCAGCGCCCGCCAGCGCCAGCTCATAGCGCCCCGGCTCGGTAAAGGCGTCGATCCCCACCAGCGCCACGTAGCCGGCGCCGTGGGGCACGAAGTTGAGCGTCTGCCCGGCGAAGCTGCCGGCAGGCAGCCCTGCCTGCGCAGACTCGACGTAGATACTGGCTGTGTTGCCCTGCATGAGCGGCGCCGGTCGCACCTGTAGCTGGCGCCAGCCGCCGGGCAGGTCGCGATAATCGCCATTCGTCGGCAGGCGCAGGCGCATGCCGGGATAGAGGCGATAGGGCGCGTCCAAGTCATTGGTCTCCACGATCAGCTCAGGCGAGAGAGCATGGCGCGCGGCGACCATCAGCAGCGTCTCGCCCGGCGTGACAAAGTGCAGCGTTCCCGTCAGCGGGCGCGGCTCTGGCGTGCCCGTCTCGCTGAGGACGGCAAGCGTCTGCCCGGCATACAGGCTGTCGCTGCTCACCAGCCGGTTGGCGCTGGCCAGGGACTCAAGTGTCGTGGAGAAGATGCGGGCCACGCTGTGCAGCGAGTCGCCCGCCTGTACGACGTAGCTGGTGGGAATAGCCATCCCTGGTCCGCCGGGGATGAGCAGCGTCTGGCCCGGGAAGATCAGGTCCGTCTCCTCCAGCCCATTGACCAGCAGCAGGTCGGCGATGCTGACCTCGTAGAGCACAGCAATGCTCGTCAGTGTTTCGCCGTCCTGCACCTCGTGGGTGGTCGGTCCCTGCGGATTCGCCTCGGCGTCGCCTTCCTCCTGGGCGAAGAGCAGCGCCGGGGACATGAATAGTGCTGCCAGCATGAATGCAAGAAGGATGTAGCCGCTACGTTTCATGATCGTCTGTTGTACGCACAATGGTGAGGAAGGGCAATGGGAATTCAGGGGCTGTTCAAGAAGGGGCCGCCGCTTCAGCTCCCGCCGGCCAGCACGGCATCAAGATCTATCGTGCGCCCCGCGAAGTTGGCAAAGGTCAGGTCGGCAAAGGGCAACCCGTAATGGGCCTGGACCCGCGCCATCAGGCCTAGATAGTTGTCGAGGATACGCTCTGACCAGGGCAGCCCGAGCAGCTTGGCCGCCCGCCGCAGGCCATCCTCGTCTCCTTCAAGCTCGACGAAATCGCCGAAAGGCAGCTCGTCCAGCACCACCTCCACGCCTTCCAGCATAAAGGTTTCACGATACTTCTCGTAGATCTGACGCGGCGCCAGGCCGAGCCGGCTGAGGATAGCGGCCATGCGCTCAAAATCGCCGACAGTCACCTCGAGCTCTTCGCGTACCTTCGCTTCGCTGCCGGCCTGCTCGGCAGCCTCGCTCTTGAAGGTCAGGCGGGCGGCGCTGTCCTGGCGCAGACGTAGGAGCTGGCCGCGCTGGCGCAGCGCCTCGTCGGCTGTATCGAAACGCAAGTTGCGCTCCAGCTGGCGCGCCTGCCTGCACGTCGCTCCCACCGCCAGCAGCCGGGCGCGGATCGCCTGCAGGTCGGTAGCCCGGAACTTGACCTCGATCTCCAGGTTAGTGGCCGGGTTCATCCCCATCTTCCGCGTCGCCGATGACCACCAGCGTCTGGTTTTTTTCCACACTTTCCCCGTTGGTCACGCTGACACGCCTCACTAGCCCGTCGCGAGAAGTGCGCAGCTCGTTCTCCATTTTCATCGACTCCAGGATGACGACCGTATCGCCGCGGGCGACGTGATCGCCCGGCGCCACCAGAACGTCGAGGATCAGGCCGGGCATGGGCGAGCGGATCGCCAGCTCGGCCGCGTCCTCGACAAGCTCGCCGCGCGCCTGGGAAAGGCGGTAGCTGCGCTCATCATGCACGCGCACCGAGTACAGCTCGCCGCGCAGAAGCACTTCCCAGGCGTCCTCGCGCGCCTCGACAATGGCCTCCAGCGAGCGGTTATCCAGGAGCAGTGACAGCGTGCCCGACTCAGGTAGTTGCTGGAAGTCGATCTGGTGCCGCACACCGTTGACGAGAATCTGCTCCTCACGGTCGATTTCGATGGTGTATTCGACGCCGTCTACCGTTGCGTAATACTTCATCGGCTACCTTCCTCGTTAGCTGCGCATGCGGCGCGAGCGGCCGAGCCATTTCCAGTTGCTGGTGTCGCGCCCGCCGGGCGCCACAATCTGACTGGCGCGCTGCCCCTGGCGGTGGGCTACCAGCGCGGCAAAGATGGCCGCTTCCATGTGATCATTGGACTCACGGCTGTTCATGCTGAACCGCTCCTCGACGAAGCGCGTGTCAAACTGGCCAGAGAGGAAGCGATGGCTCTCCATCATGTGCTGGTGGAAGGGGATGTTGGTCTTCACTCCCATGATGCGATACTCCTCCAGCGCGCGGCGCATGCGCAGCACCGCCTCGCCGCGCGTCTCGCCATAACAGATGAGCTTGCTGATCATCGAGTCGTAGTAGGGGGTGACCTCATATCCTTCGTAGACGCCGGTGTCCACGCGCACGCCTGGCCCGGTTGGCAGCGTCACGGCCGTGATGCGCCCCGTCGAGGGCACGAAATCATGGTAGGGATCCTCGGCGTTGATGCGGCACTCAATCGCCCAGCCGTTCATACGGATATCATCCTGGGTGAAGCGCAGCCGCCGCCCGCGCGCGATGCGTAGCTGCTCCTGCACCAGGTCGATGCCCGTAACCAGCTCCGTGACCGGGTGTTCGACCTGGACGCGCGTGTTCATCTCCAGGAAGTAGAAATTCTTGTCCTTATCGACCAGGAACTCCACCGTGCCGGCGCTGACGTAATCCACCGCCTGCGCCGCCGCTACGGAGACAGCGCCCATCGCCTGGCGCATTGCCTCGTCCACCACAAACGACGGGCACTCCTCCACCACCTTCTGGTGCCGTCGCTGCAGCGAGCACTCCCGCTCGCCCAGGTGGATGACGTTGCCGAAGGCGTCAGCCATAATCTGGATCTCGATGTGGCGCGCGTCGGAGAACATCTTCTCCAGGTAAACCTCGCCGTGGCCGAAGGCAGCCAGCGCCTCGCGCTGCGCGGCGCGCAGCGCGCCGGGCAGCTCCTCCTCATGATAGACGGGGCGCATGCCCTTGCCGCCGCCGCCTGCGGCCGCCTTCACCAGCACCGGGAAGCCCATCTCTCGCGCTGCAGCTAGCAGAGCTGCATCGTCCATCGCCCCCTCCCCCTCGGTGCCGGGCACGACCGGCACGCCGGCCTTTCGCACCGTCTCGCGCGCCAGCTGTTTGTCACCCATGGTGCGGATGGCGTGCGGCGGCGGGCCGATGAAGACCAGGTCGGCGTCATAACAGGCCTGGGCGAAGTCAGCGCGCTCGGCGAGAAAGCCGTAGCCGGGATGCACCGCCCCGGCCCCGGAGCGGCGGGCTACGTCCAGCAGCCTGTCGATGTTCAGGTAGCTGGCCGCTGCCGGTGATGGCCCGATGTGGTAGGCGGCGTCCGCATAGCGCACGTGCGGCGCATTGCGGTCGGCATCAGAGAAGACGGCCACCGTCTGGATGCCCAGCTTATGGCAGGCCCGAACAATTCGCACCGCGATCTCCCCCCGGTTGGCAATGAGGACGCGGTCAAACTTGCGGGTGTGTAGGTGATTGTCGCTCATAAGGCTCACAGTTGAAAGCAGAAGGTTTGAAGTTAAAAGCAGGCAAATCGTCAGCTCGCACCGCTGTGGCGCTTTCTGCTTCCAACTCTTAACTTTCGACTTCCGACCTCCTACAGGGGAATATTCCCATGCTTCTTCGGTGGGTTCTCGTCGCGCTTGTTCTGTAGCATGTTGAGGGCGTTGATGAGGCGGGGGCGCGTCTCGCTGGGCTCGATGACGTCGTCGATGTAGCCGCGCTCGGCGGCGGTGTATGGGTTGGCAAAGCGCTGGCGGTAATCGGCTACCAGCTCCTCTTTGCGCGCAACCGGGTCCTCGGCCTCGGCCAGCTCGCGGCGGAAGATGATGTTCACGGCCCCTTCCGGCCCCATCACCGCGATCTCCGCCGTGGGCCACGCCAGGTTCAGGTCGGAGCGGATATGCTTACTGTTCATGACGCAGTAGGCGCCGCCGTAAGCCTTGCGCGTGACCACCGTGATCTTGGGCACCGTCGCTTCACAGAAGGCGTAGAGCAGCTTGGCCCCGTGGCGAATGATGCCGCCATACTCCTGATCCAGCCCTGGCAGGAAGCCCGGCACGTCTTCAAAGACGATAAGCGGGATATTGAAGGCATCGCAGAAGCGCACAAAACGGCCGGCCTTCTCGCTGGCGCTGATGTCCAGGACGCCGGCCAGCACCATCGGCTGGTTGGCGACGATGCCCACGCTGTAGCCACCCAGCCGGGCGAAGCCGACGACGACGTTCTGGGCAAAATGCTCCTGAGTCTCGAAGAACTCGCCATCGTCCACGATCAGCCCGATGACTTCCTTGATGTCATACGGCTTGTTCGGATTGTCGGGCACGATGCTGTTCAGGGCCGTCTCCGTGCGCAGGGGATCGTCCTTGCCCGGCTTGAAGGGGGGGTCTTCCATATTGTTGGAGGGCAGATAGCTGAACATCTCACGGATCAGGTAGAGACAGTCGGCCTCGGAGTTTGCCGCCATGTGGGCCACGCCGCTTCTGGCGTTATGGGTCATAGCGCCGCCCAGCTCTTCAAAGGTCACTTCCTCGCCGGTCACCGTCTTCACCACGTCCGGCCCGGTGATGAACATATGGCTCGTATCTTTGACCATGAAGATGAAGTCGGTGAGCGCCGGCGAATAGACCGCGCCGCCGGCGCAGGGCCCCATGATGGCGCTGAGCTGCGGAATGACGCCGGAGGCCAGGGTATTGCGCAGGAAGATCTCGGCATAGCCGCCCAGGCTGTCCACGCCTTCCTGAATGCGCGCGCCGCCGGAGTCATTAATGCCGATCACCGGCGCTCCGTTCTTCATCGCCATATCCATGATCTTGACCACTTTCTGCGCGTGGGCCATGCCCAGGCTGCCCCCAAAGACGGTGAAATCCTGGCTGAAGACGTAAACCAGCCGGCCATCGATGGCGCCCCAGCCGGTGACCACGCTATCGCCCAGGTATTTTTGCCGGCCCATGCCAAAGTTCGTCTCGTGGTGCACGACGAAGGTGTCTACTTCGCGGAAGCTGCCTTTGTCCAGCAGCAGCTCTATACGCTCGCGCGCTGTCATCTTGCCGCGGTCGCGCTGGCGCTGCAGCCGTTCTTCACCGCCGCCCTGGGCGGCCTGTTGTCGCAACGCCTGTAACTGCTCGATCTTGGGATCTGTCATGTAACCCTCTCACCTCGTTCGCGATGATAGCGCTCCCGCAGTACGTCACGGCGCCAATATGGGCGGAGCGCCGGCCGGTAGAGCGCCCACGTAGCCGCCAGCAGCGCCAGCACGTAGGCGAACAAGCTGGCGCCCCAGCCCTGCCGCGCCAGGGGCGACCGGGCAAAAATGAAAAGCAGGCAAGTCTGGTACAGCGCGTACAGCGCCAGGCCGGCCGGCAGCAGCCAGCGCCACTGGCCCCTTCCCTGCCAGAGCGCCACGGCAGCCAGCAGAAACAGCGCGGCCCAGACAAGAGCCAGCAGTGCGCGCCAGGCCGGGTCGAGGCTGACCTCCAGTGCCGTGAGCAGGGAGCGACGCCGCCATAGCAGAAGCGCGCGCCACAGGTTCCAGCCTCCTAACAAGAAACCCCCGAGGGCTATAATCGTTACGCTCATGGGGCGGTGTGAGTAGATCACTCCGCCGATTATAAGGGATGGAAAGCTGTGGGCAAGGTGAGGTGTGATGGCGCCCTGCCCCTGGTATAATCAGCCAGGCAAACCGGAGGAGAAACGCACGATGGGACCAGTACAGCTTGACGCCCATGCGCCCTGGAAAGAACGCTATCGCGTTCCCATTATCGGCTGGACCCAGCTCGCCAGAGCAGCGCCTGAGCGCGGCCTGGCTGTTGGCAACCGGACGGGTAAGTACCAGCTCTATGCATGGGAGGCGGCGACTGGAGAGCTGCGCCCGCTTACGGACCGTCCGACCGGCATCGCGGCGGGCCGCATAGCCCCCGATGGGCGCTACGTCTACTACCTGGACGACGACCAGGGCAACGAAATCGGCCATTATGTGCGCATCCCCTTTCATGGCGGCGAGCCGGAAGACATCTCGCCCGACATGCCGCCCTATTCCTCCTGGAGCCTCAACTTCAGCACCTCCGGCAACCGTCTTGGCTTCACTATCGCCGACGCCAGCGGCTTTCACACGTATGTCGTCGAGCAAGAGGGAGATGATTCGCTCGGCGCGCCGCGCCGCCTGTTCCACAGCCGCAAGCTCTTTTTCGGACCGCTGCTTTCTCACGACGGCGCTATTGCCGTCCTCAATACCACCGAGCGTTCCGCCGTGCAGCATTACAACCTGCTGGCACTAGACGCCGCCAGCGGCGAGCCAATCGGCGAGCTGTGGGATGGCGAGGGCGCCAGTGCGGCGATGCGCATGTTCTCGCCGGTTGCGGGCGACGAGCGCCTCCTGGGCAGCAGCAACCACTCTGGTCTGGAGCGGCCCCTGCTCTGGAACCCGCGCACCGGCGAGCGATTCGACCTGCCGCTGCCCGCTCTGCCCGGCGAAGTCTATCCGGTCGATTGGTCAGCCGATGGGCGCCGTATCCTGCTCTGTCACACGGCCCAGGCCGTCCAGCAGCTTTTCGTCTACGATCTGGCGGCCGATAGCCTGACGAAACTCGAACATCCCGGCGGCACCTTTAGCCTCTATGCGCCGGGCGGCGCCTACTTCGCGCCCACAGGCGAGATTTATGCCCAATGGCAAGATGCGGCCAACCCGACCCAGCTCATCGCGCTTGACGGCGCGACCGGCAAGCGTGTTCGCACCGTGCTCGTCGCCCAGGAGGATGTCCCGCCCTCGCGGCGCTGGCAATCGGTTTCCTTCCCCTCCTCCGACGGCGTATTGATCCAGGGCTGGCTGGCCCTGCCCGAGGGCGAAGGGCCATTTCCCACCATTCTGCACACGCACGGCGGCCCGGAAGCGGTGATGACCGAAGTCTTCTACCCGGCCGCCCAGTCCTGGCTCGATCACGGCTTCGCCTTTCTGACCATAAACTACCGCGGCTCGACTACGTTTGGCCGCGACTTTCAGGAGAGAATCTGGGGCAATCCGGGCCACTGGGAAGTCGAAGATATCGCCGGCGCCGGCGAGTGGCTCCTGCGGGAAGGTATCGCCCACCCGCAGCAAATCCTGCTCACCGGCTGGTCCTACGGCGGTTATAATACCCTGATGGCCCTGGGCAAGCGTCCAGATCTGTGGGCCGGCGGCATGGCCGGCGTCGCCATCACCGACTGGCTGACTATGTACGAAGATGCCGCCGACACGCTCAGGGGCTATCAGGTAGCCCTCTTTGGCGGAACGCCTGAGGAAAAGGCTGAGCAATACGCCGCCAGCTCGCCCATCAGCTACGTCGAGCAGATCCAGGCGCCCATCTTCATTATCCAGGGCCGGCACGATTCGCGGACACCGGCCCGGCCGGTCGTGGCTTACGAGGCCCGGCTCAAGGAGCTGGGCAAGGCTATCGAAGTGCACTGGTTTGAGGCCGGGCACGCCGGGGCCGGTGTGGAGGAAGATATCCGCAACCAGGAGCTGATGCTGCGTTTCGCCCATCAGGTATTGGGCCACGACGATTGACATGGGCCAGAACTATTACGACGACCAGTGGCAGACCTGGCATGAGGGCCCACCGCGGCGCGACAACCGCTGGCTGCTGGCGTTCGCCATTGGCCTGGCGGCGCTCTGCCTGATCGGCGTCTGCATCGCCGGCTACTGGTTCGGGCTGCGGCCACTGCTGGCCGAGCCGACGCCTTTCGCTCCACCGGACATACCCACGGTCATTGGCGGCGAGCAGACCGCCACGGCGGCCGCGCAGATCCTGCCCCCCGGCGTCACGAATGAGCCCGGCGCGACCACGGCGCCCCTGCCTTCCGCGACGGCCGCGCCACCCACGCCCGCACTGCAAAGCGATATTGCCATCCCGCGGCTGGCCCAACCACCCACGCTTGACGGCTCGCTGGGCGAGTGGAGCAGCGGGCCCAGCGTAGCCTCCGCCCACCGCGTCTACGCCGTCTCCGGCTGGGATGGCAGCGCCGACCTGGAAGTCGTCTGGCGGCTGGGCTGGGACGACAGCAACCTCTACGTGGGCGTCACCGTCGTCGACGATGTGCATGTGCAGACCCAGTCCGGTAACCAGATGTTCCGCGGCGATAGCCTGGAGATGCAGATCGATACGAACCCCGCAGCCAACGCGACCCTTGTCAACCCCAGCACCTTCCAGCTTCTGCTCTCACCTGGCGACTTCGCCGACCTGCCGCCGACTGCCTTTCGCTTTCAGGGCACCGGCGGCGGGCAGGTGCTCGACGCCGTGGGTCATAGCATCAGCCTCAGTGCCGCGCCCGCGGCTGATGGCTACGTGCTGGAAGCGGCCATCCCCTGGCGCGACCTCAACTTCACGCCGGCGCCCGGCGCCATGCTGCGCGTGGCGCTCAACGCTAACGATAATGACCGGCCGGGTGAGGCTATACAGGAAGTGATGATGTCCAGCAGCCCCAACCGTACGCTGACCAACCCGCAGACGTGGGGTCTGATGGCGCTGGAATAAGCCCTGGCCGGAAGCCGCTATAGACTGTCGAGGGGAATCAGCTTCGCCCGGCGCGGCTGGCGCTCGGAGATCCTGCTCACCGGCGGGCATTCCCAGGCGTCGGGCTCGGTCTCGCGCCGCAAATCCTTCAGCTTGGGCAGGATGCCGCAGGCAAAGCAGTGGTGACGGCAATCGATGCGCGTCTCTCCCTGCTGGCTCAGCAGATAATCCTGGCTGAGGAAGCGCCGGGTCACCGCCACGTCGATGTGCTCCCAGGGGAATAGCTCGTCGAGCGGGCGGCGGCGGTGGGTATAGAATGCCATCTCCAGCCCCTCGGCGGCAAAGGCCGCTTCCCAGATGCCCATGTCAAACTGCTCGAACCAGGCGTCAAACTTGGCCCCGGCCCGCCAGGCGCGCTCGATGACGTTCGCCATGCGGCGGTCGCCGCGCGCCAGAAAGCCTTCGTAGTAGGACTCTAGCGGCTCGTTCCAGCGCAGGCGCAGGCCGTGCATGCGCATCTCGCGCTGCAGCAGCGCGATCTTCTCTTGGACACTCTCCACGCTATCCATCGGCTCCCACTGGAAGGGCGTGTGCGGCTTGGGAATGAAGGTGCTGACCCCGGCGTTGACGCCGGCCTTCTTGTTGTGGAAGCGCCGTCCCTCGGCAAGCACCGCTTTACAGAGATCGGCGATGGCCTGCACGTCTGCCAGCGTCTCTTGCGGGTGGCCGATCATGAAGTAGAGCTTAATCGTGCGCCAGTCGCGGCGGAAGATCTCGCGCGCCGTCTCCAGCAGCTCCTCGTGGCTGACGTATTTGTTGATGATGTTGCGCATCTTCTCCGTCGCCGCTTCCGGCGCCAGGGTGAAGCCGCTGCGCTTGCTGTCGCCCAGGTTATCCATGAGCTGCGTGCTCACCGTCTCAATACGCAGCGAGGGTAGGGAGATGTCCATGCCACGACCGCCAAAACGCTGCCCGATACGCTCGGTCAGCTCCAGCACGTGGCGGTAATCGCTGCTGCTCAGGCTGAGCAGGCTGATCTCCTCGTAGCCAGTGCTTTCCAGGATACGCTCCATCGCCTCCAGGATCTCGTCCACCGGCCGCTCGCGCACGGGGCGGGTCACCATGCCGGCGTGGCAGAAGCGGCAGCCCCGCGTGCAGCCGCGCATGATCTCGATCGGCGCGCGGTTGTGCACCGTCTCTACGAAGGGCACGATAAAGTCAGTTACCGGCGGCGGCAGCACGGGCACAATCGTCTTCAGCACGCGCCGGGGCGCTTCCGGCACGGTCGGGCTGATGCTGACTATCGTGCCGTCGTCGTGGTAGGCCACTTCGTAAAAGCGCGGCACATAGCAGCCCTCGATCTGGGCAATGGCCCGTAGCTGCACGTCGCGGTCGGCGTGGCGGTAGGCGCGCAGCGCGCCGACGATGCGCAGCAGCGCCTCCTCGCCCTCGCCGATCACAAAAACGTCGATGAACGGGCTCATCGGCTCCGGGTTGGTGCAGGCGTGGCCGCCGGCCACCACCAGCGGGTAGCCAGCGTCCCGCTCTTCGCTGCGGAGCGGCAGGCCGGCCAGGTCAAGCAGGTTGAGCGCGTTGGTGTAGAGCTGCTCGTAGGGCAGGCTGATGCCCAGCAGGTCAAAGTCGCGAATCGGGTGTTTGGTCTCCAGCGAGAAGAGCGGCATGCCAATGGCCCGCATCTCCTGTTCCATGTCCAGCCAGGGGCAGAAGGTGCGCTCGGCCAGCAGATTGCGGTGCTTGTTAGTGATGTCGTAGAGGGTCATCAGCCCCAGGTTGCACATGCCGATGTCGTAGATGTCGGCAAAGGCCAGGGCGATGCGGAAGTCCACCTCCCGCCAATCCTTGACGACCTCGTTGTACTCGCCTCCCGTATAGCGGCCGGGCTTCTGCACCCGCGGCAAGATGCGCTGCAGCGCCTGTTCGATCTGTTGTGGCGTCTCCAACGACATCACCATCAGGTTAACATAAACATGACGCCGAAGCGGCCGGTAAGCCCCTTCTCGGCGCGATGGCTGAAAAACAGGTCGGTGCGGCAGGCGGTGCACAGCCCGCTCATTTCAATCTGCTGCACGCCGGCGTCCAGCAGCCGCTGCCGGTTGGCCTGCGGCAGGTCGAAGTGGGGGCGCGGCCCGCTGTTGCCGATCAGTAGGCTGGCCGGGTCGGCAAAGCGCTGCTGCACCAGTCCCACCACCGGCTCGCCTACCTCATAGCAGCAGGGGCCAATGCAGGGGCCGACGGCCGTCAGCAGCTGCTCCGGCCGGCTGCCGAACGCCTCTCCCATCGCCCGCACCAGCGCCCCCGGCAAATCCTTGACGGCCCCCTGCCAGCCGGCGTGCCCCAGGCCGATGGCGCGTCGCGCCGGATCGTAGACAAAGATGGGTGCGCAGTCGGCAAAGTTCATGGTCAGTGCGCAGCTTGGCTGGTCGGTCATCAGCGCATCAATTTCTGAGCGCCAGGCGCCGTCGTCGGCGCGCGTCACCTGGGCTACCTCCGCGCCATGCACCAGATGAGCGTGGACGACTGAGCCGGTGTCGCGCCCGTAAAGCCCGTAGGCACGCTCCCGGTTGGCATAGACGTTCGCGCGCGTATCGGCCACCGAGACGCTGAGGTTGAGCGTATGGTAGGGCGCAGGACTGATCCCGCCGTGGCGGGTGAAGACGGCGTGCTGCTGTCGCCCGTCTTCAGGGAAGATGGAAAAGCGGAAATAAGGGAGGCCATTGTCGTGCAGCCGATTCATGGCTCCACTATAGTGCAGGCCGCCCTGGTGACGCAAGCGCCGGGCGTCGCCGCGGCTGCCTTTCACACGGTTCCATGATATAATGGGAACGTTCAGGAACATTTGAGCTATGGCCAAACAAACACACACGCGCGGCGGCACCAGCAAGCGCCGCACGGCGACAACCCGGCGAAGCAGCTCGCGCTCCGGCAGCGCCTCACGCGCCAAGCCCAAGAGCCGCACCGGTACGCGCAAGAAAGCGGCCGCCGCGCGCGCGCCGCTACTAGCCCTCACCCAGACACAAAAGGCCCTGATAGTCGGTATCGGCCTGATCTTCCTCACGGCCATTCTCGTCCTCAGCCTGATCAGCCCCAACCAGGCCGAGCTGACCCGGCAGCTGGCCGTCGTTCTCTGGCAGCTTTTTGGCTGGGGCGGCGTCGTCGTGCCGGTTCTGCTCGGCGGCCTCGGCTTCTACCTCGTCCTCTGGGGCATGGAACAGGCGCCGCGGCTGCCCTCCTTCCGCGTCGGCGGCCTGCTGCTCCTCTTTGTCGTCTTCGAGGCGCTGGCCTCGCTCGTCGCCGTGACGCGCGACAATGGGCTGAATACCTTTGGCGAGGTGGCCCAGGCCATGACCGGCGGCGGCTGGTTTGGCGGCGTCATTGCCGGAGCGCTCGTGGCCGCCGTGGGCCGCGTCGGCGCCGCCTTACTGCTCGCCTTGCTGGGCATTATCGCCGCCATCCTCCTTTTTGGCGTCTCCCGCGCCGACCTGGCGCACTTCATCGCCGCGCTCTGGGCGCGGCGCCCGCAGCGCAGCACCATCGCCGTCGGCGAGCGGGCCATTCCCATCAACCCGCCGCCGCTGCCGCAGCGCCGGCCGGGCCTGCGGCTGGCCGATGAGAAGGAAAGCGGTGAGCAGCCCACGCCAACCCTGCCGCCCGTAACCGTGGCGGCTACGGATCCGGGAACCAGCCCGCCGGCGGAGCGCACACGGCGCGGCAAGCCGGAAGAGCGCGACCTTCCTGCGCCCATGCCCGCCTTCATCACCAACGGCAACGGCGATTATGAGCAGAGCTGGGAGCTGCCGGAGCTGGAGCAGATGCTTGATGCGGGCGGCGACCAGGAGATCAGCAATACGACCATCCGCCAGCAGGTGGAGGTCATCGAGCATACACTGGATAGCTTTGGCGCCCCGGCCAAGGTGGTGGAGATCAACCAGGGACCGACCGTCACCCAGTTCGGCGTCGAGCCGCAGTTTATCGAGCGGCGCAACGGCAAGCGCACCAAAGTCAAGGTGGGCAAGATCGCCAGCCTGGCCGACGACCTGGCGCTGGCGCTGGCAGCCCACTCTGTCCGCGTCGAGGCGCCAGTGCCGGGGAAAGGCTTCGTCGGCCTGGAAGTGCCCAACCCGCAAAAGGCGCTCGTCTCCCTTTACGATGTGATGCGCTCCCCGGCCTTTACCCGCCTGCGCTCGCCGCTGCGCCTCGGCCTCGGCCAGAACGTCAGTGGGCAGGCCGTCGCCGCCGACCTCAGCAAGATGCCCCACCTGCTCATTGCCGGCGCCACCGGCTCCGGTAAGTCAGTCTGTGTCAACAGCATCATCGCCTGCCTGCTGCTGCAGAACACGCCGGAGCAGCTCAAGCTGGTCATGGTTGACCCCAAGCGCGTCGAGCTGACCGGCTACAATGGCATCCCCCACCTGGTGGCGCCCGTAGTCGTCGATATGGAGCGGGTCATCGCCACTCTGCAGTGGGCGCTGCGCGAGATGGACAACCGCTACCAGATGCTGTCCGAGCTGGGGGCGCGTAATATCGACGAGTACAACAAGAAAATCGTCAAACACAATCGCCGTCCTCTGCCGCACGTCGTCATCTTCATCGACGAGCTGGCCGACCTCATGATGGTCTCGCCGGAGGATACGGAGCGCAGCATTACCCGCCTGGCGCAGATGGCGCGCGCCACCGGCATCCACATGGTCATCGCCACGCAGCGCCCGTCGGTAGACGTGGTGACCGGCCTCATCAAGGCCAACTTCCCCGCGCGGGTGGCCTTTGCCGTAGCCTCCGGCACCGATAGCCGCGTCATTCTCGATAGCACCGGCGCCGAGCGCCTGCTGGGGCAGGGCGACATGCTCTTCCAGAGCCCGGACGCCGGCGCGCCGGTGCGGCTGCAGGGCGCTTACGTCAGCGACCTGGAGCTGCAGCGCGTTATCGACTACTGGAAGAGCGCGCGCCGCTTCCGCCGCGTCGCCCACGATCCGCTTCCCGCTACTGGCGCGGACGATACCATTCCTGCCGGTGCGCCGCCGGCCGCTGCTGCGCCGCCCGCCGCCACGAGCGCGCCGCCGGTGACCGCCAGCACCATTCCGCCGCCCACGCAGCAGCCCCTGTGGGAAGACCTGATCGAACAGGCAGCCGAGCCGGCCGACTACGAGGACGAGCTGGTGCCGGAAGCCATTGCCCTGGTGCGCGACCTGGGCAAAGCTTCAACCTCGCTGCTGCAGCGCCGCTTCCGCATCGGCTACACCCGCGCTTCGCGCATCATGGATGTGATGGAGGCCGAGGGCATCATCGGCCCGCCGACAGGGACGAGCAAGGCGCGGGAGGTGCTGCCGGACCAAAGCGAAGCGCCGGACGCCGCGCCAGAGCACGGCCCGGAGACAGGAAGCGATGCAGCAGACGGCGGGGACGAAGGGGAGCTGCTGGACGAGGCGGAGGGATAATGGCCCACCTTGAAGGCCAGGAGCGCGCCCGCTACGTGCAGGAGATGTTCGCGCGCATTGCCGGGCGCTATGACCTGATGAACCGCCTGATGACCTTCGGGCAGGACGTGCGCTGGCGCCGCTACGTGATCCGCCAGGCGGCGTTGCCAGCGGGCGGCTGGCTGCTCGACATTGCCACCGGCACCGGTGACATCGCCGCCGAGGGGCTGCGGCAGCGACCGGGTATCAGGGCTGTGGCCGCCGATTTTACCCTGGAGATGATGCGGGCCGGCCGGCGCGCCTACCCAGAGCGACGCGCCCTGCACTGGGCCGGCGCAGACACGTTGGCGCTGCCCTTTCCCGACGATCGCTTTGACGCCGTGACCAGCGGCTTCCTCATGCGCAACGTCATCGACGTGCCCGGCGCGCTGCGCGAGCAGCTGCGCGTCACCCGCCCCGGCGGGCGTGTCGTCATCCTGGAATCAAGCCCGCCCAAGCGCAACATTTTGCGTCCCTTCATCCAGCTCCACCTGGCCCTGGTTATCCCCACTCTGGGACGCCTGGTAACTGGCGACGCCGACGCCTACCGCTACCTGCCCACGACCACCGAGCGCTTCCAGACGCCGGCCGCGCTGGCCGCAGCCATGCGCGAGCTGGGCTTCGTGGACGTTACTTACCGCCTCTTTATGGCCGGCACCATCGCCGTCCACGTCGGTCGTAAGCCCGAGCGGCCTATTGGCAGCAGCCGCGTCCGGCCGGCTGCCCAGCAGGTATTGGTTCGCTAATGGCGCACATCTTCCAGATCAACATGTCGTCCGGCGGCGTGCCCAAGCGCCCTGTCGCCGTGGCCGAGGTCACCGACGGCGGCCTCACTGGCGATTGGCAGCAAAACCGCCGCTTTCATGGCGGCCCCGATCGCGCCCTCAGCCTTTTCGCCCTGGAGCACATTGTCGCCCTGCAGGCCGAAGGGCACCCGATCTACCCCGGCGCTACCGGCGAGAACCTCACAATTGCCGGCCTCGACTGGCCAAGCCTCAAGCCCGGCATGCGCCTGCGCCTGGGGGCCGAGGTCGAGATAGAGCTCACCAGCTACGTCACGCCCTGCCGCACCATCGCCGCTGCCTTCCGTGACGAGGCCTTTACCGTGATTTCCGAGAAGCTACACCCCGGCCGGGCCCGCCTCTACGCCCGCGTCCTCCATCCGGGCGCGATCCATATCGGCGACCCGGTGGTCGTTACGCTTCCTGTCGGGTCGGGCGCGTAAGCAGCCGCCACCAGCGCCAAAAAGGGCCGGCCACGGGGCCGGCCCTCTTCATTTGCCGCCGATAGCGGTCACGGGGTCGTGTTGTTGTAGAACCAGTTGTAGGCGTAGTAACCGCCGCTGCTGTCCATACGGATGGCGATCAGCCCCGAACCGCGCAGCCCTTCCGGTATCTGGTAGGTAGCGCTGAGGTCGCCGCCAGCGCCGGACGCCGTCGTCGCGACGACCGTGCCGTTGACGGCGCGCGTGCCCATTGGCCCCATGCGGATGATGAAATCACGGTTCGCGAGCAGGTTGTGGGCGTTAATCGTCACCGATTGGTCGCGAACGACGGCGGCAATCGTGAACCAGGGATAGTTCGTACTCGGCTGCGGAGCCGGCGTCGCCGGCGGCGCGGGGGCTGGCGTTGGCGCTTGCGCCGCACTGCTGTTATAGAACCAGTTATAGGCGAAGAAGCCGCCGGTCGTCGACTCCAGGCGGATGGCGATCTGGCGCGCGCCGTGCAGCGCCGCGGGTATGGTGAAGGTGCGCTCTACAGTACCGCCGCTGCCAGAGCTAAAGGTCTCGACGGTGTGCCCATTAATCCCGAGCGTACCCATCGGCCCCATCTTGACGACAAAATCCCGGTTGGCGGGGAAGTTCGCCGTCCGTACTGTAACGTTGGTATCTCCCTGCACGGATACAATGCTGATCGTCGGGATTGTCTGCGTACGCTCGGCCATTTCCGCCACGCCCAGCGGGAGCGCCAGGAAGAGCATCACGGCAAGCACGATAACAAATAGCCCCTTTTTCCACACCCCTGACAACATCCGGCTCCACCCTCTGAACGGAACATTCTCGGTCATCTTCATTACCTCCACTTGCCAGCACGCTGGCAGCTTTGTTGTGGGCAGCTAACACCCCGGTCCATAACGCGACACTTACATCATAATGGAAGCCAGCAAGAGCCTCAATGGGCAATCACAATCAGCCTCCCGTCGATTTTTGTATCCCGATTCATACCCCGCGTCTGTAACGGGATACATGAAGCCTGACCAGGCCGCCGCTATGCTAGAACCAGCCGTGATTCATGTCTACCGGCGAGCGCCATCACAGCTGCCCGGTCACGGCGCGGGCGAAGCGCCAGACCCCGCACTCGTAACGGTAGACTAGCTGGCAACGACTTCGTGGACGGGCTGCAGGTCCGGGCTTGAGATGAAAGGAGACGATAAGATGAACGTAGATATTTTACAGGGTAAATGGGGCGAGATTAGCGGCGAGCTGAAGAAGCAGTGGGGCCGGCTGACCGACGACGACCTGCTCAAGATCGAAGGGCAGCGCGATAAACTGGAAGGTACGCTGCGCAAGCGCTATGGCTTCACCCGCAAAGCCGCCGAGGAAGAAGTAGACCAGTTCCTGGAAGACGCCGAGAGCCGCATGAGTAGCCTGCGCTACCTGCTGCGCCGGCGTGTCAGCGAGGCCCAGGAACGCGCTCACGACACTGCCGAGACGGTGCGCGAGACGGCCGGGACAGTCCGCGAGACAGCCGGCCGGCGCGCCGAAGACGTGAACGAGCAGATGAGCAGCAACCTGCCGGAAGATGTCGTCTACGTCGTCGAGGAGTATCCCTGGCTGGTCGTCGTCGGCGTGCTCGTCGCCGGCGTCCTCATCGGCCTGCTGCTCGGCCCAAAGCGTTAATTAACGCCAATACCAGAGCTAGCAATCACCGGCCCTGTGGCAAGCTTGTCGCAGGGCCGGTGATTCGCTGGTTAGCGTAGGGAGCGCTGGAAGGGGAGGAGCGCTACAGGGATGAGCTTGAGGTGCTGCCGCGCAAAAGGCAGGCCGACAATCGTGATAGCCAGAATGAAGGCGGAGCCCAGGTGCGCCAGCGCAATTTCCCAGCCGGCCAGCACGATCCAGATGATGTCAAAGAGGAAGGCCAGGCCGCCTTCGTGGCTTTCCTCGACGACGACCTCTTTACCAAAAGGGGCCAGGGTCGCCAGCCCCAAGCGGATCGACTGCAGCCCAAAAGGAATCCCTACGATGGTCAGGCAGAGCGCCAGCCCGCCCAATATATAACCAAGCGCGGTCAGGAAGCCGCCAAACACAAGCCAGATCAGATTACCGAAAAAACTCATTGTTCACCTCCATGGACCGGCCGGCGCGCACAGCCTGCACACTCTCTCCCGGCCAGATATATCCTATCTATTAATACGCCGCAGGAGGCTACGGGTTGCACTTGCCCTCGCGGCGGCCTCCGTTAGAATCAGCTTTCCGGCCGTACTTTACCCGGCCGGCATGAGACAGCTATGACAAAAACAAGCACGCCAGACTCTCCCCTTCGCCGTCTCTGGCAATACGCGCGCGGGCACCGGCAAAGCATCATCATTGCCACGCTCTTTTCGATCCTCAATAAGATCTTTGACCTGGCGCCGCCGGCGCTCATCGGCATCGCCGTCGACGTGGTTGTCAACCAGGAGGATTCGTTCCTGGCGCGCCTGGGCGTCGTCGAGCCGGCCAATCAGCTGCTGCTGCTCGCCGGTCTCACCGTCGTCGCCTGGGGGCTGGAATCCAGCTTCGACTACATGCTCCAGATCAAGTGGCGCAACCTGGCCCAGACCCTGCAGCACGATCTGCGCGTGGACACCTACAACCACGTCCAGGAGCTGGAGATGGCCTACTTCGAGGATCGCTCCACCGGCGGCCTGATGGCTATCCTCAACGACGACATCAACCAGCTGGAGCGCTTCCTGGACACCGGCGCCAACGACATCATCCAGGTGGTGACCACGGTCGTCGTCATCGGCGGCCTCTTTATCGTCGCCGCTCCAGAGGTAGCCTGGATGGCGCTGCTGCCCATGCCCATCGTCGTCGCCGGCTCGCTCTGGTTCCAGCGGCTGATGGCGCCTCGCTACGCCGAGGTGCGCGAGCATGTCAGCTTGCTCAACAGCCAGCTGGGCAACAACCTCGGCGGCATTGCCACCATTAAGAGCTATACGGCCGAGGCCCATGAAGCCGAGCGCATCCGACTCGAGAGCGACCGCTACCGCCAGAGCAACCGCCGCGCCATTCGCCTTAGCTCCGCCTTTGTTCCGCTGATCCGCATGGCCATCATGGCTGGTTTCATCGCCATCATGCTCTTCGGCGGCTATCAGGCGCTGGCCGGCCAGCTCAACGTCGGGGTCTACAGCCTGCTCGTCTTCATGACGCAGCGGTTGCTCTGGCCCCTGACCCGGCTCGGCGCCACGCTGGACCTCTACCAGCGCGGCATGGCCTCCACGCGTCGCGCCCTTGATCTGCTGGACACGGAGCCGGAGATTGTCAGCGGCGCAGTTCCGCTGCCGCGTTACCAGGTCCGGGGCGAGGTGGCGCTGGAACATGTCACCTTCTGCTACCGCGGCGACGTCCGGCCCACGCTACGCAACCTCTCCCTGCACGTGCCGGCCGGGCAGACGGCGGCCATCGTCGGCGCTACGGGAGCGGGCAAAAGCACCGTCATCAAGCTCCTGCTGCGCTTCTACGACGTGCAGCAGGGCCGGGTCTGCCTGGACGGCCACGATATTCGCACGCTGCAGATCGACGATCTGCGCCACGCTATCGGTCTGGTCAGCCAAGATGTCTTCCTCTTTCATGGCACGGTGCGCGAGAACATCGCCTATGGCAAGCTCGACGCCACGATGGACGAGATAGTAGCCGCGGCCAAAGTAGCCGAGGCGCACGACTTCATCATGGCTCTGCCCAAAGGCTATGACACTATTGTCGGCGAGCGCGGACAAAAGCTCTCGGGCGGGCAGCGGCAGCGAGTCAGCATTGCCCGCGCCGTCCTTTCCGACCCGCCGGTGCTCATTCTCGATGAAGCGACGTCGGCGGTAGACAACGAGACGGAAGCGGCCATTCAGCGCTCGCTGGACCGGATCGTCGTCGATCGCACGACGATTGTCATCGCCCATCGCCTCTCTACGGTGCGCCATGCCAGCCGGATCTTCGTGCTGGAAAGCGGCGAGCTGCGCGAAGAGGGTCGGCACGAAGAGCTGCTGGCCCAGGACGGCACCTACGCCGCGCTCTGGCGCGTACAGACAGGCGAGCGGATGCCGCCGGGCAACGGCCATCGTCCCGAGCGTCTCCCGGCCTAGCTCACGCTGGTTGCGCAGCGCTACAGGTTGATAAATCTGCCTGATGCCCGTATCATCAGCGTGCGGAGGGAACATGAGGACAGCCGACCTTTGCGATGAATTTGGCGATGAGCTGCAGGTGTTGGAGCCGATCTTTCGTGACTACGGCGGAGTCACCAGCTTCTGGGGGGCTATTGCCACAGTAGACGTCTTCAACGACAACGTACTGGTGCGCGAGATGTTGGAGCAGCCGGGCGAAAAGCGGGTGCTGGTCGTCGACGGAGGCGGCTCGGCCCACACGGCCCTGCTGGGCGACGAGCTGGCGCATCTAGCCCAGCGCAACGGCTGGGCCGGCATTCTCATCTACGGCGCGGTGCGCGATGTCGCCGCCCTGGCAGAAGTGCAGATCGGCGTCAAAGCTTTAGCCAGCACGCCGCGGCGCAGCTTCAAGCGCGGCCGCGGCCTCTGCGATCTGCCGCTTCATTTTGCCGGCGCGGGCTTCCGGCCGGGCGCCTACCTCTACGCCGACGAGGACGGCATCGTCGTCGCCTCGCGTGACCTGCTCGCCGGAGCAGAATGACGTGTCTCTCGCCATCGGCATTGTCGGCTTGCCGAACGTGGGCAAGAGCACCACGTTCAACGCCCTCACCCGCGCCCAGAATGCCCTGGTAGCCAGCTACCCATTCAGCACCATCGAGCCTAACCGGGCCGTTGTCGCCGTTCCCGACGAGCGGCTGGCGACGCTGCAGCGCCTGTTGGGCGTCCCCGAAGCTATTCCGGCGACCATCGAGTTCGTGGACATTGCCGGCCTGGTCCGCGGCGCCAGCCAGGGCGAGGGTCTGGGGAACCAGTTTCTCGGCAATATCCGCGACGCCGACGCCATCGTGCACGTCGTCCGCTGCTTTGACGACCCCTCTGTCGTCCACGTCAGCGAGGAGCCAGATCCCCGAGACGATGTGGAGGTGGTGCAGACGGAGCTGATGCTCGCCGACCTGCAGCAGCTGGAGCGCCGGCTGGAGCGGCTGGAGCGCCAGGTGAAAGCCGACCGCCGCGCCTTTGGCCCGCTTTACGACGCGGCCCAGGCGCTCCATGCTCACCTCGCGGCCGGGGAGCCGCTGGCGACCTTTGCCCACACGGATGAAGAGGCTTTTCACGAGCTGGACCGCGAGATGCGCTTCCTCACGGCCAAACCCGTCATCTACGTCGCCAACGTCGACGAGCAGGGCCTGGAGCTGGGCAACCCCTATCTGCACGAGCTGGAAGCGCTGGCGGCCGCGCAGGGGGCTGGCCTGGTTACCCTGAGCGCTCGCCTGGAAGAGGAGCTGGCGGGGTTGGCAGAGGAGGAGCGGCGCGAATATCTGGCGCTGGCGGGCGTGAGCGAGAGTGGTCTTGCGCAGGTCATCCGTCTCGGCTACGCCGCGCTCAATCTCATCAGCTACTTTAGCTACAACCAGCGCGAAGTGCGCGCCTGGACCATCCAGCAGGGCTGGACGGCGCCGCGCGCTGCGGGCGTCATCCACACCGACTTCGAGCGCGGCTTCATCCGCGCCGAGGTCATCCCCTACGAGACCTTTGTCGCCTATGGCAGTAGCGCCGCCGTCAAAGCGGCCGGCAAGCTGCAGGTCGAAGGACGGGATTACGTCGTGCAGGATGGCGACGTCATCTACTTCCGTTTTAACGTCTGAGCGGCGGGTCTGCCTGATAAGGAAGGAGCCGACTTGATGAACCAGGAAACGTTATTGCGAATCATTGCCCTGGGCGCCGTCGCCGGCATGCGCGCCGCGTCAGCGCCGGCGCTCGTCGCCGCTTACCTGCGCCAGGAGAAGCGGCGCCAGCGGGCGGACAGCCCATTTCGCTTTCTCAGCACGGACGAGGCCGCGACGCTGCTCAAGCTCATGGCCGCCGGCGAGCTGGCAGCCGACAAGCTGCCTTTTGTCCCGGACCGGATTAAGCTTTTGCCGCTACTCGGCCGGGCCGCTTCCGGCGCGCTGGTGGGCGCGGCGCTCGGCGACGCCGCCGGCGAGCCGCCCGCTACGGGCGCTGCCCTGGGCGCGGCCGCCGCCGTCGCCTCTACCTTTGCCATGTATTATCTGCGCCGGGCGGGCGGCGAAAAGCTGGGTCTTCCCGATCCCCTGCTGGCCGTGGTGGAGGATGGACTGGCGCTGCGCGGCGGCAGCAGCGTGCTGGGCATTGCGCCGCCCATCGAGCCGCGCGGCTTTTTCTAGCGCCCGGCTAACGCTCGGCCATGGCGCAGCGGAAGCCGATGTTAGCGCGCGCCGCCGTCGTCTCATAAAAGGTACGCGCCGTCACGCTCAGGTCGCGGCGGTCTGACAGCCAGGAGCCGCCGCGCACCGATTTGGCAAAGCCTTCCGTGGGCCCCAGGGGGTTGGTGTCGGTAGCGTTGCTGTAGTAGTTGCGGTCGTACCAATCGTTGGTCCACTCCATGACGTTGCCCAGCATGTCGTAGGCGCCGCTGACGGAACGGCCGTCCGGATAATTGCCCACCGGCGCCACGTCGCGGAAGCCGTCGTTGAACGCCGTGTCGCTGAACTCCGCCGTGCAAGAGCTGTCGCAGTAATTGAGCAGGTCGCCGGCAAATTCGTCGCCCCACGGGTAGACCGTCTTGATGCCGCGCTCCGGGTCAAAGCCGGCGGCGCGCTCCCATTCTGCTTCGGAGGGCAGGCGGGCGTCGCGCCACTCGCAAAACTCACGCGCCTGCTCCCAGTTGACATAAATTACCGGAAAGTCACTGTACTGACCGCTGTCATAATAGTCGCGCGTAAAGGCCGAAGCGCTGCTCACGGGCGCGCTGCAGCCGCCATCGGACACGCACTGCGCGTAGGCGCGGTTGGTGACTTCTGTCTCGTCGATGTAGTAAGGGTCGAGCCGCACCATGCGCGACGGGCGCTCGTCGGCGTTCCCCTCGTCATTGCCCAGCCGGAAGAGCCCGCCGGGCACGAAGAGCATGCGCGAGCCGGTCTTGGTGGTGAACGGCGCCGGCGTGGCTGTCGGCTCCGGCGTCGGCTCGGAGGTCGCCGTAGCCGTGGGCGCTATCGCCGTCAGGGCGGCGATGAGCTGCGCCTGCGTCGTCGCCGTGGCCGCGGCCTGTGCTTCCTCCCCCTCGGCCAGGGCTCCCGGCCCCCAGGTCAGCACGCCGATGGCGACGAGCACAATCAGGCCCAGCAGCCCGGCCAGGCCGTAGAGCGTGCGGCGCTGTACGGCGCGCCGGGTCTGGCTGGGGATGCGGCGCGCCGGAGCGGCGGACAGCGGCGTCTCGCTGCGGCGCGGCTGGTCGTCTACGACGGCCGCGCTGCCGGGCCGCTCCAGCGCGCGGGCGAAGTCGAGCGCCGTCTCGTACCGTACGTCCGGCCGCAGCGACATGGCCCGGTTGGCGACCAGCGAGAGATACGGGGGGATGTCGGCGTTGACCTCGCGCGCCGGAATCAGCTCCTCCAGCCCGCTTTCGCGCTGCAGGGCGCCCGGCGGCGTCTGGCCGGTGAGCAGCGTGTAGAGCGTCGCTCCCAGACCGTAGATGTCGCTGGCCGGGCCGGCGCTGTCACTCTGTTTCTGCTGCTCGGGCGCGGCAAAGCCGCGCTCGCCCGGCGCAATACCCAGCCCCGCCAGCCCGCTATCCACCAGAAACACCTCGCCGGCCGGGGTCAGGCGCAGATTGGCTGGCTTAACGTCCAGGTGGGCGCTGCCGCGCTCGTGCAGGTAGTGGAGCGGGCGCGCCGCTGCCTGCAGCCAGGCCGCCACGTCGTCGGCCGGCAGCGGCCCGTATTGCTCCAACAGCTCCTGCAGGCTGGCGCCCGGCACGTAGTCGCTGACCAGGTACTGGCCGACGCCTTCCAGAGCGAAGTGGTCGCGCACGGCCGGTAGCTGCGGGTGCGAAAGCTGGCTGAGGCGGCGCGCCTCGGCGCGAAAGCGCCGCTGCACCTCTACGTCGGCTTCCAGGTACTCCTTGAGGGCGACTTCAATCTTGTCGTGAATGTCCCAGGCGTGGTAGACCGCGCCGGATGGTCCCTGCCCCAACAGGCTGGCGATGCGGTAACGCTTGTTGACGATTTGTCCGGGGAGATAGGGCATGGAATCGCGCTCAGGGCGGCGCCGGACCTCTCCATCGCCGCCACTCCTTTTCTGAAGTATAACGAATGCCACTGCTGCGGCAATTGGCCTAAGCTTGCTGTAAGCCAGCCCACTGGCGGCAAGGAGACTGACATGGACCCGACCGACGCCCTCTGGCGCATCTACCACCGCTCCCGGCGACCTGAGCCCTGGGAGCGCGACGGCAACCTGCCCTGGAACGATCCCGACTTCTCTCGGCGGATGTTACGCGAGCATCTGGACGAGCGCCACGGCGCCGCCAGCCGGGCCAGCGCCGAGCGGGAGCGGCAGCTCGCCTGGCTCTGGGAAAAGCTGGCCCTACAGCCCGGCGCCCGCCTGCTCGACCTGACCTGCGGTCCTGGCCTCTACGCCGTCCCGCTCGCCCAGCGCGGACTCGCCGTTACCGGCGTCGACTTCGGGCCCGCCTCTATTGCCCACGCCCGCCAGCTCGCCGCCGCCGCCGGCGTCACTGCCACGTGCCAGTTTGTCGAGGCTGACGTGCGTGACTACGAGCCGCCGCCGGCGACCTTTGACGCGACCCTCTTTCTCTACGGGCAGCTTGCCGTCTTTCCGCGCGAGACGGCCCAACAGCTCCTGCACAAGGCAGCCGCCGCGCTGCGTGCCGGCGGACGGCTGGCCGTCGAGCTGCTGGAGCAGGAACGGGTCGACAAGAAAAATAGCAACTGGTGGTACACAGACGACGGCGGCCTCTGGGGGGACGCGCCCTTCCTCAGCCTCGGCGAGCGCTTCTGGTACGAGGAGGAAAAGCTCTCCTGTGAGCGGTACTACACGCTGCACCTGGAGTCGGGCAAGCTGGACGAAATCGTGCTGTGCGACCAGAGCTACACGGCGGCCGAGATGGCGCAGATGATGCGCGACGCCGGCTTTACCGACGTAGACGTTTACCCCGCCTGGGATGGTCTGGAGCTTTACGACGCGCCGGAGTGGAACGTCTATGTGGCGCGCAAGGGAGGCTGAAACCGCCTAGCGAGTCCCAACATTCTCGAGGTGGTAAAAGGCGGCGATGGTCAGCGCGTGGCTGATTCGCCCGCTGCGGATCAGCTGCGGTATCTGGGCCAGCGGCGCCAGCTCGACCTCGATGTACTCCCGGCCGTCAAACTGGGGCGCTGCCGCCAGCCGCACATCGCGCGCCAGATAGCTGTAGAGCCGGTTGTCGAGAATCGCCGGGTTGGGTGTAGAGACGCCGATCAGCTCCAGCGCCGCCGCCTCATAGCCCGTCTCTTCGCGCAGCTCGCGCGCCGCCGCCGCCAGCGGGTCGTCTTCGCCGTCATCGACCATACCGCCGGGAATCTCCAGCATGACCGCGCCCACGCCGTGCCGGTACTGGCGGATCAGCACCACTTCCCCCTCCGGCGTCAGCGGGATGACGTTAATCCAGTCCGGCGCTTCCAGCACATAGAAGTCGTGCGCCCGTCCCGTATGCGGCGAGCGGCTACGATCGCGCCGCAAGCTGAAGACGTAATAGTCGCCAAGTTGCTCACTTTCTTCTTTTTGCCAGGAATCCACGATTTGTCTCTCTTCCCTACCTCTCTCTGACCACTACCCACTGCCACTACAACGGCGCCGTCATGTACAGCCCATCCACGGCAAAACCGTGGCGCGCGTAATAGCGGCGCGTGCCGATGGCGCTGATCACGGCGATGCGCTCGTAGCCGGCGGCGCGGCTCATCTCTTTGGCGCGGGCGATGAGCTGCGCGCCCAGCCCCACGTGCTGCGCCTCGCCCTGGCTCTCTTCTCCGATGGGTACGGCCGGCCCGTAGACGTGTACCTCGCGGATCATCGCCTGGCCCGCCAGCTCGGGGAACGGGTGCGGCTGCGCCGGGTCCGGCAGCGATAGGCGCAGGAAGCCGGCGATGCGCCCATCGCCGCGCTCAAAGCTGAGGAAATGCTCGCTCGTCGCGTCCGTCTCGTAGCTCAACACGCGCAGCGCCAGATCCTCCGGAGCCACTGTTTCGCGCCGGATCTCGCGGCAGCGGATACAGTGGCAGGCCAGCCCCTGCTCGCGCAGACGCTGCTGGGCGATCTGGCGCAGGTTAGCCTTCTTGAAGCCGGCGACGACGTTGGTCGTCGGGATGTCGCGCACGACGCGATTTATGCGCACGAAACGCGGCGTCTGCGCCTTGGCCGCCGCCAGCAGCTCAACCAGCGTCTCTTCGTCGTAGGGCTCGTACTCGCCGCGCTGCCAGTATTCATATAGCTCGGCGTTCTCCAGCAGCATGCAGGGGTAGATCTTCAGCTCGTCCGGCTGCAGCGCCGGGTCGCTCCACAGCCGCCCGAAATCTTCCAGGTCGCTCTGCGGCGTCGCGCCCAGCAGGTTCGGCATCCAGTGGGCGTGAATCTTAAAGCCGGCCAGCCGCAGCAGGCGCATGGCGTTGCGCACGTCGGCGACCGTCTCGCCGCGCTTGTTCAGCGCCAGGATGCGGTCGTCCAGGCTCTGCACGCCAATCTGCACCTTGGTCACGCCCAGATAGCGGAACCATTGCAGCTCTTCCGGTGTGACGTGGTCCGGCCGCGTCTCCACCACCAGCCCCACGTTGCGCCGGGCCGCCCGGGCATTGCGCGCCTGCGCCTCGGCCAACGTCTCCGATTCCACGCCATTCATCGCGTCGAAGCAGCGCTTGACGAACCACTCCTGGTAGTCGCGGCGGTAGCTCGACCAGGTGCCGCCGAGGATGAGTAGCTCGATCTTGTCCGCCGGATGGCCGATTGTCTCCAGCGCGCTGATGCGCGCCGCCGTCTGCGCGTACGGGTCGAAGGCGTGGCGCTCGGCGCGCATCGCGCCTGGCTCGTCGTGCAGGTAGCTCTTGGGCATGCGCACGTCGGTCGGACAGAAAATGCACTTACCGGGGCAGGGGTAGGGCTTGGTGAGCACTGTCACCACCGTCACGCCGGCCTGGCTGCGCGTCGGCTTCTTCTGCAGCGCCGTCACGACCTCTGGCTGGAACTCCAGATAATCCTGATCGCAAAGCTGCTCGTAAGCCTGCAACACCTGGCTCTTCGACAGCCACGGCAGCCCCTTACGCACGTAGCGGCGCATAATACGCTGGTAGCGGTCGCCCTGCAGCGGCGCGTGCTCGACCAGATCGGCGATGAGCGCGGCCAACAGCGCTTCCTGGCCGGCAATGGTGACCGGCTCTTGCCGCGCTTCCCAGGCGGCGTCACGGGCGTTAATCGCGTCCATAGGCGCCATTGTAGCCAGCCGCCAGGGCGGCTACCAGGGCATATTCCATTAGAATCAGGCGGGGCCTAGCCGGCTAGCGGCTGCCGTTGAGCGTGCGCACCAGCGCCCGGTGCTCCGGCGCGCCGGCCGGCGGACCGAGCAGCACGGCCTGCACGAACTCCTGCGGCGGCCGGTAGTGGTGCGTGCTGATGTAGTGCAGGATCAGGTCGGGCGCGGCGTAGATGTCACTCTCGCCCAGCACGCGGATCTCCCCGCTGCCCGGGTGGGCCGTGTGCCCGTCGCGCTCGATGGGCGGGACCACCTCGTTGCACAGCGGGCAGCGCCGCGCGACGCTCACCGCGCAGACGACGTTCTCGTCGTAGCAGAAGGGCAGCAGCGCCGCCAGGAATGGCTCCGAGACCGG
>CAZOGK010000041.1:0-28825 GCA_964579295.1 uncultured Ardenticatenaceae bacterium
AGAGGAGACTGCGAATGACATCCCACGACGTACCCCAGACGATGGGCCAGCAGGCCGGGCGGCGCTCCTGGGCCGAGCCCTGGAAGATTAAGATGGTCGAGCCAATCCGCCTTATGCCGCCGTCGGAGCGGCAGAAGGCGTTGGAAGAGGCCGGCTACAACACTTTCCTTATGCGCTCGGATGATGTCTATATTGACCTGCTCACCGACAGCGGCACCAACGCCATGAGCGACCGCCAGTGGGCCGGCATGATGCTCGGCGACGAGGCCTACGCCGGCAGCCGCAACTTCTATCGCCTTGAAGAGACGATTCGCTCTACCTACGGCTACCGCCATATCGTTCCTACGCACCAGGGGCGCGGCGCCGAGCACCTGCTCAGCCAGGCCCTCATCGAGCCGGGCGACTTTATCCCCGGCAATATGTACTTTACGACGACGCGCATGCACCAGGAGCTGGCCGGCGGCACCTTCGTCGACGTGATCATCGACGAAGCCCATGACCCGACCAGCACCCACCCGTTCAAGGGCAACGTCGATCTCGACAAGGTGCAGGCGCTCATCGACCGGGTGGGGGCCGATAAGATCCCCTACGTTAGCCTGGCCGGCACCGTCAATATGGCCGGCGGCCAGCCGGTCAGCATGGCTAACGTCAAGGCGCTGCGCGAGCTGACCGGCCGGCACGGCATCCGCATCTACCTCGACGCCACGCGCATGGTGGAGAACAGCTTCTTCATCCGCGAGCGCGAAGAAGGTTATGCAGAGAAAAACATCGGCGAAATCCTGCTCGAGTTCTGCAGCTACACCGACGGCGCCTGGATGAGCGGCAAGAAAGACAACCTGGTCAATATCGGCGGCTGGCTGGCGGTCAACGACGAGGAGGTCTTTGAACAAGCGCGCAACATGGTCGTCGTCTACGAGGGGCTGCATACCTACGGCGGCATGGCCGGCCGCGACATGGAGGCGCTGGCTATCGGCATCGAGGAGTCAGTGCAGAACGAATACGTGGAGGCGCGCGTGGGCCAGGTCCGCTACCTCGGCGATCTCCTTACCCAATGGGACATCCCTATCGTGCAGCCGGTTGGCGGCCACGCCATCTTCCTCGACGCGCGGCGCTTCTACCCGCACATCTCCCAGAACCAGTTTCCGGCGCAGACCCTGGCCGCGCAGCTTTATCTGGATAGCGGTATTCGCAGCATGGAGCGCGGTATTGTAAGCGCCGGCCGCGACCCGGAAACGGGCGACCATCGCTACCCGGCGCTGGAGCTGACCCGCCTGACCATCCCCCGCCGTGTCTACACCCAGGCCCATATGGACGTCGTCGCCGAGGCGGTGAAGGCTGTCTACGAGGCCCGCGAGGCGACGCGCGGCCTGGAGATGGTCTACGAGCCGCAATATCTGCGCTTCTTCCAGGCCCGCTTCAGTCCGCTTGCCGGCTAATCAGGATCAGGCAGGGCTTGACAGGCTTCTTTCCGATCTATGGGGCTCAATCGCCTCCATAATGGCGTCGGCCCGGTAGAAGCGAGGAATCCCGCGAAGCGCCGGTCACCTTTGGATTGTCAACTGCACCTACTAGCAGGAGGTCCTATGTCTAAGAGTCCACAATGTTTTAATTGCGCGCGCAGCGAGGCGGACGTTCCCCTCATCCGCTGGCGCTATCAGGGCGGCGCTGTTTGGGTCTGCTCGCAATGTATGCCCCTGCTGATCCACAAGCTCGACGAAGTCAAGAGCGCGTTGAGCGCGGCGCGCGCCGAGGACGAGGCCGATGGCAGCGGCGTATGACGTCATCATCGTCGGCGGCGGCATCATGGGCTGCAGCACGGCGCTGCAGCTGGCCCGCCGCGGCCTGCGCGTCGCCCTGCTGGAACAGAAGGAGATCGGCTACGGCTCCACCGGCCACTCCTCGGCCGTTATCCGCCAGCATTACTCCAATGAGCTGACCGCGCGCATGGCGCTCTACAGCCTGCGCGTCTTCCAGAACTTCGCCGAGGAGGTCGGCGACGTGAGCGGCTTCACCAACACCGGCTTCCTGGCGCTCACCAGCGCCGCCGACCGCGCCGGCCTGGAAGCCAACGTCGCCATGCAGCAGCGGCTCGGCATCCAGACGGAAATTCTCTCCCCAGAAGCGCTGCGCGACCTGATGCCCGGCCTCGCTACTGCCGACCTGGTCGCCGCCGCCTACGAGCCGGAGAGTGGCTACGCCGACCCCAATCTCACGGTCAGCGCCTATGCCCGCGCTGCCCGCCGCGCCGGCGCTGAGCTGTTCACGGAAACGACCGTCGTCGGCGTGCGCTTCCACGGCGACCGCGTGGTTGGCGTGGAGACCAACCGCGGCCAGTTCGACGCGCCGCAGGTGCTCAACTGCGCCGGCCCCTGGGGCGCCCGCGTGGCGCGCATGGCCGGCGTCGACGTTCCTATCAACCCCTGCCGTGTCCAGGTTGCTTTCTTCCGCCGCTCTGGCGCGCTTGCCGGCGCCCATCCGGTGGTGGCCGACTTCATCAACGCGACCTACTTCCGCAGCGAGACCGGCGACCTGACGCTCGTCGGCCTCATCGACCCATCCGAGGCGGACGCTATCGTCAATCCGGACGCCTTTGACGAAACGGTGGACGACAGCTTTATCATGGATGCCGGCGAGCGGCTGGTGGCGCGCTACCCGGCCCTGGCTGCCAGCGGCGTTATGGGCGGCTACGCCAGCCTCTACGCCATCACCCCCGACTGGCATCCCATCGTCGACGAGGCTATCCCCGGCAGCGGCTTCTACCTCTGCGCCGGCTTCAGCGGGCACGGCTTCAAGCTTGGCCCGGCCGTCGGCGTCATGGCGGCCGAGCTGCTCACCGGCGCCAGCGCGCCGCAGTTCGACCCCACCCTCTTTCGCCTCAGCCGCTACGCCGAAGAGAAACCTGTGCGCGGGTTGTACGAATACAGCATTGTAGGCTAAGCAGACCCGCCGCTTACCAGAGGAATGTATTGCATGCCTAAGAAACGCTTTGAATTGAACGCTGGCACAGGTATCGCCCTCGGCGTCATCGGCGGCGCCTTGCTTGCCGTACTTATCATGGCCATTACGGGTGACACCGGCATCTGGGTCTGGGCAATTCCGGTGGGAGCAGCCGTTGGCGTGGCCATAGGCGCCAGCGCCAGCCAGCGGCGCTAACTCCCCGGCCCGTCTGAGACTCCGCTGAAGGGCAGACGCCGCGCCCCGTGGCTTGCAGTACACTTGGCGGCAGACGCGCCGGGTCTGCAGCGGCCGGCTCGAGCCGGCCGGGCAGGCGCCGGCTGCGCCCGGAGGGAATGATGAGAATGCACATCGTGACCTTACTGCTGGCCCTGCTCCTTCTGGCGGGCTGCGCCGAGCTGCTGCCGCAGCCAACCGCCACCCTGCCACCTCCGGCCGCGGCGGAAACGCCAACGGTCGCGGCGACTGAGACGCCGGCGCCAACCGCGACCCTGCCGGCGACCGCCACGGTGCGCCCCACGGCCACTCCCCGGCCCAGCAACACGCCAGAGCCGCCCACGCCGACGGCGCTCCGGCCCACCAGTACCGCCACGTCCACGCCGCCTCCAGGCACAGACCCGCTGACCATCGACCAGCCGGCCGCGGCCAGCACCGTCGACGTGGAGACGACCCTGGCGGTCGCTGGCAACGCCCCGGCCGGCACACAGAGCGTCGCCCTCTCCCTGGAAGCGGCCGGCGTTGTCATTGCCGAGTCGAGCGCGCTGCCCAACGCCAACGGCCAATGGGAGGGCACGCTGGAAATACCAGCCAACGCCACCGGCGACCTGGTCGTGCGCGCCGCTGCCGGCGACCAGGCCGCCGGCCAGCCTATCTCCGTACAGCGTCCCAACATCACGCCGCCCTTCATCACCCTGGTGCACCCCGACAGCAGCTGGAATGCCGTTAGCGGGCGCGCTCTCTTCTTCCAGGGGCGCGTGCAGCGGCCCCCGGGAGGGACGATCACCATCGCCCTACTCTACGACGGCTGTCAGGCGACCGCCGCCGAGCAGTCGTTCGACATTGGCGCCGGCGGCCGCTACTGGGGCTTTGTCATCATTCCGGCTGAAGTTACTGGCCCGGCCTGCGCCGTCGCCTACTTTGGCGAGCCGGGCGACGAGAGCTGGCGCGCGGCCACGGCGCTCCTGCAGGTGGTGGCCCCCGACGATCCCGATGCGCGCGGTCTCTTCCTCGGCAACTTCCCCGACAACGACGCGCCGCGCGGCCAGCCGCTCACTGTCTACGGCAGCGCCTATAATGCGCCCAACCGCCAGGTCCAGGTCAGCCTGCGGGTTGGCGGCGCGACCGTGGCGGAAGGGACGGCTATTGCCGACTCCTTTGGCTATTGGGAGATTGACCTGACCCTGCCGGAGAGCGTGCCCGCCGGCAGCACGGGCCAGATTGTCGCCGCCGTCCCCTATCCGGGCGACCCGGCGACGATGAGCGTGCCCTTCATCGCCGTCACACCGTAGCGCGCGCCACCAGAAAGATGCCGGCCAACAAGGCTACAGCGCCGGCCAGAGCCAGGGCCACGCCCGGCCGGTAATACCAGCGCCGCAGCGGCAGCAGGGCTATGGAAAGGAAGAGAAGGCCGAGCAGCGCCAGCTCTACCCCCCACAGCAGGTAGCCGGTCTCCGGCGCGGGCAGGGCGTCCGCCATCTGCGTCTGACCCAGGCTGACGTGAAACTCCGCCCGCGCGTCAAAATCGTCGGGGCGCCGCACCAACAGCGCGGCGTGCCAGTCGCCGGCCAGCCCCAGCTGCACCTCCTCGGCCAGGTAGCGGCCCTCGCCGTCTGGCTGCGCCACTACGCGCGTGCCGGCCAGCGAGGCATCCTGGTAGCTCAGCTCCAGCGCCACTTCCGAGGCATGGCTGATCGGGCGCCCCAGCCTATCCTCCAGCTCAACCACGATCTCATTGGGCCCGGGGCGGCCGGGCGCGACGGTCAGCGTGGCCGTCGTCCGCCCGGCCTCTGCCTCGACCTGCACGGCCTGCCCGATTCCGGCGCGCACGGCCGCCTGGCGGGCCGGCTCCAGGCTGGTGAGCAGCCCAACGGCCAGCAGAATCGCCAACCCCAGCAGTGCTTCCGCGCTCACTGCCCGCCGCAGCCGGCCGGCGACCTGCTCATTGCCGCCCGCGCTGCGCCGGCTGCGCAGCAGGTTGCCGGCGCCCAGCGCCAGCAGCGGCAGCAGCAGGCCCAGCTTGGCCAGCAGGGTCAGGCCGTAAGGCGTCACCAGCGCCCGCGGCGCGCCGACGTGCACCCACGAGGCGTACAGCCCGGTGATCGCCAGCGTGCCGGTGCTCAACAGCGCGACGGCTGAAAAGCGGGGCACGAGTACGGCCAGCAGCTCGCGCCGCTCCGCCGCGGGCACGTCTGTGGTCAGCTGACGGGCGCCCAGCGCGAAGTGAAAGAGGCCGCCCACCCACAGCGCCGCCGCCAACAGATGCAGGTAATCGGAAGAGACGGCGGCCGGCCGCAGCGCGCCCGTAGCGGCGGCGTGGCTGCTCAGGCTCAGCAGCAGCAGGAAAGCAGCCGCTGCCGCCAGCGCCACCATCGCGGTAAGCGGGGAGCCGGCCGGCTCGCCCGACTCGTCGCGCCGCCTGGCCGTCAGAGGAGCATCCATCGTCACCGCCAGCACCAGGACGAGCAGCGCCCGCCACAGCCAGAGCTGGCCCCAGGCCGTCTCCTGCACCAGCAGAGGCAGCAGCGCCAGCGTGGGGCCCGGCCCCAGCCCGTAGAGCGTCGCTCCCTGCAGCAGGAGCTGCGCCGCCGAGCCCGCTGCCAGCAGCAGCCAGCCGGCCCACAGCAGCACCCGCATGCGGCGCAGGACACGCGCGCCAACCGCACGGATGGCGGGGCCGGCGCCTGCCACAAAAAAGGTGGGATGGACGATGAGTTTGGCAAAGACCATGCCGCCGGCAACGGTCAGGGCGCCGATCAGGACCAGGCTGCGCACGGTCGCTTCCAGCGGCGTTGCTTCCGGGGCGGCCGGCAGCTCCGCTGGCGCGGCGCTCGCAACCGCCTCGCCGATGACCAGGCGGTAGGTGCCCGCCAGCGGGTGGCCGTCGACGCTCGACAGGTTGCGCCAGCTCACCGTGTAGGCTCCGTCAGGCAGCGACGGCAGCGAAACGGACATTGCCGTCGCATCGTCTTCATGGACCCGGCTATCGCCGTTGTCCACGCGCTCGCCCGCCTCGTCAAATAGCTGGATCTCGCTGAAGGCCGGCTCCAGCGGTTCGGTGAACCAGATGGTGATTTGCGGCGGCGAGCTCTCCAGGCCGCTGTCGGGCGCCGGCTCGGCGCGCAGCAGGGCCGCGTGAGCCAGCGCCGGCCGCGGCGCCTGGGCGGCGAGCAGGGCCAGCAGCGTTAGCAGGAGACCATAGACAGGCCGGCGCATCGCCGTCGCTCCGCTTAGCTGCGCCCTGCGCGGCGCAGCCCGGCCAGGCTGGCGACCAGCGCCGCCAGCGCCAGCACGACGGCCACGATAGCCAGAATCTGCAGCGTCTGCAGCTGCGCGGCGGCGGCCGTCGCCTGGCTGAGCGCCTCGTCGGCCGCCTCCTGGGCGCCGCGCGCCGCGCCCTCCACTTCCCGGGCGGCCGGGACTGCTTCTGGGAAGTACAGCTCGCCGGCCGTTTCTACCGCGCCAAACGTATCCGGGCCCGACTCAAAGGTCTCGTCAATCGTCAGGTCGCCGATGGCGCCAAAGAAGCGGAAACGATAGGCGCCGGGCAACGACGGGATCCAGTCGTTGGTATAGCGGCCCGGCGCGCCAAAGACAGCGCGCAGCGGCATGATCTGGGAGATACCGCTCTCGACGTGGGTTACTTCTACCTGGAGCGTCTCCTGCAGCCCTTCAACCGGCGTTGCCGCCTCTCCTTCCCCTTCGCTGACCCGCAGGTCCACCCCGTTCATCTGGCCCTCAAACGCCGGCTCGACGGCAAAGCCGACCACCAGCCGGTAAGAGCCGACAACGCGCGTTTCGTGGGCCAGCACGGAGCTGGCCATGACCAGGAGAAGTAGCAGGATAGTAGGTAGCAGCCAGGCGCTGCCCCTCTTCGGAGCGACAGGCATCGTTATTCCTCCATATTTGTGCGCTTATGGTTGATAAGTGATTGGATACTCTACCAGATGGCTCGGCAAGCGCCAAAGTCAGGCCGTCCAGCCGGTCGCCTTTGCCCATAACTACGCGCTGCTCCCCCTTCCGGATCTGTTGCCTGCCGCAATCCTTAAGCCAGCAGGCAGGCCAGCGGAAAGACCACATACTCGGCGTAGAAGAGCGACCAGATAAAGCGGTAAAAGCGGGCCATCTGCGCCGGCTGCTCCGGGTCAGTCTGGCGAACGCGCTGCCAGAGCAGGAGCAGCAGCGCCGCGTGCAGGGTAGCCAGCACAGGGCCGTTCACCGCCGGCAGGGCCAGCAGCGCCAGCAGCGCCAGGGCAGCATAGGCGGCGACGAGCAGGACGAGGCCCAGCCGCACCACCGGCCGCGCGCCCAACCGCAGGCTGAGCGTGGCAATACGATAGCGCCGGTCACCGGCCATATCCGGCACGTCCTTGAACCAGGCAATCACCAGGCTCAACACCAGGATGAAGCCGGTCAGCGCCCACACGTGCGCCGGCACGAGCGCCGGCCCGCCCAGCGCCGTCTGGAAGTAGAGAAAGAGCAGCAGGTTGATGACCAGCCCGCGCACGCTGAAGATGCTGGCCGCCGCCCAGACATGATAGCGCTTCAGGCGCAGCGGCGGCAGCGAGTAGAGCGTGCCCACCACCATGCCCAGCGCCACCGCCAGCAGCAGATAGCGGCCCAGGAGCGCCGCCAGCAGCAGGGAGACAAGCAGACTGCCGGCTACCAGCGCCGCCCCGGCGCGCAGGGAGAGGGCGCCCGCCGCCAGCGGCAGCTCGGGCTTGTTGATACGGTCGATCTCCACATCGGTTAGCTGGTTGAGGCCGACGATGTAGACATTGGCCGCCAGCGCCGCCAGCAGCGCGCCCGGCAGCAGCCAGCCGCCGCGCTCCAGGCCTGCGCCGCTCCCTGCGCGGTAGGCGGCGGCGATCACGTACAGCCCGGCGACGCTCAGCGTCGTGCCCACGATGGTGTGCGGGCGGCTGAACTGGTAGATGGCGCGCAGAGACGCGGACATGAGGGGCATTGTAACAGAAGGAGGAGTAGCCGGATAACGTCCGCTCGCTCTGCCCTGCCGTTACGCATGACGACGGGTGAGCCTACTCACCCCTTCCCGGTGACATATAGCACTGCAGAGCCTCCAGGATAGAGGATACAATACCCTGGCACAGAGCGATAAGTTTTGCTTATCGTCGCCCACCCCCTGCTGTAGGGGGGCTTATGGAAGGCCGATGCACGAGCTTTTTGTCACCGAGCAGATACGCGATATTGCTCTCCGCTATGCGAATGAGGCCGGCGTGGCGCGCATTACTGCCCTCCACCTCGTCGTCGGCGAGCTGTCCTCCATCGTCGACGATTCTGTCCAGTTTTACTGGGACATTGTCAGCGAAGGCACCATCGCCGCCGGCGCCCGCCTCCACTTCCGCCGCCTGCCGGCCCGCCTGGCCTGCCAGCAGTGCGGCCGCCAGTATGGGACCGCCGAGGGCCTCACCTGCCCCGGCTGTGACAGCAGCGACGTGCGCGTCATTCAGGGCGACGAGTTTTATCTGGACGCTATCGACGTCGCCGCCCGGCCGCAGCCGGCAGAAGCGTCGTCGGCTTAAGGAGTTGTGATGATTGAACGGGTTGCCGTTGTCGAGAATATTCTGGGCGCCAACGAACGGCTGGCGCAGAGCAACCGCGCACATCTGGACCAGGCCGGGGTCTACGGGCTGAACTTCATGGCCAGCCCCGGCGCCGGTAAGACCAGCCTCATCGAGCGCACCATTCAGGGGCTGGCTGGCGAGCTGTCCCTGGCGGTCGTGGACGGCGATATCGCTACCAGCATCGACGCCGACCGTGCCGCCGCGGCCGGCGCGCGCGCCGTGCAGGTCAACACCGGCGGCGAGTGCCATCTGGACGCCGTTATGCTGCAGCAGGCGCTGACCCGTCTCGACCTGAACGGGATCGACCTGCTCATCGTCGAAAACGTGGGCAACCTCATCTGCCCGGCCAGCTTCGCCCTGGGCACACACCAGAGCGTGCTGATTGCCAGCATCCCGGAAGGCGCCGACAAGCCCTACAAATATCCCGGCATGTACCGCGGCGTCGACGCGCTGGTGATTAACAAGATCGACCTCCTGCCCTACATCGACTTCGACATGGCCTATTTCCGCCGCGGCGTCGAGGCCCTCAACCCCGGCCTGATCAGCTTCGAGGTCAGCTGCCGCACCGGCGAGGGGATCGACGCCTGGCTGGACTGGCTGCGGCAGGCGGTGAAGCGTTGAAAGTCAGAAGTTGGAAGCGAGCCTTTCCCGCTTGCAATGTCTGACGACTACCTGCTCTCATGACCACCCTCTCCGGCTCCCGCATCCACATTACCGGCGTCGTCCAGGGCGTAGGCTTCCGGCCGTTTGTCTATGGCCTCGCCGGCCGCTATGGGCTGGCGGGCTGGGTGCGCAACAGCTCGGCGGGCGTGGATATCGAAGTCGACGGCCCGCCGGAGGCGCTGGCGTCCTTTGCCCGGGCGCTGCGCGCCGAAGCGCCGGCCCTGGCGCGCATCGACACGCTGGAGGTAACGGAGCGCCCGCCCCATGGCGCTGGCCGTTTCGAGATTGTCCACTCGGCCGCGGTAGACGGCGCCTTCCAGCCCATCGCGCCCGACGTCAGCCTCTGCGACGACTGCCGCCGCGAGCTGTTTGACCCGGCTGACCGCCGCTACCGCTATCCTTTCATCAACTGCACCAACTGCGGCCCGCGCTTCACCATCATCGCAGATATTCCCTACGACCGCCCGCAGACGACGATGGCCCGCTTTCCGCTCTGCGACGCCTGCGCCGCCGAATACCACGACCCGCTCAACCGCCGCTTCCACGCGGAGCCGATCGCCTGTCCCGATTGCGGCCCGCAGGTCTGGCTGGAGGGCGCTGAGCACGCAGCCGGTGTACCTCTATCTCCTGCCGGCCATTCGCATCTTGCCATTCTGCGCGCCCGTGCGCTGCTGCAGAGCGGCGCCATTCTCGCCGTCAAAGGGCTGGGCGGCTTCCATCTGGCCTGCGACGCCACGAACGAGGACGCGGTGAGCGAGCTGCGGCGGCGCAAGCTGCGCGTGGACAAGCCCTTTGCGCTGATGATGGCCGGCCTGGAAGCCGTGGAGCGCCACTGCTACGCCGGCGATGGCGAGCGCGCCCTGCTGCTCTCGCGCGAGCGGCCCATCGTCATCCTGGATCGGCGCGCCGATTCGACCATCGCCGCCGCCGTGGCTCCCAACCAGACGACGCTTGGCGTCATGTTGCCCTACACCCCGCTGCACGAGCTGCTGCTGGAGCCGGCGCCGGGCTTCCCCGAAGCCCTGGTCATGACCAGCGGCAACCTGGCCGAGGAGCCCATCGCCTACAGCAACGAAGAAGCGCGCGCCCGGCTCGGTCCTCTCGCCGACGCCTTTCTCCTGCACGACCGCGACATCCACGTCCGCTGCGACGATAGTGTGGTCCGGAGTCAGTTGGCCGCGGACAGGGGTCAGCCCGCCGGGCGCCGCCCACCGGCTACCGCACCCTACTTCCTGCGTCGCTCGCGCGGCTATGCGCCGGGCTCGCTGCCGTTGCCCTGGCCCGTACCGCCGCTGCTGGCGACCGGCGCCGAGCTAAAGAACACGTTCTGCCTGGCGCGCGAGCGCTATGCCTTCCTCAGCCATCACATCGGCGACCTGGAGAATTACGAGACGCTGTGCAGCTTCGAGGAAGGGATCGACCATTTCCAGCGGCTCTTCCGCATCACGCCGGAAGCACTGGCCTACGACCTGCACCCCGATTATCTGGCGACGCGCTATGCGCTGGAACGGGCGGCGCGCGAGGGGCTGCCGGCTATCGGCGTCCAGCACCACCACGCGCACATCGCCGCCTGCATGGCCGAGCACGGCCTGGCGGGCGACGAGCAGGTGATCGGCGCCAGCTTCGACGGTACCGGCTACGGCGTGGACGAGGAGACAGGCGCCGCTTCCATCTGGGGCGGCGAGTTTCTCATTGCCGGTTACGCCGGCTTCGAGCGCGCCGCTCATCTGGCCGAGATCTCTCTGCCCGGCGGCGACAAAGCGGTCAAAGAACCGTGGCGGCTGGCGCTCGCCTGGCTGCAGGCGGCCGGCCTGGACTGGGACGCTGCCTTGCCGCCGGTGGCCCACGGCGCGGCGCTGGCTCCCTATGCCCTCGACGCCCTGGCCCATCAGCTGCAAACGGGCCTCAACTCACCGCCAACTTCCAGCATGGGCCGCCTCTTCGACGCCGTGGCGGCGCTGGCCGGCGTGCGCCAGGCAGTAAACTACGAAGGCCAGGCGGCCATCGAGCTGGAAGCGCTGGTGGATCCGGCCGAAAGCGGCGCCTATCCCTTTACGCTGTCGGGCCGCATCGTCGACCCGTTGCCGGCTATCGCCGCCGTCGTCGCCGATGTGCGCGGCGGCGCGCCGCCGTCGCTCATTGCCGCCCGCTTTCACAACGGCGTCGCCGGCATGGTCGCCGCCGCCTGCCGCCGCCTGCGCGATACGACCGGCCTGAACGGCGTGGCCCTCAGCGGCGGCGTCTGGCAAAACATGACCCTGCTGCGGCGCACCGTTGACCTGCTGGCGGCCGCCGATTTCACTGTCTACACCCACCGCCGCGTCCCGGCTAATGACGGCGGGCTGGCCCTGGGCCAGGCGGCAATTGCCGCCTGGCGCCTCAAGCAGACGCCCGCCGTCTCAGGAGCTACCTATGTGTCTCGGCATCCCCGGTAAAATCGTGGAAATCTACCGCGCCGGCAACCTACCGATGGGCAAAATCGACTTCGGCGGCGCCATACGTGAAGCCTGCCTCAGCTACGTGCCGCAAGCCGCGGTTGGCGACTACGTGCTCATCCACGTCGGCTTCGCCATCAGCCAGATCGGCGAAGCCGAAGCGCAGGAGACGCTAGCGCTGCTGCAGGAGATGGCGGATTTGGAGGCGGAAATTGGGCCGGAGGCTGCGGCATAGAATCAGATCAGAGTTACGAGTTGCGAGTGTCTCGTAACTCGCAACTCGCATCTCCACCCGAAGGGTTTTATTGAATGAAGTACGTCACCGAATTCCGCAACGCCGCCCTTGTCCAGGCCACCCTGCGCGAGATCGAGCGCACGGTTACTCGCCCCTGGGTAATCATGGAGATTTGCGGCGGGCAGACGCATAGCATCGTCCGCCACGGCCTGGACCAGCTCCTGCCGGCTGAGATCGAGCTGGTGCATGGGCCCGGCTGCCCCGTCTGCGTCACGCCGCTGGAGCAGATCGATCGAGCGCTGGCGATTGCGCGCCGGCCGGGCATCATCTTTACCAGCTACGGCGACATGCTGCGCGTGCCGGGCACAGATGGCGATCTCTACAGCGTGCGCGCGGCCGGCGGCGACGTGCGCGTCGTCTACTCGCCGCTCGACGCCGTGAAGATCGCCCAGGAAAACCCGGAGCGGCAGGTCGTCTTTTTCGCCATCGGCTTCGAGACGACGGCGCCGGCCAATGCCATGAGCGTGCTGCAGGCCCAGGCGCTCGGCCTCGACAACTTCAGCGTGCTGGTCAGCCACGTTTGCGTGCCGCCGGCCATGCAGGCCATTCTCGGCAGCCCCCACAACCGCGTCCAGGGCTTCCTCGCCGCCGGCCACGTCTGCAGCGTCATGGGCTACTGGGAATACCCGGCCATCAGCGAGCGCTACGGCGTGCCCATCGTCGTCACCGGCTTCGAGCCGCTCGACGTGGTGCAGGGCATCCTGGCGCTGGTGCGCCAGCTGGAAGCGGGCACGGCCGCGGTGCAGAATGCCTACGGGCGCGCCGTCACCTTTGCCGGCAACCGGCCGGCCCAGGAAGCCATCAAGCGCGTCTTCGCGCTGCGCGACCGCAAGTGGCGCGGCATCGGCGAGATTCCTCTCAGCGGCTGGGGGCTGCGCCCCGAGTTCGCCGCCTTCGACGCCGAGCGCCGCTTTGCGCTCGACGATATTCACACCGAGGAATCACCGCTCTGCATTGCCGGCCTCATCCTGCAGGGGCTGCAGCGGCCCACCGATTGCCCCGCCTTCGGGGGCCAGTGCACGCCCGAACATCCTCTGGGCGCTACCATGGTCAGCAGCGAAGGGGCCTGCGCCGCCTACTATCATTATCGCGCCGACCTGCTGCTGGAAGTGGAGTAGGTGGCAACATGCTGAACCATTTCCGCCTCCTCGCCCCGCTCTACGACTGGCTCATCGGCCCGCCCGATCCCGCGCGCCTGCTGGAGGTGCTGGCCCTGCCGGCAGCCGGGCGGCTGCTCGACGTCGGCGGCGGTACCGGGCGCGTCGCCAGCCTGCTGGCCGCGCACGTGGAGCAGCTGGTCATCGCCGACGAGACGGCAGCCATGCTGCGCGAATCACAGAACAAAGGGCTCTGCTGCCCCGTCATCTCCCCGGCCGAGGCCCTTCCTTTCGGCGCGAACAGCTTCGAGCGCGTCCTCGCCGTCGACGCCCTGCACCATTTCAGCCAGCAGCGCCGGGCGCTGCAGGAGATGGCCCGCGTGCTGCGGCCAGGCGGGCGGCTCGTCGTGGAGGAGCCGGATCTGAACCGGCTTTCGGTTAAGTTCGTCGCCGTAGCCGAGAAAGTAGCGCTGATGCGCAGCCATTTCCTCTATCCCCATGACATTGGCCGCGAGCTGGCGGCCCTCGGCCTGAACGTACAGATCCGCACCGAGGGGCACACCGCCTGGGTCGTGGCCACAAAAGGTTGAACTATGGCGAATGAGAATCAGGTCATTGTCGAGGGAGCAGTCTGCCCGCTGCCCCTACCCCACGAAGACCAGATCGTGATGGGGCATGGCAGCGGGGGCAAGATGTCGCACGACCTGATCGCGCGCATCTTCCTGCCGTCGTTCGACAACGAGCCGCTGCGCGCCGGCAATGACGCCGCCATCGTCCAGGCGGCGCCGGGAGCGCGGCTGGCGCTCAGCACCGACAGCCACGTCGTCACCCCCCTCTTCTTCCCCGGCGGCGACATCGGGCGGTTGGCTGTCTGCGGCACGGTCAACGACATCGCCGTCATGGGCGCCGCGCCGCGCTACCTGACCGCCGGCTTTATCCTCGAGGAAGGTCTCTCTCAGCAAACCCTGGCCCGCGTCGTCGCTTCCATGCAGGCCGCCGCCGCCGAAGCCGGCGTGACCATCGTCGCCGGCGATACCAAAGTGGTGGAAAGGGGCAAAGCCGACGGCCTTTTCATCAACACCAGCGGTGTGGGCGTGCTGCCGCCCGGCCGCACGCTTGGCGGCGACCAGGCCCGGCCCGGTGACGCCATCCTGCTCAGCGGCCCCATTGGCGACCACGGCATTGCCGTGCTTGCCGCGCGCGGCGAGCTGGGCTTTGCGGCCAACGTCGAGAGTGACGTGGCGCCCCTCAACCATCTCGCTGCCGCCGCGCTGCAGGCCAGCAGCCAGATACGGGCCATGCGCGACCCAACCCGCGGCGGCGTCGCCAGCACGCTCAACGAAATCGCGCGCCAGTCCGGCGTGGCTATCGTGTTGGAAGAGACGGCCATTCCCGTGCGCCCGGCCGTGGCTGCGGCCTGCGAGATGCTCGGCTTCGACCCGCTCTACGTCGCCAACGAGGGCAAGCTGCTGGTCATCGTCGCCCAGGAGGATGCGCAAGCGGTGCTGGCGGCGATGCGCGCTGCCCGCTACGGCGCAGAAACGGCCATCGTCGGCGAGGTGCGCGAAAAACCGGCGCGGCGCGTCCTGCTGCACACGGCGCTCGGCAGCCTGCGCGTCGTCGATATGCTGGCAGGGGAGATGCTGCCGCGCATCTGCTAGTTAATCGGCAGCACCACATTGTAGAGGAGCAGGCCGGAAAAGACCAGGCCGGCCAGCCAGAGCGCGTAGCCCAGCCAGCGGATGCGTGTCCACAGCCAGCCGACCAGCGCCATCCACAATATCGCCAGCGCTACAGCCAGCAGCCAGAAATCGACCTCGGCCCAGCCTACGCCGGGCGGCAGCAGCAAGAAGAAGATGAGGGATAGCGGGCCGAGCGTGCTGGGGAAGGTGAGATAGAGCGCCAGCAGCGCCAGGAAATCCTGATCAAACTGGTGGAAGACAGCCGGCAAGAAGACGAGGGGGAGCAGCAGCCAGGGGAAGGAACGGGAGCCGGTGGCCGCGCGCGAGCTCAGGGCAAGGACGGAGAGAGCTAACAAGAGAGCAACCAGCGCCAGCAACCAGAGAACCATCGGAATCACTACCCTTTCGACCGATCATTCCATCCATCATAACAGCTTCTGCAGCGGGAGTCAGTCGCCATCCCTACGAGATGCTGACGCTCAGGCGCGGAGAATACAGGTTTCTCCCCATACAACTCCTGCCGCTTTGCCCTATCATTAAGATAGATCCTATACGGGCTATTATGGAGGATGCATATGTTGCGAAGTGTAAAAGAGATTCTGGGCCGCCCGGTGGTAGCCTGGGACGGCCCATTGGGCGACGTAGAGGATTTCCTGGTCGATACCCTGAACTGGCGCCTGCGCTATCTGCAGGTGGGCGCCGGCGAGCGGCCGCTATTGCTCGCCCCGGCTGCCCTCTCCTGGGCTGCCGCCGGCGCGCCGCTGACGGTAGACCTCAGCCGCGAGCAGATAGCGAGCAGCCCGCCGCTGCCGGAGGAGCCGCTGACCCGGGAATACGAACAGGCTCTGCATGAGCATTACGGCTGGGAGCTATATGAGCTGGACCTGGAGACTGACGCCGACGACGACGAACAGACCGGCGTCAACCGCCATCTGCGCCGCTTCGGCGAGCTGGCCGGCTATCCGCTGCGGGCCAGCGACGGGCGCGCGGGCAGGCTGTCGGATTTGATTGCCAACGACGAGAATTGGGCCCTCTTCTATATGGTCGTCGGCGCCGGCGGCCTGCTGGAGGGCGAGCGCCATGTCCTGCTGCCGCCCACCTGGATCGAGCTGATTGACGACGGCGAGCTGATTGTCGATCTCAACGTCGAGACGATCCGCAAGAGCCGCGAATACGATCCCGAGCGGCTGAACGACGCGGAAAGCCCGGCCGCAGGATAGGGCCGGGCTCTTCTGTTTGTTACTGGCAGCGTCCAGCCAGGCAACCTGATGCGCTGACTCGCCTGCACACCTGCCAGGTTTTTGAAACCTGGCAGGTGTCCGACGATTCGAGAAAATTAGCTCTACACCTGCCAGCGGTTATCTTCGCCGAAGTAGGGCTGTCCTTCGCAAAGGGCGTGGATAGCCGGCGCCAGCGTCCGCACCAGCGACAGCTTGGGCAGATAGCCCTGCGCGCCGGCGCGGCGCGCCCGGCGCACCAAGTAAGGCTGTGCGTGGATCGATACCATCAGCACCGGCTGATCGCCGCGCTCGCGAATGGCTGCAGCCACGTCAATCCCGTTCGCGCCGGGCATGGCAAGATCAAGCACGACGACATCAGGTGACAGCTGCTCAATCAGCGCGAGCGCTTCTTCTCCATTCCTGGCGCGGCCGATGACTTCAATCGAGTCGTCCATAGCCAGGACATCGCTCATCATTTGCCGCATCAGCTCGTGATCGTCGACAATGAGTACCCTGATTTTGCTATCGAATATGCCGACGTTCCGGGGCCGGAACAGCCCGGTATTACGCTCGTCATTCTGGTTTGCTGTGATCATCGTCTTCACCCCCCGGTCATCTGCCAGCGGCCGGGCTCCGGAGGCGCACATTTTGCGAAAAGTAAGTTCCTTCAAGTCATTGCGCCGCTCATGCAGCCTCGTAAGGTTACGATACCTTACCCAACATAAAGATAATATGGGGTAATTCCCGACTATTATGAGGAGGAACGCCCACCTCACAGCGGCTTTGTGACCCACGCGCGCCATTCACGTAGAATGCGTTGATGCCCACGGATAACCGCGCCGGCGCCGCCTCTGGCGCTGCTTCCGCCATCGCCTGGCGCCTGCTGCTGCAGCGCGCCGGCGCCGACGCAACCTTAGCCGCAGAGCTCTACGCCCGTCTCGTCGCCCACTACAGCTCGCCCGGGCGCGCCTACCATGATCTCGGCCATATCGGCCACGTTCTCTCTGTCGTCGCGGCGCTAGCCGGCTATTGCCGCCAGCCGCTGGCCGTGCGCCTGGCCGCCTGGCTGCACGACATCGTCTACGTGCCCGGTGCTGCCGACAACGAGGAACAGAGCGCCCTCCTCGCTCAGGCGTGGCTGGCCCAGCTGCGGCTGCCAGCTTCACTATGCGACGAGACGGCGCGCCTCATTCGCCTCACCGCCGCCCATGACGCCTTGCCCGGCGACGCCAACGCCGCCGTCCTCCTCGACGCCGATCTGGCTATCCTCGGCGCGCCGGCCGCCGGCTACGACGCCTATGCCCGCGCCATCCGTCGCGAGTTCTCCTACGTCGCGGATAGCGCCTTTCGCGCCGGCCGCGCCCGGGTGCTGGACCGCTTCCTGGCGCGGCCCGCCATCTACCGCACGCCGCCCATGCGGGCCGCCTATGAAGTGCGGGCGCGCCGCAACCTGGCGCGCGAGCTGGCGGCGCTGCAGGGCGACGAGTAGCGCCCCTCGGCGCTGTTTTAGGCTATACTTAGGGTAGACAACGCCAGGGAGTGGAGGAAGTTGCCCAATGACGCTGCACCGCGAACCAATGGCAAACGTCGATTGCGCCTGGCTGCGCATGGACGACCCTGCCAACCTGATGATGATCAGCGGCGTGCTCACCTTCGCCGAGCCGCTCAGCTACGAGCAGGTGCGCCGGATTCTTGAAGAGCGGCTGCTCACGCATAACCGCTTCCGCCAGCGCGTCAGCATGCCCCACAGCACGGTCGCCTCGCCCTCCTGGGAAGACGACCCCCATTTCGACATCGACGAGCATCTGCGCCTGGCAACGCTGCCGGCGCCGGGCGATCAGCGCGCGCTGCAGGATCTCGTCAGCCGCCTCATGAGCGTGCCGCTCAACCCCATTCGCCCGCTGTGGCAGATGCATCTGATAGAGGACTACCAGGGCGGCAGCGCCGTCATTGCCCGGCTGCACCATGCCATCGCCGATGGGCTGGCGCTGGTGGCCGTCTTGCTCAGCCTGACTGACGACCCAGACGATACGGCGCCGGCTGTGGCGGCTGCTCCGCGCCGCCGCTCGCGCTCGCGGAGCCGGGTGCAGCGGGCGGTGGGCGGCGCGCGCAGCCTGGCCGGCGAGCTGGCGCACGAAAGCCTGGTCGCCGTTCGTGACCCGCGCCGCGTCATGGAGATGGCCCGCCTCGGCGCCGCCGGCGTCACCCGTCTACTGCAGATCCTCGTGCGCGCGCCCGACCCCCAGACCGTCTTCAAGGGTTCTCTCGGCATCGACAAACGCGCCGCCTGGTCGCAGCCAATTGCCCTGGAGGAAGTGAAAGCTGTCGCCGGGGTGATGGGCGGCACGATCAACGACGTGCTGCTCACCGCCGTCGCCGGCGGGCTGCGCAGCTATCTGCTACAGCGCGGCGAGCCGGTCGATGGCCTCAGCTTTCATGCAGTCATTCCCTTTAACCTGCGCTCGCCCGATGAGCCGCTGACGCTCGGCAATAAGTTTGGCCTGGTCTTCCTGGCGCTGCCTATCGGCGTCGCCGATCCCGTGGAGCGTATGGAAGCGCTCAAGGCGCATATGGATGCGCTCAAGGCCTCGCCGGAGCCGATGGCTATTTACGCCCTGCTCAACGTCATCGGCATGGGGCCGGTCGAGATTGAGAACCTGCTGCTTACTATCTTTGGCTCTAAAGCGACGGGCGTCATGACCAACGTGCCCGGCCCGCGCCGCCAGCTTTCCCTGGGCGGCAGCCCGCTGCGCCATGTCATGTTCTGGGTGCCGCAGAGCGGGCGCCTCGGCCTGGGTGTGAGCATCATCAGCTACAACGGTCAGGTTCTGGTGGGCATCGCCACCGACGCCGGGCTGGTTCCCGATCCAGAGGCGGCCGTCGCCGCCTACGAGCAATCCTTTGCCGAGATGGCCGGCCTGCTGGCGATGGCCCGCGCCGATGGGCAGGCAGCTGGGGCGGCGGCCGCCGCGGTTGAGCGCTGCCAGGCGACGACGCGCAGCGGCGCCCGCTGCCGCAACCGGGCGCGGCCTGATTCCGTCTTCTGCCATATCCATGCCCCTTAGCGCCCTTCTGTCGGGTCCGGCCGGGGGCCACAGCTCGCCATGAGTCTCCACGTTCTGGTGATTGGCGACGACCCGCTGGCCCGTTCTGGCCTGGCGGGCCTGCTCGCCGACCAGGAGGAAGTTACCCTCGCCGGCCAGATATCGGCTGCCGACGTGGCCTTGCTGGAGGAGGCGCCCGCTCCCTACCGCGCGCACGTCTGGCTCTGGGACCTGGGCTGGGACGCCGACGGCCTGCCGGACGAGTTTGCCGATGCGGGGGCGCCGGTGCTGGCCCTCTTGCCCGACGCCGAGCTGGCCGCCGACGCGCTGGCCGCCGGCGCGCGCGGTCTCTTGCTGCGTGATGCCGGCGAGGTGCAGCTGATCAGCGCGCTGCGCGCCGTCGATGCCGGCCTGCTGGCCGTGCAGCGCGAGCTGCTGCCGGCGCTGCAGGCGCCGCCCCGCCCCGCCGTGCAGCCGCTGCTGGAGCCGCTGAGCGCGCGCGAAGAAGAGGTCTTGCAGCTGTTGGCCGAAGGTCTGAGCAACCGGGCCATCGCCCATATGCTGGCTATCAGCGAGCATACCGTCAAATTCCACGTCAACGCCATCATGACCAAGCTGGACGCCCAGAGCCGCACCGAGGCGGTGGTGCGCGCTTCCCGGCTGGGCCTGCTCCTTCTCTAACCTACCCATTTTTCCAGGCGACGCCTGCCCGAAAAGTGGATGTGACGGCTCCCCCCATCCTCTATCATATGGAGTAGAGTAAACCCGTAACCAATGGAGGGACAGATTACCGTATGAGAGAAGGTAGATTCAAAAGGAGACAACACAGCTTGGAGGACAATTATGGCACAGTCATTTCAATCACTATCAGACCAGATGGCGGACGCGGTCGAGAGCGTCGCGCCTTCGGTCGTTCGCGTCGGTGGGCGGCGGCGCATGGGCGCCAGCGGCGTCGTCTGGGCGGCCGATGGGGTCATCGTCACGGCGGCCCACGTGCTGCGGCGCGAGCAGACGAGCGTTGGCCTGCCCAGTGGGGAGAAGGTGAGCGCTTCGGTCGTTGGGAAGGATCCGACCACCGACCTGGCGGTCCTGCGCGTCGAGGCCGATGGGCTCACCGCCGCGGCCTGGGACGACGCCAATCTGCGCGTTGGGCAGCTGGCCCTGGCGCTGGCCCGGCCCGGTCGTGGGCTGCAGGCGACGCTGGGTGTGGTCAGCGCACTCGGCGAAAGCTGGCACACCGGCGCCGGTGGGGAGATCGACCGCTATCTGCAGACCGACGTACTGATGTACCCCGGTTTCAGCGGTGGGCCGCTGCTGGTTGGCAGCGCATTCGCCGGTATTAACAGCTCGGCCCTGCTGCGCGGCGCCAGCGTGACCATCCCGGCGACGACAGTCCGCCGCGTGGTCGAGGCGCTGCTCAGCCACGGCCATATCCGCCGCGGCTACCTGGGCATCAGCACCCAGCCGGTGCGCCTGCCCGCGCCGCTGGCCGAGAGTGTGGGCCAGAGTACCGGGCTGCTGGTCTCCAACGTCGAGCCGGACAGCCCGGCCGCCACGGGCGGCCTGCTCATGGGCGACACGCTGCTCCGCCTTGACGGCGAGGCCGTGCGTGACCACGAGGATCTGGTATCGCTGCTCAGCGGGCAGCGCGTGGGGCAGAAGGTCCCGCTGCAGGTGGTGCGCGGCGGCGAGCCGCGCGACCTCAACGTGACCATCGGCGAGCGCAGCTAACAATCTGAAACAGCGGCCGGCGTCCTGACGCCGGCCTGGGCCCCGGCCCGCTGTTCCTGCGCGCAATCGCGGACGGCGGGCCGGGGTTTTTTGTTGCGCCTTGCCGGTGGGGACGATAATTGTCATATGGTGTGGGTGACAAATGCCACTGGAGAGACTGGGGAAAAAGGTGTTCAATAGACGCACTAGTGAAATTTTTCACACAGCGAGGCCACGCGCCGCGCGGCCTTTAAGGAGGAAGAACATGGCAACCCTGACCCACCGTATTCCCGAGCGCGCCAAGCCGCTCGGGGATCATGCCCGGTGGGGACCGCTGCTCGTAACCGTGGCAGTGGGCCTCGCCATCTGGCTGATCCCGCCGCCGGAGGGCGTTGATGTCAAGGCCTGGCATCTGCTGGCCATCTTCGTCGCCACCATCGTCGGCATCATCGTCAAGCCGCTGCCGATGGGCGCGGTGGCGATGCTCGGCATCATGGTCACGGCTCTGACCGGCACGCTGAGCATTGGCGAAGCGCTCTCCGGCTTCAACAACACGACCATCTGGCTGATTGTCGCCGCCTTCTTTATCTCGCGCGGCTTCATCAAGACCGGACTGGGGGAGCGGATCGCCTACTACTTCATGTCAATCCTGGGCAAGCGCACTCTGGGGCTGGCCTACGGCCTCATCGGCACCGACCTGGTGCTGGCGCCGGCCATCCCCAGCAATACGGCGCGCGGCGGCGGCATCGTCTACCCGGTGCTGCGCTCCCTGGCCAAAGCCTACGGCAGCGAGCCGGATGACGGCACCGCCGACAAGATCGGCGCCTATCTCATCCGCGCCACATTCCAGGGGCTGGTGGTCACCAGCGCCATGTTCCTCACGGCCATGGCGGCGAACCCGCTGGCCGCCGAATTTGCCGCCGCCCAGGGCATCGAAATCAGCTGGGCGCAGTGGGCAATCGCCGCCAGTGTGCCCGGCCTGATCAGCCTGATTGCCGTGCCCTATATCCTTTACCGGCTCGACCCGCCGAAGATTAAGCAGACACCGGAAGCGGCGGAGATGGCGAAGAGCAAGCTGAGGGAGATGGGCGGCGTCAAGAGCCCCGAATGGATCATGCTCGGCGCCTTTGTCATGCTCATTGCCCTATGGATCTTCGGCGGTAACTGGGCTATCAACGCCACGACGACCGCTTTTGTCGGCCTCGGCCTCCTGCTGCTCACCGGCGTCCTCTCCTGGGGCGACATCCTGAACGAGCGCGGCGCCTGGGATACGCTGGTCTGGTTTGCGGCCCTGGTGATGATGGCTACCTTCCTCAACACGCTGGGCTTCATCCCCTGGTTCAGCGAGCTGATGGGCGGCGCCGTGGGTGGATTCGCCTGGGTGCCCGCCTTCCTCGTCCTGGCTATCGTCTACTTCTACAGCCACTACTTCTTCGCCAGCTGCACGGCGCACGTCAGCGCTATGTACCCGGCCTTCCTGGTCGTCGCCATTGTCGCTGGCACGCCGCCGCTGCTGGCGGCCCTGGTGCTGGCCTTCTTCAGCAACCTCTTCGCCGGCACCACCCACTACGGCACCGGCCCGGCCCCCGTTTTCTTCGGCGCCGGCTACCTGTCGATGACCGACTGGTGGAAGAACGGCCTGCTGATCAGCGTCATCAACATCGTCATCTGGCTTGTCGTCGGCGGCCTGTGGTGGAAGGTCCTCGGCCTCTGGTAATTCTGCTCTCTGCCCGACGCCACCTGGCCTGAGTGGGGGCGTGGTCCCGGCGGACCACGCCCCCTTTTTTTATTTGGACGCGGCGGCCAGGGCGACGGTAAAGGCGCCGTGCAGCCCCTCCTGCGCGTTGGGGCCAATCCAGAGCTCAAACGCGCCCGGCTCGACGATGTAGCGCATGTCGAGGCCGGTGAAACCCAGCTCCCGGATGGGGACGCGAAAAGAAACGGTGCGGCTGTCGCCAGGGGCAAGCTCGATTTTCTCGAAGCCCTTGAGCTCTTTGACGGGGCGGGTGACGCTGCCGACGAGGTCGCGAACGTAGAGCTGGACGACTTCGGCGCCGGGGCGGTCGCCGCTGTTGGTCACGGTGGCGCTGGCTTCCAGCGTATCGTCGAGCGTCAGGACGTCGCGGCTGAGCTGGAGATTGTCGTAGCTGAAGCTCGTGTAGCTCAGGCCGTAGCCGAAGGGGAAGAGAGGAGAGTTAGGCTCGTCGAGGTATACGGATTTGAAGGTTTCGGCGAACTGCGTCACGCCGGCTCCCACGGCCGGGCGGCCGGTGTTCTTATGGGCGTAGTAGACGGGAATCTGGCCTTCGGCGCGGGGCCAGCTGGCCGTGAGGCGGCCGGAGGGATTGGCCGCGCCGAAGAGAACGTCGGCGATGGCCCGGCCGGCGCGTATGCCGGGGTGCCACGCCGCCAGGAGCGCCTGCGACTGCGCGGCGAGACGGGGGATGACCATTGGCCGGCCGCTGAAGAGGACGCAGACGATGGGCTTGCCCGTGGCGGCGACGGCGTCTACCAGCTCTTGCTGCTGGCCGGGGAGGCCGAGGCGGGTGCGCGTGTGGCTCTCGCCGCTGAGGTCGGCGCTTTCGCCCACGGCCAGTAGGACCACGTCGGCCGCTTCGGCGGCGGCGACGGCGCCGGGAATGTCGGTAGCTATCTGCCCTACGCGGTCCCGCTCGCCACGCCGGGGAAAGCGAATGGCGCAGCCGGGCACGTGGCTCCAGGCGTCGTCGGGCAGGTAGGCAGAGAGGCCGTCGAGCAGCGTCTCGACATCCTCAGGCTGGCCGTTGAGGCTCCAGCAGCCGAGCATGTCACGGCGGGCAGTAGCCAGGGGGCCGATGACGGCCAGGCGCAGGTCGCGGGAGAGGGGCAGGATATTGTTCTCGTTCTTGAGGAGGACGAGGGACTCCTGGGCCACCTGCAGCGCCAGCTCACGGAAATCGGGGCGCAGGATGACCTGCTCCTGTAGCGACAGGTCGGTGTAGGGGCGCTCAAAGAGGCCGAGGCGGAGCTTGAGGCGCAGGACGCGGCGCACGGCGTCGTCGACCAGCGCCGGCGGCACGGCGCCCTCGGCAATCAGCTCGGCCAGGTGGTCGGCATAGGCGCTGCTCACCATTTCGATGTCCAGCCCGGCGAGCATCGCCAGGCGGGCGGCTTCTTTGAGGTCGGCGGCGACACCGTGGGGGACCAGCTCGCGCACCGCGTCGAAGTCGCTGAGGACGACGCCGGGCCACTCCCACTCCTCGCGCAGGATCTGGCGCAGCACAAAGCGGCTGGCGGTAACCGGCACGCCGGCGATCTCGTTAAAGGAACTCATCACCGAGCCGGCGCCGGCCGCGAAGGCGGCTTTGAAGGGAGGCAGGTAGACGTCGCGCAGCGTGCGTTCGGAGATGTCCACGGTGTTATAGTCGCGCCCGCCTTCGGCGGCGCCGTAGGCCACGTAATGCTTGGGGCAGGCGGCGATGCGGCGGCCGCTCTCCAGGCCGGTCGCCTGGAAGCCGCGCACGCGCGCGCGGGCCATGGCCTGACCGAGAAAGGGGTCCTCGCCGGCGCCCTCGGCCACACGGCCCCAGCGCGGGTCGCGGGCAATGTCGATCATGGGCGAGAAGATCCAGTCGACGCCCGCAGCCGAGGCTTCTTCGGCCGCGACGCGCGCGGCGCGCTCCAGCAGCGGCGGGTTCCAGGTGCTGGCTTCGCCCAGGGGGATGGGAAAGATGGTGCGGTAGCCGTGGATGACATCGGCGCCGGTTATGATGGGAATGCCCAGGCGAGACTCCTCGACGGCGATGCGCTGGCAATGGTTGATGATCTCCGGCGACATCACGTTGAGGAAGGAGCCGATGCGCCCGGCGCGGATCATCTCTTCCATGTCGTCGCGCAGGCGGGGGGCATACTGGAAGGGCACGCCCGCTTCCTCGGCCGCACGCTTCTGGGCTTCGTAGGCTTCCAGGTCGAAGGGGCCAAAGGGGTTGAGCTGTACGAGCTGGCCGATCTTCTCCGCCAGGGTCATGCGGGCCAGCAGGGCCTCGACGCGCTCTTCGGTCGCGGCGTCAAGCGTGTTGTAGGTAGCGGGGCTATCGTCCATAGGTCGTTCTCCAGCGGCGGTTACCGCGGCATAAGGTTTGGGGGTTCCGGGCGGCCCAATTACTCGGCGGCTTCTTGCGGGTGCAGGCGCGCCAGCCGCTCGGCGTGGGCGGCGCGGCCGGTTTCACGCAGCCGCTTCAGGTAGCGCGGGAGCTGGCCGCGCGTGTAGAAGGGGCCGCCTTCACGCATTACCGTCATGAGCGGATCCTCGTCATATTCGCTGCTCTGCATCTGCTCGGTGTACCAGCTTTCCAGAAGGCTCTGGGCATGCTCGACCAGGGCCGGGCGGCGCGGGGCGAGGTCGTCCTGCAGGTGGAAGTCGTCGTCCAGGTTAAAGAGCATGAGCGGCTCCAGCGGCTTGTAGCCGTCATGGTAGGTGCGCAGAAAGAGGTAGTTTACGCCGCCGTGGGCGAAGCGCACGGCGCGCTGGCAGGCCCAGGTACCCTGGGTGATGACCAGATAATCGCGCCCTTCCTGCTCGCCGCGCCGGTGGGCGGCGGCGAAAGAGACGCCGTCCCAGTTGCGCGGCACCGTGCCGCCGAGCAGCTCGACAATGGTGGCCGCCCAGTCAAAGTGGTAGTGCAGGGCGCTGTCTACCCGGCCGCCCTCAAAGCCCGGGCCGCGGATGATGAGGGGCACGTTGCTGGTGAGATGATCGGCAGTCTGATGGTCGCCCCAGACATCCAGCTCGCCCAGGTTTTCGCCGTGGTCGGCGCTGACGATCAGCAGAGTCTCGTCGTAGACGCCCAGGGCTTCGAGGCGCTCCAGCAGCCGCCCAAGCCATTCGTCGGCGTAGCGGACGCCGGTATCGTAGCCGTCGATCCACTGGCGCACGGCATCCATCGAATCGATCTGGTCGGGCTGGCGGGGGAAGCGGGCGTTTACGGCTCCCCACATCCAGTTCGGTTCCTGCGGGCTGTGGGTGCCGAAGCTTTCCCAGGAGCGCCGCCAGACCTCTTCGGTGAGCCAGGCGGGCAGCGGCTCGCCGGCGAAGGGGTCGCCAAAGGAGGCGGGCGTGCGGTACGGTGTGTGCGGGTCCCAGAGGTTGACGTGCAGGAACCAGCCGTCACGCGCGCCGTTACGCTCCAGCCAGTCGAGGGCGATCGGCATGATCTCGTCGGCGCGCTCGTCGCCGTACTTGCCCGTGTTGACCATCTCGTTGTAACCGGCATACCAGTGCCACGCGCCGTGGCGCTGGGCGAAGGGGGAGATGGTGGCGTTGCTCATGCCCAGGTCGCTGAAGCATTTCATCCAGCCGGTCTGGGTGAAGACGTTGGCGCGGTCGCCGACCTGGGGCCCCTGAGGGAAGGGCTGGGCGCGGGCGCCGCCGTGGTTGATAACGCCGTTGTGGAAGGCGGTGCGCCCGCTCCACAACGCCGTGCGCGAGGGCAGGCAGGGCACGTCGGAAGCGTAGACATTGGTATAGCGCACGCCCTCGGCGGCCAGCCGATCGATGTTGGGGCTGGTATGACGATGGTAGCCGTAGCAGCCGAGATGGTCAGGCCGCAGGCTGTCAATGTCAATATAGATCACGCGCATGGGGAGCTATACCTCCTTATAGAGGACGATCTGCCCGTCGTCACGCGCGACGCGCACGCGGCCCTGCTCCTCGTCGCCGCCGGCCGGGATAGCGCCTTCGCAGCGGTAGCCAGACAGCGTGAGTTCGGCGACGAAGCGGGAGGGCACGAGCCGGAGCACCAGCCGATCTGGCTCGTCGCTCAACCCGGCGACCTCGCCGGTGGCGTAGTGGACGAGCACGCCCTCGGCAGCCTGCCAGTCAAGCGGCAGAATGAGACCGCGGCGGGCGGGCAGATGCAGGGCGTGGCCGCCAAAGAGGCGCGCGCCGTCATATGCGACGGTGGCGACAACGGGGTCGTCCTGATAGTTGCTGACATAGAGGAAGCTGCCCTGCTCGCCGCGGCTGGCGCGCACGTCGGCCCAGTCGCCCAGCTCGAAAAGGCGAGGGCAACCCATCTTTAGCGCCATACGGTCGAAGAGATCAATGTCGTCGGGGGTGCGCGCCGGGACGGTGGCGCCGAATATCATGACGCGGCCCTGACCCACACTCTGGATAAAGCCGACGGTCTCGCCGTCCTGGCGGTGGGCAAAGCTTTCGTCGAAGTCGCCGCTATACGACTCGACGAAGCGCACGGGCACGTAGGGGTAGTCGAAGGCGCTGATTTCGGTATCGATGAAGGGTGGGTCGCTGTGGATCGCCGTGACGCCAAGCGCATTGCGCAGCGCAGTCGCCGGCCGGCCCTCGAAATCCCACTCCGGTAGGCGCCCGGCGAGGAGCAGCTGCCCGCCCGCACGGGCATAGTCGACCAGCTTCTGCTGCACGTCCGCCGGGCATTGTTTCTCCAGCATGGCGAAGAGCACGGGAGTCTGGGCAGGGTCGAGGTCGGCGCGGGAAAGCTCCAGGGCGTCGAACGGGCGGTGGGTGAGGTTGAGGCCGCGCGCCAGGAAGTCGTGCAGCACCCACTCGCGCTGGTCGGCGATGATGCGCGTCGCCTCTTTGGTGAACTCGTTGCTGTACTCAGTCATGAAATAGTCGAGCAGAAAGCCGACGGTGGCGACGGTGTGCGGCCGGGCGCGCACCAGCGCCTCGCCATAGGCGTCCAGCACGTCGCTCAGGCGGCGGTAGCGGGCAAAGTGGCGGCGCACGCTGCCGTCGTTGCGCACCGGCGGGCCCCAGTCGTGGCGGCGCACCGGGCTGAGCCCCGGGTCGTTTTCGCCGGCAAAGAAGGAGTAGTGGTTGACGGCGCGCATCCCCTGGGAGACGACGAGGCGGGTGTGCAGATCGTAGAGCGACGTCTGGTGGCCGCCGAAGTCCTGATTGCCGCCCGACTGGAACTCAATGGAGAAGAGGGGCTGCTCGGGGTTCTGCAGGGCGGCGGTCGCTTCGTTCGCCATCAGGAGCTGGTCGGCGTTGCCCTCATCGATGTGGATCGGGTAGACGTCGGTGGCCGTGATCATGTCCGGCAGCTCGATGGCTTTGATGAGCTGCGAGAGGCCGATGGCAAAGGTGCGGCCGCCGCGATGGTTGCTGAAGCCGTGCACGTTGACCACCGGGGGCGTCTCCATGCCGTGGGTGCGGGCCATTTCCCACAGCAAGGCCATGTATTCGCCCAGGTAGTCGCGGTAGAAGCGGTGGTAGTCGGCCACGATGTGGCTGCCATGCGCAGCCGATGGCTGCACAATCTCCTGGCGCAGGAAGGCGGGCAGCTCCTCCGCCGGGTAGCGCTGGCCCAGGGCGCCGCCATAGCGCTGCGCCAGCCAGGCGGCGAAGCGGTCTAGCGTGTCGGCGTTGATATCGATGAGGCCGCGCAGCCAGTGCTGCATGCCCATCTCGTTGTCGAGCTGGACCATGATGATGCGCCCGCCGCGAGTGACCTCGCGCGGGGCGAGCACGGCAAAGACAGCCTCGTACCAGCCGTCGACGCAGGCCAGGAAGTCGGGATGCAGATAACTGACGATATTCTGCGTTTGCTCTTTCTGGCTGATGGCCGCTACCTGCGGGTAGTGCTCAAAGACCCAGGGCGGGATGCCCTCGTTGATCGTCTCGGCCATAATGTAGGGGCCGGGGCGCGGGATGATGAGGAAACCCATCTCCGCGACCAGATCCAGGTAGCCGGCCAGGTCGCGCAGGGGGTGGCTGTGGCCGTCGAGGTCGCTTTCTCCTTCCGCGGTCTGGTGCCAGAGCCAGGGGATATAGGTCGCCACGGCGTTGAAGCCGGCCTGCTGCAGCCGGTTCAGCCGCTGCGGCCACTCCTCGCGCGGCGTACGGAAGTAGTGGAACTCGCCGGCCTGGATAAGCACAGGCCGGTCGTCGAGCCAGAACTG
>CAZOGK010000042.1:0-27394 GCA_964579295.1 uncultured Ardenticatenaceae bacterium
GCCTTCCCACACGCCTGACAACGATGTGTCTGCTTGCATCCGATCAGTTCCCTCGCTGTGGCGATCACACGACTGTCGGGCTGCATTATAGAACAAATGCTCTAGCCAGGTCAATGGCCGCACATTGGACCAGGCCATAATTTGGCATACAATTCAGCCGTGAGCCTAGATAAAACAACAAGAGCGGCGCGCGCCGGTATTCCACGGCATGAAGCGTGTTCCTGCAATTGGCGCAGAGCCGCCTGACCATGCTCGCGGCCGGCGCCGGAGGTAAAAGATGAGCATCGTTGATAGCGAACAGAAACGGCAGCAGTATGTGCAGCGTCTTGAAGATCCGCCAGTCGCTCAGGCGCTGTTTGAGTCTGTGCGCTGGGCCTGGCTTTGGGTACCCATCCGCCTTTTCGTCGGCTGGCAGTGGCTGCAGGCGGGCCTCGGCAAAATCGGCGCACCCGCCTGGACCGGCGAGAATGCCGGGGCCGCCATTACCGGCTTTGTCCGGGGCGCCCTGGAGCTGGCCGGAGGCGAGCGCCCGGATGTGCAGGGCTGGTATGCCTGGTTCCTGGAGAACGTCGTCCTGCCCAACGCCACGCCCTGGAGCTACATGGTCGCCTACGGCGAGATGCTCGTGGGCCTGGCCCTCATCCTGGGCCTTTTCACCGGCATTGCCGCTTTCTTTGGCGCCTTCATGAACATGAGCTACCTGCTCTCCGGCGCCGTCAGCACCAACCCTATTCTCCTGACTCTTGCCATCTTCCTCGTCCTGGCCTGGAAGACGGCCGGCTGGTGGGGGCTGGACCGCTGGGTGTTGCCCGCACTGGGCACCCCGTGGAGCCCCGGCCTCGTCTTCCGCGAGACGAGCGGCTCAGGCGCGTGACCGGCTACCAGAGCGTTACCGTCAACAGCCCAAAGAAGAGGAAGAAGCCAATATTAAACCCGGCGCCTTCGCTATACCTGGCGACCCGTTCCGGCAGCAGCCGCCTGATCAGCATCCAGGTGATGACCATCGTCACCGGATTGACCGCGGCCATCCAGCGCGGCAGTCCGGTGGTCCCCACGGCGACGACGATACTGTAGAGCAGCGATGCCAGTAGCGTGGCCACAGCCACGACCGCATAGGCTGTGGCCATTACCCGCTGCTGCAGGCGGAAGACCTCTCCCAAGACCGGCCTCTCCTCCGGCGATAGGCGCGCCAGCACCTGCGCGTTTTGCTCGATATAGATAAAGGAGCCATGCACAAACGGCGCCAGAATCAACCCAATCGCCAGCAGCGCTGCCGGGAGAAATGCCTGCCACCATCCTGCCGGGCGCAGCGCCTGGCACAGCGGCCACAACCCCAGCAGTAGCAACGGCGTCGCCAGCACGCCGAGCACCCCGCCCCACGCCAGGCGCCGGGGCGGCAGGGCCGTGAGCTTGAGCAGATCGCCGGCCGAGAAGGGTGGCGCGGCATACGGCGCCAGATCCGCTTCTGAGGCCGCGGCTACCGGCCCGCGCGGCCCGACCGCGTGCCCCAGCAGCAGCACATCGCTCAGCGCGTAAACCAGCGCCCCAACGGCGGCGAGAATGCCGGCAATATGGACAATAGCAGACGCATCGAGTGGCATCTTTTCCTCCCGGTTTCTTGCACGATAGAAACGCGATACAGAGCGGTAGACTACCTGCTTTTCGCCCTGCCGCACAATGCGCTGAGCTGTCTGCGGAGCACCGCTCACAACTCGATTTGTGAGGTAGAGGCAGCCGCCTGTATAGTTGCAGCATTGGTGACAGTTGAACTGAGACTGTGAAAGGAGACCAGAATGGCAATCGATCCTGTATGCGGTATGGAAGTAGACGAGGCAACAGCCCAGTGGACCTCAGAGTATAAGGGCCAGACTTACTACTTCTGCGCCCCAGGCTGCAAGACCGCCTTCGATAAGAATCCCGAAGCATATCTCACCGGCGAGGGCAACGGCGAGCACGGCCACGAACAGCACCACTGATCGTCGCCACCACGGCGAACTGGCAGAGCCCCGCTCGTCGCGGGGCTCTTTCATATCAGATACCGGTCGCAAGCGCCTCCTACCCCGGCTACAATTAACCCAGGAGGAAGCAATGACTGGAGATAAGCAGAGCAAATACCAGACCTGGATCGATTTCGGCGTGCGCGTCCCCATGCGCGACGGGGTTGCGCTGTCAGCCGACATTTATCGGCCGGAGCCATCGCGTCACGGCGAGCGCTTTCCGGCCATTGTCATCCGCACCCCCTACAACAAGAACAACGCCAAGAACGTGGAGAGCGGCAAATGGTTCGCCGAGCGCGGCTACGCCGTCGTCTACATGGACGTGCGCGGCCGGGGCGACTCCGACGGCGAGTTCGAGCCTTACCGCAACGACGGGCGCGACGGCTATGACGCCATCGAGTGGACGGCCGCCCAACCGTGGTGCGACGGCAAGGTGGGCACGATGGGCGGCTCTTACCTGGGCCGCATCCAGTGGCTGGCGGCGCTGGAGAAGCCGCCCCATCTGGTCACCATGATCGTCCTCGTCGTGCCTTCCGATCCCTTTGTCGAATGGCCGGTGGGCACCCACGGGCCGATGCACCTCTGCTGGCTGCACTACACCAGCGGTCGCCTCAACCAGGTGATGGAGGCTGTCGACTGGAACAAGGTCTACGAGCACCTGCCGCTGCTGACGATGGACGAAGCAGCCGGCCGGCTGCAGCCAGTATGGCGCGAGCAGCTCTCACATCCCTGCCTCGACGACTATTGGGAGCCGCTGCGCTACCAGAACCAGTTCGACCAGATCGACCTGCCGGTCATGCACATCTCCGGCTGGTACGACGACGAGCAGATCGGCACGCCCCTCAACTTTATGGGCATGACCGAGCGCGGCGCGACTGAGTTTGCCCGCCAGAATCAGAAGCTGCTGATGGGGCCGTGGGGCCATCAGGTGAACACAACGTCCAGGCTGGGCGAAGTCGATTTTGGCCCGCAGGCGCTCATCGACCTGCGCGGCGCGCAGCTAGCCTGGTTCGACCGCTGGCTGAAAGGGAAAGAGCCAGAGGAGCCAGAGGCGCCGGTGCGCCTCTTCATCATGGGCGAAAACGAGTGGCGCGACGAGCAGGAATGGCCGCTGGCCCGCACCCGGTGGACACGCTTCTACCTTCACAGCGGCGGCCACGCCAACAGCCGCTACGGCGATGGCTCCCTCTCCGCCGCACAGCCAGGCGCCGAAGCGCCGGACCACTATCGCTATGACCCGGCGCGCCCCGTTCCCTTCCTTGGCGAGTCAACCTCGAGCCAGATCGGCGGGCCCGACGATTACGCTGCGGTGGAGCGCCGTGACGATGTCCTTGTCTATGTGACTGAGCCTCTGGAGGAAGAGATGGAAATCACCGGACCTATCCGCCTGGAGCTCTATGCCGCTTCGTCGGCGGTAGACACCGATTTCACTGCCAAGCTCGTCGACGTGCACCCGACCGGCTTCGTACAGCGGCTCTGCGATAGTATCGTGCGCGCCCGTTACCGCCATGGATTCGAGAAGGCCGAGCTGCTAGAGCCGGGTAAGGTCTACCACTACACCATCGACCTGTGGAACACCGCCCAGCTCTTCGCCCCCGGCCATCGCATCGGCCTGGAAATCTCCTCCAGCGCCTTCCCCAAGTACGACCGCAATCTGAACACCGGCGAGGATCTGGCCACGGGCACGCGCATGGTCGTCGCCGAGCAGACGATTTATCATGACGCCGGCCATCCGTCAGCATTGCTGCTGCCGGTGATTCCGCGTTAGGGGCCAGAAGCAGGTCGGCGCGGTCAGAATGCGGCAGCAGGCCTGCGTGGCGGAAGGCAGCTTACTGCCGGTCGATGACGCCAATCTTGTGGCGGAAAGACAGCTCGCCGCCAAACCAGCCGGTCACAGTCAGAATGGCGGCGATTGCCAGCGAGAGGAGCAGGCCGGTCCAGAGGATTGGCGCTTCCCGGTCGCCCCAGCGGAGCGCCAGGTTGACGGCGGCCAGGACGACGGCAGTGATGTTGCCCGCGGCATGGATCTTGCCTGCCGTGCGCTCGCGAGCGCGCTGGATTGTCAGGTAATCAATGGCGCCGACGAGCCCCGCCAGCAGGCCGGTGACCAGGCCCGCAGCGATCAACCAGAAAGAGGCCTGCGCCCAGAAATCGTCGAGCGTCCGCCAGTAGACAATGTCGGTCAGAAGCGCGCTAACCAGAAAGGTGATGGGAAAGGGCACCAGCATCGGGTGGACAGGATGGCCGGCGATGTTCACCGTGCTGATGATTCCCTCCTGCGGTTCATGTTGTTCTGCCATAGCCGCTTGACTCCGTATTAGCCCGCCGGAGAGCATTCGTCGTCAGCTTCCTGCTCTGGCGAAGCAGTGCGCCACCCACAAGCAGAGGAAAACCCTATGTCAGTTTAGCAGGCGGCGCAGCGGGTCGCCTGTATCGAGGTATCCGCGGCGGATATAAGATCGGATCTATCTTGCGAGGCGCGGCCCTGCCTAGCGGCGCACCGTCACATTGGCCTCGACGTGCCCGGCAGCCACCACCGCCTCAGCCCCCGGCCCATGATAGCGCAGTAGGTAGAGCCCGCTCTGAATATCGACGACGTAGAACAGGCCATCGCGCAGGATGGGATAGCTCCAGGTCTGGACCGGGTGGCTGCCCACGTGACTCTGCGGCGCGGCCCCTTCCCCGGCCGGCACGAACTGGGCAACCCGCTCTGGCTGCATGGGGTCGCTCGTATCAAAGACCTGCAGCCCCGCGCTGTACCAGCTGGCAAAGACGAGATGGCCGACCACCAATGGGTTGTGCGCGCTGTAGACAGCGTCCTCCTCTGGCAACGCTTCACAGCGATTTTCCGGCAGCGCCGCGCGGGCGACGACAAAGGGCCGCGCCGGGTCGGCGATGCTGACGACCGTTGTCTCGCCAAAGGGGCAGCTCCACAGCTCGTTAGCGACCAGCAGGTAGCCGGGCTCGTCCAGGGGTACGACCGAATGGGCGGCGACAAACGGGACCGGGCGCAGCGCGCCCTCGCCGTCACGCAGCGCGCGCAGCTGCGGCAAATCAACCTCGGCGACGAGCACGCCGCCGTTCCACAGCGCCAGGAAAGCCTGACGCCCATCGGATGACAGGGAAAGGGAGTGCAGCAGCCCCTCACTACCTTCCGCTGCCAGGCTCCACTCGGCCACGACGGCGGGCTGGGCGGGCTCAGTCATATCGACGACGATGAGATCCGGCGGCCCATGGTCGAACATGGCGCCGAAGACAAGGACGCGCTCGCCGTCGCTCCATAGGTAGAACTCGTGCGGCGCGCCCGGCAGCTCCAGTACGGCCAGAGGCGCCGGGGTCGCGCAATCGGTCACGTCAAATGTGAGCAGCCGCCCGTGGCCGAAGTCGGCGACTACCAGCAGAGCCCGTTCCGGCAGCACGCGTAGCTCCACCGGCTGCCCGCCCGGCCCAATGGGAAGAAAGCCAATCTGGGCGAGCGCCGCCGGGTTGCTGACGTCCACGATAGCCACACGGTCACTGCGCCGGTTGCCCACGTAGGCGCAATGGCCGGACAGCGCCAGCCCGGCGTGCCAGCCCACCTCCCCCAGCGCCGTATGGCCGACCAGCTCAAAGCCCTGGTTGGTACCGGGCAGAGCCGGCGCCAAGGCCTCTGGCGACCAGGTGGGCGATGGTTGCGGGGTGGCCGGCTCCGGGATGGGCATCGGCGAAGCTGCGGGCGTTGTCGGCGCCACGGCAGTCGCTGGCGAAACCAGCGTGGCGGTCGCCGTGCGCTGGATAGGGGGCGCTGCCGTCTGCGTCGCCAGCGCCAGAGGCGGCGCCGGCGGCTGAGTCGCACAGCCGGCAAAGAGCGCCAGGGCGAGCATGAAAACCGGCAGAAAGCGGGGAAGAGTCTGCATAAGGGGCTACACGGCCGGGCAGGTCTGCTCCCTACCCGGCCCGGCTAGCATAGACGGGAGGGGCCGGCCACGCAAGCAGGCAAGCGCCGTTGATGCCTCGGGTTTGGCAGAGATGGCCCGCTGTGGTAAGATATTCATATCGTTCAAAATATATTGAACAAGGCGAAATGAAGTCGGCGCAGGGCCGGCGGTCGCCGTGCCCCGCTGCCGAGAGGATGGTTGCTGTGCGTTTACTTGAATGGGTTCTGGCGACGATAGGAGCAGCTTCTACGATTGCCGTCGCCCTGCTTGCCGCCCCATCCGCCAGAGGTGAGCTGGCGCCATCCGCCATTCTGGCGGCCGTAGCGCTGGCGGGTTTTCTAGGCTTTGTCGCCGTCATGCGTGACGACAGGGGCGCCGACCGGCCGTGGGGCGCCATTATCGCCTCGGTCGCCGGCATGCTCAGCGCGCTGGTTATCCTGGCCGGCTTCAGCTTCGGTCCATATCTCCTGCCGGCCGCCCTGGCCTTTCTCACCGTCGCCGCCCTGGCCGCCCGGCGCCAGGGAAGGTCGCTGGCCCAGCAAGCTACATTCTTCGCGGCCGGCGCCCTGGGGACAGCCCTGATTCTTGCCCTGCTGAACCTCTTTAGCTGGGCCTAAGTAGAGGGCTTGGGCCAGACAGATTTGGGCAGCGCCCGTTCCTGCGGAGAGCACCCTACAGCTCAAAATGAGTTAATAGTAGGTATTCCGCCTGCCGATCTGGGGGATCTGCCCCATCCACGGCGGCGGCGTGAGGGCCTACGATTGAGATTGCATCAAGACGGGCGCCGGGGCCTGGGGTCGTGCTTGCCAACAATGCAGGGCCGGCGCCAGGACGACCAACAGGACAAGAACGAAGGCGCGGGCCGCGATAACGGGGCCGGCGACCGGCGTTGGAGGTAAGGAAAATGAATTGGCAAATTGACAACGCTCATTCGCACATCGGCTTTAAGGCACGCCATATGATGATCAGCACGGTGCGCGGCAGCTTTGAGGAGTTCGCGGGCACGATCGACTTCAATGAGGACAGTCCGGAAGAGACGGCTGTGGAAGTAACCATCGACGCCGCCAGTATCAACACGCGGCAGGAAGAGCGGGACACCCATTTGCGTTCCGCCGACTTCCTCCACGTCGAGGAATATCCCGAAATTACCTTCACCGGTAAGCACATCGAGCTCCTTGACGAGGACCATGCCATCCTCACCGGCGACCTGACCATCCGCGGCGAGACGCACGAGGTGGAGCTGGACGTCACCTACCAGGGTATGGCGCAGAGCCCATGGGGCGCCGTGAGTGCCGGCTTCTCGGCGACGACGACGCTGAACCGCAAGGATTGGGGCCTCGTCTGGAACCAGGCGCTGGAGACAGGCGGTTTCCTCGTCGGCGATAAGCTGGAGGTAGAAATCGAGCTGGAGCTGGTGAAGCAAGACGCAGAGGAGGCGGCGGCAGAGGCGGAGCAGGCCCAGGAAGCCGCACGCTAACGAGCTTTCGCATGCCCAAAATAGCAGCGCACGGTTAAACGCCGTGCGCTGTTCTTATTTCTCCACTACTATTGCCAGCAACACCAGCAGCAACTGCTCCCCGGCAGAGGGAAAGGATTCAAGATGGAGCTTACCGGCCTACACCACGTCTCGGCGATGACCGCGCAGGCAGCGCGCAACGTCGAGTTCTACACCCGGCTCATGGGAATGCGCCTGGTCAAGAAGACGGTTAACCAGGACGATACCAGCTCGTACCATCTCTTCTACGGCGACGAGATTGGCCGCCCCGGCACAGAGCTAACTTTCTTTGACATTGCCCATCTGGCCCCCAACCGGCCCGGCGCCCGCAGCATCTCGCGCACGGCGCTGCGCGTTACCGGCCGGGAGGCGCTGGACTACTGGCAGGAGCGTTTCGCCGAGCATGGCGTGACACACGGCGAGATCCGTCTGGAAAGCGGGCGCGCCGTGCTGCCGTTTCAGGACTTCGAGGGCCAGCGGCTGGCGCTCATCGACGACGAAGGCGCGCCGCTACCGGGTGGGGCGCCCTGGGAGAGAAGCCCTGTCCCGGCGGCGATGGGCATCCGCGGGCTGGCTTCCGTCAACCTGACCGTCGCCGACCCGGAGCCGACCGCCTGGATGCTGACCGAGGTGATGGGCTTCCGCCTGGCAGATGACGAGACAGGAGCCGAAACAGAAGAGCAGGTCCTCATCTTCGACACCGGGCCAGGCGGCCCCGGCGCCCAGGTGCGGCTGCACGTCCGGCCGGATCTGCCGCCAGAACGGTTGGGGCGCGGCGGCGTGCATCACGTCGCCTTCCGCGTGCCCAGTCTGGACGAGCACGACGCCTGGATCCAGCGGTTGGCAGCGCTGGGTGTGCGTAACTCGGGCATTATCGACCGCTATTACTTCCAGTCGATCTACTTCCGCGAGCCGAACGGAATCCTCTTTGAGCTGGCAACCGATGGCCCCGGCTTCGTCACCGACGAGGACGAGGAAACGCTGGGCCAGCGGCTGGCGCTGCCGCCCTTCCTCGAGCCGCAGCGCGAGCGCATCGAGGCGCGGCTGCAGCCGCTTTAGGGACAGCCCGCAAGAGCCGCCAGCGACGACGGGACGATGGGGCGACGGCCGGATTGACCAACCGGCTGGCTCTCGATTTCACTATGCGAATCACGGCGCCCCTACGCCGCCAGCGTGAGCGCCACCTCTTGCTCCAGAAAGCGACCCAGGCTGGCAACTTCGTCTGCAATCGCCGCCAGGACATCGGGGCTGAGGTGTACGAACGGCTCCACGACCACCTTCGCCACTGCCGTACGCCGCTCCAGGCGCCACGTTCCGGCTACTTTCCCATCAACCAGCAGCGCCGGCCGGATGACCCCACCCCCAGGATGGACGCGCCGGGCATGCGCCTCCTCTAGAATAAGCTCGCGGCTGCGATAGCCCAGCAGATAGTCGTCGTAAGCCGGCAGCAGGTGCACAATCGGGCCGGCAACGTCCGATTCCGCCAGCCAATCGAGCTGTTCGGGCAGCAGCCACAGGGCCATGTCATCAGCTCCCACAGCTTCTATCAATGCCGGGCTCATGGCGTTAAACGCGGACCGCGCCTGGCTGAGGGGCAAGCCGCTCCAGCTGGCGAAATCCTCAGGGCCTGTGGGACCGTAGCCCTGCAGGTAGCGGCGGGCCAGCCGGGAAGCGGCGTCTTCACCGCCCTCGTCAGGCTTTACGCCGATCCATTGTGGCAATGGCGCGTAAGTCGTCGTGCCGTCTCGCGGCGCCCCGATGCAGAGGATGCCCTCCAACCCGGCCCGGCCAATGAGATGGTAGAGAGCCTGGCCCTCGGTGGGAATGCCGCGCGCCGCCAGCCGGTCGCCCAGCTCGGCGCGCGCCAGCGGCCCCTCCGCCGCCAGGATCTCGCCAATCGCCTGCATCGCTCTCTCGCCGACTTCGCCGTCAATGCCTAGCTGCAGCCGGCGCCGCTTGCCGAGCCGCACAAACAGCGGCCCCAGCAGGCCGAGCAGCCAGGGCAGGTCGTCGGCGCCGACGAAATGCAGCGTGCTGCGCATGGCCCACGTATAGACGATGTCTCGCTGCACGACGCGCGCCCGATCCACTTCCGCGGCGGTGGGCACGCTGCTGCGCGGGCGAATCGCCAGCCGGGCCGCCGCTTCTTCCTGCGCCTGCACACCCACCAGCCGGGCGACGACGTCCGCCGCCGTAGCCAGTCGTGGCCCGGTTAGGCCCTGCGCCCGCAGACGAAGCGCGCGGATTTGCTCGCGTGAAAGCTGCATCACCCGATTATCTGAGGCAGTCTGTTCCCGCGCCAGGAGCGCGGCGCACGGCTACCAGGAAGCGGCGATGCCCCACGCGCCGCTGTCAGCTTCTATCTCATACAGATAGTAGACCTGTCCGTTGAAGGTACGGACGAAGGTGACCTGCTCCCCGGCCGCAGAGACCGGCCGCTGCAGCTGCGAGGTGAAGCCCAGCTCCGGGCTGGTCGCCCACCCTAAAGCTTCCTGCACCTCAAGCTGCTCGCGCCAGACTTTGCCAAAGCCACGCACCGGCTGGAAGTGGCCGTCCGGGGGCGCCAGCGCCGGGTCGCTTTCCGGCTCTGCTTCTGTCCAGGTATCGGCAAAGCGCTGCCACGCCCCGCCGGGGTAGAGGACGTAGATAGCCTCGTGCGCTTCCAGCCAGATCATCACACCGCCGCTGAAGGGTTGTTCGGCCGCAGCCGTCTCCACCGCCGCTTCGCGCGGGCAGGTTGCCGGCGCAGGCGTGAAGAAGTAGTCGTGGGCACAGGGAGTCGGCGCGCCGGTGGCTGCCGGTTCAGCTGTCTGCGCCGGCGCCGTGGCCGTAGCCGTCGCTGTGCTGGTTGCCGTAGCGGCAGGCAGCCCAACGGTCGCCGTCTGTAGCGCCGGTCGGGTGGGCGACGCATCCGGAGCGGCGCTGCAACCAGCCAGCGCCATCACAAGCAGACACAGCGCCGCCACACGCCTCGACAGCAAACGAGAAATGACTACCATTAAAGCCCATTATCCAGAAGTTCCTGACCGCGAGCGAAAAAGTGACGCTGGCTGGCGGCGACAGCCGCAAGGGAGGCCTGCCTATGACGCCCGAAACCATTGCCCACATGCGACTGGCGCAGCAGCGTCTGTCAGACGGCCTGCTGGCGTCCCCGGCTGCCGTGGTCAGCTGGCTGGGCGCGGTGCAGGCGCAGGAATACCTGGATACCCTCTGGTCGCTGCACCTGCGTATGGCCGGCGCCACACTTGCCGAGATCGAGCAGGCCTGCGACGACGGCGACATCCTGCGCACCCACGTCATGCGCCCCACCTGGCACTTCGTGGTCCCAGAAGACATTCGCTGGCTGCAGGCGCTTACCGGCCCGCGCGTCCACCAGCAGAACGGGACCATCTATCGCCGGCTCGAGCTGGACGAGGCGCTGCTGGCGCGCACCGACGATATTCTGGCCGCAGCCGTGGCCGATGGCCGCTACCGCACGCGCCAGGAGCTACGCGCCGAGCTGGCGGCGGCCGGCATTGAGGCCGAGGGGCAGCGGCTGGCCTATATCGTCATGCACGCGGAGCTGGAGGCCATCATCTGCAGCGGGCCGCGCCGCGGCAAGCAGTTCACCTACGCCCTGATCGCGGAACGGGCTCCTAAGGCGCGCACGCTGCCGCACGACGAGGCGCTGGCCGAGCTAACGCGGCGCTACTTCACCAGCCACGGCCCGGCGACCAGCCGCGACATGGCCTGGTGGTCGGGCCTCACGCTCTCGGACGTCCGCCGCGGGCTGGAGCTGGCCGGCCGGGAGCTGGCATACGAACGGTTCAACAGACAACGTTACTGGTACTCGGTCGCACAGCCGCCCACCCCGGTTGCAGCGAGCGAAGCCTTTCTTCTGCCAACCTACGACGAGTTTCTGATCGGCTATACGGCCGCGAACCGGGCACTCATTGGCGGCGTGGAAGATGCGGAAACGATGCTCTTTTACTCGACAATCGTCGCCGGCGGGCAGATTGTGGGCACCTGGCGGCGTACCTTCCAGAAAGGGACGGTCCGGGTCGAGCTGGCCCCTTTCGCCCCTCTGCCGGCCACGCAACAACAGGCAATTGTCACGGCCGCCGAGCGTTTTGCCGCGTTTCTGGAGATGCCGCTGGAGGTAGTGTGGCTGGCCGGCTGAGCTAAGCGGCAAACAGCGCGACGCACCAATCTGACAGCTGACGCCCGGCCCGGCCATCTGGGTCGCGCTCCGGGTCGTAAATCGTCACCTGCATGCCGGCGGCCAGACCGCTATCCAGCAGCGGCCGGAGCAGAGCAGACAGCTCCGCGTAACTGAACCCGTCCGGCTGCGGCGCGTCGACGGCGGGCATGATGGTGCTGTCGAGCACGTCCACGTCACAATGGATCCAGAAGCCCGCCACGCCCCTGGCGCGGAACCGGGCAAGCGCTTCTTCCGCCGCCTGGGCCGGACCCAGCTGGCGCACTGTCTCCAGGCCCAGCAGCCGGATCGGCGTCTCATAGATGGCCCGCGAGCCATCCTCCTCGGGCTCCACATGGTCTCGGTAGCCCAGCACAACCACGTCCTCGCCGGCTACCAGCCGCTCATAGCCGTCAAACCGGGTTAGCAGCTCCGGGCCGTGGCCGGTCGCCAGCGCCAGATCCATGCCCGCGGCGCCGCCTGTGGCCGAAGTCTCCGGCGTCTGGAAGTCGCGATGCCCGTCAAAGTAGGCCAGCCCATAATGGCCGCGGCGCCGCAGGCCGAGCATGGTGCCCAAGAGGATACTGCAGTCGCCGCCGAGAACGAGGGGGAAGTAGGCTTTGGCCAGCAGCCTTTCGACGGCCACGGCCAACTGGTAGGTGTAGTCGCGGATGGCCGGCCCGTTGAGCAGCCGCGTGTCCGCCGGGCGGTGGGGATCGTAAGGCGGCGCGGCGACAACACCGGCGTCGTACGCTCCGAGCTGTTCGACGAGCCCGTGACGGCGCAGCGTCGCTGCCAGGTAGCGCGCGCCCGGCTCCCGCCCCTCGGCCGGGGCCATCAGGCCCAGGTTGGAGGGAGCGTCCAGAATGGCTAACCGCCCGTTCACACGCTCTCCCGGCGCAGATCGCGCGCGACCGCGCGGGCGGCGTTATAGCCCGGCGCGGCTGTGACGCCGCCGCCGGGATGGGCGCCCGCGCCGCAGAGGTAGAGGCTGGCAATCGGCGTGCGATAGCGGCTCCAGCCGGGGATAGGGCGCATCACCAGCATCTGGTCCAGCCCCATCTGCCCGTGAAAGATACTGCCTTCGGTCAGGCCATAGCGCGCTTCGTAGTCGAGCGGGGTGATGACATGGCGGTCAACCACCAGCTGCTCGATGCCCGGCGCATAGCGAGACAGGGTTGCCAGCACCTGGTCACCCAGCGGCTCACGCTGCTCGTCCCAACTGCCGTCGCGCATCCGGTAGGGAGTATAGCGCACGGTCACGCTGAGCAGATGGCGGCCCGGCGGCGCCAGTGACGGGTCGTTGAGGGTGGGAACGGCCGCCTCAAGGAGCAGGTTCTCGGAGATCCGGCCGTATTTGGCGTCGTCGTACGCCCGCTCCACGTAGTCGAGCGAGGGGCTGATGCGGATGAGGGCGCCGAGCTGCTCCTGGCTGGTCTGTCCGGCAAATTCGGGCAGCCCGTTGAGCGCGAAGAACACTTTTGACGTGCTGCCGCGAAACATCAGGTTGCGAACCTGACGCATGAAACGCGGCGGCAGCCGGGTGGGCCCGACCAGCCCCAGCAGCGTCCGCCTGGGATCGGCGCTGGAGACGACGGCGCGGCCGGCGATCACGCCGCCGCCGGCCAGCTCCACGCCGGTCGCCCGCCCCTCTTCGATCAGAACGCGGGCCACCGGGCAGCCGCAGCGGATCTCCGCGCCGTTCGCCTGCGCCGCCGCCGCCAGCGCCTCCGCCAGCCGGCCCATGCCCCCGGCGACGAAGCGGTAGCGGTTAAGGCCGCCCAGGCTCTGATAGAGAAGCTGCAGCGTCGTGCCGCCGCCGCGCGGGCCGAGCATCATCCCGGTAACCCCGGCCGCGCCGAGCGCCCCTTTGAGGGCGTCGCTCTCAAACCATTCGTCCAGGTAATCCTGCACGGGCATCGGCAGCAGGCGCAGCAGATCCATCATCTCCCGGTCGCCCAGGCGGCGTACCTTCCAGCCCACCCTACCCCAGCGCGGCAGGTCAGCCGGGTTGAGCGCGGCGAGGTCAGGCGGCGCCAGCAGCATCATGCTCTGCAGCGCCGCGCTCAGCGCCGTTACCTGCGCGGCAAAGTCCGGGTAGCGGGCGGCATCCTGGGCGCTGAAGCGGGCAATCGCGGCGGCGCTGCGCTCAACATCCGGCCACAGCGTCAGGGCGCGCCCATCTGGCTGCGGCGCAAAAAGGCCCACCGCCGTCTCGCGCAGCTCCAGCCCGTGCATCTTGAGGAAAAGGGCGCGGGCCACTTCTTCCTGCAACAGGCTGGCCGACTCGGCGCCCGTGTTCGCCTGATAGCCGGGGAAAATCGCTTCGGTCGCGGCCGCGCCGCCGAGCAGGTCGCGCGCTTCCAGCACGAGCACGCTATGGCCGGCCAGCGCCAGCGTCGCCGCCGCCGCCAGCCCGTTGTGCCCCGCCCCAATCACCAGCACGTCGTAGCGCTCGGTCATAGTCAGCTATCCTTCAGGATTTCCAGCGCCGCCAGCTTGCCCGGCGCGCCCATAATGCCGCCGCCCGGATGGGTGCCCGAGCCGCACTGGTAGTAGCCGCGGATCGGGGTGCGGTAGCCGGCATAGCCCGGCGCCGGGCGCAGGAAAAAGAGCTGCGACAGGCTCAGCTCGCCGTGGAAGATATTGCCCTGGGTGATGCCGATCATCTCCTCAATGTCCAGCGGCGTCAGCACCTGCCGGTGCAGGATAACATCTTTGAGGTTGGGCATCACCGTCGAGAGGGCGTCGACTACCGCATCGCCGAAGGCCTCCCGCTTTTCTTCCCAGGTACCCTCGCGCAGGTTATAAGGCGCATATTGCACGAAGCAGGACATGACGTGCTTGCCCGGCGGCGCCATCGCCGGGTCGATGACCGAGGGAATGATGACGTCTACGTAGGGCTGGCGCGAGAAGTCGCCGTACTTGGCGTCGTCGTAGGCACGCTCCAGATAGTCGACGCTGGGACTGAAGGAGATGGCCCCGGCCAGATGGCGGCCCGGACCAGGCAGCGCCGCCAGCTCCGGCAGCGCATCGAGCGCCAGGTTGACCTTGCCCGACGAGCCGCGCGTGTTGAAATGGCGGATCGATTCGACCAGCTCATCCGGCAGCTGGGCCGGATCGACCAGCTTGAGGAAGGTCAGGCGCGGGTCCAGGCTGGAGGCGATTACGTCCGCGTGGAAGGTATCGCCGTTCTCCAGCGCCACCCCCACGGCGCGACCATCTTTGACAATCACCTCGGCGACCGGGCTATCGCAGCGGATCTCGGCGCCCGCCGCCTGCGCCGAGCGGGCAATGGCCTCGGCGATGCCGCCCGTGCCGCCGCGGGCAAAGCCCCAGGCGCGGAATGCGCCGTCAATCTCCCCCATGTAATGGTGCAGCAGCACGTAGGCCGTGCCGGGCGAGCGCGGCCCGAGAAAGGTGCCAATGATGCCGCTGGCGGAGAGCGTCGCCTTCAGCGGCTCCGACTCAAACCATTGCTCGACGAAATCGGCGGCGCTCATCGTCATCAGCTTGGCCAGCAGCCAGAGCTGTTCTTCAGGCAGGGAGAGGAAGTGGCGCGCCATCTCCACCAGCCCCCACAGGTCGCGCGGGTGGTAGCGCGTCGGGTCAGGCGGGCGAACGCCAAGAATGTACTTCACCGCCTTGGCCATGAAGTACATGTTGCGGCTGTATTCGTCGTAGGCGCCGGCGTCGCGCGGGGAGAAGCGGGCGATGTTGCGCAGCGTCTCCCAATGGTCGGCGCCGCGATAGAGGTAGCGCCCGTCCGGCAGTGGCGTCAGCGTGCTTTCCAGCGGCAGAATGGTCAGGCCGTGGCGGGCCAGCTCCAGCTCGCGCACGATGTCTGGCCGCAGCAGGCTGACCACGTAAGAGAAGACGGTAAACTTGAAGCCGGGATAGAGCTCTTCCGTGACGCTGGCGCCGCCGACGAGATAGCGCTTCTCCAGGACGAGCACCTTCCGGCCGGCCCGCGCCAGATAAGCGGCGGTAACCAGCCCATTATGTCCCCCGCCAATGACAATCGCGTCGTACTTCTCTGCCATGCTGCGTCCCTTATCAGCCGCGCTTATGGGGCGGGTCATAGAAAGGCGTGGGCACAATCGTAGCCCGGGCTTTCTTCCGTTGGTATTCGACAGTGACCTCCACTTCCAGCGCGGCGCCCGGCGTGGCGTGCTCGCTGCGGACTGTGCCAATGCCGATATAGCGCTTGAGAATCGGCGAAAAGGTGTGGCTGGTTAGCTGGCCTACCTGCCGGCCGTGGCGGTAGAGCGGGACTGCCTGGCGTGAGGCGCGCCCGGCTACCTGTGGCGGCAGATCCTCGGCGGCGAAAAGCTTCTCCAGCTCGGTCCAGGAAATCTCGACGCCGACGAGCGACCAGTCCGGCCCGCGCGCTTTTGCGGCGCGCAGCGCCTCGCGGCCGATGAAGTCGCCGGCGTCCAGGGCCACGGCCCAGCCCAGCCCCAGCTCAAATGGCGACGACTTGTGCGCCTCAATCAAGGCGTGCTGCGATGATTTGTAGTCAACCTCGATGAGCAGCAGGCCCGCTTCGATGCGGGCGATGTCCATGGCCGCCATGCCGACCGGCAGCAGCCCATACGCCTGGCCGCGCGCCATCAGCCGGTCCCAGACGGCGACCGCATCTTGCGCCGCAACCCACAGCTCGTAGCCCAGGTCGCCGGTATAGCCGGTGCGTGTGACCGTCACCGGCATCGTCTCCACCATCCCCTCGGCAAGGTGGAAGTAGCGCAGCGCGTCGAAATCTACGCCGCCGACGACGCCGCGCAGTAGCTCGCGGCTGTTGGGCCCCTGCAGCGACAGCGCCGCCAGCGATTCCGAGACGTCTGTGACGCGCGCGTCAAAGCCATAGGCGACATCCTCAAACCAGCGGAAGTTGGGGTCGGCAGCGGTCAGGCGGAAGCGGTCGGCGGCCAGGCGGGACACCGTGCCATCGTCGATGACCTGGCCTTCTTCGTCGCACCAGGGCGTATAGTAGACCTGCCCTACCCGGCACCGGGTGGCGTCGCGCGTAATCAGCCGGTCGACCACAGCCAGGGCGTCCGGCCCGCTGATCTCGTACTTGAAGAGCGGTGAGACGTCAATCAGCGCCGCGGCATTGCGGATGGCGTAATACTCGCGCTCGTGCGACGGCTCATAGAGGCTGGCCGTCAGGTAGCCGGCCCAGTCACGCCAGTCGTGGTTGCTGTTGAGAGGCGCCGTGCGCGCGTGGAGCGGGGTAGGTATCGGCATCGTCGTACCTCTGGCAATGAACGGTAGGCCGGCGCCGGGGCATCCCGGCCGGCGAAGCAAGCCTAGATTAGCGCCAGCCCACGCCGGCAGCAAGCGCGGCTGGGCGGGCGACTGGTCAGGGTTCCAGCACGTAAGCGCCCACTTTCGAGGGATGATCTTCGATCATGGCGCCGCGCGGCACGCGGCGCAATAGCCAGAGGATGAGAAAATCGCCGCCGGCTGCCAGCGTAAAGATAAAGCCGAGGGCGACGACGAAAAAGCTGCCCAGCAGCACGCCGAGCAGGCCGGGCAGCAGACCCAGGAGCAGGCCGGGCAGAAAAGTACCGCGCCGGTAGGCGGTGACCGGCAGCGGCACTTTGGCGTGCGCGTAAGGGGTCAGCGCTTTCCAGAAAATGCCCAGCTTGATGGCGGAGCGCTCCAGCTTGCCAAACCAGATCCAGCCCAGGGCGTGCAGAAGCTCGTGCACGACGATACCGATCAGCAAGAAGAGGAGCAGCGCCGTCATCTGCCCGTTGCCAAAAGTGAACAGCCCGTCCAGCCCGGCGCGCAGCCGCTCGCCGCCCCAGACGGCGTAAAAGAGGGCAACCAGGAGCAGCGCCGGCGCCAGGCCAAGCAGTGTGCCGTATACATTAGCGGCCAGGAGCGACACGGTCACTTCTCGTCTGTTCATAGGCTGCAAAACCCGGGCGGCTGATACGGGTCAGCGCACAGGATAGCCCATCGCCATCCCGGCGACAAAAAGCGGCGCCGCTGGCCTGTGAATCAGGGGCGGCGCCGCTTTTATGCGTGTCAGTCAGGCGGCGCAGGGCCGCTGTCTTCAGCTACTTACTGGTTGGCGTCAATCTCCCAGTAGCTGTCCAGCTCGGCGCGCAGCGCGTCGTCAAGCCGGAACTCATCATCGCCAAAGTCGGCGGTCCGCTCAATGACCGGCGCGCTTTGCAGCGTGGCGGCGTCCACGTCGCCCACCAGGCGACCATCGCCGTCGTCAGCGCTCTCGTCCAGCGTGAAGCGCGACCACGGGATGGCAACCTCGTCGTCCATATCCAGGATATCGTCGTCAATGTCCATCACGGCGTAGACCACCATACCGGCGTTCACGTCAATCAGCAGATTCTCGATGTCGCCCAGGTCTTCGCCGTTGGGATCTTCCACATCGTCAAAGTCGTCGTCAAAGATACCCTCGTCGATGAAGGCGCTGGCGCGGAAGAGACGCGTCATATCCCCGGCCAGACCCAGCTCCGTGGCGTCGACAACACCCTCCAGACCGGCGATGTCGTCGTCGTCACGGTCCAGCAGCTCCACGTCAACCGCCGTGGTGGTTGGCGCAGTTACGCCTTCCGCCCAGGTAAGGCCGTAGACGCTGGCCGCGGTCTCCACCCCGGCAACCGACTGCACATTCAGCTCGCTCCAGGGAACGGCGACCGTGTTGGTACCGTCAGCGCCGTCCAGATCGACGACTGCATAGTGGATGGTTCCTTCCTCGTCGAAGAGGATCTCACGCAGGTCGCTGACCGTGAGGTCGGCCCCGACCTCATCGGCCCAATCCAGGTCCAGCAGCGTGCTGGCGCGCACCAGGTAGCTGTCGCCCAGGTCAACCGTGCCGGTGACGGCTTCTTCCGTCGCCGTCATCTCGGCGGTCGGCTCAATCTCGGCCGTTGCCGTCGCCTCTGGCATGGTCGTCGGCGTGGCGGCTTCCTCGGTAACTTCCGTGGTTACTGTAGCCGTCATCTCGTCGGTAACCGTCAGCTCAGGGGCCAGCGGCGTGGGCGCCAGCCCGGCGTCCGGGTCGATAGCGGCGGTCACGTCTACGTTGCCAATCCCGGCGTCAGGGTCGCCAAAGCCGGCATCCGGGTCTGTGCCCAGGTTGCCGCTCGTGTTGTCGTCGCCGCCGCAGGCTGCCAGCAGCCCCAGCGACAGGATGAGGATTCCGATCAGCATCCCTATTCGGCGTAGGTCAGACATACTCTTTTACCTCCATTCCTTTTAACGTCATGCGAAGGTGAGTTCTGGCAGCCGCCCAACACGGAGAGCGCTTCGGGGGCTCGTTTACGCCTCATCGGGGTCGGCTCCCCCCGATGGCGCCACGATTATTATTGCCGCATTGCCGTGTGGCAGCAGCCAGAAGACGTTGTTCGTTGCACATACTGCAACGTCCAGGCAACAGCTTAAGCATGGAGGCGAAATACCGCTATAGGGTGCAACCCTACTTTTGCCCGCGGAAAACACTCTATTTGGCAATATCTTGACAAATATTGTACAAAACTATATAATGCTGGCAGTTATACCGTTTAGGAGGTGTCCGACATGAGAAACAATGCGATTATCGAAGCAAAAGAGGTCCGTAAAACTTATAACACCGGCCGGGTAACCGTCGAGGCGCTGCGCGGCGTCGACCTGAACGTGGGCGCAGGCGAGATGGTGGCCATCATGGGCGCGTCGGGCAGCGGCAAAACAACGCTACTCAACACGCTCTCTGGGCTCGACGACATCGATTCGGGCGTCATCTCCATTGCCGGCCAGGACCTGGCCAAGATGAGCGACAAGGCCCGCACGGCCTATCGCGCGGCCAATATGGGCTTCGTCTTCCAGTTCTACAACCTGCTACCGGTGCTGACCGCGGTGGAGAATGTGGAAATGCCGTTATTGCTGGACGGCTCGCAGCGGGTTAAAGCCAGAGAGGCGCGCCGCCTGGCCATCGAAGCGCTGGAAACCGTCGGTCTCGGCGGCCAGATCGACCAGCGTCCAGCTGAGCTTTCCGGTGGCCAGCGCCAGCGCGTCACGATCGCCCGCGCTCTCGTCAACAAGCCAGCCATCGTCTGGGCCGATGAGCCTACCGGCGATCTCGATTCCAAGACGTCGCAGGAGATTGTCGATCTCATGCGGCGGCTTAACCGCGAGAACGGCCAGACCTTCGTCGTTGTCACCCATTCCCTGGAGATCGGCAAGCAGTGTGACCGCATTATCTGGATGAAGGATGGGCACATAGTCGACGAGCCGCAGGATCCCGCCGCGCTGGAGCCGGTTCAGCCGTCCCTGGAGACGATCCTCCCGGACAATGGCGCGGGCCAGTATCAGTACGGGCCATTGGTCATAAAACTGCCCCAACCTGCCTGACGCAACCCACTTACAGAACCCGAACGAGGCATCACGATGGACACTATCTTTGGCATTCCTGCTGATACTCTGCTGGTCGCCCTTTTTGGGCTCCTGGGCCTCATTTTCCTGGGCATTGTCTATACGGCACTGCGCTACCCCCTGCCGTTCCGGCTGGGCCTGCGCAACCTGCCGCGGCGTAAGTCACAGACCCTCCTCATCGTCGCCGGCCTGGCTCTCTCAACCCTGATCATCACCAGCGCTCTCGGCGTGGGCGACACGGTGGACTACTCGGTTAAGGTCGAGGTCTACGACGAACTGGGCGCCATCGATGCTCAGCTCGGCGCCTCGGCTGTTACGGCCGGCTCCAGCTTCAGCTTCAGCGCTGCGCCCAGCAACGAAACTGCCAGCAGCGGCCCTTTCGACCAGGCAGTAGCAACCCGCGTCGCCGCGCTTGTCGACGGCACAACAATTGACGGCGTGGCGCCAGTACTGGTGCAGCAGCTGCCCGTCTACAACCGCACCAGCAATCTCTCCGAAGCAGCCGTCAGCGTGCGCGGCATCGGCGCCGTTACCGGCGCCGGGCTGGCCGCCCCGGCTGAGCTGGATGAGCTGGCAGCTGGCGAAGTGCTGGTCAACCGCGCCCTCGCCGACTCCCTTAGCGCCCAGCCTGGCGATGAGTTGCTGCTGGTCAAGGGCCAGCCGTCGCCTGTCACGGTGCGCGCCATCGTGCCCGATGGTGAGCTGGCCGGCAGCGGGCCGGCCATTCTCTGGCCGCTGGCTCAGGCGCAGGCTTTCTTCGGGCAGGAGGGCCAGCTCACGGCCGTGCTGGTCTCCAATGCCGGCGACCGTGAGAGCGGCGTGGCTTTGACTGAGCAGGTCGTCGCCCAGCTGGAAGCTGTAGCGGGCAATCTGGTGGTCAGCCCTGTCAAGGCCGACCAGCTGGAAGCCGCCGCCGCCAGCGCCGAATTCATCACTATCCTCTTCGTTACCTTCGGTACCTTTTCCATATTCAGTGGTATTTTGCTCATTTTCCTCATCTTCTCAGTGCTCGCTGCTGAGCGGAAATCGGAGCTTGGCATGAGCCGCGCGGTCGGGCTGCAGCGTATTGACCTGATCCGCCAGTTCGTCAGTGAGGGCCTGGCGTATAACTTCCTGGCCTCGGCTGGGGGCGCCGCGCTCGGCGCCGGCGCCGCCCTGTTGCTGGCGCAGAGCCTAGGTAGCCTGCTGGCCAATAGCAGCCTGACGATTGTGCCCCGCGTCAGCCCACGCTCCGCGCTCATCGGCTTCAGCCTGGGGCTGGTTATCACCTTCATCACCGTCACCATCTCCTCCGTGCGCATCAGCCGTGTTAACATCATCGCCGCCATTCGTGACCTCAACCTGCCCTCCCTGCCACGTGAAAGCCAGTGGGTGCTCTTCCTGCGCCCCTTCCTCGTCTGGCGTGCAGCTGTCGCCAAGGCTGGTGAAGGCAATGTCCGCGCCGCCGGCCGGCTCTTCCTGCTCGCCGGCCCGAAGGCCATTCTCAACTTCTGGGGTGGCCTGTCCGCCCGCGGCCCTGTCCTTATGGCGCTGGGCTACGCCTTCGCTTACATCGGCGTCAACGTTGCCGGGCAGATCGGTGTCTACGCGCTCGGCGTCTCACTGTTCATCATTGGTCTGGGCCAGCTGGCCCACTGGCTGCGGGTGCCCAGCCGCCTTGCCTACTCCTTCGTCGGGCTGGCGCTCATCCTCTACTGGGCGCTGCCAACGCGCGGTGAGGGCCAGCTCGCCGAGCTGAGCAGCAACCCCGGCGACCTCTTCATCAGCGGCATCTTTCTGGTCGGCGGCGCCATCGTGCTCTTCCTCTACAACGCCGACTCACTGCTGAATCTGTTTGCCGGCCTGCTCGGTCGCTTCGGCAACCTGTTGCCGGTAGCACGCGTCTCCATCGCCTACCCGGTCATGAACAAAGGGCGCACGGCGACGACGCTGGCCATGTTCAGCCTGATCATCTTTACTCTGGTAAGCACGACGACGATCACCAATACCTTCAGCAACTTCCTGGATCCCATCAGCGGCAGCGGCGACTACGACATCCAGGTCCAGTCCAACCCATTCAACCCGGTTACGTTGGACCAGCTAGAGAGCGCCATCGACGAGCGGGTAGCCGCCGGCGAGCTGGAGGCGCCGGAAGCATTAGCGGCGGCCATCTTTGCCCCGGTACAGGCGCAAAGTCCGGAGATGGCCGCGCCTGCTCCTTACGTCGTCAACGGCATGGACGAGCGCTTCTTTGCCACGCACCGTCTGGCGCTGGGCGGCTGGGCACGGGGTTATGCGAGCGCCGCCGAAGTCTGGGCCGCGGTCGCCGCCGACCCCAACCTGGTGGTCATCGACAATTTCTCCATCGACCGCGGCGGCGATCCGACATCGCAGCGCAACGAGGGATCTTTCGCCGTTAGCAGCATCAGCGCCAGTACGGCAACCTTTGAGCCTGTGCCTGTCACGATTACCGGCGTGGATGGACGGGCGCGCGAATTCATCGTCGTCGGCTTCGTTAGCTCGGCGCCCAGCTTCTACGGCGCCACGATGAACGCCAGCGCCGCTGCCAGCCTCGGCTACGAGCAGCCCAACCGCTATTTCCTGCGCCTGCCTGACGGTGCAGACGCCCGCGCGAATGCCAACGGGGTCGAAAGCGCCTTCAGCCGCAGCGGCCTGCAGACCTCCCTGCCGAAAGAGGAGCTGGAGGCCAGCCGTAGCTCGGTGCGCAGCATCTTCTACCTCATCCAGGGCTTCATCGGCCTGGGCCTCCTCATCGGCATTGCCGCCCTGGGCGTCGTGACGATCCGCGCCGTCGTCGAGCGGCGGCAGCAGATCGGCGTCCTGCGCGCCATCGGCTTTACGCGCGAGATGGTGCAAAACGTCTTTCTCTTCGAGGGCGTTTTCGTCGCCGGCCTGGCGACGATCATCGGCTACGGCCTGGCCTTGACTTTCGCCTACAATCTTTACCAGCAAGTAGCCGCCGACCAGGGACTGGCCTTCCTGCCACCCTGGGGGCTGCTGGCGGTGATCGGCATCACCATTATCGTCACCAGCCTGGTAACAGCCTGGCTACCGGCGCGCGCCACGGCACGTGTGACCATCGCCGAAGCGCTCCACTACGAATAAGCTCCCGCCTCCGCTGGAAGACGCGGGTCATTCCTTGTGGCCCGCGTCTTCCTCTTCTCAACTTTAGCGCCGCCTTAGCGCACACCCTCATTCCCGCGGCCCGCGCCGCTTTCCGCTATACTCCGCGTTATCGGTGGTCGGTAGCCGGTGGTTAGCGGTCGCTTTAGGCCAATTCCGAAGGTCAGGTGCATCTCTGTGAAAACGTGGTTGGTCCGCGTTCTAGTCGCTCTCTTTATCACAGCCTGCCTGGGCGCGGCGGCGCTGGCGCTGCTGGCGCGCAGCGACGAGGCGTGGGCGCAGCGCGTCGCCTACGTGCCGCGGCGAGTGCAGACAGCCTGGCGCAGCCTGCAGCCTGAGCCGGTTCTGCCGACGCCGCCGCCCGCCGCGGCCGATAGCCATGCGCGTCTCCTCTTCCTGACGCCGCTGGCGCCGCCCACGGCAACCCTTCCAGCGCCGGCGGTGGTGATAGACGCAACGCCAGGCGCCACGCCGACGTTGATACCCACCCTGGCGGCGACGGCCACGCCAGATGCGACCGCGACGGTTACGCCGCTGGCGTCCCAGCTTTCCCTGCCGGGCGTGCAGCACGCCTATCAGACCTGGAACAACTGCGGGCCGGCTACGGTCGCCATGAACCTCGGCTTCTACGGCCACGCTCGCAGCCAGCAGGAGACAGCAGCCTACCTGAAACCGGATACGGACGATAAGAACGTCAGCCCCGAGCAGATGGTGGACTATGCCCACCTGCAGGGCTTCGCGGGTATCGTGCGCATGGGCGGCACCGTGGCGCTGCTGCAGCAGCTGCTCGCCGCCGGTTTTCCGGTCATCGTCGAGGATTGGGTCGAGCCCGAGGATCGCGGCGGCATCGGCCATTACCGCCTCTTCACCGGCTATGATCAGGCTGCCGGCCATTTCGTCGCCCAGGACTCGCTGTATGGCCCGGACCGCATCGTGGATATGGGCGCTTTCGACAGCAGCTGGCGCGTCTTCAACCGCAAATACATCGTGCTTTACCCGCCCACCGCGGCGCGCACCGTGCAGGCGCTGCTCGGCGACATGGCCGACGACGAGCTGATGCTGGCGCATACGTTGGACGTAGCCCGCGCGGAGGCGCAGGCCAATCCCGACGACCTCTTTGCCTGGTTCAACCTGGGAACCACGTATACATGGCTCGGAGAAGCTGAGCTGGCGGCGGAAGCCTACGACGAAGCGCGCCGTATCGGCCTGCCCTTCCGCCTGTTGTGGTACCAGGAGGAGCTGTTCCAGGCCTACCTCGCCGCCGGCCGTTATGACGACGTTATCCAGCTCGCCGAAGTGACCGTGCAGACCACGGGCGACCATGAAGAAGCCCACTATTATCAGGGGCTTGCCTACCAGGCGGCGGGCAATGAAGCAGCGGCCGGCCGCGCCTTCGCCAGAGCCCTGGCTTACAACCCCAACTTTGCCGTGGCCGCGGAAGCCCTGGCAGCGTTGGAGGAGCCGTAAGCACGGTTCTTAATAAGCTCTGAACGCTTCCCTCATCCCACGCTTACTATTGCTTCCTAGAATTGGCTCCGCTATGCGCGGCGGCCGCCAGCTCTCCCCCGATCTGGCGCCGCCGCGCCTGGCTCCTTTGATTAATGGCTGTTCTGAAGGAGAACGACGAATGCGTTTAACCCGCTCCGTATCCCTGTTGCTTACTATCCTCTTCCTCGCCGCCTGCGGCGCGCTGCGCGAGCCGGAAGAACCAAGTGCGCCTATCGAAGCGATTCCCCTGGTCATTGCCACGGAGACGGCGGCGCCTGCCGCTGCCAGCGCCGCAACCAGACCGACCGAGGCCGCGCCGCTGGTCGTAGAAGAAGCCACGGAGACAGCAGCCGAGCCGGCGGCGCCGGCCAGCGAGCTGCTCATCTACCGCATTAACCAGGGCGAGAGCCAGGTGCGTTTTGAGCTGAGTGAGGATTTGCGCGGGGTGCGCACCGCAGTCATCGGCGCCACCGACCAGTTAGCCGGCGAGATTGCCGTCAACCTCGCCGACCTGAGCAGTGCCCAATTGGGCATCATCCAGATCAATGCGCGCGGCCTGGCGACAGATAATAACTTCCGCAACCGGGCGATCCACAACGACATTCTCAATACCGGCGCCTTTGAGTTCATCACCTTCACGCCCACCACCGTCAGCGGGCTGCCGGCTTCCGCCGCTCCCGGCGAAGCGGTCACCTTTACCGTCGCCGGCGACCTGACCATCCGCGACATCACCCGGCCGGTCAGCTTTGACGTGACGGCGACGGCCGTGGCGCCGGGCAGGCTGGCGGGCACGGCCAGCGCTGCCGTGAATCGCGCCGACTTTGACCTGCGTATCCCCTCCGTTCCCAGCGTCGCCAATGTGGATGAAGTCGTGCGGCTGACGATTGATTTCGTCGCCGACGCTATCTCGTGAGACTGATGAATAAAGAGAGAAATGCTGCTATCCTGATCCTGTCACTCGTCCTTCTATGCCTGCTCGCCGGCTGCGTCCAGTCGCCGGTGGCAGCCCCGGCGGCCGCGCCGGCTAACCCGGGCCAGCAGGTAGCGGCCCTGGCGACCGCCGAACCGTCGCCGCCTGTGGCAGCGGCGGTGACGCCGGCCGCGACGGTGCTGCCGTCTGACACCCCTACCCTGGCGGCAACGGCGACCACGCCGCCCACGGCCACGCCGACGCCGACGCCGACAGCCACACCGGCGCACCCGCTCTCTATCGAGGTGATGCGCCAGCAAGAATACCCGGGCAGCGACCTCGTCTTTGAGCAGACGCTGCCCCAGGGTAATGGCTATGCACAGTACGTTGTCTCTTACCTCTCGGAGGGTAACAAGATCTACGCGCTGCTGACCATCCCGGCCGGCGAAAGGCCGGCCACCGGCTGGCCGGTGATTATCTTCAACCACGGCTATATCCCGCCCACCGTCTACCGTACCACCGAGCGCTACGAAGCTTACGTCGCCGCCTTCGCCAGCAGCGGCTACATGGTGCTGCGCTCCGACTACCGCGGGCACGGCAATTCGGAAGGAGAAGCGACCGGCGGCTACGGCACGCCGGATTACACGGTAGACGTGCTCAACGGCCTGGCCTCCGTGCTGCGCCACCCCGACGCCGACGCCAACCGGGTCGGCATGTGGGGCCACTCGATGGGCGGCCACATCACCCTGCGCTCGATGGTCGTCTCCGACCAGATCAAGGCAGGCGTCATCTGGGCCGGCGTCGTCGCGTCCTATGCCGATATGCTAGAGCACTGGCGCCGGCCGGGGCCGACCCGCACGCCCAACCCGGAAAGCACGCGCCGCGGCTGGCGCGTGGAGCTGATGGAGACATACGGCGCGCCGGCCGAGAATCCGGAGTTCTGGGCCTCCATTTCGCCCAACAGCTATGTGGGCGACGTCGCCGGGCCGCTGCAGCTGCATCACGGCACAGCCGACGCCGACGTGCCGGTCATCCTCTCCGAGCTGCTCGTAGCCGAGGCGCAGGCGGCCGGCGTGCCGGTCGAGCTATACATCTACGAGGGCGACAACCACAATATCTCCAACTACTGGGGGCTGGCTATGGGCCGCTCCGTCGCCTTCTTTGACCAGCACGTGAAAGGCGCGAGCGGCGGTTAACGATTCTCTGTCCCGGTTAACCAAATAGAACCGCAGCGTCAAAGCCTCCGTAAGCATCCGTAGAAGGCCCGCCATCGCTGGGGGCTTCTCTACGGAAGAGCCATCCCCACCCACATGGCTGCCCGAGAACAATGGGGTGCGCCCGTGAGCCCGGGCGCTCCATCCCACAAGGAGGTTTCTGATGCGCAAGATTGTCTTGTTATTCGTGCTGCTCCTGGCGACAGCCGGCGTTGCCGTTGCGGCAACGGGGCCCAGCCCGATAGGCGATCCGATGACAGCACGTATTGAGCTGGTGGCCGAGGGGCTAACCGCTCCTGTGGCCCTGGTTGAGGCGCCGGACGGTACGGGCCGTCTGTTTGTCGTCGAACAGGTCGGCCGTATCCGCATCATCGACGCGGCCGGCAGACTGCTGGCCCAACCTTTCCTCGACGTCAGCGCGAAGATGGTGGCGCTGAACCCTGGTTTTGACGAGCGCGGCCTGCTCGGCCTCGCTTTCCATCCGAACTATGCCAGCAATGGCCGCTTTTTCATCTAGCAGGTACTACTCACGACAAATCCAAAAGCTTTCATCCCAGTGAGGTTGCGCACGCCATTTCGCGCTGCGAACCCTTCGATTTCGTTCGTCCTGAAGCCAATCCTACTGACGAGGCATCTCCTGAAGATGGCTCGGCTGGTTAGGCACGGCTTCTTTTCATTTATAAGGAGTATC
>CAZOGK010000043.1:0-25614 GCA_964579295.1 uncultured Ardenticatenaceae bacterium
CTCTACCTGTTCGCCGGGCGCTGGCTGGGGCGCACCCTGCTTCGTTACGCGGGGCTCTTTCTGGCTGCCTTTGTTATGACCGCCGTGCGGCCCACCGTGCTCTGGGATGCTGGCTTCCAGCTCAGCTTTGCCGCTACCCTGGGCCTGCTGGTTTACGCCGAACCGCTCAACCGGCGGGCGCAGGCGCTCATCGCTCGTTGGGCGGGCGAAGAACGTGCCGGGCGACTCGCCCGCCTTCTCGGCGAAGGAGTGATTGTCACCCTGGCGGCGCAGCTGGCGACGCTACCCTTGCTGCTCTACCATTTCCGCCAGCTTTCCCTCTTCAGCCCGCTGGCGAACCTGTTCATCCTACCGGCGCAGCCCGGCGTCATGGTCTGGGGCGGCCTGGCCACGCTCGGCGGCCTGCTCTGGCAGCCGCTGGGGCAAGCGCTGGCTGTAATCGCCTGGCTCTTCCTGAGCTATACCATTGCCGTGGCTACCTGGTTTGCCCAGCTACCGTTCGCCGCCGTGCGCCTGGCGCTGACGCCGGCCGGCGTGGTCGTCGCTTATCTGCTGCTGGCCGCCGTCACAGTGGTGGTCGCCAGCGGCTGGCGGCCGGGAACGGGAAAAGCGCGCTCCCAGGCGCCGCGGCTGGCGCTCATCGGCGCGCTGGCCCTGGCCCTGGTCGCCTGGCAGTGGGTGCAGACCAGGCCGGATGGCCGGCTGCGCGTCGTTTTTCTCGACGTGGGCCAGGGCGACGCCACACTGATTCTGACGCCCAACGGCCAGCGTGTACTGGTCGATGGTGGGCAGTACCCGACTCGCCTCAACAGCCACCTGGGACGACTGCTTCCCTACGGCGACCGGCGTCTTGATCTGGTGGTCGCCACGCATCCCGACGCCGATCATGTGGCCGGCCTGCCGGAAATCGTCGGCCGTTACAGCGTGGGGCAGGTGCTGACCAACGGGACAGTGGTCGAAGGCCACTCCCCTTACGCGGCGCTCCTCGACGCCGCCGAGCGGGAAGGCGTCGCTGTGGCTGGCGCGCAACCGGGCCAGGCTATCCGGCTCGACGACGGGGTGCAGCTCACCGTGCTACACGCCGGCGCCGCCGGGACCAGCGATAACGATAGCTCCGTTGTCCTCCGCCTCAGCTACGGCGCCTTTAGCCTCCTGCTCACCGGCGATAGCGAGCTGGCCGCCGAACAGACCCTGGTCGCCGGCGGCGCGCCGCTGGCCTCGCTGGTGCTCAAGGCCGGCCACCACGGCGCGCGGACCTCCAGCAATGAGTTCTTCCTGGCCGCCGTGCAGCCGCAGGTTCTGGTCATTTCGTCCGGAGAGGGCAATACGGCCGGCCATCCACACGCAGAAGTCCTGGAGCGCGCTGCCAGCCAGGGCGCCGTCGTCCTGCGCACCGACGAGCTGGGCACCATCACGGCCATCACCGATGGGCGGCAGCTATGGTGGGAGACGCGCCGCTAATCTTGCCCGCTTCCGCCCTGGGCGTATACTGGCCCCAATATATCTTGGCGTGCGGGCGCGACGTTTCTGTGGCAGCCCGCCGGGACAAAGGAAACCGACGATGAAAATTCTTACCGCTTACGCCAGCCGCCACGGCAGCACGGCCGAGATTGCGGAGGCCATCGCCGCGGAGCTGCGCAACGCCGGGCACGAAGTCGAGCTGGCAGAAGCTGCCAGCGTGGCCTCGCTCGCCGGATACGACGCCGTCATCGCCGGCAGTGCCGTCTATATCGGCAAGTGGCTGCCGGAAGCCGCCAGCTTTGTCGAACAGTTCAAAGAACAGCTGGCGACGATGCCAGTCTGGCTCTTTAGCAGTGGACCGCTAGGCGACGAAACGCCCCACCCGCCGGGCGATCCCGAGGGGATACCGGAGCTGGTAGCCGAGCTCGACGCCCGCGGCCACCAGGTATTCGTCGGCAAGCTGGATAAGGGCAGCTTGGGAATGGGCGAGCGGCTCATCACCCGCATGGTGAAGGCGCCAGAGGGCGATTTTCGCGATTGGGAGGCAATCGGGGCGTGGGCGCGCACCATCGCGGCCTCACTCAGGTAGCGTAGCTATCGCCACCACCATCCCACTACTATTTGGGAGTGGCCACCAGGTATGTGAAATCGCTGGCAAATTCACCACATTTCACGAAGGTATCTTCGATATTGGTCAACATCTTTAGATACTCACTCGCATGCGGGTCCTCTGCACGGAAGTTTCCGGCAATATCCTTCAATAGGAACTGCAGCAGGTTTCCGCCCCAATCTCTTTTCTGCACGATTTTGAAATATTCCTGAACCACATGAACGATGTCTTCCGACCGAATAGCCTCAGAGGGGTCGGCTGCAATGACATCGCGCACGGATGGAAAGTGGACGACTAATTTTTCCGGCTGCACACTATCTTTTTATTTGCCCATGTTTAGAATCACCCTGAAGCCGGCCGGCCGGCTCTTGGCTTTTTGCGCGAAGCCCTTACAATCGGCGGGCAATGAAGACGAGTAGATGGCTGTTCTGGCGGGTCGCAGCATTCTCGCTCGTGGTGTTGTTGAGCGCCTGTGCCAACGCCACGCCTGTCCCGCCCACCTCTACGCCGACGCGCGAGCGGCCGCCGACAGAGACGCCGGGTCCAACCGCTACCCCGCAGGCAACGCCCACCACGGCCCCCAGCCCAACGCCAACCCCAATTGTTCCGGCTGTAGAAGCGATCCAGCAGCGCATCGACGAGACTAGTCTGGTGACCGTCAGCAGCCTGACGATTCCCGAGCCAGGCTGGCTGGTCATTCTTGCCAGCGACGAGGATGCACCGGGCGAAGTCATCGGCTCCGTCGCCGTGCCCGCCGGAAGCAGCCGCGATGTCGCCGTCGAAATTGACCCCTATGTAGCGACGACGACGCTGTTCGCCCGCCTGCACGAGGACACGGGCGAGCCGGAGCTTTTCGAGTTTCCCGAGGGCGATCCGCCGCTGGCCTGGAACGGCGAGCCGGTAGAAGCGGCCTTTTCGGTCACCCTGGACCTTATCCTCCCCTCGGTGACGATGGCCGAGCAGACCATCGCCAGGGACGGGCAGGTCATTGTCGAGAGCGTCTCCGTGCCGGAGGCGGGCTGGATCACCCTGCACGCCGACGCGGATGGGGAGCCCGGCGCCATCCTCGGGCAGACGCCCCTGCTCGCCGGGGATCACGAAAATGCGCTGATTGCTTTTAACTGGCGGCAGGCAACCTCGCCCATGCACGTTGTGCTGTATCAGGATCTGGGAATCGAGGGCCGCTTTGAGCCGGAAACGGTAGACGCCCCCTACCTGTCTCAGGGCGAGCCGATCAGCGCCACGTTTGCCGCTACCCTGCCACTGGACGTACACGTCATCAATCAGCCTGTCGCCGCCACCGGTGAGGTGGTTGTCGAGCGCGTCAGCGTGGGCCGGCCGGCCTGGGTCGCCGTCTATACCGATTTCGCCGGCTACTCCGACCGGCTGCTCGGCTTTGCCCAGGTGGCAGCCGGCGCGACCGAGGGGCTGGTGATTCCCGTAGAAACGCGCAACCTCACCTCACTCCTGCACATACGCGTTCATGCTGACGAGGGGACAGAGGGTGAGTTCGATAATCCCGGCACCGATTTCCCGCTGGACGAGGAAGGGCGCCTGACCCTATTCTCCTTCCAAATCGACGCCGGCAGTTACGTCGTCACCGTAGACCAGCCGGCCGGCGCTGAGGTCGACGTGCCGCTGGTCGTGGCCGACACCGCCGTCTGGCTGCTCATCCTCGAACAGGAGGAAGACGCACCGGAAGAGCTGCCGGGCCAGGTGCTGGGCAGCCTGTGGCTGGCGCCGGGCATCCATCGCGACCTCGTCGTGCCCGTGGATGGGGCCTCGGCCGGGACGACGTTACTGGCCGCGCTCTACCTGGACGCGGGTGAAGAAGAAAGCTTCGAATTCCCGGATGGCCCGGACGTGCCCATGCGCCAGCTACGCGCCTTTATCCGCGCCCCCTTTGCCCTAACGCCGTAGCGGCGCCACCATCTCCCGCCCGAGGCTGAACATATCGCCGAGCACGCCCGCGGCCGTCATCTCCACGCCGGCGCCTTTACCGCCGATGAGCAGCGGCTCATCGTCGTAGCGTTCGGTCTTGAAGCTCACGTACTTGAGATTCGCCAGCGGGCTTTCCACCGGCACTGCCGTCAGGCCGACGCGCCCGCGCCCGCCTTCCAGCTCGGCCACATACCGTAGTACCTCGCCGGCTGCACCGGCCGCGTTGACCCGCTCTGTCAGAGAAGGGTCAAGCGCCACGGAGGCCAGCATGAACTCGTTAACGTCGAGATGCGCCAGCGCCGGGGGATAGAGGGCCTCGACGTCGATATCCCGCGCTTCCATCGGCCAGCCGGCCATCCGGCCCAGAATCAGCAGCTTCCGCATCACATCCTGCCCGCCGAGGTCGTCGCGTGGGTCCGGCTCGGTGTAGCCCAGCGCTTTCGCCGCCGCCAGCGCCACCGAGAAGAGCGCGCCGTCGTCCATGCGGCGGCAGATATAGCCCAATGTGCCGCTTAGTTGCCCTTCGATGCGGTCCAGCCGGTCGCCCGTATCCATCAGGGTGCGCAGGGTAGCGATGACCGGCTGCCCCCCGCCCACCGTCGATTCGTGGCGGAGGTAAGGATGCTCAAAAAAGCGCTGCGCCGTCTGCCAGGGGCCTGCTAGCGGCTTCTTATTGGCGAGGACGACGCCATAGCCGGCATCCAGCGCCGCCAGCAGCAGCGGCTCCATCCCGGCGGCGGCAGTCACGTCGACGAGCTGAACCTGTTCCAGGCCGGCCCGCAGCGCGGCGTCCAGCGCCGCTTCCGGTCCGGCATAATCGTCTCCCGCCGGTTGCCGGCTCCGCTTGCGTTCCAGGATGTCGCCGAGCGCGCCGTCGTCCAGCCCCGTCGGATTCCACTGCCAGCTCTTGCTATCGGCGACGGCGACCAGCTCAAAGCGGACGCCTGCCCGCGCCGCCGCCTGGGCGCGCGTCGCCATGATCTGCCGGATGAGCGCCTGCCCCACGCCGCCCGCCCCGAGAAGAATGACTGGAATCTGCTTCATCTATCTCCACTTCCCGACAAAACGAAAGGCCCCATTCAGATGAACAGGGCCTTTCTGCACCGTAGCACTAACCAATCCGATAAGGAGGCAGTGCTACGGTGCTGTTAGGTAAACTAATATCCATCAGCACCACCTCCTTGTTCCATAGGATGGCGGGCAGCCGCTGGCTGCCTATCAATGAGATGATGTGGGGGATTATGACACAGCGCCCGGCGCCTGTCAACCGCACCGGCTGCTCGTGCGGCAAAAGCGCCGGCGCGTATCATCTTGCACTCAGGAGCGGCGCGGCAGCCGCGCCAGAGCGGTGAGCACCTCGTCAACCTCCTCTACCGTGTTGTAATGGACAAAGCCGATGCGTACCAGACCGCCCTTCTCCAGCAGCCCCAGCCGCTCCATAACGGCGACCGCGTAATAGTGGCCGCTCCAGACATAGATGCCCTGGGCGCCGAGCGCTGCGGCTACCTCGTCGGCATGGTAACCGGCCAGACTGACGGCAAAGGTGGGCGTCCGCTCCTCAAGCCGCTCTACGTCCGTGATGCCGAAGACGCGCAGGCCGGGCACGTCCGTGGCCCCCTGCAGGAAGCGCTCCGACAGCCGGCGCTCGTGGGCCTTCATGGCGCCCATTGCCCCCACTAGCCGCTGGCGCATCGACCCTTCGGCCGGGCCCAGAGACGCCAGGTAGTCGATGGCCGCCGCCACGCCCGCCAGACTCTCAAAGCTCTGCGTGCCGGTCTCCCATTTGCCCGGCGGCTCGGCCGGCGCCGGGCGCACCTTGTAGGCGCGCAGCTCGTCGAGCAGACGGTAGCGACCGTAGAGAATGCCGGTGTGCGGGCCGAAATATTTGTAGGCCGAGCTGACCAGAAAATCACAATCCAGCGTCTGCACGTCAATCAGCCCGTGGGGCGCGAAGTGGACAGCATCCACGTAGACCAGCGCCCCCACCTCATGAGCCAAGCGCACGGCGCGGGCCACGTCGGGTATGGTACCGACGGCGTTGGAGGCGTGAGTGATGGCCAGCAGCCGGGTGCGCTCGTTGAGCAGCCCCGGCAGGCTCTCCAGCGCTAAGGTCGTGTCCGCCGGGTAGAAGTCGAGCCAGCGGACCGTGACCCCTTTCTCTGCCGCGGCCAGCAGCCAGGGCGAGATGTTGGCGTCATGGTCGAGGCGGGTCAGGATAATCTCATCCCCCTCCTGCCAGCTGCGCGCCAGCGCCCGGCTAAGGGCAAAGGTGAGGCTGGTCATATTCTGGCCGAAGACGATCTCTTCGCTGCGCGCCGCGTTGTAGAAGGCGGCCATCGCCGCCCGCGCGCGCTCGGCAACTGCTCCGGAACGTTCGCTGGCGGGGAAGGAGCCGCCCAGGTTGCTGGCGCCCGCCCGCAGAAGCGCGGCCATCGCGCCGATGACGCGTTCCGGCGTCTGGGTGCCGCCCGGCCCGTCGAGGTAGAGAGCGCGGCGCCCATTCACCAGTTGCTGCAAGGCAGGGAATTGTTCGCGGATGCTATCAGGGTCGAGAGGGGTGGCGTCGTTCATGGGCGCATTATACAGCCCCGGGCCGGCGCGCCAACCGGCCGTTTCGCCCGCCCTCATTCTCGGCTATAATCAAGAGCGAGGACCCAGCGGATTCGTCACCATTCAAGAAGGGAAAGTATCATGCGCTACAGCAAAGAGTTTGTCGGAAAGCCCGTGTACAGTCTGGACGAGGGCCGGCATCTCGGCACGGTCCGTGATCTGTACATAGACCGGGCGCTGGCCTGGCTGGCGGGCGTGCACCTGGGGCGTGAAGGGCTGCTCAGCCGCAAATCGCTGCTGATCCCCCGCGAGAGCATTACCGTCTTCGGCATTGACGCCGTGCTGGCCCAGCGCAGTGACGTCGTTACCGACAACCGGCAGGCGCCGGAGACGGCCCAATGGCTACGTCTGGAGGAGCTATCAGGACGGCACGTCGATACCCCGGCCGGCACGCGCGTCGGCTCTATTGGCGACATTCTGCTTGACGACGAAGCGCAGGTCATCGGCTTCAGTCTCTCGCGCGTCCAGCTTGAAGGCCCCATCGCCGAGCATCCTATCGTGCCCCGCGACGCCGTGCTCGATACCGGCGAAGAAGATGGCACGATGACGATCGACCTGGCAGTGGCCGAGAAATACAGCCTGCTAGCCCTGGGCAGGCCGGCCGAGGTAAGGGAGGCCGAGCTGTTGGAGGCGGAAGCCGGGGCCAAGGAAAGCCTGGCTGGCGCGCCGGACGTGGCGGCCACACCCGCGCTAGCGACCGACGCCGGTCAGGGCCAGATGGTGGAGCCGGTGGGCGAGCCTGATTTCGCGGCCGACAGTGATGAGGCCGCGCCGCCTGCCGTAGCCGCAGAGCCAGCGGACGAGGAAGAGAGCGGGCCGGAGCCGAGCGCCGGCAGGCGCGCGATCAAGCTGCCTCGTCTGGGCCGGCGCGGCGACGAAACAGACGAAGACGTTTAGATAGGAACACGGTTCACCGCCAGGAAGGATCAGGCACATGTTAAATCTGGCAGTATTGCTGGACGATAGCGCGCGCGAGGCGCCGGACAACACGGCCATCATCTTCAATGAGATGAGGCTCAGCTATGCGGCAGTAAACGCCGCCGCCAACCAGATTGCCAATGGGCTGCTGGAGCTGGGCGTCCAACCCGGCGACAAAGTGGCCCTGAGCTGTCCCAATATCCCTTACTTTCCCATCGTCTATTACGGCATCCTCAAGGCGGGCGCTGTGGTCGTGCCGCTCAACGTGCTGCTCAAGTCCCGCGAAATCGCCTACCATCTTGACGACTCGGATTCCGTCGCCTACTTCTGCTTTGAAGGAACCGAGCAGCTGCCGATGGGGCAGATGGGCTACGGCGGCTTCCAGGAAGCGCCGCGCTGCGAGCAGTTCTTCATGATTACCGCCAACCCCATGGCCCCCTCTCCCATCGAAGGGACCAGAACGCTGGGCATGCTCATGGCAACCCAGCCGCCGACCTTTGACACGGTGCAGCGCATGGCCGACGACACGGCCGTCATCCTCTACACCAGCGGCACGACCGGCAGGCCGAAGGGTGCCGAGCTGAGCCATAGCAACATGCTGCTCAACGCCCGGCTCGCCGACAATCTCTTTGAAAATAGGTGGGGCGAAGACGTTCACCTGGTGGCGCTCCCGCTCTTCCATAGCTTCGGCCAGACGGTGCAGATGAACGGCGGTTTCTACACCGGCGCCGCCCTCAGCCTGCTGCCGCGCTTTGATCCGGAGGCGGCGCTGGCTATCATGGATCGGGATAACGTCAGCTTCTTCGCCGGCGTGCCGACCATGTACTGGGCCATGCTCAACCATCCCGGCGCCGGCAAATTTAACCTGGAGAAGATAGCGAAGACGCTGCGTGTGGCCGTCTCTGGCGGCGCCGCCATGCCTGTCGAGGTGATGAAAGCCTTTGAGCGCCGCTTTAATGTTAAGATCCTCGAAGGCTACGGCCTCTCGGAGACAAGCCCGGTGGCGACCTTCAGCCGGCTCGACCGGCCGTCCAAGCCCGGCTCGATTGGGCTGCCGGTGTGGGGCGTGCAGATCCGCGTGGTGGACGAAGACGACAACGACGTGCCCACCGGCGAGCTGGGCGAGCTGGTCATCCGCGGCCACAACGTGATGAAAGGCTATTACAACAAGCCAGATGCCAACGCCGAGACGCTGCGCAACGGCTGGCTGCACACCGGCGACATCGGCCGCTTCGACCAAGATGGTTATCTCTACATCGTCGATCGCGTCAAGGATATGATCATACGCGGCGGCTTTAACGTCTATCCACGCGAAGTGGAAGAGGTGCTGATGAGCCATCCGGCCGTCAGTCTGGCGGCCGTGGTGGGCGTGCCCCACGACCAGTATGGCGAGGAGGTCAAAGCATTTATCGTCCTTAAGGAAGACGCCCCGGACATCTCCGCAGCCGAGATACGCACCTGGGCGAAAGAGAACATGGCCGACTACAAATACCCGCGCAGCGTCGAGTTCCGGGACACCCTGCCCATGAACGCCACGGGCAAAATTCTCAAGCGCGAGCTGCGCCCGGTCTGAAGCAAACAGGAACCATTAGAGGAGCATCGTCATGAACAACGGCAATATCCATTTTGGTCTGAACGACGAGCAGAAGATGATTCAGCAGCTGGCGCGCGACTTCGCACGTAAGGAGATCGCGCCGGCCGCCGAGCATTACGACCGCACCCATGAATATCCCTGGCCGATCGTTCGCAAGGCACAGGAGCTGGGCCTGACGACGATGAATGTACCGGAAGAGTATGGCGGCCTGGGCCTCAGCCTGCTTGACGAGTGTATCGTCCAGGAGGAGCTGGCCTGGGGCGACAGCGGCGTGAGCACGGCCATCGGCGTCAACGGCCTGGCTATCCTGCCCATTCTGCTGGCGGGCGACGACGAGCAGAAGGCCGAGTATTGCGGCCGCCTGGTTGCTGGCAAGATGGCCGCCTACTGCGCCACCGAGCCGGAGGCCGGCTCCGACGTCGCCGGCATCAAGACGACGGCCCGGAAGGAAGGCGACCATTATGTTCTCAACGGCAGTAAGACCTTCATCAGCGGCGCCACTGTTGCCGACTTCTACACCGTCTTCGCCTATACCGATCCCTCGGTGCGCTATAAGGGGATGAGCTGCTTCATTGTCGACCGCGACTGGGAAGGGGTCAGCGTTGGTAAGCCGTTCCATAAGATGGGCCAGCACGCCAGCGACACCGCCGAGGTGGTTTTCGAGAACGTGCGCGTGCCGGCAAGCCACCTGCTCGGCGAAGAAGGGATCGGCTTCATCATCGCCATGCAGGTATTCGATCGCAGCCGGCCGGGTACGGCCGCCGGCGCCGTCGGCGTCGCCCAGCGCGCGCTCGACGAGTCGATCCGCTACGCCAAAGAACGGGTGACCTTTGGCAAGCCGCTCTGGCAGCACCAGGTCATCGGCCACATGATCGCCGACATGGCAATGGAAGTGGAGGCGGCCCGGCTGCTGGTGTGGAAATCGGCCTGGGCTGCCGACCAGGGCGAGCCGGACCCAATGATCACCGCCTTCGGCAAGGCGTATGCGGCCGACAAGGCCATGGCCATCGCCACCAACGCGGTGCAGATTTTTGGCGGCTACGGCTACATGAGCGAGTACCCGGTGGAGAAGCTGATGCGCGACGTGAAGATCTTCCAGATCTACGAAGGCACCAGCCAGATCCAGCGGGAGATCGTCGTGCGCGAGCTTTTCCGCAAGCGCTAAGGCGTCGGGGGCCGGCCGCAGGGCCACACAGCGCGGGCCGGCCCCCTGCGCTCCTTAAGCAGCCGTTAACGGGGATTCGCCCATCGCGCCGTGCTCTTGCTATAATCGTATGTTCGTTTGTGCAGTGTGCAGGGCCATCCCCTGCCTCTCTTTTTTTGTGTGGACGGAATTCTCTCGTCGGGAAGGGTAGATTTGTGAGTGTTGCAGATAGAGATAGAGAAGGTTTGCCGGGAGAGCTGGAGCCGGCGCTGGTCATGACGCCCGCCGAGGCCGGGCAAAGCAAAGCGGCTATCGACTGGCTCATTCGCTTGTTGAAGGGCGCGCTGGTGGGTATTGGCGCCATTCTGCCGGGGCTTTCCGGCGGCGTGCTCGCCGTGGTCTTCGGGCTGTACGAGCCGCTGCTGCAGTTCCTGGCAAATCTGCGCGTCCGCTTCCTGGACAATTTCCGCTATTTTCTGCCGGTGGGCATCGGCGGCGTGCTCGGCGTCTTTCTTTTCTCTGCCGTGGTCGATATTGCCTTTGAGAACTATGAGGCGCAGTTCATCTGGCTATTTGTCGGCTTCATCGCCGGCACCATGCCCTCGCTCCTCAAGAAGTCGGCCGAGCAAGGGCGGCAGCCCTGGCACTGGCTGCTGCTCATCGTCATGAGCGTGGGCATGTACTACTTCCTGCACTGGATGGAGACGGTGCGCAACGTCTCGGTAACGCCCAATATCGGCGTCTGGCTGCTCAGCGGCATCATCATGGCGCTGGGCCTCGTCGTGCCGGGCCTCAGTCCATCTAACTTTCTCATCTATCTGGGCCTGTACCAGCCAATGGCCGGCGGCATCCGCCAGCTAGATTTCGCGGTGATCATCCCCATCATCCTGGGGATGGTCATCTGTATCCTGGTCTTTGCCAAGCTGGTCTCCTGGCTGTTCAACAGGGCCCACGCCGTCATGTACCACCTGATCCTGGGCATTGTCGTCGGCTCGACCCTGGCTATTATTCCTTCCGGCGTCAGCGGTTGGGCGGCCGCGGTTTCGGCCCTGCTCTTCCTGCTGGGCGCCTCCGGCTCCTTTGCCCTGGCCAAGGTTGACGAGATGTATCCGCATGAATCGCTCTTTTAGCAGTCTGATGACCGACGCCAGCGCGCCGGCAGCGCATTCCCGCTCCCGTAAGATAGAAGCCATCCTCTTTGACCTGGACGACACGCTCATCGACTGGTCCGGTATGGAGGTGGCGTGGGAGGATCTGAACCGGCCGCTGGTCGATAACATATACGACCATCTGGCGCAATTGGGCAACACACTGCCCGAGCGCGCTGTCTTTTACCAATCTTTCCTTCGGCGCGTGCAGGAAGTCTGGGATGAAGCGAGCGACAGCCTGCTGGGCCCGGAATTTGGCGAGGCGCTCCGGCGCGTCTGCAGCGACGCCGGTCTGGATCCAGCCCTCGTCGACCTGGAATCGTTGATGCAGGTCTACGATTGGCGGCCGATGCCGGGCGTGGTTCCCTATCCCGATACGGTAATGGTCCTGCAGGCGCTGCATGAGGCAGGTTACGCACTGGGCCTGGTCACCAACAGCTTTTACCCGATGTGGATGCGCGACGTGGAGCTGCGCCATTACCGGCTGCTGGACTACTTCGACATGCGCATCAGCGCTGCCGACGTTGGCTACATCAAGCCGCACAAGGCCATCTACGAGCACGCCCTCTCTCTGCTGGGAACGGAGCCAGGGCGCACCGTCTTTGTCGGCGACCGCCCCCAGCACGATATCCTCGGCGCCAACGAGGCCGGCCTGATCAGCGTGCTGCTCGATCCGCCCCACTTGGCGCGGGAGCGGAACGGCATTGAAGCCGACTTCACCATAACCTCCCTCAGCGAACTGATCCCTGTTCTCGAGCAACTGGAGGCGGAAGCATGACAGCGCCCAGCAAACCCGGCCGCAATGACCCCTGCTACTGTGGCAGCGGGCTTAAGTACAAGAAGTGTCATCTTCAGGCCGATCAGGCCATCGAGCGCGAGCAGCGCGAGCAAAAACAGGCGGCGCGCTACCTGCGCCACGATTTGTTGGAGTTTGCCCAGGATGAGCGTTTCGCGCGTCCCTTTGCCGAGGCGCTGCCGCGCTACTGGAACGGCTACTATGAGCTGAGCAATGCCGACGAGATGAGCGAAAACGAGGCGCTGCGCTTCTTCGACTGGTTCGCCTTCGACTACCAGACGCCCGGCGAGCGCGTGGTCGACGTCTACCGGCGCGAGCGCTGGGAAGAGCTCTCGCGGCCCCAGCAGCAGCTCCTGGAACAGTGGCTTTCCGTCGCGCCGGCCGGCGCCTATACGCTGCTCGGCTACGAGGGACAGATTCTGCACGTCGAGGATTTCCTGACGGGCGAGCAGTACGATGTCTACGAGCCGATGGGCCGCGGCGAAGTCAGCATCGGCGATGTCATTCTGGCGCGGCTGCAGCCGGTGCAGGACCGTCTGGAGCTGGGGCCGGGCGCCGCTTACCTGCCGGCCGACGAGATTGCCGATTTGCGCGAGAAGCTAGAAGCGGCTCGCGCCGACGACCTGGTGGAGCATCCCGACGCGACGGTCGAGGACTTTATGCGCCGCCAGAACCAGCTCCTCATCCACCACGCTCTCCAGCAGGCCGAGCTGAAAGGGCGTGCGCCGGTGGCTCGCCTCGACGTTTGATCGCCTATTGCGGCCGATGACCACCCTCGTCGTGACCCCCCAGCGCAGCCCGCTGCGTGGCGCCGTCCGCGTGCCCGGCGATAAGTCAATCAGCCATCGCGCGCTGCTGCTGGCAGCCATTGCCACGGGCGCGAGCTGCATCGAGCGCTGGCTTCCGGCCGGCGACACGCTGGCGACGCTGGCGGCGGTGCGCGCCCTGGGCGCGCCGCTGGCGGTAAGGAAGGACGAGCCAAACGCCTGGAAGCTGGAGATAGCGGGACAGGGGCTGCACGGGCTGCAGCCACCCGCCGCCCCTCTCGACTGCCGCAACGCCGGCACCTGCCTGCGGCTTTTGGCCGGTATCATGGCCGGCCAGCCCTTTGCGACCGTGCTTGACGGCAGCGCGCAGCTGCGCCGCCGGCCAATGCGCCGTATCATCGCGCCGCTGTCAGAGATGGGCGCCGCCATCGCCAGCGACGATGGGCGGGCGCCGCTGCACATGGAGCCCGCGCCCCTGCATGGCATCGACTATCGCCTGCCCGTCGCCAGCGCCCAGGTAAAGAGCGCGATTCTTCTGGCTGGCCTCTACGCAGAGGGCTCGACGCGCGTCTACGAGCCCGGCCCGGCCCGCGACCATACGGAGCGCATGCTGCAGGCGATGGGCGTCCCCGTCGCCGACGACGACGGTTGGATTACTCTACCCGCCGGCCCACACCGGCTGCGGCCGCTGCAGATGACGATACCGGGCGACATCTCCTCGGCCGCCTTTCCCCTCGTCGCCGCCAGTATCGTGCCCGGCTCAGCTATCCGTATTGCAGGGGTTGGCGTTAACCCGACACGTACCGGGCTGCTCGATTTACTCCAGGCCATGGGCGGCTCCGTCGTGCTGGAGTCGCCGCGCGAGAGCGGCGGCGAGCCGATGGCGGATCTGCTGGCGCACTATGCCGACTTACAGGCGACCACGGCCGGCGGCGACCTCGTCGTGCGCGCCATTGACGAATTTCCCGTCTGGGCGGTCGCCGCCAGCCAGGCAGCCGGCGTGAGCCTGCTGCGCGACGCCGCCGAGCTGCGAGTGAAAGAAGTAGACCGGATCGGCGTTCTTGCCGGCGAGCTGCGGCGGCTGGGCATTGCCATTGACGAGGCGCCCGCCGGTTTTACCGTGCAGGGGCCGATACCTATCCAGGGGGGCAGCGTCAGCAGCCACGGCGACCACCGGCTGGGCATGGCCCTGGCTGTCGCCGGCCTGGCGGCGACGGGGCCGGTACGCATTGCCGAGGCCGATTGTATCGCCGACAGCTTTCCCGGTTTTGTCGAGACGATGCAGGCGCTGGGCGCCGGCATGAGCTGGGAATCATAGTGAGGATAGCATGGGTTTTTTACGCAATCTACTGAAGCGCGAGACGCGCAAGACCATCGTCATCGTCTCCGGCCTGCCGCGCTCAGGCACGTCGATGATGATGAAGATGCTGGAAGCGGGCGGCCTGCCCCCGCTCACCGACGCACTGCGCGAAGCCGACAAAGATAACCCGAAGGGCTATTACGAGTTTGAGCGCGTCAAGCAGATGGATAAGGGCGACACCGCCTGGCTGCCCCAGGCCGAGGGCAAGGCCGTCAAAGTCATCTCCGCGCTGCTGCAGCACCTGCCGGCGGAATACGACTATAAGGTCATCTTCATGGAGCGCCATATGCCGGAGATCCTCGCTTCGCAGCGCAAGATGCTGGTGCATCGTGGCGAAGACGCCGACCAGATGGACGACGAACGCATGGCCGAGCTGTTTGCCCGGCACGTCGCCAACATCAAGAGCTGGTTCGGAGAGCAGCCCAACTTCGACGTGCTCTACATCCACTATAGCGACGTGCTGACCGACCCCGATCGCGCGGCGCGGCAGGTCAGCGCGTTCCTGGGCAACCGGCTCATGCCTGAACCGATGGCCGAGGTAGTCGATCCCGATCTCTACCGCAATCGGCGCGCCGGCCTCGATCAGTCGAGGTCATAGGCCAGAAAGTAGGTGCGGCGGCACGGCCGAAAGCCAAGCTGGCGGTAGAGCCGGATGGCGTTGCGGTTGCGTCGCCAGACCCCCAGCCGCGCTTCCCGTGCGCCGCGCTCGCTCAGGGTGTGCAGCGCGGCCCCCAGCAGAGCCCGGCCCACGCCCCTGCCCTGGTGAGCCGGCGCCACGCCAATCGGCTCGATGCGCCCATCGCTTCCCTCCAGCCGCAGCCAGGCAACCGCGACCGGCTCTCCCCCCGTCACAGCAAAGAGCAGATCGCCCGCCCGCTGCAGCGTGTCCTTCACTTCCTCTTCACTGAATGGCTGGTACCAGGGCGTGGCGCTGAAGCTGGCCTCGTAGAGGCGGGTGAACTGGTCTATGGCGCCGGCGCGTGGGTAGGTTGCCAGCTCGTAACCCTCAGGCCACAACGGTAGGGGCAGCGCGCCGTCGAGGCGGCGGCCCAGCTCCCATTCGACGTGCTCCAGAGTAAAGTCCTGGCGCAGCAAAAACTGGGCGGCCGGCGACTGGCGGCGGCGCACGGCCGCCGAGACGCGGTTGAATTCAGATTGGGCCGCTAGCTCCTGCCGCACCCGCTGCCACAGCAGCGCGCCAATTCCCTGCCGGCGCCGCTCCGGCGCCACGAAGAGCTGCAGGTCGGCCAGCGTTGGCAGGCCGGGCACGGGCATGACGCGGGCAAATCCCCAGGCGCGCGCGCCTTCCAGTGCCAGCCAGAGCCGGTCGCTCCATGGCAGCGCGCCTGGCAGTCGCGCCGTCGCCCGGCCCAGCGGCGACAGATCCACAGCGCCCGCTGCCCTAGCCGGCCGAACGATCATTGCCCCGCCGGCCGGGATAGCGCGCCGGCTCGTCGCCCGCGTGCTGCGGGTGGCCGTCGCCCACCCAGATGGTCACGTCGCTGCAGTCCCAACGCTGCCCGCAGTTGGGACAGATCACTTTGCAGTGGCGCTCGATCATCGAAAAGCCGCAGCGGTCACAGCGCCAGATGCGCTTCTCGCTCATTCCTCGCTCCGTTATCTGCCCGCCCACGGATGCCGTGTGGCGGGCCGGGTTGGATCTGCCGTTAGTGAAAGTCGCCGACTTCTGCGGCCCGGCGGGCGGCATCACCTGCATGGTAGCAGAGTCGCGCGCGGCTCTCAAGCGTTTGCCGATGCGCCGGTAGGTCTGGCGCGCCGGACGGCAGATGATGGCGTTCCTGGCGACCTTCCGCCGCCATGGCAGAGCCCTACATATCGCTGTCAGGTTGTTCGGAGAGCGCGCCGTGTGGCAATTTCTTGACGGGTCGCCCCTTTCCTCGTAGACTTGAAAGTTTGCACCGGCGCCAGGCGTGGGCGCCGCATCCGTCTCGTCTCGTTTAGCAAAGCAAGGAGGAACCCGGTCATGATTGTGGGCATGGACTTCGGCACCACCAATTCGGGCATGGCGGTGTACGATGGACAGGAGCTGCGCCGGCTGCCGCTGGATCCCGCCAGCGAGAACCCGCGCGTGGTACGCACCGCACTCTACATTACGAACGAGCAGGAAGTGTATATCGGCCGCGATGCCCTGGACCGCTACTTCGCCCAGAACGTGGGCCGCCCTACGCGACTGGAGCGCATCTGGGTAGGGGAGATTGAGGTGCGCGGCGCCGACATGTATTTCGTCACCGACGCCTACGTCTGGGCCGACGTGATGAGTCCCGGCCGCCTCTTTCTCAGCTTCAAGTCCAACCTGCGCGACCACCAGTACGCGGGCACCGTCATCGGCAGCTTCTTCTACCCTATCGAGGCGTTGGTGGCGCTCTATCTTTACGTCACCCGCCGCCGCGCCGAGCGGCTGCTGGGGCGTGAGCTGCGCCAGGTGGTGCTGGGGCGGCCGGTCCGCTTCGCCGACGACCCCCGGCATGACGCGCTGGCCCAGGACCGGCTGCTGCGCGGCGCCTTTCAGGCCGGCTACGAGCGCGTCTATCTGCAGCAGGAGCCCATCGCCGCCGCCTACCACTACGCCAGCCTCGGCGACAAAGCGCAAAATATCCTCGTCTTCGATTTCGGCGGCGGCACGCTGGACATTACGATCATGCGCCTGGGCGACGGCGAGCGCCGCGTGCTGGCGACCGGCGGCGTGCCCATTGCCGGCGACGTGTTCGACCAGAAGCTGGTCCGCGCCAAGCTGCCGCGCCATTTTGGCGAAGGCAGCGCCTACGGCCCCAAACAGATGCCCATTCCGCACTGGATCTACGACACCTTTGCCAACTGGCAAACCATACTCGAGCTGCAGTCGCCGCAGAATCGCCGCGTGCTGGAGGAGATTGCCCAGACGGCGCAGCGCCCGCGCGAGATCCGCGCCCTTATCAACCTTGTTTCCAGCAACTACGGCCTGCATATGTTTGACACGGTGGAGCGGACCAAGCGCGACCTGTCGGAGCGCTTTGGCGGCATGATTCGTCTGCAGGGGCCAGAGTTCGACGTGATGCAGCTCGTGACGCGGCGCGAGTTCGAGCATGTCATCCGGCCCGAATACCTGCGTATTGAGAAGCATCTGTTGGAGACAGTGCAGGCGTCTGGCCTGCGCCCGCAGCAGATCGACGCCGTGATCCGCACCGGCGGCTCGGCGGAGATCCCTCTCTTCCAGAAGCTGCTGCAGCAGAAGTTCGGCGCCGACCGGCTGCACAGCATCGATACCTTCGGCAGCGTCACTGCCGGCCTGGGCATCCTCGCCCACGGCATCGGCAGCGGCGAGATTGAGGCGCGGGCCTACACGCCGGCCGACCTGGCGCAGACCGCGGCGGGCCCGGCGGAAGCGGAAAATGGCGCCCTGAGCCGGCCCAAGACCGGCCCGGTCAATCTCCGGGTGCTCAAGCGGCGGATCGATGTCCGCGAAGGCGGCGACGAGAGCCAGGCCGCCGGCCAGAAGGCGCTGGTCCTACTCACGGCCGAGAACCAGGTTCAGGTCGCCACTGGCGCCACGGTCGTCGCCGCCGCCGCCCGTCTGCAGGAGCCGGCCGCGGGCGGCTTCCCGCCCCTGCTTGGCGCTGTCGTCGCCGCGGCCGACGAGCCCCTGCTCCTCATCACCTCGCGCTACCGCTTCCTGCTGCTCTCGGCGCTGCAGCTAGAGTCGCTGGCGGCGGTCGGCCAGCGGCTGGAAGAGCTCTACCAGTTCCAGGAGAACGAAGCCGTCTTCGCCATCGCCCACTGGCCGGCGCTCAAGGGCGCCTCGCGCCTCGTGCTGGCTACCTCCGTTGGCTTTGTCCGCGCCTACCCCACCGCGGTGATCGCGCCCGCAATCGAGGCGCCCGTGCCCCTCACCTTCCAGCAGCCGCTGCCCGGCTGGCCGCTGGCCTTTTTCGCCGCCGACCCGGGCTACCAGCTGCTGCTGTTCACGGCGGCCGGCCGCGGTGTTGGCGTTCCGCTCGATAGCCTGCCCGGCAGCGGGCTGCAGCTGCTCAATCGCGCCGAGGAAGACCGGATCGTCGCCGCGCTGGCGCTCCCACCCCAGTCCCCCGTCGTGCTGGTTACGGATGACGGCTACGCGCGCCGCCTGCCCGCTGGCGCTGTGCACACGCCGGAAAAGGCCAACGACAGGGGGCGCGTTCTCATTTCGCGGCGGCCGCTGGCCGCGGCAGCGGCGGGCGGGGCGCCGCTAAACGCGCTGACCGGCAGCGGCCTTGTTCCGTTTGACCCCACGCTCATCCCCCTCGACCCGGACTCCACGCGCAGCGAGCGCAGCCTCCGTGAAGGCCCGCTGCGGCTGCTCTTGCCAGCCTGATTCGCCCCGCCGGCGCACATTCCACACAGAATTCTAATAGCGACCGATTCGTGAGTATGCTAGAATAGATGTTCTGGTAATAGTTGTCTCACCACTCTGAGAAACCGTAATGACCCTGCAAAATATCGTCGTGCGCGGTGCACGCGAACACAACCTGCAAAACATCGACGTCGAGATTCCCCGCAACAAACTCGTCGTCGTCACCGGGCTTTCTGGCTCGGGCAAATCGTCACTGGCCTTCGACACCATCTTCGCCGAAGGCCAGCGTCGTTATGTCGAGTCGCTCTCAGCCTACGCGCGCCAGTTCCTCGGTCAGCTGGAGAAACCGGCCGTGGACCAGATCGAGGGGCTGAGCCCGGCCGTCTCCATCGACCAGCGCGGCGTCAGCCACAACCCGCGCTCGACCGTGGGCACGGTCACCGAGATTTACGACTACCTGCGCCTGCTCTACGCCCGCGTTGGCACGCCCCACTGCCCGGAATGCGGGCGCCCGGTGCAGCCGCAGTCCGCCGAGCAGATCGTGGAAAGCGTTCTGCGCATGGCGGACGGCAGCCGCATCCAGGTGCTGGCGCCGCTGGTGAAGGACCGCAAGGGACACCATCAGCAGGTCTTTGAAGATGTGCGCAAGGCGGGCTTCGTCCGCGTGCGTGTTGACGGCGAGCTACACCAGGTGGACGAAGAGATCGAGCTTGACCGCTACAAGAACCATACCATTGAAGCGGTGGTCGACCGTCTCGTCATCCGCCAGCCGGAAGACCCACAGAGCGAAGAGGCCCAGGCTGACCGCTCGCGCCTCACCGACTCCATCGAGACGGCGCTGCGGCTGGGCGGTGGCGTCGTCATCATCAACGACGTCAGCGATGGGCGCGAGGCGGTTGACCGTCTCTACTCCGAGCATCTCTCCTGCGTCTACGACGGCACCAGCATTCCCGAGATCGAGCCACGTACCTTTAGCTTTAACACCCCGCACGGCGCCTGCCCTGAATGTCAGGGTCTGGGCACCAAGAAAGAGATAGATCCTGATCTGGTCATCCCCAACAAGGATCTGAGCCTGCGCGAGGGGGCCATCACCGCCTGGCCGACCGACGACAAGCGCGGCTACTACTGGCAATTGATCCAGGCAACGGCCAACCATTTTCGCATCCCGCTCGACGTGCCCGTGCGCGAGCTGAACAGCGCCCAGCTGCGCGTGCTGCTCTACGGCAGCGGGCGCGAGCGGCTGCAGGTGCGCTACGTCAACCGCGAAGGGGCCGTGCGCCAGTATCGCACCCAGTTTGAAGGGGTGATTCCCAACCTGGAGCGCCGCTACCAGGAATCGACCTCCGATTACGTGCGCAGCAAGCTGGAAGAGTATATGGTCAACCGCCCCTGCAGCGCCTGCGGCGGCTCGCGCCTCAACGCGGTGGCGCGCGCCGTGGATATCGAGGGCGTGACCATCCGCGAAGTGAGCGAGATGCCCGTGCAGCGCACCGTGCGCTGGGTGGAGGGGCTGCAGGGCAACGGCAGCCCGCTAACAACCCGGCAGCAGATGATCGCCGGCCCGATCATCAAGGAGATCCGTGACCGGTTGGAGTTCCTCAACAACGTTGGGCTTGACTATCTCACCTTGAGCCGCTCCGCCGGCAGTCTCAGCGGCGGCGAGGCGCAGCGCATCCGGCTGGCGACGCAGATCGGCAGCCGGCTCATGGGCGTTCTCTACGTCCTGGACGAGCCGAGCATCGGCCTGCACCAGCGCGACAATGCCCGGCTCATTCACACACTGAAAGGGATGCGCGACCTGGGCAATACCGTTCTCGTCGTCGAGCACGACGAAGAGACGATTCGCGCCGCCGACTGGGTGGTCGATCTGGGGCCCGGCGCCGGCAAGTACGGCGGGCGCATCGTCGCCGAAGGCTCGCCGGCGGAGATCGCCGCCAATGAGGAGTCGCTGACCGGCGCCTACCTCAGCGGCCGGCTCAACATCCCTATCCCGGAGCGCCGCCGCGAGGGCACCGGCGAGGTCGTTGTGGTGCGCGGCGCGCGCGAGAACAACCTCAAGGATATCGACATTACCATCCCGCTGGGCAAGTTTGTCTGTGTCACCGGCGTCAGCGGCAGCGGCAAGAGCAGCTTTCTCATCCAGATCCTGAGCAAGCGGCTCTCCCAGTTTTTCTACCGCTCCCACGACCTGCCGGGCGCGCACGCCCGTATTGAGGGGCTGGAGCATCTGGATAAGGTCATCGAGATCGACCAGAGCCCCATCGGGCGCACGCCGCGCTCGAACCCGGCTACCTACACCAAGCTCTTCGATCCGATTCGCCAGCTCTTCGCCGACCTGCCGGATAGCAAAGTGCGCGGCTACAAGTCTGGCCGCTTCAGCTTTAACGTGCGCGGCGGGCGCTGCGAAGCCTGCCAGGGGCAGGGCCAGAACCGCATCGAGATGCAGTTCCTGCCCGACATCTACGTGCCCTGCGACATCTGCAAGGGAACCCGTTACAACCGCGAGACGCTGCAGGTACGTTACAAGGGTCTGAACATCGCCGAGGTGCTGGAGCTGACCATCGACGATGCGCTGGACTTCTTTGAGAACATTCCAACCATCCGGCGGCGGCTGGAGACGATGATCGACGTCGGCCTCGGCTACATCCGTCTCGGTCAGCCGGCGCCAACCCTTAGCGGCGGCGAGGCGCAGCGCGTCAAGCTCAGCCGCGAGCTTTCCAAGATTGCCACCGGCCGCACGATGTATATTCTGGACGAGCCGTCGGTGGGCCTGCACACGCACGACGTTGCCAAGCTGATCCACGCCCTGAACCGGCTGGTCAATAAGGGCAACACGGTGGTTATCATCGAGCATAATCTGGACATTATCAAGGTAGCCGACCATATCATCGACCTGGGTCCTGAAGGCGGCGAGCGCGGCGGCCTGATCGTCGCCGAGGGCACGCCGGAGGAGGTAGCGACGGTGGAGGGCTCCTACACCGGCGAGTTCTTGCGGCCCGTGCTCAATGGGCACGCCGTCATGGAGGCTGTCGAGACCCGGTAATGAACAGGTATTTTTTTTGAATGGCTAGTGGCGCTGGCAAACGACTGAAGTCGTTACTACGAAAACGCCCCTGGTAGTAGCGACTTCAGTCGCTTCCGCGCCGCTGCAGTCTGGTGCCGAGTTGTTTTGTGAAGGTTCATAACCGGCTCTTTCTGGCCTGACCAACGACACGATGAATCTTGTCACCCTACAGGGGGTCAGCAAGCAGTATAGCGAGCGCAAGCTGCTGGACAGCGTGGAGCTGCTGATCAATGAAGGCGAGCGCATCGGCCTGATCGGGATCAACGGCAGCGGCAAGACGACGCTGCTGCGCATCATCGCCGGGCTGGAAGCGCCGGACAGCGGCAGCGTCACCGTCTGGGGCGGCGTGCGCCTGCGCTACCTGCCGCAGCAGCCAGAGCTGGACGGCTCGCTTTCCGTGCTCGACACCCTGTTCCAGAGCGCCGAGCCGCAGATGCGGCTGCTGCGCGACTACGAGCAGGCCAGCCTGCAGCTACAGCAGCAGCCGGATGACTCCGCGCTGCAGCAGCGCTTCCTCGCGCTCACAGCGGAGATGGATCGCACCCGCGGCTGGGAAGCCGAAGCGCAGGCCAGGACGATCCTCACCCGCCTGGGCATTACCGAGTTCACCACCGCGGTAGCCCAGCTCAGCGGTGGGCAGCGCAAGCGCGTGGCGCTGGCCCAGGGGCTGATTAACCCCGCCGACCTGCTCATCCTCGACGAGCCGACCAACCATATCGACGCCGATACGGTGGCCTGGCTGGAAGAATACCTGACCGCCGTGCCCGGTGCGCTGCTCATGGTGACGCACGACCGTTACTTCCTCGACGGTGTGGTTAACCGGATTGTCGAGCTGGACCGGCGCAAGCTGGTCAGCTACCCTGGCAACTACAGCAGCTATCTGGAGCAGCGCACGGCCCGCCACGAACAATTGGCGGCCGCCGAAGCGGCCCACCAGAACCGGCTGCGCCAGGAGCTGGAGTGGCTGCGCCGCGGCGCCCAGGCGCGCAGCACCAAGCAAAAGGCGCGCAAGCAGCGCATCGCCGCGCTGCAGCAGCTCCAATACGACCGCGGCGAGCAGCGGGTGGCGATAGCCCTCGCCGGGCGGCGCCTCGGCAAGAAAGTGCTCGCGGTCCGCGACCTGAGCAAATCCTACGGCGACAAGCTGCTCTTCCAGAACGTCGATTTCCATCTGGAGCCCGGCGACCGCATCGGCATCGTCGGCCCCAACGGCGCCGGTAAAAGCACTTTTCTCGACATCCTTGCCGGCAAGACCGCGGCGGACGGCGGCGAGGTCGTCTGGGGCGAAACGGTGCATCTGGGCTACTATGACCAGGAGAGCGCCGGCTTACCCGACGACCAGCGCATCATCGACTACATCGAATCGCTGGCGCCGCTGGTGCGCACGAGCGACGGCGAGCGCGTGGACGCCGCCCAGATGTTGAGCTGGTTCCTATTCAGCCGGCCAGAACAGCGCGCCTATATTGGCGCCCTTAGCGGCGGGGAGCGGCGCCGCCTCTATTTGCTGCGCACCCTGCTGCACCAGCCGAACGTGCTCATGCTCGACGAGCCAACCAACGATCTCGACGTGCAGACGCTCACCGTGCTGGAAGAATTTCTTGATCACTTCCAGGGGGCGCTCATCGTCGTCAGCCACGATCGCTATTTCCTCGACCGCAACGTCGATTTCCTGATCCATTTTGGCGAGATGGAAGTGAGCGGGCGCTACCCGGCGCCCTTCAGCAGCTACCAGCAGCGGCGGCGCGAGGCGGAGAAAGGAGCCGCCGTGCAGGGCAGCGCCGCCGCGCGCCCAAACCGGACAGCGCCGCCGCCGGCAGCCGAGGAGGCGCGCCGGCTGAGCTGGCGCGAGAAGCAAGAGCTACAGCAGCTCGAAGCGGAGATAGCCGCGCTGGAGCGCGAGAAAGAAGCATTGGCCGCGGCGATCAACGCCAGTGGCGACGATTACCAGCGGCTGCAGGAGCTGGCGCAGCGGCTCGAGGGGACGGGGAATCTGCTGGAGCAAAAGCTAGAGCGATGGCTGGAGCTGGCGGCCGTCGCCGACGCAAATTGACGCCCGCGATCCCCTGTGATAGACTATTTTATGTCCACCTGGCCGCACTGGAGGAACTCGTGAAACGCACCACTGCTCGTCTGGGATGGATCATCGCCATCCTCTTCCTGTCCCTGCTTCTCGCCGCCTGCGAACGCGCGCTCCAGCAAGAGCCGCCCACCCCCGAATTTGGTCTGCCGGGCCCCAGCATCCCGACATTAGACCCAGACGCCACGGCCATATTGCCGCCGGGTCTGGAGACTACTCCCGACCTCGGAGCGTCAACGCCGGAAACTGGTTTTGAAGACGCCACCCCGGCGCCGCCCACCGAGGAAACGCTGCCGGCTGAGGATATCGTCTACACCGTCGTCGCCGGTGACACACTGGGCAAAATCGCCGAGCGATTTGGCCTGACGGTGGAGGAGATTGCGGCTGCCAACAATCTGACCAGTGTACACACCCTCGACGTCGGTCAGCAGCTTCTCATCCCGCTTGGCGGTGGGAGTGTGGTGGAGCAGCCGCCCGCAGAGCCGACGACCGCGCCTGTCGTCGAAGAAACGGTGGCGCCCCCGCCGGCCGAGGAGCAGATCCACATCGTCCAGGCCGGCGACAACCTCTACCGGATTGGCCTACGCTATGGTTTTACCATCCAGGAGCTGGTTACCTACAACAACCTGACCAACCCGGATCGGCTGGAGATCGGGCAGCAGATTCGCATACCGCCGGCCGGCTATACGGTCCCCTAGTGGGCAGCCGGCAAGCCGCACCGGGCGGGCGGATCGTCTGGGACGGCCCTTCCTGGCGGCTGCGCGTACACCGCCTGACCCGTCCTGACGGGGGGCACGCAGAAAAGGGGATTATTGAGCATCCGGGCGGGGTAGTGCTTGTGCCGCTGCTGCCGGGAAACGAGGTGCTGATGCTGCGCCAGGTCCGGCTCAGCCTGCGGCAGGAGATTCTTGAGCTGCCCGCCGGCACGCGCGGCTGGGAGGAGGCGTGGCCGGCCTGCGCCCAGCGCGAGCTGCGCGAGGAGACCGGCTACCGCGCCGCCGCCCTGACCCCTCTCGGCGACTGCTGGCCCGCCCCCGGCTACTCCGACGAGCTGCTGCGTATCTACCTGGCCGAGGGGCTGGAGGCCGACCCGCTGCCGGGCGACTTTGACGAGCAGATCACACTGGAGGCAGTCGCGCTGGCCGAGCTGCTGGTTATGGCGCGTGACGGCCGCCTGCGTGACGCCAAGAGCGTGGCCGGCATCCTGCGCGCCGCCACCCATCTCGGCTGGTAGGAGGGAACAGGCAATGTTCGATTTCCAGGATCGGGTCGTGGTGGTCACCGGCGCCGCCGGAAATCTGGGGCAGGCCACGGCAACGGCCTTTGCCCAGGCCGGCGCCCGTCTTATCCTCATCGACAACCGGGACGAGCTGCTGGAGGAGCGCTTTCCCGACCTGGCCGCCGGCGGCGAGCACCTCTTTACCGGCGTCGATCTGACAGACAGCCACGCCGTAGAAGGGCTGGGCTACGAGCTGGTGCAGCAAATGGGGCGTATAGACGTGCTGGCGAATATTGCTGGCGGCTTCCGCAGCGGCAGCCCGGTGCACGAGACGGACCCCGAGATATGGGATTTCCTCATAGACCTCAACGCGCGTACTGTCCTGAATATGGCGCGAGCCATCGTCCCCCACATGCTGCGCCAGGGAAGCGGCAAAGTGATCAATGTGGCGGCGCGCGCCGCGCTGGCAGGAACGAAGAACCAGGGCGCCTACGTTGCTTCCAAGAGCGCCGTGATGCGCCTGACGGAGAGCATGGCGGCCGAGCTGAAAGGCCAGGGCATACACGTCAACTGCATCC
>CAZOGK010000044.1:0-4659 GCA_964579295.1 uncultured Ardenticatenaceae bacterium
GGCGCCATCCTGCCCACCTGGGCCTTCTTTGCCGTGCGCCCGCTCTACGGCGAGCTGCTGCGCCAGCCGCTGGGCGTCGGCCCTGGCGTCTGGCTCAACCTGGCCGGCCACCTGCTGGCGCTGGCCGTGGCCCTGAGCCGGGCAGCGGGCGGGCGCGCCGCGCGCCTGTAGCCGGGGCAAAAAAAAGAGACGGCGCGCCGCGTCGTCTCTTGCATCTGAACCGGAAGAATCAGGGCCGCATCAGCCGCCCATGTGTTCTTCGATATAGCGCACAGCTTGCCCCACTGTCTCGATGTTCTGCGCCTGCTCGTCCGAGATCTCGCCCTCGAACTCCTCTTCGAACGCCATGATCAGCTCCACCAGGTCGAGCGAGTCGGCTTCCAGATCCTCGCGGAAATGGGCTTCCATCGTAATGTCATCTTCATTCGCGCCGAGCAGCTCGACGATAATGCGCTTCACGCGTTCGTATGTATCGGCCATTGTCACCTTCCTCCTTGACGGGATACGCTATCTTGCGCCGGGTATTGTAAGTCCAAGTGGGTGGTTGTCAAGTATCCTGACAACTTATCCGTAGACCAGGCAGCCGCCAGCGCTGTGTAGGGGCACACCAGTTATAACCCCCGGCGTGCCGGCTGGTTACGTTTCATCGCCGCCACTCTGCCCCAGCCAGACGGCGACGCCGAGAAAGAGATAGAAGACGAAGCTCAAATCGACCAGGAAGAAGCTGTGGTCCACCAGCCCGTGGGCCAGCATGGCGACAAAGCCGCCGGCCAGCCCGGCCGCCACGGGGCGCCAGGCCGGCGCCAGCCGCTGCGGCAATGACCAGAGCTGCCGGGCCAGCGCCCACCATAGCCAGGCGCCGCTGAGTAGGCCGGCGAGCCCCAGCCGCGTGGCGAAGTCGAGGACAAAGTTGTGCGGGTGGTTGAGGTGCGGCTCGCGCCAGGCGCCGGCAAAGATGTAGCGACCGCGATACTCATAGAGGAAATTGTCCAGCCCCACGCCAAAGAGCGGATGGTCGGCGAACATCTGCAGGCTGGCCCGCCACAGGTCGAGGCGCACGACGCTGGTCACGCCCTGCAGGCTGAGCCGCTCCTGCAGCGGCGGAAAGAGCAGCACGGCGGCGGCAAAGGCGGCCGCGGCCAGTCCCACGGCTGCCAGCCACGGCCAGAGCCGCCGCCCCGTCGCCTGCCCCCACCACCAGAGCAGGACCAGCAGCGAGGCTGGCACGCCCAGGAAGAGGCTGCCCTTGCTCAGCGTGAGCAGCAGCGCCGCGCCGATGGGCAGGGCAGCCAGGGTATAGGCCAGCGCCCGCCGCCGCTGCCACGACGGGCCGCCGCGCCCGCGCAGCGTCAGGGCGAAGGCCAGCAGCAGCGGCAGCGCCCGCTCCAGGTAAAGGGCCAGGTTGTTGGGCGAGCCATAGTGGCCGCGCAGCCGCGGCGTAGCGCCGGCCATGATGATCGGCGTCTGCTCGCTGTGGCACCAGGGGTGGGTGAAGTTAGCCATACAGCCGGCATAGGCGGCCAGCCCATAGAGGCTGGCCGCGAGGGCGCCCAGCACAAAGGCGTCCAGCACGCGCCACATCTCGCCCTGGCGCAGCCGGCCGGCGCGCAGCAGCAAGTAAAAGAGCGCCGGCTCGACGATGACCGTGCGCCATTCGTTGGTCGCCACGTCCAGCCGCGCCGTAAAGAGCAGCGACAGCGTCGCCACGGCCACAAAGAGGGCCACGGCGCCGTCGGCGGGCAGCAGGCGCGCGCGCAGCGCCCGCCAGCCTGGCAGGGATAGCCGCTGCCCGTGTTGCTGCCGCCGCGCGACGTCGAGCAGCCAGCGCGCCGCCCACGCGGCCGCCGCCAGCAGCAGAAATAGCTCCACGGGCGAAAAGCGATAGCCGAGCAGCTCCTTGGGCTTGACCCAGAAGGGAATGGCAAAGGCGACCAGCGCCAGCCCCCACGCCGGGCGCGCCGCCAGGAGCACGAATAGCAGCGCCAGCGCCGCCACGTAGACAAAGAACCAGGGCGTGACGTAGAAGAGGGAGGCGGCGGCGGCCGTTAGCGCTAATTGCGCGCCGTCGCCCAGCCGCCGGTAGAGTCCGGCCGCCTCACCGCCCCAGGTCAGCCAACCGGCGGCCACCACCAGCAGGGAGAGTGCCACAGTCAGCACGCCCTCCGCGCGCCGTGAGAGGCGCCGCCGCCAGCCTGTGAGCAGCCGCGCCAGCGCCGCGCCGCCCGACCGCCGCCCCTGCTGCAGCGCCAGCGCCAGCGCCGCCAGCGCCAGCAGCCCCAACCCGAGCTGCTGCAGCCGGTAGTTTGCCCGCGGCGGCTGGTAGCCCACACTATAGCCGCGCAGCGGCCACTGACCGGCGCCGCCGTCGGCCACGAGCCGAAGGAGGTGCGGGCCCGGCTCCAGCCCGCTGGCGACGGGCACAAGGCTCACGTAATCCTCGTCGTAGTCGGGCGCCGAGAGCACCAGCGCCGCGCCGTTTTCGTCATGGGGCAGGGCGTTGGCCGGCTCGCCGTCCACCGTCACGTAAAAGCGCGCCTGGTAGCCAGCGCGCCGCACCGACAGGCCCACGTCCGTGCCCCAGAACTGCAGCTCGGCGCTGTCGCCGCCCGCGCCCACGTCGGCCCCAAATTCCGGCGAGAAGCGCCAGTCGCCCTCATAGCGCTGCGCCGCCGCCTCCGGGGAAGGGAAGTGAAAGCCCGGGTAGGCGACGCTCCCGGCCGCGCCGGCCGGCAGCGCCTGCGCCGCCGGCCGCCCCTGCACGCTGAAGCCCCAGCGCGCGTCGTCTGGCGCGGCACGAGGCGCCCAATTCTCCAGGAACATCACTCCCATCCACGGCCACTCCTGCCGCGCGCGCTCGACCGCCGCCGCCGTGTACTGCGCCTGCGTCGCTTCGTCCACCTGGCCCCAGATGCTGGGCGCGCCGCTCCAGCCGGCGGGCAGCGCGTTCCAGCCCCAGTTGCCGGCCCACAACGCCTTGTCGCCGTCGCCGTACGCTTCCATCGTCTCGCGGATGAGAATCGCCCGGCTGAAGTTGAGCACGTCCACGTCCACCGTCCGGTCCAGCGGCGGGCTGTCGAAGCCATACGGCTTGGCGGCGACCACGTCAAAGGCATCGGCCGCGCCCCCTTCGTATAGCTCACGCAAAAAGAGCGGCTCGGCCAGATTCTCCGGCCCCGTCTCCACCGTGGGCGCCAGCGGCGCGGCGACGATGATCGCCCCGGCGTCGGCGGCGCGGATGGCGGCAGCGGCGGCGCTGAGCAGGGCGGCGTAGGCGCGCGGGTTGACGTGGCGTCCGCCCCAGTGGCTGGTCAGGTTGGGCTCATCCCAGATGAAGTAGGCGTCCACCTGCTCGGCGTAGCGGGCGGCGAAGGCGCCGGCCCAGGCAGCAAAGTCGTCCGGGTCCGGCGGCGCGAAATCCGTCGCTGGGTCACCGTCTAGTAGGGGCACGACGCGCACGCCCGCTGCCGCCGCCGCCGCCAGAAGACGGTCGCTCGCCGCCCAATCCGCTGCGTCCGCGGCGCCCGGAAAATAAAAGGTCTGCTTCACCGTCTGCACGCCCGCCGTGCGCACTGCGCGCAGCGTGGCGACCAGGTCGGGATCATCGTCCAGGTAGACGTTAAGACCCGGCTCGACGCCGGCGTGGCGGATAGGCTCCGGCAGGGCGGGGGGGATGCCGCGCGTGAGGAAGGCCCGCTGCCGCTGCACGGCGCCCAACGCCAGCAGCGAGAGCAGGGCCAGCGCCAGGAACAGAAGCGTGAGCCAGGCGGCGCGCCGCTTTGCCTTCATCGCTGCAGCCGTGCCCGCCTGTCCGGCCAACTCAATCCCGGTCTGGCGGGCCGCTCACCAGCCGCCACAGCAGCGCCGCGCCCAGGGCTGCCAGCGCCAGGCCGCCGCCGACGATGGCCCGTTCCAGGCGCTGCAGCTCCATCTCTTCCGGCAGCGCCAGCCGGTACTTGAGCAGCGTCGCCAGCGTCGGCAGGCCGTCGAGCGGGCTCAGCTTTTTGCCCGCCGCCTCGTCGCGCGGGTCGTAGCGGATTGGCGCTTCGTAGATCTTCACCCCCCGCTGCAGCAGCTTGGCGCTGATTTCGGCTTCAATCTCAAAGCGGTGGCTGCGCAGCGCCAGCGACTGCATCAGCTTGCGGTCCACCATCTTGTAGCACGTCTCCATGTCGTGCAGGCTGCTGCCAAAGAGCAGGTTCGTCGTCCAGGTGAGGAACTGGTTGCCAAAGCGCATGAGGAAATTGCGGTCGCTCAGGTCGCGTACGCCATAAACGGCGCGCGCCCCGTGCCGCTCGTAGGTCGCCAGCAGCTCGACATAATCCTCGGGGAAATATTCCAGGTCAGCATCCTGAATGATGACTACATCCCCGCTGGCATGCTCCAGCGCGGTGCGGATGCCGGCCCCTTTACCCCGGTTGTGCGCGTGGGTAAAGAGCCGCACCATGCCCGGCTGCGACTCGGCTACCGCTGCCTCCAGCTGGCCTACCGTCTCGGCGTCAGAGCCATCGTCCACGACGAGCACTTCTTTATCGATGGGCAGGGCGACCACGCGCTGCAGCAGGGCGCGCAACGTCGAAGCCTCGTTGTAGACAGGTATGATGACCGATAACTTCATGCGTTTTCCTCAATACGAGGCATTTGAATGGCAACGCTGTAGCG
>CAZOGK010000044.1:4759-21559 GCA_964579295.1 uncultured Ardenticatenaceae bacterium
GCGATTTGAAAAATCGCTCAACAGGAGCTGTTCTTCGTGGTAATGCCCCATAACTTGTTAAGTTCCAGAGAACCCGACCTACCGGCTACTCCTCTCCGGGCGGCTGGACAGGGGGCGCGCTGGGGGTGCGGACCGGCGCCGGCCGCAGCTCGCTCTCCAGGCTGGCGACGCCAATGCCCGCGCCATAGGGCGCCCAGCTCGGCCGGCTGGCCGGGGCGTCGTCCTGCGTCACGCGGAAAGCGCTGCCACCGTCCACGTCATACAGGTAGAGCGCCTGGTCAAAGATGAAGGCAATGTCGCGGCCCAAAGGCGCCCAGCTCATAAACTGGCTGTCCTGGGGAAAGGCCGTGTTCTCGCCGGCCGGCGGGTAGGCCTGGCGCCGGTTGCTGCCGTCGCCGTCCATCAGCCACAGGGTATAGGGGCTGCGCAGGCTGTCGAGCGGGTTGTTCGCCTGCAGGAAGGCCAGCTGCCCACCGGCCTCGGCCGGCGACCAGTGCGGGTGGCTCCACATGCCGGCCTGCTCGACAAAGCGCCCGCTCAGCCCGCCGCCGGCGCTTGCCGCCCAGATGTCGAAGCGCATTGCCTCCGGGTCGTCGCCGCCGTGGCTGCTGAAGGCCAGGAAATTGCCGTCCGGCGACCAGGAAAGCGTGGGCAGCCAGACCCAGTCGGCGCGCGTCTCATATTCGGTAAAGCGGTGCAGCACGATGGCCCGCTCTTCTTCGTCGCGCGCCTCGAGGTCAAACAGACCGACTTCGTCGGCGAAGCCAAAAGCTAGATAGCGGCCGTCCGGCGACCAGGCATAGGCGCCGCCCCACCAGCCGTAGGTCGCCGGGTAGCTTTCCACGATGCGGCGCGGGCTGAACGGGGCGTTCTCGCCGGCTGGCAGCGCGCCCACCCACACGTCATTGTTCGCCTGCCAGCCCGGCGGCACGTCTACCGGCTCGGCAGTGCTGTAGGCGACTTGCAGCGCGCCGGCTTCCGCCGGGTTCCAGCCGGCCCAGAGCACGTTTTCCACTTCCAGGTCGCGCGCGCTGGCGCCCGGCTCGGTGCTAATCACAAAGAGCCGGTTCTGGAAGCGCCCGGTGTCGCTGACGACGCTGGTATAAAGCAGGTGGCTGCCGGTGGGCGAGAGGGCGAAAACGCGGCCGTCGAGTGCGGCGCCGGTCGCTAGCTGCTCCTGATAGCTCGTCGCGCCGCGCAGCAGCATCGCCTGGCCGCCGCTGAGGAAGGCCAGCAGGCCGGGGAAGGTAGAGTCGCCGGCGGCCGCGCCCACGCCGACCATCACAATCTCGTCTTGCGGCTCCTCGACCACGGTGATGCGTGTGCGCTGCCGGTCTACCTCCACGCCGTCCCGGATGACGATGCGCACCGTAATCTCCTGCAGCCCGGCGCGCCCGCCCTGGATAATCTGCGGCGGCGCCCCGGCGTCCAGGGCGGCGCTTCTGACGATCTTGCGGCCAAAGGGCAGGCTCTCCTCGATAACCTCCACCCGCTCGGCCACGCGCACCACCACCACTTCCATGGCGTCCTGCAGCGGCGTAAACGGCGGCGGGTTTACCTCGTCCGCCGGCGCTGTGCTGATGCCCGCTTCCTCCAGCAGCTCGCGCACGTTGGCCGCCCTCGTCGTCAGGTTATGGCTCTCGCCGTCCACGAGCAGCGTAACCTCAATCGGGCCGCTCTCGGCCGCCAACGGCGGCGGCGCACTGCAGGCCGCGGCCAGAAGCAGCAGCAGGAGCAGCAGCAGGCAGGGGGCTGCCGCCCGCCCGCCGTCAGGCCTCTTCCCAGAGCGCACGCACGTCCGGCGATAAACTTTGGGCAACCTCACGCTGGAGATCCTGGTTAATTATCTGCTTGACGCCGCCAAAGACGGCAAGGATGGGGAAGCGGGCGAACTGGGCGTCGCTGTTGCCGCTGCGCCGCGCCACTGCCTGCTGGAATTCCTTACTGCTCAGCTTCGGGTTACGAAAGTGCAGCAGCCAGAAGACGCCGGTGAGCGACTGGGCCAGCGCCTCGGGCAGCTCGCGCGCCAGCTTGCGCTTTGTCTTGCCCGGCAGATTGACGCCGAGCGTCTTCAACACGCCTCTCGTCCAGCGCCGGGCATGCTCATCAGTGCGTAGCTTTCCCCCCTTCTGCACACCCTGGTAGAACTGAGTCAGCTCGTCTTGCATCGTTGTATCTCCACCTGCAGATCGGTTGCTCTATTGTCCCCCGCCCTTTGCGGCGCGTCAACCTGCTAAGCGGCGCGTAAGTTCGGCCAATGCGTCGTTGACGGCTGCGCAGAAAATGCTATACTTCCCAACCTGGTGCAGGGACAGCGGCCGGCCTTTTGCGCCTGCCTGCTGCCGCCGCCGGCGTAAATGTCTGGTGTTTCCGGCCAGCCATTTTTGTTTTATAGAAGACGCAGCGGCCGGGGGCGACCCGATGACCATATCCTGCACGCAGATGAACAAGCAGAGGAAGTGAGTAGCATGGCTGACCGAGTAAATGTCGATGCGGAAACCCGCACTACGTTTGGCAAGAAGAGCAAACAGCTCCGGCGCGACGGATTGGTACCCGCCGTCATCTATGGCCGGCGCGACCCGGTGCATATCCAGGTCGAAAATCTGATGTTGATGCGCGCCCTGCGCCAGGCTGGCCGTAATGAGCTGATCGACATCAACTACGAAGGCGGCAAAGTGACCGTTCTCGCCCGCCATATCCAGCAGCATCCCACCCGCGAGGATGTCCTGCACGTTGACTTCTACGAAGTGGACATGCGCCAGACGATTCAGGCTGAAATCAACCTGGTCATCGTCGGCGAGACCGAGGAAGAATACCGCCAGTTGGGCCAGGTGGTGCAGGTCCTGCACACGGTGACGATCGAATGTCTCCCCGGCGACCTCGTCTCCGAGATTGAGGTCGATATCAGCGGCGCCTCGCCGGATACGGCCATTTACGTCAGCGACGTGACCGCGCCCGAGGGTGTGACCATTCTGACCGACCCCGAAACGCCCATCACCAGCTTCGACTACTTCCGCGAAGAAGAGGAAGAAGAGGAAGAGGAAGAGACGCTCTTCGGCGAGGAAGGCGAAGAGGTCGAGGTCATTTCCAGGGGCAAGACGGACGAGGACGAAGAGGAAGCCGAGGACGAGGACTAACGCTCTCTCCCGCATTAGACAGGCAGAAGGCCGGATCGTATGTTCCGGCCTTTTTTCATCAGGACGGGTATGACGCGCTCCCAGCTTCTATGCTTGTTTCTCGTCCTGCTCCTGGCGGCAACGCTGCGCCTGACCGGCCTCGACTGGGACGGCTACAAGCATTACCATCCTGACGAGCGCTACGTCACCTGGGTAGCCACGACCGTCGAATGGCCCCGCTCCTGGGCGACCGCCTTTCATCCCCAGCAGTCAACGCTCAATCCCTTCTACTGGCCCCCTGACGCGGCCAGCGCTGGCATCGTCGTCCCCCAGGACGAGCGGCGCGAATTTGCCTATGGCCACCTCCCCCTCTACCTGGGCGTAGCGGCGACCCGTCTGCTGGAGCGTCTCTCGCCGCTGGCCAGCGCCCTGCCGGCGCACTGGCCGCTGGCGCGCGACCTGCTCAACGGCGCCGGCCACGTCGAATTTGACCATCTCGCCGCCGCCAGCCGCGCCCTGACGGCGCTGGTGGACGTGGGCACGGTGCTGCTCACCTTCTTGCTTGGGCGGCGGCTCTATGGCGTCTGGGCGGGGCTGCTGGCCGCTGCCTTTGTGGCGCTTACCGTGTCGCACATCCAGCTGGCCCACTTCTTTGCCGTCGATCCTTACCTCACCTTCTTTACCGTCGCCGCGCTCCTCTTGCTGCTGCGCGCCGGCGACAGACCCGGCGCCTGGCCGCCACTGCTTCTGGCCGCGGCGACCATCGGCCTGGCGGTCGGCGCCAAATTCTCGGCCGTCCTGCTCTTCCTGCCGCTGGCGCTCCTTCTCTGGCGCGACCCGGCGCTACGCGGGCGACGGGCGCTGGCGCGCCTGCTCCTGGCCGGCGCCTTTGCCCTGCTCGTCTTTGCCCTCACCAACCCCTTTGCCCTGCTCGACTGGGGCTGCCGGCTCATTACGCCGCCGGTGGCGTTGGGGCCGCTGCAGATTCCCGCGCTCAACTGGGGCAACTGCTACGCCGCCAACGTGCTGCGCCAGAGCGAGATGGTCGGCGGCAGCGCCCGCTTCCCCTTCACCATGCAGTACGCCGGCACGGCCCCCTTCCTCTACCCCATTGTCATGCAGCTGCGCTGGGGCATGGGGCCGCTGCTGGGCCTGGTCGCCTTTGCCGGCGGCGGCTGGCTGCTGCTGCGCGCGCTGCTTCACTGGCGGCGGCGACCTGAGCCGAGCCGCCTGACGGCCCTGCTGCCGCCGCTGGCCGGCGGCGAGCTGCTGCTGCTGGCCTTTGCCCTGCCTTATTTTCTCAGCACCGGCAGTTTTTTCGTCAAGTTCATGCGCTACATGCAGCCGCTGCTGCCGCTGCTGGCCGTCTGCGGCGCCGGGCTGCTGCTGGCCCTGGCGCGGCGCTCCCGGCGCGCGGCGGCCGCGGCCAGCGGCGTCGTCCTCGGCAGCGCGGCCCTCTCTGCGCTTGCCTTCGTCGGCCTCTACGCCGCGCCGCACCCGTGGCTGGCCGCCTCCCACTGGCTGCACGAGCAGGCGCTCGACGGGGCCGTCATCGCCGGCGAGAAGTGGGATGAGTTGTTGCCAAGCAGCGTGACGATTGACGGCCAGCTGCGCAGCCGCAGCCGCTTTGAGTATGCCACACTCGACTGGCTGGGCGGCATTGGCCGCAATGACGATGCGGACAAGGCGGCCGCCAACCTCGGCCGGCTGGCCACCGCCGACTACCTCGTGGTCGCCTCTAACCGTGGTTACGGCGTCGCCGGGCGGCTGCCGGAATACTATCCGCTGACCCGCGCCTATTACGAACAGCTCTTTAGCGGCGCCCTCGGCTTTGAGGTACGCTTTGTCGCCGGGCGCGCGCCGCGGCTCGGCCCGCTCTGGCTCTGGCCCGACCGCTTTGCGCGCGCTGCGCTACAACCGCCGCCGCCAGCCGCCCGCTACCTGTCGCAGCAAACCATGCTGCGCCTGGGCTACGCCGACGAGAGTTTCACCGTCTACGACCAGCCCTTTGTTATGGTCTTTGCGAACAGCGGCCGTCTTTCCGCCGCCGAGATGATGGCCGCGCTGGGTATTGATTGAGAAGTGACTGGCACTTTGGAACTGCCGGTCACTTACAAGGAAGGCTCACCATCAGCGATCGCGCCTATCTCTATCTGACCGTCTTCACCGGCGGCATGAGCACCCTGGCCGTGGAGTTCGTCGCCAGCCGTATGCTGCAGGCCGTCTACGGCACCTCCAACATCGTCTGGGCCAACGTCATCGGCTTCGTCCTCTTCTTTTTGACCATCGGCTACTTCCTCGGCGGCCGGCTGGCCGACCGCAACCCGGCGCCGCGCCTCTTCTACACGCTGGTCACCGCCGCCGGCTTCAGCAGCATCCTCTTCCTGCTGCTGACCAGCGTCCTGCTGCGCGACGCCGCCTCGGCGCTGGCCGCCGTCAACGTCGGCGCGCTCGCCAGCAGCCTTGTTGGCGTCGTCTTTGCCCTGGCGCTGCCCATCACCCTGCTCGGCTGTCTCAGCCCCTTCGCCATTCGCCTCGGCGTGCGTGACGTCGCCGAGGCGGGGCGCATCAGCGGCCGCATTTACGCCGTCAGCACCTGGGGCAGCCTGCTGGGCACCTACCTGCCGGTGCTGCTCGTCATCCCGCTGGCCGGCTCGCGCGCCGCAGCCCTCATCTTTGGCAGCATCCTCCTGCTCGTCGGCCTCGGCGGCCTCTGGCGCGGCGGCGCGCGCGACGCGCTGCTGGGTGCGCTGCTCTCACTGCTGCTGCTGCCCGCTATCTGGCTCTGGGGCCGCGGGCCGGTAAAGAGCTACCCGGGCCAGATTTTCGAGACAGAATCGGCCTACAACTACGTACAGGTCGTGCGCCAGGGCGATTGCAACTACCTGCTGCTCAACGAGGGCCAGGCTTACCACTCCTATTACTGTGACGGCGGGCGCGTGCCGCGCATCTCCGTCTGGAGCATCATGCTCGCCGCCCCCTATTTTAACGACCCCGCCGCCGTGGCCGTGCCGGCGTCGCCGGTGCAGCGTATGGCCGTCGTCGGCCTGGCCGCGGGCACCATCCCCAAGCAGGCTAGCGGCGTCTTTGGCCCTATCGCCATCGACGGCATTGAGCTGGACCCGGCGATTGTGCAGGCCGGCCGCGACTACTTCGCCATGAACGAGCCCAACCTCAACGTCATCGTCGGCGATGGTCGCTACGAGCTGAACCGGCTGCCCGGCCCTTATGACCTGGTGACCGTCGACGCCTATAAGGTGCCATACATACCCTGGCACCTGACCACGCGCCAGTTCTTTGCCGAGGTCTATGAGCGGCTCGACACGGACGGCGTGCTGGCGATCAACGTGGGCCGCGCGCCCGCAGACCGGCGCCTGGTGGCAGCGATGACGGCCACGCTGGCCGCCGTCTTCCCCTCGGTGCACGCCATCGACGTGCCGGGCTCGCTCAACACCATCCTCGTCGCCACGCGCCAGCCCACCGACGCCGCAAACGTGCAGCGCAACCTGGAGCAGCTGGCCGCCTTCTCCGACCCCCAGTCGCTGCTGCGCGCCGCCCTGGAGGCGGCCGCGGCCAACCTCGTCCCGGCGACCGCGTCCGACCTGGTTTTCACCGATGAGCGCGCGCCGCTGGAAACCCTGGTCGATTCCCTGGTCATCCGCTATCTGCTGCAGGAAGGGCCGGAAGGGCTGCCAGGGTTGGGAGGATAATGTAGCCCAAAAGACCGGTCAGGTTTTTGGAGACCTGACAGGTCTCACGGCTCTCTACCTGGAGAACAACCATGAACCAGCGCACCGCTCGACTACTACAATGGCTCGTCGTCCTGGCGATGCCCTTCTTTCTCGGCCTGGGCGCCGTCACGCTCATCGTCGCCAACGGCGAGCGCTACGTGCGCTACGAATACGGCAAGCCCCACTTCACGCCCGACCTGCAGCGCTATAGTCCCGCGCAGCAGCAGCAGATGGGCCTGCGCCCCTTCACGCCGGACGAGCGCCAGGCGCTGGCCCTTGTCGCCGTCGACTATCTGCAGCGGCCGCAGCCGGCCGAAGAGGTTATTTACCTGCTGGAAGAGCAGCGGCTGCCGGACACCGACCAGCCCTTCTACAACGAGCGCGAAATCGGCCACATGCTCGACGTGAAGCATCTCACCGACGCCATCCGCCTCCTCTGGGGGCTGAGCGCGGCCCTGGTCATCGGCGGCCTGCTGCTGCTCGCGCTGCAGCGGGAAGAGCGACGCCGCGCGGCTGCGGCCCTGCTTGCTGGCGGCCTGGCGACGGCCGGTGTGCTGCTGGCCATCGCCCTCTTCATCCTCCTCTTCTGGGATACCTTCTTCGTCTTCTTCCACGAGCTGCTCTTCCCGCCGGATACCTGGAGCTTTAACTACAGCGACAGCCTCATCCGCCTCTTCCCGGAGATGTTCTGGTTCGACCTGGGGGTGATTATCAGCGCTGGCGCGCTCGGCTCCGGGCTGCTGGCGGCGTTGGCCGGCTGGCTCTGGCGGCGCGCGCAATCGTGACCGGAGCGCCGCATTGACAGCCGCCCGTTGCCTCCCGTACACTGGGGCTTGCCCGCTCCCGGCGTCGCCGCGAGGGTGTTAGAAGGCAGTAAACATTACCTGCCGGCCATTCCCCCGCGGGAGGGCAGGGCGTATAATCGAGCGGAAGTCTCAACAGGCGGCACGGTTTGGCGGGTACGGCGCCCGCAACGCGACCGAGGCAAGGCGCAATAGGTTCACGTTATGGACATTCTCTGGATGATTGGGGGCTTCGCCCTGATCCTCACGCCGATCATATTTATCCACGAGCTCGGCCACTTCCTCGTCGCCCGTCTCTTTAACATACGGGTGGAAGAGTTCGGCATCGGCTTCCCGCCGCGCGCGGTGACCCTCTTTGAGCGGAATGGCACCGTCTATTCGCTCAACTGGATTCCGCTCGGCGGCTTCGTGCGGCCGGCGGGGGAAGATGACCCCAGCGTGCCCGGCGGCCTCGCCGCCGCGTCCAAGACGGCGCGCTTCTTCACCCTCAGCGCCGGCGCCGTCTTCAACCTGATCTTTGCCCTGTTCGCCTTCTGGTTCGCCTTTCTCATCGGCCCGCCCGCTGTCGCCGTCGGCGGGGTCGATGCCGGTTCGCCGGCCCTGGCCGCCGGTCTGCAAACCGGCGACATCATCCTGGAGGTCAACGGCCAGCCCGTGCGCGATACGCTCACGCTCGTTACCGAGGTAGCGGCCCATGCCGGCGAGGCAGTGAGCGTGCTTGTCGAGCGCGATAATACCGAGCAGCTCCTGACCGTGGTGCCGCGCCGTCCCGGCGAATACGACGCCTCTCGCGAAGGGGCCATTGGTATCCACATCAACCTCGACGCCGGCCGGCGATTGCCGCTTGGGCCGGTGCAGGCCGTGGGCACGGCGGCGCGCTCCATCTCCGATATTGTCACGCTCACGCTGCGCGTGCCCTTTATGCTGGCCCGCGGCGAGCTGAGCGCCGAGGAAGCGCGGCCCGTGGGCGTCATCGGCATCAGCCAGATTGCCGGCGCCACGGCCGAGTACACGGCGGATACCGGCGACTGGTTCCAGCTTTTGCATATTATCGCCTGGATCAGCACGGCGCTTGCCTTTACCAACTTACTGCCCATTCCCGCCCTCGACGGCGGCCGTATCCTCTTTGTGCTGGTGGAGGCCGTGCGTGGGCGGCGCATTGAACCGGAGCGCGAAGGGATGGTCCATCTGGTCGGCATGCTCTTCTTGCTGGCTCTGATGTTCCTGCTGATCATCCAGGATATTCGCAACCCGATCTTACCTTAAGGAAAACGAATGAGAGACGAGCTCTCCTTTGCCGACGTATTACAGCAGTTAGAAGACGGCGCGTCTGTGCGGCTGCCGCTGCTCTACCGCCTTTCCGACATGACGCCGGGCGATTTCGACGCCTTTACCGCCAGCTGGCCGCGCTGGTCGGCCAAGCGGCGCAGCGTGGTTTCCCGCCACATGGCCGACATCTGCGAAGAGAACTACGTGGTCGATTTTGCCCCGGTCTTTCGCTTCATGCTGGCCGACGAAGAGCCGGCGGTGCGGCTGGCTGCGCTTGACGGCCTCTGGGATTCCAGCAACCTGGCGGTGGTCGATCCGATCATCGCCCTCATGGAGAAGGACGCCGAAACGCAGGTGCGGGCGGCCGCGGCGGCCACGCTGGGCCATTACGTCCTCATGGGTGAGTGGGGCCAGATTGCCGAGCGGGTAGCGGCGCGCATTGTCGCGGCGTTGCTGGCTCAGTTTGCCCGCGACGACCAGCCCGCCGCTGTGCGCCGCGCCGTGCTGGAGTCGCTGGGCAACGCCGCCCATCCCGCCGTTCCCGGCCTGATTGATAGCTCCTATGAGCGCGGCGACGATAACATGCGTATCAGCGCCGTCTTTGCCATGGGCCGCACTGCCGACCGGCGCTGGCTGCCCATCATCCTCGACGAGCTGCGCAGCGCCGACTTTGACATGCGTCTGGAAGCCGTGCGCGCCGCCGGCAATCTCGGCTTCAGCGACCCGGTTGACCAGCTTGTGGAGCTGCTCTACGAGGATGACCTCGAAATCCAGCTCGCGGCCATTGCCGCGCTCGGCCAGATTGGCAGCGAAGCTGCCTACGAGGCGCTGCAGGAGCTGGCCGATGACCCCGATGCGGAAGACCTCTACGAGGCCATTGAAGAGGCGATGGAGGAGATTGAATGGCTGGGCGGCGACATCGACCTGAATCTCATGGAATGGGATGGGGATGAGGACGACGACCAGATTTGACGCCAGCTTCGCGTGAACGCCATTCTCGAAGTCATCACCCAGAATATCCTTCCCATCTTCCTCGTCGCCGGTCTGGGTTTCTGGCTGCGGCGCAGCCGCGGCGTCCCCACCCGCCCCGTCTCCTCCGTCGTCTTTAACGCCTTCTCGCCGGCCCTCGTCTTTGTCAGCCTGAGCCGCAACCAGCTTGAGGGCGGCGAGCTGACCGCCCTGATTGCCTTTGCCGTCGCCTCCATCCTCATCATGGGGCTGCTGGCCTACCTGGCCGGCCGTCTCCTGCGCCTGGAGCGCACGGCGCTGATTGCCCTGGTGCTCGTCGCCATGTTCGTCAACAGCGGCAACTACGGCCTCACGCTCAACCAGCTGCGCTACGGCGACGATGGACTATCGCGCGCCGTCGTCTACTATGTCACCAGCACCCTGCTCATCTACTCCCTGGGCGTCTTTATCGCCTCGATGGGCCGCGGCGACGGGCGCAGCGCCCTGGCCGGCGTGGCGCGCGTGCCCGCCGTCTACGCCGTCGTGCTGGCTATCGCCGTCTATACGCTGCAGCTTACCCTGCCCGCGCCGCTGCAGCGCGCCCTGGAGATTGCCGCCGCCGGCGCTATTCCCGCCATGCTCGTCGTCCTCGGCATGAACATGGCCGAGATGGACGGGCTGACCTCCTGGCGACTGGTGCTGCCGGCCGCCTCCCTGCGCCTGCTGATCGCGCCCCTGGTCGCCGTGGCCCTGGCCGCCTCGCTCGGCCTGCGCGGCCTGGCAAACGCCACCTCCATTATCCAGGCCAGCATGCCCACGGCGGTCATCGTCACCGTGCTGGCGAACGAGTTTGATATCCACGCCGCCGTCGTCACCCGCACCATTCTGGTAACAACACTGCTCAGCCCCTTGACGCTGGCCCTGGTCATCACGATACTGGCACTATGAACCAGCGCCTACCGTTCACACGCATACTCGCCGCCGCGCTTCTGCTTGCCGCCGGCCTGCTGTGGCTGGCGCGGCCCGCCGGTCGCGCCGCCGCGCAGGAGCTGTTGGAGGCGCAGAGCGACGCCAGCTATACCTTCGGCCAGACGATGCACTTTACCCTGCGCGCCAAGACGACCGAGCCGGTGTCGCACGCCGCCCTCTTCTTTACCACGCCCCAGCTTGATTCCACCTTCGTGGTGGAGCTGGACATGGCGCCGACGCGCGCCATCAGCCTCACCCACCAGGTGTCGCTCGGCCAGGTACAATTCTCGCCGTTCACCACCATCACCTACTGGTGGCGCCTCAGCGGCGAGGAGAGCTACGACGTGCCCGCGGCGACCCTGAGCTACGTAGACGACCGCTTCACCTGGAACGAGCTGACCGGCCCCTACGCGACCGTCTACTGGACCGGCGCCGAGCTGGAGACAGGGCAGGTGGCCCACGACGTGATTGCCCGCGCCTGGCCCCGGCTGGCCGCCGTCATTCCGCTGGATACAGCCGAGCCGATTGCCATTTACGTCTATCCCGGCTCGGCCGAGCTGCGCTCGGCGCTGCTGCTCACCGGCCGCGACTGGGTGGGCGCCAGCGCCGACCCGGAGCTGGGCGTGGCCCTGGTCAGCGCCGTCAACCCGCGCACCGCCGCCCTCGACCTCGGCCGCAGCATCCCGCACGAGCTGACCCATCTCCTGCTCTACCGCGCCTCCGGCGCCAGCCACGAAAACGTGCCGCGCTGGTTTGAAGAAGGGCTGGCGACGTTGATGGAAGCCTCGCGCCCGCCGGACCAGGAGCAGCTTGTGCAGGAGGCCATTGCCGGCCAGGAGGCGCACTCGCTGGCCGAGCTGTGCCGTACCTTCCCCGTAACTGAAATCCACAGCGGCCTCGCCTACGCCCAGAGCGCCTCGGTAGTCGGCTACGTCCAGGCCGAGTATGGCAACCATGCCCTCACCGAGATGATCCGCGCCTACGCCGACGGCGCCGACTGCGAATCCGGCGTGCGCCGCGTGCTGGGCATCTCGCTGGCCGACTTAGAAGCAGAGTGGCGCGACGCCAAGCGGCCGCTGAGCCCGCTGGAGGCGCTCTGGCAGCGCGCCGGCCTCTGGTTGGCGCTCCTCGGCGGCGGCTTTGTCGTCAGCGCGCTGCTGCTGCTGCCCATCAGGAAAGGAAACCGCCATGAGTGAGCATCTGCCTGAAGCAAGCCCGGCCAGCGTCGAGCGCTTCCGCGCCCTGCTGCGCGACGGCACCCGGCTACTGACCCGCGGCCGCCACAACACCGCCCTGCCGCTGCTGGAGGAAGCCTACGAGCTATTTCCCGAGGACCGCGACGCCCGCCTGAACCTTGGCGGCGCTTACATCCTCGCCGGCAAGTTCAGCCGCGCCGTGCCCATCCTCGAAAAGCTGCTTGACACAGAGCCGGAGAACGCCATGCTCTGGATCAACCTCGGCGCCGCCTATCTCGGCAACCGGGCGCTGGCGCTGGACAAACACCAGCGGCAGGCCATCGACGCCTTTCGCCGCGCCCTCGACCTCGACCCGGACGCGCCCAGCGCCGCCTACAACATTGGCCTCATCTACCGCGACCGTGGCGAGCTGGACGACGCCGTCTACTGGTTCATGCAGGCGGTGCGCAGCAACCCCGACGACCGCGACGCCCACTCGCTGCTGGCGCGCAGCGCCGCCGAGCGCGCCGCCGAGGAGGAGTAGACTGATTTGGCAGAACTGATCGTCGTCGGCGGCGGATTGGCCGGGAGCGAGGCCGCCTGGCAGGCCGCCGAACAGGGCGTCGACGTGCGCCTCTACGAAATGCGGCCGCAGCGGCAGACGCCGGCCCACGTCACCAATCGGCTGGCCGAGCTGGTCTGCAGCAACAGCCTCGGCTCCGTCGTCCCCACCCGGGCGCCCGGCCTGCTCAAGGCCGAGCTGCGCGGCCTCGGCTCGCTCATTCTCGACTGTGCCCTGCGCGCCGCCGTGCCCGCTGGCCGCAGCCTGGCCGTGGACCGTGAGAGCTTCGCCCACTGCGTCGAGGAGCGCATCGGCGCCCACCCGCGCATCGAGCTGGTGCGCGAAGAGGTGACGGCCATCCCCGAGACGCCGGCGATTATCGCCAGCGGCCCGCTCACCAGCGACGCCCTTGCCGCCAGCATCGCCCGCCTCAGCGGCCAGGAATATCTCTACTTCTTCGACGCCCTCAGCCCCATCGTCAGCGCCGAGACCATCGACATGAGCAAGGCCTTTCGCGCCAGCCGCTATGAGCAGGACGATGAGGAGGAAGGCGACTATATCAACTGCCCGATGAACCGGGAGGAGTACGAGCGTTTTGTCAGCGCCGTGCGCGAGGCGGAGCAGATTGAGCTGCGCGACTTCGAGCAGGCCGGCGCCGACTTCTTTGAAGGCTGCCTGCCCGTGGAGATTATCGCCCGCCGCGGCGACGACGCACTGCGCTTTGGCCCCATGCGCCCCGTGGGCATCGTCGATCCCCATACCGGCCGCCGCCCCTACGCCGTCGTCCAGCTGCGCCAGGACAACCTGGCCGGCACCCTCTACAACATCGTCGGCTTTCAAACCAACCTGCGCTGGGGCGAGCAGAAGCGCGTCCTGCGCCTCATTCCCGGCCTGGAAAACGCCGAGTTCATGCGCTATGGCATGATGCACCGCAACACCTACATCAACAGCCCGGCGCTGCTGCAGCCGACGATGCAATATCGCAACCGCGCCGACCTCTTCTTCGCCGGGCAGATCGTCGGCGTCGAAGGATACGTGGGCAACGCCGGCAGCGGCCTGCTGGCCGGCCTCAACGCCGCGCGTCTGCTGCAGGGCCGCCATCCCGTCATCCTGCCGCCGCAGACCATGATGGGCGCCCTGGCCCACTACGTGACCCACGCCGCGCCCAAAGATTTCCAGCCGATGAAGGCCAACTTCGGCATCCTGCCGCCGCCGGAGAACCGTATGGGCAAGCAGGAGCGCTACGCCTACTATACACGGCGCGCCCTCACCGCCCTGCGCCGCTTTGCCCGCGATTTTGATATCCCCTTCGACCGCGCCGCGGCCGAAGCCGAGGTCGTGCTGCCGGGGGTCGCCTGAGTGTCGCCAGCCCCGGCGCAGACGGCGCGCCTGCTGCTGGCGCTGCTGGTCCTGTTGCTCGCGGCCTGCAGCGCAGCCATGGCCACGCCGCCGGCCCCGGCGACAGAGACGGCCGCGCCCGCCACCGCCGCCGCACCACCGCCGAGCCTGACGCCGCCGCCAACCGCTTCGCCTACGGCCGCCCCGCTCTGCACGCCGCCCGCCTGCGACGCGGGCGAACAGCTTGCCTGTCCCGACGCCGACTGTCCCGGCGGCTGCGGCGTCGTCTGCACGGCCGCGCCCACGCGCGAGCCGGCGTTCGACGGCCAGCGCGCTTACGAGGCGCTGCTGGCCCAGCTTGAATTCGGCCCGCGCTACCCCGGCTCACCCGGACACCGGGCCGTGGGCGACTATATTGTCGCCACGCTGGATGGGCTCGGCTGGGCCGTGGAAGAGCAGCCGCTGAGCTACCAGGGCGTGGCCGGCCGCAACGTCATCGCCCGCGCCAACCAGGACGCCGGGCCGATCATCATGATTGGCGCGCACTACGACTCGCGCGCCGTCGCCGACCAGAGCCCGGGCGCGCTGGCCCAAGAGCCCGTGCCTGGCGCCGTCGACGGCGCCAGCGGCGTCGCCGTGCTCCTCGAGCTGGCCCGCGTGCTGCCGCTGGACGCCATCCCCTACGAAATCTGGCTGGCCTTCTTCGACTTCGAGGACCAGGGCGGCGGCGGTATGCCCGGTTGGGCCTGGATCGTCGGCTCGACCTATATGGCGGAAAACCTTGACGTCACGCCGCAGGCGATGGTCCTGGTGGACATGATTGGCGACGCCGACCAGCAGCTCTACTTTGAGGGCTACAGCGACGAGACCCTGCGCGCCGCCATCTGGGAGACAGCCGCCGCGCTTGGCTACGGCGAAGTCTTCATCCCCGAAGTGCGCCATTTCATGGTAGACGACCATCGCCCCTTTCTTGACCGCGGCATCCCCGCTGTGGACATCATCGACTTTGACTATTCCTACTGGCACACGGTAGACGACACGGCGGACAAAGCGGCGCCGGAGAGTCTGGAGCGCGTCGGCCGCACGCTGGAAGCCTGGCTGCAGCAGGCGCCCTGAGCCCGCCCGCCGCCGATTTGCTACGATCCGCGCACATTGGCTACACTCGGCGCATCATTCCCGGCACGGGCCTGGCCCGCACCACGGAGGTTGAGCAATTAGCGCATACGATACCTATCCCACCACGGCGCCGCAGGAGCGGGCCTATCTCGTCGGCGCCGAGCTGAAATCGGGCCGCCCGCTGCTCCCGGTCGAAGAGAGCCTCAACGAGCTGGCGCTGCTGGCCGAGACAGCCGGGCTGGAAGTGGTCGGCCGCACCTGGCAGCGCTTCGACCGGCCCGACGCCACGACCTATATCGGCTCCGGCAAGGTGGCCGAGGTCAACGAGGCGCGCCAGGAGCTGAAAGCCGACGTCATCCTCTTTGACGACGAGCTATCGCCGCGCCACCAGCGCGAGCTGGAGGAGATTTTCGGCGAGAACGTCAAGGTCATCGACCGCACAGCCCTTATCCTCGACATCTTCGCCCAACACGCGCAGACGGCCGAAGGGCAGCTCCAGGTGGAGCTGGCCCAGCTTGAGTATCGCCTGCCGCGGCTGACGCGTATGTGGACCCACCTGGCGCGGCAGGCCGGCGGGCGCGCCGGCGGCGGCAGCGGCGGCGTCGGCCTGCGCGGGCCGGGCGAGATGCAGATTGAAATTGACCGGCGCGAAATCGGGCGGCGCATCGCCGCTATCAAGCAAGAGCTGGAGAAGGTGCGCACACGGCGCGAGCAGCACCGCGCCAAGCGGCAGCAAACGGCGCTGCCTGTGATAGCCATTGTCGGCTACACCAACGCCGGCAAATCGACCCTGCTCAACCAGCTCAGCGGCAGCGACCTGCTCAGCGAGGACAAGCTGTTCGCCACCCTGGACCCGACCACGCGGCGCGTCAAGATGCCTTCCGGGCGCGAAGCGCTCTTCACCGACACGGTGGGCTTCATCCAGAAGCTGCCGACGCAAATCGTCGCCGCCTTCCGCGCCACGCTGGAGGAGATTGCCGAAGCGGACATCGTGCTGCACGTCATCGACGCCACGCACCCCAACGCGCGCGAGCAGGTGGAGTCGGTGGAGGAAACGCTGGCCGAGCTGGGGGTCAATGATCTGCCCGTCGTCGAGGCGCTCAACAAGGTGGACCAGCTGCCGGCGGATACCGACGTGGTAGAGATGCTCGACGCCGGCCCCTTTTCCATACCCGTTTCCGCGCTGACAGGCTATAATGTGCAGACGCTGCTCCTGGCTATCGAGGCAGTGATGGAGCGTTTTCTCGCGCCGCTGCAGGTCTTCCTGCCCTACAACCGGGGCGACCTGGTGTCGCTCTTTTACGACCGCGGGCAGGTGGAAGAGGAGGAGCATCGCGTGGATGGCGTCTACATGATGGGCCGGCTGCCGGCGCGGCTGCGGCCTTACTTTGAAGACTACCTGGCGGCAAGCGGCGAAGAGGGGTAGACGCTCCGCCGGCCGCCTGGAGCAGCTATGGACCAGCGCATCAACGAGCTAGTCGAGCGCATCAACCGTTTTCTCGTGCGACAGCCGGGCCTCGTCCCGCTCTTCGGCCTGTTTCTCATCGTCATTAACTTGCTCCTACAGATCTGGCCTGGGCCGGAGAGCTGGATTGCCGCCAGCCATCTCTTTCTCCATCTCGGCCTCATCGTCAGTGTCGTCGGGCTGCTGCTGGTGAACGTCTACCGTCACTGAGCAGCCGTGGAGCGCACGGCAACCTGGACAACTCTATGATAGACGACGTAGCCGTTCTGGCGCGCCAACCGGCCGTGCGCCGGGCCTTAGATTCCTTT
>CAZOGK010000044.1:21659-25162 GCA_964579295.1 uncultured Ardenticatenaceae bacterium
GCGAGGGGCGCGTCGCCGGGCCGGGCATTGCCGATAACTCGCTTGGCGTCGCCGCGCTGCTGACCCTGGCCGAGGCCCTGCGCCGCCACCCGCTCCCCCTGCGGCGCGACGTCTGGTTCGTCGCCAACGTTGCCGAAGAAGGGCTGGGCGACCTGCGCGGCATGCGCGCCGTCGCCGATGCCTTTGGCGAGGCCGCCTACATCGTGCTCGAAGGCGGCCTTTTTGGCTTCGTCTGCCACGAGGCGATTGGCGTGCGCCGCTACCGCGTTGTCGTCGAGGGGCCGGGCGGCCATTCCTGGGGCGCCTTCGGCGCGCCCAGCGCCATTCACGTGCTGGCGCGGCTCATCAGCGCCCTGGAAACGCTGCCGCTGCCTATCAAGCCCAAGACGACCTATAACGCCGGCGTCATCGAGGGCGGCACCACCGTCAACAGCATCGCCCGCCGCGCCACGGTGCTGCTCGACCTGCGCTCGGCCGGAGACCAGGAGCTCGCCAACCTGGTGGCGGCGCTGGAGCAGCTAGTCCCCCGCTTTGCCACGTCCGGCGTTGACATAACGCTGGAGACCATTGGCGACCGGCCGGCGGGCCGCATTGGCCGGCGCACGCCCCTGGTGCGCGCGGCGGTGGCCGCGCTGCAGGAAGTAGGGCAGGAGACTATCGAGTTCACCGCCGGCAGCACCGACGCCAATATCCCGCTCAGCCGCGGCTATCCCGCCGTCTGCATCGGCGTCACTCGCGCTGCCAATACCCACCGGCCCGACGAATATATGGAGATCGAGCCCATTCCCCGGGGGGTGGGCCAGGCGCTCCTGCTGCTGCTGGCGACGGCCGGACTGGAGCAGCCGCCGGACGACGCCGCCGCCATTGACCACGCCAGGACGGGACAAGAGGCACATTGACAAACGTAGTCCGTTTGCTATTCTCAGGACAGCCGCAGGGCGCCGGTGGTTCCACGGCACAGTGCCTCTTGATGGTCCCGATGACAGATTGGGGAAGCATGAAACGATGACAGACGAAATCCAAGGCCCTCCAGGCGAACGGCGCGGTCATAGCCGTTCGCTCACCGACGAACTGAACCGGCGTCGCCGCCAGGCGAGCGCCCCGGTCATTCCTCTAACCTATCAGCCCATTCCCCAGAGCGCCGTCGAGGCCCAGGAGCGCGAGCTGCCGGTCTGGCACGTGCGGCTGGTGCTCACCAGCGATCCCGCGCTGCAGATTGGCATGGCAATTAACGGCGAGGTCATCCTGGGGCGGGTGGTGCATGGCGAGGCGCCGCCCAACCTGCTCGACCTCGGCCCGTTTGGCGGCAGCGCGCGCGGCGTCAGCCGCAGCCACGCCGAGCTGCGCCCGACCCACACCAACCTCTACGTCACCGACCTGGGCAGCACCAACGGCACCCAGCGCAACGGGCGCAGCATTGGCGTCAACACGCCCTACGCCCTGGTGGACGGCGACACGCTGGCCCTGGGCCGTATGCGCTTCATCGTCTACATCGATTCCCGGCCGGCGCTGGCTGAGCCGCCGCGCGAGCAGCGGGTCGATCTGGCCGACGCCCTGGTCGAAATTGCCAAAGCCATCACCTCGCAGCTTGACCTCAACGAGGTGCTCAACCAGGTCGCCTCCACGGCGCGCGCCCTGACCGCCGCCGGCGAGACGGGCATCTGGCTCGTAGACGAGGAGAGCGGCGAGCTGATGCTGCAGGCAGAGCGCGGCATGGAAGACGAGCGCGTGCGGCGCATGCGCATGCCCGTCGACGTCGCCTCGCCCATGGTGGAAGTGCTGCGCAGCAACCGCCCGCTGCGCGTCAGCCGCGAGCCGGGCGAAGACGAAATCAAGGTCAAGACCGGCTACCTGGTCGAGGCGCTGGCCTACGTGCCCATCTCGCTCGGCGGCGCCACTTTCGGCGTGCTGGGCGCGTCGCACCGCAAGCCGGGCCGCCAGTTCAACGAGCGCGACGAGCGCCTGCTGCAGGCCATCGCTGACTTCGCCGCCATCGCCATTCAGAACGCCCGCCAGTACCAGAACACCGACGCCACGCTGGAGCAGCGCGTGCGCGAGCTGGCGGCGCTTAATGAGCTGGCGGCGACGGTCTCGTCGTCGCTGGACCTGGCCCAGGTCTATGAAGTCCTCGTCGCCGAAATCCGGCAGCACTGGCAGGTGGACGCCGTGGCGCTCTACCTGTGGGACGAGGCCGAGCAGGCACTGCGGCGCTACTCCCCTGGCGCCGGCGACGACAGCTCCTCGCTCTTCCTCATGACACAGCAGCTCGACGCGCTCCTGCGCCAGGTCGCCGTCAACAACCAGGTGCTGGTCAGCAACGAGACGCCGGGCCAGACGAGCCGCATGCGCACCGATGCATCTATCGGCTCCGGCGGCCCGCGCAGCCTGGCGGCGACGCCGCTGACCACGCGCGACGGCGTCGTCGGCGTGCTGGCGCTGGTCAACAAGCGCGACGGCATCTTTGTCGAAGACGACGTGACCCTGCTGCGCGCCTTCTCCAACCCGGTGGCGACCGCCGTCGCCAATGCCAGCCTCTTTGCCGAGTCAGAGCGACAGCGGGCCGCCATTCAGGCGACGGCCTCGGTGCTGGGCCAGCCGCTGCTCATCCTCGACGAAGAGGGCAAGGTGCTGGTCGCCAACGAGCGGGCGCAGACGCTGCTGGAAACACATATGTCGGAGCTGTTCGAAGGCATCAGCAGCAGCCTCGGTCGTACCTCCGAGCTGGCGCTCGGCCCGGACACCTACCTCTGCTCCAGCGAGCACGTTGCGGGCGTGGGCACGATTATCGTCATGCAGGAGATAACGTACGTAAAGGAGTTGGAAAGCGCGCGCTCCGAGCTGCTGCACGCCATCTCCCACGACATCAAAAGCCCGCTCACCTCGATTATTGGCTACACCCACGTGCTGCAGCGCACCGCCGCGCTCGACGGGCCGCCCGTCTATTTCCTGGAGCAGATTAACATGGCGTCTAACCGCATTCTGGACATGATCAGCCAGCTGCTGCAAACGGTTGACGATGCGGCCGTGCTCGAGCGCCAATCCCTGCCCATGAACCTGGGCGACCTGATCCGCCAGCTCATGCAAGACGTCGAGGGCGCCGCCGTCACCCGCAAGCTCACCGTGGATTTTGCGGAGAGCGGGCAGCCAAGCCTCATTCTGGCCGACGAGCGCCGCCTCTACCACGCCCTGCTCAACGTGCTCGATAATGCCGTCAAATATACGGTAGCGGAAAGCACCGTCGCCGTGCATCTCGACTATGGTCAGGGCAACGAGGATGACATCGTGCTGACAGTCACCGACGAGGGGCCGGGCATCGCGCCCGATGACCTGGACCACCTCTTCGAGCGCTACTACCGCGGCTCGCGCACCTCCGGGCAGCCGGGCCACGGCGTCGGCCTCTTTCTCGTGCGCGGCACCATCCAGGCCCACGGCGGCGAAATCACGGTGGAAAACCGGCCGGAAGGCGGCGCCCGCTTCAACGTGCGCCTGCCGGCCTCCCTGCG
>CAZOGK010000045.1:0-1726 GCA_964579295.1 uncultured Ardenticatenaceae bacterium
GGGCCCGACATCATCATCGGCGCTCACGACTGGTTGGGCGAGCTGGTAATCAATGGTCTGCTGCGCCCGCTTGACCTGAGCGCCAAGTCCGACCAGTTCCTGGAAGCGGCTCTTCAGGGCTTCGTCTATGAAGGCGAGCTGTATGGCATGCCCTACAGCATGGAGAACGTTGCCTTTGTCTACAATCCTGAGATTCTGGCTGAAGGCGGCTACGACGCGCCGCCTACCACCTGGACGGAAGTGATGGAAGTCGCCGCCGACCTCGAGGGGCAGGGTCTCGTCGAGCAGGGCTTTATCCGCCAGGAGGGCGACCCCTATCATTTCTTCCCCATCCAGACAGCCTTTGGCGGTTACGTCTTTGGGCTGACCGACGAGGGATATGATCCAACCAATGTCGGCGTTGACGACGAGGGTAGCCTGGCCGCGGCCGAGTGGCTGGGCATGATGGTTGACGAGGGACACATCCTGCCCGCCGTCGACTACGACATCATGCACGAGAGCTTCGAGAGCGGCAATGCGGCCATGATGATCACCGGCCCGTGGGCGCTGCCGCGCATCCGTGAGAGCGGCGTTCCTTACGTCGTCGCGGAAATCCCCGGCGAGGTCCAGGAAGCTCAGCCGTTCCTCGGCGTCCAGGGCTTCATGGTCAGTGCCTTCAGCGAGAACGCCGTTCTGGCCGAGGCTTTCCTGACCGAGTTCGTCGCCACCGAAGAGGTGATGCAGCAGATCTACGACGCCGATCCGCGGCCGTCCGCCTTTGTCCCGGTCCTTGAAGCCATCGATGACGAAGATATCGCCGGCTTTGCCGAAGCGGGTCGTAACGGTCTGGCCATGCCCGCTATCCCCGAGATGAGCGCGGTCTGGACGGCCTGGACCGATGCGATCGTTTTGGTCACGCAGGGCGGCGAAGAGCCCGAACCTGCTTTCACCAACGCCGCAGAGCAGATCCGCACCGCGATCGAGGAGTCTGGCGGCAATTAACCGCCGGCGCGCAGCGGCTAAGTAAGTAATTGACCTGTGGGGGCACGGCATTTGCCGTGCCCCTTCCGCAATCTGAGGGAGAGGCGATGGACGCGACATCTTCAAATGAGAAACGCCGCCCGGCATTTTTCACCTCTGTTCCCAGCTTGATTTTTCGTCTGATTGCCCTGGCCGTCATCAATGCCTTCGGTCTCTGGCTCATCTACCAGCTCCTGTCAGATGGGCTCTGGCCTCTCGGGGTCATGCTCGGCCTGCTCACGCTGGCGATAAACGTCATCTTTCTCTACGAGCGCCTCTACCCATTGCGCTGGATGGCGCCCGGCCTGGTCTTAATGGCTTTGATGGCCCTTTATCCGGTGCTGTTTACCGTTTACACGGCATTCACCAACTTTAGCGATGGGCATATCCTTACCAAGCAGCAAGCCATCGAGCGCCTGGGACAGGATTACTTTCTCCCCGAAGGCGGCTCTGCTTTCAGCTATACGGCCTTTCGCTCACCCGACGGCGACTTTCAGCTCTGGCTGCAAGATGCGCAGGGAAATGCTTACCTGGCGCGCCCCGACGAGTTGCTTGTGCCGGCCGCCGAGCTAGAAGTCGAGCTCGACGAAGAAGGAATCCCACTCTCGCTGGAGGGCTACGAGCGCCTGGCGCGGGCGCAAACCCTGCGCTATGTACAGGCGTTGAGCGCGCTGACTTTTGGCGAGGAACCGGAGACGGTACAGGTTCGCAACCTGAACGAGGCAGC
>CAZOGK010000045.1:1826-24839 GCA_964579295.1 uncultured Ardenticatenaceae bacterium
TCCTCACGGTCCTGACAACCTTTGCCCTGGGCCTGCTGGTGGCGTTGGTTTTCGACGATCGCAAGATGATCGGCCGGCGCGTGATCATGTCGCTGCTCATCATTCCCTACACCATCCCATCGGTGATCAGCGTGCTCGTCTGGCGTGGGTTGCTCAATCCTCGCCTGGGGATTATCAATCGCACCCTGAGCGACCTGATCGGCCTGGCGCCGGCCTGGACGTCAGACCCGACGTGGGCGCGTCTGGCTATCATTCTCATTAACCTCTGGCTTGGCTACCCGTACATGATGCTAATTACCAGTGGGGCGCTGCAGGCCATTCCCGGCGACATCTACGAAGCCGCCGAGGTCGACGGCGCCAGTATCTGGCAGCGCTTCTCGCGCATTACGCTGCCGCTGCTGCTGGTCGCGGTCGGCCCCATCCTGATTTCGTCCTTCACCTTCAACTTCAACAACTTCAACGTCATCTTTCTCTATAACGAGGGCGGTCCGCCGATTCCCAACACGCCGACGCCAGCCGGGCATACGGATATTCTGATCACCTATGTCTATCGGCTGGCATTCGCCGGAGGCCGTGGCGCAGATTACGCTTACGCGGCGGCCATCACCGTGATCATCTTTATCATCCTGGTGGTCCTGACGCTCTTTAACTTCCGCTATACCCGTATTTGGGAGGAGGTAGGGGAAAATGTCTAGTCTGACTCGCGCCCGCGTATCGCAAAAGAGGCAGCGCCAGCGGCGCATGGCGCTCCGCTACGTCGTGGCGATGCTGGCGATTGCCTTTGCTCTCTTTCCCGTCATCTGGGTAGTCTCGGCCTCGTTCAACCCACGCGGCTCGCTCGCCAGCCAGCAGCTCATCCCGGCCAACGCCTCCTTTGAGAACTACCAGATCTTGCTGAGCGGCGATCGGCGCTTCCCCTTCCAGCTCTGGTTATGGAATAGCTTCAAGCTGGCAAGCATTACCTCGGTTCTCGCCGTCTTAATCACGGCGCTGAGCGCCTATTCCTTTTCACGGTTCCGCTTCCGCGGCCGGCGCAACCTGCTGCTCACCCTCTTCCTCATCCAGGTGTTCCCCAACACGCTGGCCATCATCGCCCTCTTCCTGCTGCTGGTGCAGCTCGGCGCCTACATTCCCTGGCTCAGCGTCAACTCCCACGGGGGCCTACTGCTCATCTACCTGGGCGGCGTGATGGGCGTCAACGTCTGGCTGATGAAAGGTTTCTTTGACTCGATTCCCCGCGATATTGATGAGTCGGCGATGGTCGACGGCGCCAGCCACTGGCAGACCTTCTGGATGCTCATCTTTCCGCTGGTGCGGCCCATTCTCGTCGTCGTCGGCATTCTCACCTTTATCGGCGTCTACGGCGACTTTCTCATCGCCCGCGTCATGTTGACCAACGTCGAGAAATATACGGTCATGGTCGGGCTCTATGCCTTCGTCGCCGAGCAGTATTCGCAAAACTGGGGCGTCTTTGCTGCCGGCGGGCTCATGGCAGCGATTCCCATCGTCGTCATCTATCTGCTCCTGCAGGAGCAGATTGTCGGCGGCCTGACTGCCGGCTCGGTCAAGGGTTAGCGGCCATCTGGCTCTTGCAGGCGAACCACAGAGAGCGTCGCCGGTCTCCTGAGCGGCGTTCTCTGTGGTTTTTGTTGCGCCGCTCGGGGCTTCGTTAAAGACCATGAACGAACTATTCTTTGGCGTCCTTTCTTCCGGGCATAACCGTTTTGAATACGCCCGCCAGCAGGCGCACGGCGTGCGCCACGGCGGGCTGAAGACGCCGGCCGCGCCCGGCGCGGACGACGAGCCAGCCATCACCGTGACCACCCAGCTAGAGCGCCCGGTGCAGCGTGTCGTCTGCCGGCTGCTGCAGCCGGCCACGGCTGAGTTTGAGCTGGCGCCGGCTGACGTCGAGTGGGACTTGCTGAGCTGGAGCTATCGCCGCCGCTGGGTCGGGCGATTGCCCGCGGCGCCGGCGGGGACAATCGTGCGCTACACTATCGCTGCCTACACCGCCAGCGGCGAGGAGATTGCCGCCGACGGCGGCGAGCGCTTTGCCTACGTCGTGGCGCCGGCCGGGGCGCCGGCCTGGGCGCACGAGGCGATGATCTACCAGATCTTTCCCGACCGCTTTCATCCTGGGCCGGGCCGCGACTGGCACGACGCCAACCACCTGGGGGAGATCCACGGCGGCACGCTGCGCGGCATCATCGATCACCTGGACTACGTCGCCGATCTGGGCTTCAACTGCATCTGGCTCAACCCCTTCTTCCCCGACGAAACCCACCATGGCTACCACGCCACCGACTATTTCCAGGTAAATCCGCGGCTCGGAACCATGGCCGACATACGCGAGCTGGTGGCCGCCGCGCACGACCGCGGCATCCGGCTGCTGCTCGACTTTGTCGCCAACCATTGGGGCAGCCGCCACCTGACCTTCCAGGCGGCGCTGGCCGACCGCCACAGCGACTATCATGACTGGTACAACTGGATCGAGTGGCCGCATGAGTACGAGACGTTCTTTGGTGTGCGCGACCTGCCGCAGATTAACACAGATAACCCGGCGGCGCGCCGCCACCTGCTCGACGCCGCGCGCTTCTGGCTGACCGACGTGGGCTTCGACGGCTACCGGCTCGACTACGCGCTGGGGCCCAGCCATGACTTCTGGGCTGACTTCCACCTAGCGGTGAAGACGGCGAGGCCTGACGCCTGGCTCTTTGGCGAGGTCATGGAGCAGCCGCCGGTCCAGCGTAGCTATCACGGCTATTTCGACGGCGCGCTGGATTTCCTGTTGATGCAGGCGCTGCGGGATACGTTCGCCTTCGACACGATGAGCGTCGCCGCGTTCGATAGCTTCCTGCGCCTGCACGATGCCTACTTCCCCCCCGGCTTCACCCGCCCCAGCTTTCTCGACAACCACGACGTCAACCGCTTTCTCTGGCTGGCTAAAGGGGACAGGCGGCGGCTCAAGCTGGCAGCGCTCTGTCTCTTTACCCTGGGCGGCCCGCCCATTGTCTACTACGGCACAGAGGTGGGTCTCTCGCAGGAGCGCGATATCGTCCAGGAACATGGGCATATCGCCGAAGAGGCGCGGGCGCCGATGCTCTGGGGCGCGGAGCAGGATGACGATCTGCGCGACTATTTCCGCTGGCTGGTCCACTTCCGCCGCGAGCATCCCGTGCTGTGGCGCGGTGCGCGGCGCACCGTACACGTAGACGCCGCTGCCGGCGTGCTGGCCTATCTGCGCGAGGACGGCGCGGAGCGGCTGCTGGTCGCCCTCAACGCTGGCGAGGAGCCGCGCAGCATTGATGCAGCCGGCGCCGCCATCGCGCTGGCGCCCTGGAGCGGCATCGTCCAGCCTCTGGCTTAGCCCACGCCCATACTATTGTCCTCTAAAGACAAAGAGCCTTTTTCCAGTATAATAACCCTGGGAAGCGGTCGCGCCGCTGGGAATATACATACCGTGGATGTCAGATGAATAATAAGAGCACGATCCTCATCGTCGACGATCAAAAAGTGATGCGCGAGACCATCGGTATGCTGCTCTCCAAGCAGGGCTATGAGCTGGAGTTTGCCGGCGATGGTCAGACCGCCCTGCGTAAAGCCGCCGAGCTGATTCCCGACGTTATCTTGCTGGACATTATGATGCCGGGCATGGACGGCTACGAAGTCTGCCGCCAGCTGCGGCAGCACGCGGTGCTGGCGGAGGTGCCCATCGTCATGGTGACCGCCCTCAACGACCGCAAATCATGGATCAAGGGAATCGAGGCCGGCGCGGACGACTTTGTCTTTAAGCCCTTCGATACGGTAGAGCTGCGCACGCGCGTGCAGAATATTACCCGGCTTAACCGCTACCGCCGTCTCGTCGTCGAGCGCGTCAAGTTTGACTGGGTGCTGGATCAGGCTGACGAAGGCTACCTGGTGGTCGATAACGAGGGCCTCATTGTCTACGCCAACCCGCGGGCGCGTCTCTACCTGGAGATTCCTATCGACGACTTTACGGCAACGCCCGTCGACTTTCTGAAAGAGGCGCGCCGTACTTATCACTTCGAGCCCAGCGAGGCCTGGGAGAGCTGGCCCGATGCGCCGGTAGGCGAGGTCGCTCGCTACCTGGTCCGGCCGGAGACAGGCAATGCCAAGCCTTTCTGGCTGAAGGTTAGCAATCTCACGCTCCCCGCCACTTCCGGCGTCCAGCAGGTGATAGCCCTGCGCGACGTGACCGAACAGATGGAGCTGCAGCGCGACGTCTGGCGCTTCCAGTCGATGATCCACCACAAGCTGCGCACGCCTATCGCCGTGATGATGAACAGCCTGGAGTTAATGGCCCGTCACGCGTTGAAACTGCCGCCGGAAAAGACGGCCGATGTCGCCGGGCGCGCGCTCGGGGCCGGGCGCCGCCTGCAGTCTGACATCGAAGACATCCTGACCTACCTGAAATCGCCGGGCGTCGCCCAGCCGGGCGCCGGCTTCAGCGTAGCTAACCTGGAGCCGCTGGTGGAAAAGATTACCCAGGCGTTGGAGATCAGGCCGCTGGCCCTTGCCGGCCTGAGCAAGCTGGGGCAGACTCGCCTGCGGCTCTCTGGGCCGGCCATGGAGACGATCCTCTGGGAAGTCCTGGAGAATGCCAAGAAGTTCCATCCTGAGCAGGATCCCGAGGTGCAGCTATTTGCCTTCCGCATGGACTCTGGTGAAGTGGGTATCTGGATTGGCGACAACGGCCAGAACCTCTCGCCGGAGCAGCTGGCGCGGGCCTGGTCGCCCTACTATCAGGGAGAGAAAGGCTTCACCGGCGAGGTGTCGGGCATGGGCCTGGGGCTGCCAATGGTAGCGACTATCATCTGGGGCGTGGGCGGGCGCTGCCGTATGTACAACCGCCCGAATGCGCCGGGCGTTATTGTCGAGCTGATTGTTCCAGTGGATGAGGCAAGCCCGACCAGAACGCGGTCACCCGGTGTCAGGCGCGCCCAGCTCGCGCGCTGAAAGGGCTGCAGCTATTCGGTAATGGTGATGGGGACGGCGAAGGGAGCAGGGTAGTTGCCGTCGTTACGAACGACGACCAGACGCAGCACGTAGGGGCCGGGCGGCAGGGCATAGGCGTGTAGCTCTTCCAGTAAGCTATTGCTGACCTGTTCACGGTGCGTCTGGCCCAGTGTCGTCCAGGCGTCGGGCGACCGCCCGGCGCCGATCTCCACTTTGTAATACTGGTATTGCCCGCTGTCGAACTGAGCCGTACCGGAGATCTGGACGATGCCGTTCACCTGCTGGCCGGCTGAGGGAGCGGTAATCCGGTAGGTGGCCCCCACCATGCCGCCGCCGCTTCCGGGCGCGTCCGCTCCGGCGCTGGAGACAGGCAGACCGCGCGCTGCGCGCACCACGCTCGCCGGGCAGGCCACGGCCGGCGCCATCTGGTAGCCGCCGCCATAGCGCTGCAGCCAGAGCCGGGCGCGCACTTCATCTGGGTAATAGGGCGGCACGGGCAGGAAGAGGCGCCGCTGCACGCCGTCCAGCGTGCTGTGGCTGTTGACGACGCAGCTCGTCGGCGGTGGCGGTTGGTGGCCGTTGCTGAGGGCCGGGCGCTGCATGCTGGCCGCCGCATCCGCCGGCAGGGGCAACACCGCCAGCGTCCAGGCGCCCGGATGGCTGCGCACATCCGGCACGTAACCGAGGCGGGGGATGCCGTGCGCCGGGCCGCCGCTGAGAAACAGGTCGCTGCGGCTGGCACTGCAGCTGGCGCCGCCGCTGCCGCGCGGAAGGCAGACCTCGCGCTCTTCCAGGCCGGGCGGCCGCTCGAAGTCGAGGGGCGGCGGCTCGCCGTGTGTGTGTAGGCTGGCGACCAACGCCGGCTCCTGGTAGATGCCTTCGATAATGGCGCGCCATACCGGCGCGGCGCCCTGCAGACCGCTCGAGTTGCGCATGGGGTGGCCGTCGGTGTTGCCGACCCAGACGCCGACGACGACGGCCGGCGTATAGCCAATGGTCCAGTTGTCGCGGTAGTCGTTGGTCGTGCCCGTCTTCACCGCGGCCGGGAAGGGCGGATTCAGCGGGTTATTCAGGCCAAAAGCCGGCGCGCGCGCGGCGTCGTCGTCAAGAATGTCGGTCAGGATATAGGCAATGCGCGGGTCAAGCGCCCGCGTAGCCGGCAGGCGCTCGCGGCTGGCGTCGTAGACGACCTCGTCGCGGCCGTTGGCGATACGCAGCACGCTCTGCAGGCGCGGGCGCTCGCCGCGGTTAGCCAGCGTGGCAAAGGCATGGGTCATCTCCAGCAAGGGCACGTCGCCGCCGCCCAGGGTGAGCGTCAGGCCATAGAAGCCGGGCGACTCTTTGAGCGACGTCACGCCCATCTTGCGCGCGGTAGCAATGACCGTACTCACGCCCACGTCGCGGATGAGATGGATCGGGGGGATGTTATAGCTGTTAGCCAGCGCGTCGCGCAGCAGCAGGGGGCCGTGGTAGCGGCCGTCGTAATTGACCGGAATGAACTCCTGGCCGCCGCCGGCGTCCAGGGCAATAGGCACGTCCCAGAGCACGTCGCCCGTAGTCCAACCTCGCTCCATGGCTGCGGCATAGGTCAGGGGCTTGATGGCGCTGCCGGGCTGGCGCGGCTGCAGCGCCACGTTCACCTGCCCATCAATCGTCGTGTCGAAGTAATCCAGGCTGCCGACCATTGCCAGGATCTCGCCGCTGTCGGGTCGCAGGACGACGGCCGAGCCGTTGTTGACATCGTGGGCGGCGGCGCTGGCCGCTATCTGCTGGCGCAGGGTCGTCTCTGCTAGCTGCTGGATGCCCAGGTCGAGGCTGGTGGTCACCTGCCAGCCGCCATGAATCAATGCATCGGGGCCGTAACGGCGCTCCAGCTCCTGCTGGACGTAGATAATGAAATGGGCGGCATGGAGCGTGACGCCGCCGACCTCTTCCTGAATTGGGATCAGCGGGGCCAGATGTAGCGGGGCGCCGCGCGCTACCTCCAGCGCCAGCTCGTCGATCATGCCTTCGGCGGCCATCAGCTGCAGCACCAGCTCCTGGCGCGCCCGCGCGCCCTCAAAGTTGGTGTAGGGATTTAGCTCAATGGGAGACTGAGGCAGGCCGGCCAGGAAGGCGCTTTCGGCCAGCGTCAGGTCGGCGGCCGCCTTGCCAAAGTAGGTCTGCGCCGCCGCCTCGATGCCATAGGCCAGGTTGCCGTAATAGATCTCGTTGAGGTACATCGTCAGGATGTCCTCTTTGCTCCGCTGCCGGGTGAGGATGAAGGCGAGGAAGATTTCCCGTACCTTGCGCTCATAGCTCGTAGCGATGCGCTCTTCGTAGGTAAAGGCGATGTGGCGCACGAGTTGTTGCGTAATGGTGCTGGCCCCGACCGGCCGGCTGCTGCCGTCGCTGCGGTAATTGCTGATAAGTGCGGCGGCAATAGCGGGCGCGTCGAAGCCGGGGTTCTGCCAGAAGGTATCGTCCTCGACGGCAATCGTCGCCTGGATCACGTCGTGCGGCATCTCGCCGTAGCGCAGCCAACGCCGCTTTTCGGTTGTCTTTAGCTCGAAGAGGAGCTGACCGTTACGGTCAAAGAAGCGGGGCGTGCCGCCGACGCCCGTGCCCTGGTAGGCGACGACCTGCGCTGTGGCGTCCGCGAGCTGGTTGCTGAGATAGACGTAGCCGCCCAGGGCGGCGACCAGAGCCAGCATCAGGCCAAGCAGCGCCAGCTGCACGGCCAGGACGACCAGCTTCCAGCCGCAGCCCAGCGTGCGCCGGAGACATCCGGTGCGCGGCGGAGATGCAGCAGAAGCAACAGCACGCGGGGCGCTCATACGAATATGGTAAACGCAAGGGATAGGGCGGCCAAATAGGGCGTTATTCCCCCTTTCTAGTAGGGTTAGTCCCTATAGAGCTTTCCCCGGCTCTGTGTCATGATTAACAAGGATCGCGTCGCGGGGAGAAGCGCCTTGCTGCGCCTTCGTGCCGCACCTTCACCCTCTCAGCCATTCGGCCAGGAGAGTGTGAGATGAGATAACCTGGGACTCAGCTCTGGCGTCGGCCAGAGAGGGTAGAAACATGAACACGTCCACAGACATCACCACCCCTGAGATAATGACGCCGCCAGCCCGCGAGGAAGCCGCCGCCTGGGCGCGCGATGTGACCCGCACCTTTGGTGAGGAAGTCGCCGTCTCCGGCATCTCCATGACGCTGCCGCGCGGCAAGATCTTTGGCTTCATCGGCCCCAGCGGCTCGGGCAAGACGACGACCGTGCGCCTGCTGACCGGCGTGCTACGCCCCACATCCGGCGAGCTGGAAGTAATGGGCGTCGATCCGGCCCACTTCCGCAAGCGCCACCGGGCCGACATTGGCTACATGCCTCAGCTCTTTGTGCTCTATCCCGAGCTGACCGTCTGGGAAAACCTCAACTTCGTGGCCTCGCTCTACGGCGTGGGCCTGCGGCGCAACCGGCTGCTGCACGAGATGCTGGACTTTGTGGAGATGGACGAGGACCGGCGCAAGCTGGCCCGAGACGTTAGCGGCGGCATGCAGCGGCGGCTCAGCCTGGCGGCGACGCTCCTGCACCAGCCCCAGCTCCTCTTTCTGGACGAGCCAACGGCGGGCATCGACCCTGTCTTGCGCCGCAAATTCTGGGACCACTTTCACCAGCTGCGCGACGAGGGGCGGACGCTCTTTATCACAACGCAGTACGTCAGCGAGTCCAATTACTGCGACCTGGTCGGCGTGCTGGCTGAAGGGCGCCTGCTGATGGTCGATACGCCGGAAGGGCTGCGCTACCGGGCCTTTGGCGGCGATATTGTCGATTTGAAGACCACGACGCCGTTGGGTCTGCGCTACGTGCGCCAGCTGCGCGACCTGCCCTTCGTCCGGGGCCGGCCGCGCCCGCTGGCGGAAAACCATATCCGGCTGATCGTCTCCGAAGCGGCCACCGATGTTACAGCGCTTGTCGACTGGGCCCGCGCCCAGGAGCTGGAGGTCGAGTCGGTCGAGGAATATCAACCGCCCTTTGACGACGTATTCGTCGAGCTGGTCAGGACCGAGGAGAGTGTGAACGGTGCGTAGGAGAATTCGCAGCTTTGGCTATTCACTGATTCGTATCTCGGCCTTTCTGCGCAAGGAGATTGTCGAGATCCTGCGGCAGCCGCGGCTCGTCCTGACCCTGGTTTTTGGCCCTTTTCTAATTCTGTTACTGTTTGCCATCGGCTACAACGTCGAAGCGGAACCAGTGCGCACTATCTTTGTGGTGGAGCCGGACAGCCCGGTTCGCGGCCTGATGGAGGAGTATACGACTGGCATAAACCCGCTGCTGGAGCGTGTCGCCGTTTCTGATTCGCTGGTAGAGGCCCAGGCGGAGCTGCGGCGTGGCAACGTCGATCTCGTCGTCGCCGTTCCTTTTGACCCGTCCGAGACCATCCGCAACAGTGAGCAGGCCGTGTTCGACCTGTACCACCGCGAGATCGATCCCTATCGGATTAGCTACATCCAGGCCTTCGCCCGCATCTATACAGATGAGGTGAACCGGCGCGTGCTGGCTGCGGTGGCCGAGCAGGGACAGCAAGAGACAGCCGGCGCGCAGGAGATTGTCGCCGAGTCCCGCGCCTCCGCCACGTCCATGCGCGAGGCGCTGGAGCGCGGCGAGGCGGTTGAGGCCCGGCAACACCGCAGCAGTATGGTGCAGAATGCCGCCTTTCTCGCCATCACGCTCGGCGCCAGCACCAACCTGCTGGCTGGCATCGAGCCGGATGCCGGCGACGATGCGGCCGGAGCGGCTGCCGTCGCCCAGCGGCTGGATAGCATCCAGTCACAGCTTGATTCCCTGGGCGGGGTGAATAGCGACCAGGACAGCTATGCGGCGGAAATTGAGCAGGCGCGCCAGATTGAAGAGGAGTTCGCCCAGCTCGAAGAGCTGCTGCAGGATTACCGCTCCATTGCGCCCGGCGTCCTGGTCAGCCCCTTCCGCAGCGAGCTGAGCAATATCTCCCAGCCGGAACCCGAGCTGGCCGACTTTTACGTACCGTCGGCGCTGGCGCTCCTTATCCAGCATCTGGCGCTGACCTTTGCCGCTCTCTCCATCGTGCGTGAGCGCGGCAGCGGCACGGTCGAGCTGTTCCGGGTCTCGCCAATCTCCGCCCTGGAGACGCTGCTCGGCAAATATCTCAGCTACTTCATCTTCTCAGCCATCCTGGCCGCCGTGCTCAGCATGCTCATTGCCTGGGGGTTGCAGTTCCCCATGTTGGGCGACTGGCAGAACTTCGCCGCCATCATCGCTGTGCTCATCTTCGCTTCCCTCGGGCTGGGTTTTGTCATCTCGCTGCTGGCGCAGACAACGACCCAGGCCGTGCAATACGCAATGATCGTGCTGCTGAGCAGCATCTTCTTTAGCGGCCTCTTCCTCGGGCTGGAGCTGCTGCGGCCGGCCGTGCAGGTTGTCTCCTGGATGCTGCCGGCCACCTACGCCACGCAGATGCTGCAGGATGTGATGCTGCGCGGCACGTTCACCCGCCCGGACCTGTTGTTAGCGCTGGGGGCCATTGGCGCGGCGCTGTTCGTGTTGGCATGGGCTCTGCTCAGCCGTACAATCGCGCGACGATAGGTGGCTGAGGTTCGGCGGCGCAGGCCGCTGTCAGCAGAGGAGGGCCATGCCGGAGCGATGGGAGAACTTGCAGGAGGCGGTGGCCGGCGTTGAGCGCATCCTGATCCTGCTGCACGACGATCCCGATCCCGATGCCGTTGCCAGCGGCGCTGCCTTGCAGTTCCTGCTGCAGGAGGCACTGGGTATCGAGAGCCAGATCGCCTACCGTGGCGTTATTGGCCGCGCCGAAAACCGCGCGCTGGTGTCCTATCTGAACGCGCCCCTGGAGAACCTGCCGCCGCAGCCGATACAGAACGACTGGCCGGTCGCCGTCATTGATACTCAGCCGGGCGCCGGCAATAGCCCCGTGCCGGCCGGCTACCCCACCTGTCTGGTCATTGACCATCACAGCGAGCGCGAGGGAGTGACGGCCGCATTTAGCGACGTCCGGCCCTGGATTGGGGCCACCTCGACGATACTGACCCAATATCTGCGCACGGCCGCGCTCTTGCCCAGTACCCGGCTGGCAACGGCCCTTTTCTACGGCATCAAGACCGACACGCGCGCCCTGAGCCGCGACACCAGCGCCGCCGATGTAGCCGCCTATTTTTACCTGCTGCCGCTGGTCGATATCGACGCCACGGTCGATATCGAGAACGCGCAGGTTCCTTCAGCCTACTTCCGTAATCTGGCCAAAGCTATTGTCAATGCCCGCGTGCATGAGGGTCTCATTTCCTCTTACCTCGGCGTTGCCGACTACCCGGATATCACCGCCGAGATTGCCGATCTCTTCCTGCGCCTGGAGGGTGCGGAGTGGGTCGTCTGTTTGGGGGCTTATGAGGACGCAATGTATCTGTCCGTGCGCGCGCGCAGTGGTGACGCCGACGCCGAGCAGATGGCAAAAGCGATTGTAGCCGGTGAAGGCTCCGCCGGCGGGCGCAATACGCTGGCCGGTGGGCAATTGCCGCTCAACGGGCGCGATCCTGAAGAGCTGGCCGAGCTGCTGCGCCAGCGGGCGCTCGACCACCTTGACATCCCTGTTAGCGTCCAGGGCGAACCGCTGGTGACATGATTGACCTTGACGGCGTTTTTGCTGATTTCCTCTTTAGCCTGGCTAACATTACCTGGACCCAGGTAATCGACCTGGCGCTCGTCACGCTCGTCTATTACGTGCTGCTCAGCCTGCTGCGCCGCAGCCGGGCCACCGTTCTGCTGCGCGGCACCCTGTTCGTGGTCGCCTTCTTCTTCATCGTCACCGTTTTTCTGCCGCTGCCTACCTTCGACTATCTCATCCAGCTCGCGCTGCTGGCGACGCTCGTCGCCCTGCCCATTATCTTCCAGCCGGAGCTGCGCTTCCTGCTGGAAGAGCTGGGCCGCACGGTGGGCAGCTTCACCCTGCAGGGCGTCACCGGCGAGTCCACCCTCACCACCCTCGTGCGCGCCATCGATAACCTCTCCCAAAACAAGATAGGGGCGCTCATCGTCCTCGAAGGCGAGGACGACCTGGAAGCCATTCGCGAAACGGGCGTCTCTCTCGGCGCGCGCGTGACTAGCGAGCTGCTGCAGACCATATTTTACGACGGCACGCCGCTTCACGACGGCGCCCTGGTCATTCGCGGCGACCGCGTACTGGCGGCGGGCTGCGTCCTGCCGGTGAGCAACCGCCAGCTCTACGCCGGCTCGCGGCGCCTGGGCACCCGCCATCGGGCCGCCCTGGGGCTGACCGAAGAAAGCGACGCGCTGGTTCTTGCCGTCAGCGAAGAGACCGGCCAGATCTCGATTGCCCGCCAAGGCCAGCTGCAGGCGGACATCGACAAGACGGCTCTGCGCGAGCAGCTACATGAGTTCTACCGGCCGCAGGATGGCGCCGCGGGAGATGAGTTTTCGCTGCGCCGGCTCTGGCAGCGGTTTCGTAGCTGGTGGGAAGCCTCGACTGTTCCGGAATCGCGCCGCACGCTCTCCAACCCGGCGACGCTCCTGCTTGCCGTGCTGCTGGCGCTGGCCACCTGGATGTTTGTCGTGCAGCAGACAAACCCTGTCGTCGAGCAGCGCATCGAGGGCATTGCGCTGCGCGTCGAGGGCCCCGGCTCGGCGCTCAACCTGATGACTGACCTGCCCTCCCAGGTAACCGTGCGTATCAAGGCCAGTGACCGTGTCCTGCCCACGCTCAACCCGGGCAGCTTCCAGGCGACAGTCGATCTGAGTGACCTGGATTCCGGCCTGCACCGGCTGCCGGTGACCGTCGAGACAGAGGCGCGGCCAGTGCAGATCGTCAGCGTCGAACCGGCCGAGCTGGACATTCAGCTCGTCGAGGTTGCCACGCGCACCGTTTCGGTGCGGGTCATCATCCTCGGTGAAGACGCGCTGTCGCCGGCCCTGGAGCTGAATGGCATGCCTCGCGCCAATCCGCCGCAAGTGCAGGTTACGGGGGCCGCCCCCCTGGTGGCGAGCGTCGATCATGTCCGCACGGACGTATCGCTCGCCAATGTCACCAGCTCTATCCAGCGCAACCGTCCTGTGCTGCCGGTGGACGCCGATGGCCGGCCGGTTACTGGCTTAACCATCGCGCCCGAACAGGTGCAGGTGATAGTGGACATCGACCGCCGCGCCGATGCCCGCGATGTTGGCGTCCAGGTTGTGACTGAAGGGGAGCTGCCGGAAGGCTATCGCCTGAGCGGCATTACGGTCAGCCCGGCGCAGGTCACGCTCGTGGGGCCGGGCCAACAGCTGGCGACGCTGGCAGCAGCGGTCTCTACCTTTCCCGTCAACATCAGCGCCGCGGTGGATGATTTGCTCATTCAGGCGGCGCTCGACTTGCCGGCGGGAGTCGAGGCGCTGACCAGCATTGGCGAGCCGGTCCGTTCGGTGCTCGTCACGCTGGACGTCGAGCCGCGGCTGGGCAGTTGGGTACGGCGGCGCACGGTGGAGATTCAGGGGGAGCTGGCCCAGTCCTATATAGTCAGCCCGGCCGAGGTCGACGTCTTTCTCAACGGCCCGATTCCAACGCTGCAGGATATCGACGCCAGTCCGCGCCTGCTGCAGGTGGTGATCGACGCCGGCGATCTCGAAGAGCTGGAACCGGGCGACTCGCTGGACCTGACGCCGCACCTCATAGTTCCTGACGACCTGCGCGCGCGCATCCAGCCGCCTACCGTCACCATCACCGCCCGCTAAGCATGATCGAGATCCCGCCCCAGCTGGAACGTCCCTTTACCATAGCTCTGGCCTTTATCCTGGCCTGGGTTGTCTACCGCCTCGCGCCGCGCATGGCGGCGCGGCTGGTGACCCTGGACCGCTTTGCCGGGCACAATAAGAGGCTGCGCGCCGAGCGGCGCAGCACGCTGCGCGGCCTGCTGGCGAACGTCATCAGCCTGCTGGCTATCGCCGTCGCCATCCTCTTCGCCCTCAGCCGTTACGTCAGCGCGCAGACGCTGGTGTGGGTTGTCGGCCTTTTCAGCGCCGCCTTTGGCCTTGGCGCCCGCCCGCTGGTCAACGACTTTCTCGCCGGCCTCAGCTTCATCTTTGAGGATACCTTCGACGTGGGCGAGAAAGTGGAGATCCTCGGCGTCGAAGGCATTATCGAAAGGGTGACGCTGCGCATCACCCTCATCCGCGCCCCCAGCGGCGAGCTGCTGGTCGTGCCCAACGGCGATATCCGCGTGGTGCGCAACTTCAGCCGCGGTCGCTTTTCGCCCGTTTCAGTGCGCCTGCGCATCGCGGCCGGCGATCTGACCCGCGCGCTTGAGGTATTGCCCCCGCTGGCGAACGAGGCAATGCTGGCCCTGCCCAATATGCTGGAGCCGTGGCAGATCATCAGCGAGACGGGCGCCATCGGCGAAAGCGCCGAGCTGACGCTGCTGACGAAGGCCAAGTTTGGCCGCGGCGCCGAGATGCGCCCGCGCCTCCTGGCCTTCGTGCAGGAATGCCTCACCAGCGCCGGCATCCAGCTTCTCGACTGATTCGGCCTACTGGATGTTAAACGTCACCGTGTGCGGCTCGCCGACGTAATTGCTGTCGCGGCCAACGACGATCAGCCGCAGCGCATAGGCGCCGGGCGGGAAGGCGTCGGCGTGCAGCGTTTCTAGCTGACCGTTCACCACCGGCGTGGCGTGTGTGTCCCCCAGGGTGAGCCACTGGCCGTCCGGCGTGCCGATCTCCAGCTTGTAGAACTGCACGTTCGCCGGGTCGAAGTCGGCGGTGCCGACGATGGGCACGATGCCGCTGATCGTCTCGCCGTCACGCGGGCTGCGGATGCGCCAGACAGCCAGCTCGCTGCCGCGGCCGCTGGCAAGCAGCTCCTCGCTGCAGGCCACCCACGGCAGCACAGCCAGGCCATTGGCCTCCGCCCATTCGTAGGCCCCTTTGCGGCTCTCGGCGTTTCGCGGCGGCTCCAGGAAGAGACCGGGCAGCGCGTCGGCCGGCAGGGCGGCTACGGGCGTGCCAGCCGGGAAGTAGCAGGCTTCCGGGGGCGGTAGCTCGTCGGCGGCGCCCAACGCTGCCAGCAGCGCTTCGGGCAGCTCTGCAGGGAGCGGGGCCGCGACCACCTGCCACACACCCGGATCGACTTCCTGCCAGCTTACCACCGGTTCGGGTGGCGGGGGCGTAGGGCTGGCCGTCTCCTCGACGACGAGGAACCATTCCTGCGCTCCCGGCTGGCACTGTTCGGCGCCGGGCGTTACCGAGCGGATGTTACAAAGCGTGCGCTGCTCCAGGCCCGGCGGCGGGCTGTACCAGCCGGGCGGCTGCACCCCATTGACGGCCAGCGCATCGTGCAGCGCCAGGTCGGCGTACACCGCCTGCATATAGGCTGACCAGAGCGGCGCGGCGCCGGTGAGGCCGGTGACGTCGATCATCTCGCTGTTGTCAGTGTTGCCCGTCCAGACGCCGACGGCCAGGCCGGGCGTGTAACCCAGCGTCCAGTTGTCGCGGAAGTCGTCAGTCGTACCCGTCTTGGCGGCGGCCGGGAAGGGCAGCGCCAACGGGTTCTCCCGGCCCATCGCCGCCTCTCGCGCCTGGTCGTCATCTAGGATGTCGCTGAGCAGGAAGGCGACGCGCGGGTCAATCTGCTGCTCGCCGGCCAGCTGCTGGTGCTGGTAAAGCAGCTCGCCGTCGCCGCGCGTGACGCTGAGAATGGCAGCCGGGGGCAGCCGCGTGCCCTGATTTGCTAGAACGGCGTAAAAGGCGGTCATCTCTAGCGGGGTCAGCTCGCCGCCGCCAAGGGTCAGCGAGAGGCCGTAGCGCCCGGCGTCATCGCCAAAGCTGCCGATCCCTACCTGCTGCGCAAACTGCAGCAGGCGCGGCACGCCGATATCCTGCAGCACGAGCACCGCCGGCACATTGTAGCTGTTGGCCAGCGCCTCGCGCAGGCGCATCGGCCCATTGAAGGTGCGGCTGTAGTTGACCGGCGCGTAGACCGAGCCGTCAAGCTGCGGGTAACGCACCGGCACGTCCCACAGCAGGTCGCCGGCCGTCCACTGCGGCGCTTCCCCCTCTGGGCCGGGCGAGAGAGCCGCGGCGTAAGTCAGCGGCTTGATGCTGCTGCCCGGCTGCTGTGGCGAGAGCGCCACGTTGACCTGGCCGTCAATGGCCTCGTCCCGGTAGTCCACGCTGCCCAGCATGGCCAGGATCTCGCCGCTGCCCGGCTTGAGGGCCACCAAAGCCGCGTTGGTCAGGTTATGCTCCGGGCCGACGGCGGCGACGTGCTCGCGCGCCAGCCGCTCGGCCAGCCGCTGGTAGTCAAGGTCCAGCGTGGTGGTCACGCGCAGCCCGCCGTTGGCGACCAGCTCTGGGCCGAACTGCTGCTCCAGTAGCTGGCGCACGTAGACACTGAAGTGGGGCGCTTCCAGGCTGACTTCCTGCGGCGCGAATGTTAGCGGCATGAGATAGGCTGCTTCCGCTTCCTGCTGGCTGATGAAGCCTTCGTCCGCCATCAGGGCCAGCACGGTCCATTGGCGCTGCCGGGCGCCTTCCAGGTTGGTCAGGGGATCGAGCTGCACCGGGCTCTGCGGCAGGCCGGCCAGCAGGCTGATTTCCGCCAGATTGAGCTCGGCCGCCGCCTTGCCGTAGTAGGTTTGCGCCGCCGCCTCGGCGCCGTAGGCCAGGTTGCCATAGTAGATCTCGTTCAGGTACAGCTCCAGGATTTCTTCTTTGCTGAAGCGGCGGTTCATAATCCAGGCCAGCACGATCTCCTTCGTCTTACGGTCGTAGCTGACCGCGGTGCGCTCCTCGTAGTCAAAGACAATGTGGCGCACGATCTGCTGCGTGATGGTGCTGCCGCCAATGGGCCGGCTGTCGGGGTTGCGCAGGTTGGCGATGAGCGCCGCTACGAGCGAGGGCGCGTCCAGGCCGATATTCTCGTAAAAGGTGTCGTCTTCCACGGCAACAGTTGCCTGCTGCAGCAGCAGCGGAATCTGCGTCAGGGGCACCCGCGTGCGCTTGCCTTCGCCAAAGATCTCCCAGAGCAGCTCGCCGTCGCGGTCGTAGATGCGCGTCGTCTCAAACACCTCCCGGTCGCGTGCCTGGTCCAGGGCGACGATGCCCTCTTCTATCTCCGCGTTGTAGCGTGTGTAGACGAGGGCGGCGGCGCCGCCGGCAACTGCCACGCTGGCAAAGAGGAGCAGCAGGAGCGTCAGGAAGAAGAGGCCGCTCAGGCAGCCGCAGCCGCGGCGCCGCGGTCGTGGCGCAGGCTGGTGGTATGGCGACGTCGGGTAGTTGGTGCTCATGAACACTCCTATCAGGGCCGGGGCAATGGCCGCCCCACCCATTGCTAGTGTATCCAGCCGAGGTAGCCGATGCCGGACGCACGACAGACGCTAAGGTGACGTTTAAGCAACGCGCCCCACCCAGAGTACGTTTGACAGCCCGCCGCCGGCGCTATACACTCCAGCCTTACAACTGAACAAGCTCATCGAGAGAGGCAGAGGGACCGGCCCATAGAAGTCTCGGCAACCACCGCCCCGGCGGCAGGTGCCAAATCCGGCAGATGTCAGCCCTGGGGCTGGCACTGGAAGATGAGCGCGATATGCGCTTTTCGCCTCTTCGCTCTGGAGAGGCGTTTTTATTTGAGGTGAGTGGACATGGATGCGACGGCAAGATTGCGACAGGAGCTTGAGCGACGAATCCTGGTTCTGGACGGCGCTATGGGCACGCTGATCCAGAGCTACGAGCTGGGAGAAGCAGGTTTTCGCGGCGAGCGCTTTGCCGATTGGCCGCGTGACCTGATCGGCAACAGCGATCTCCTCAACCTGACGCAGCCGGAAATCGTCCGCGCCATTCATACCGCGTACCTGGAAGCCGGCGCGGATATTATCGAGACCAACACCTTCACAGCCACAGCCATCGCCCAGGCCGACTACGGCATGGGCGAGCTGGCCTATGAGATGAATCTCAGCGGCGCGCGCCTGGCCCGCGCAGCCGTGGACGCCTTTGGCGCGGGCAGCGGCCCCCGCTTCGTCGCCGGCTCTATCGGGCCGACCAACCGCACCGCCAGCCTCTCGCCGGACGTCAATAATCCCGGCTACCGCAACGTCACCTTTGACGAGCTAGAAGCGGCCTACTACGACGCCGCGCGCGGTCTGGTCGATGGCGGCGCCGACCTTCTGGTGCTCGAGACGATCTTCGACACGCTCAACGCCAAAGCCGCCATCTTCGCCATTCTGCGGCTCTTTGACGAGCGGCAGATGCGGCTGCCGCTGCTAATTTCTGGCACCATTACCGACGCCTCCGGCCGGACGCTCTCCGGGCAGACGCTGGAAGCTTTCTGGCATTCGATCTGCCACGCCGAGCCGCTCATCGTCGGCCTGAACTGCGCCCTGGGCGCGCGCGAGCTGGCCTCGTACATCGCCGAACTGTCAGCGATGGCCGATACCTTTGTCAGCATTTATCCCAACGCGGGGCTGCCCAACGAGTTTGGCGGCTACGACGACGGCCCAGACGAGATGGCCCCCTGGCTGCGCGACTTCGCCGAGCGCGGCCTGGTGAACATCGTCGGCGGCTGCTGCGGCACCACGCCGGCGCACATCCGCCGCTTCGTCGAGGCCGTGCGCGGCCTGCCGCCGCGGCCTGTTCCGGCTGTGCCGCGCCAGACACGGCTGAGCGGGCTGGAGCCGCTGACCATCACCCCTGAGCGCCTTTTCGTCAACATCGGCGAGCGCACCAACGTCACCGGCTCGCGCCGCTTTGCCAGCCTCATCCTGGAGGGCGACTACGAGGCGGCCCTGAGTGTGGCGCGGCAGCAGGTGGAGAACGGCGCGCAGATGATCGACGTCAACATGGACGAGGGGATGCTCGACGCCGAGGCGGCGATGACCACCTTCCTCAACCTCATCGCCACCGAGCCGGATATTGCCCGCGTGCCCGTCGTCCTCGATTCGTCCAAGTGGTCGGTCATCGAAGCAGGCCTGAAGTGCGTCCAGGGCAAAAGCGTGGTCAACAGCATCAGCCTGAAGGAAGGCGAGGCCCCTTTTCTGGAGCAGGCGCGGCTGGCGCGGCGTTACGGGGCCGCGGTCATCGTCATGGCCTTTGACGAGGAAGGGCAGGCGGAGACGGTGGAGCGCAAGCTCGCCATCTGCACCCGCGCCTATCGCCTGCTGACCGAAGCGCTGGGCTTCCCGCCGGAGGACATTATCTTCGACCCCAACATCTTCGCCGTCGCCACGGGTATCGAAGAACACAACGCTTACGGGCTGGCCTATATCGAGGCGACGCGCCGCATCAAGGAGACGCTGCCCCATGCCCTCGTCAGTGGCGGGCTGAGCAACGTCAGCTTCGCCTTCCGCGGCAACGACCGGGTGCGCGAGGCGATGCACAGCGCCTTCCTCTACCATGCCATCCGCGCCGGCATGGATATGGGCATCGTCAACGCCGGCCAGCTTGAAGTCTACGAAGAGATTGATCCCGAGCTGCGTGAGCGGGTGGAAGACGTGCTGCTCAACCGCCGTCCCGACGCCACCGAGCGGCTGCTGGAGATCGCCGAACGCGTGCGCGGCCGCTCCAAAGAGGAAAAGGAGGACGAGGCCTGGCGCCAGGCGCCGGTCGCCGAGCGGCTGGCCCACGCGCTGGTCAACGGCATCACCGACTATATCATCGCCGACACCGAAGAGGCCCGGCTGCAGGCCGCGCGGCCCATCGAGGTGATTGAAGGGCCGCTGATGGACGGCATGAACATCGTCGGCGACCTCTTTGGCAGCGGTAAGATGTTCCTGCCCCAGGTGGTGAAAAGCGCCCGCGTCATGAAGCAGGCGGTGGCCCACCTCATCCCCTTTATCGAGGCGGAGACCGAAGAGGTGGCCTCCGCCGGCAAGATCTTATTGGCGACGGTTAAGGGCGACGTTCACGATATTGGCAAAAACATCGTCGGCGTCGTCCTCGGCTGCAACGGCTATGAGGTTATCGACCTGGGGGTGATGGTTCCGGCCGCCGTTATTCTAGAGACGGCGCGCCAGGAGAAGGCCGACATTATCGGCCTCAGCGGCCTGATTACGCCGTCGCTGGAAGAGATGCGCCACGTGGCGCGCGAGATGCAGCATCAGGGCTTTGACGTGCCCCTCCTCATCGGCGGTGCGACCACGTCTAAGGTGCACACGGCGGTGAAGATTGCGCCGGAGTATACGACCGGGCCGGTGATGCACGTGGTGGATGCCTCGCGCGCCGTCGGCGTCGCTTCCAGCCTGCTCAGCGAGCGCGACCGCGGTGGATTCGCCTCCTCTGTCGCCGAGGAATATGAGCGGCTGCGGACCGCCCACGCCAGCCGCAGTCAGCGCCGCAACCTGGCGGCGCTGCCGGACGCGCGCGCCAACCGGCTGCAGACCGACTGGCAGCGCTACACGCCGCCTGCCCCCTCCTTCCAGGGCCTCTGTACGCTGGACAACTATGATCTGGCCGAGCTGAGGGAGTACATTGACTGGAGCCCCTTCTTCCACGCCTGGGAGCTGGCGGGTAAGTTCCCGGCCATTCTCGACGACGCGACGGTCGGCGAAGCGGCCCGCCATCTCTTCGACGACGCCCAGCAGCTTCTGGAGCGCATCATTGGCGAAGGCTGGCTGCGGGCCGCCGCTGTCATCGGCTTCTTCCCCGCGGCCAGCAGCGGCGACGACGTGCTTGTCTTTGCCGAAGAGAGCGGGCCGGACGGTTCACCCCTGGCCACCGTCCACTTCCTGCGCCAGCAGATGGAGCGGCTCCCAGGCCGGCCCAATCTTTGCCTGGCCGACTATATTGCCCCGCGCGACAGCGGCGTCGCTGACTATCTCGGCTTCTTTGCCGTCACCGCCGGGCTGGGCCTGCCGCAGCTGGTACAGCGCTTTGAGGAGGTGAACGACGACTACAGCGCCATCCTGGCCAAAGCGCTCGCCGACCGGCTGGCCGAAGCCTTCGCCGAGCGGATGCACCAGCGCGTCCGCCGCGAGTTCTGGGGCTACGCGCCGGACGAAGCGCTGGACAACGCGGCGCTGATTGCCGAGGCCTACCGCGGCATCCGGCCCGCGCCGGGCTACCCGGCCTGCCCCGACCACACGGAAAAGGGCACGCTGTTCTGCCTGCTCGAAGCGCCGGAACGAGCCGGCATCACGCTTACCAGCAGCTACGCTATGCAGCCGGCGGCCTCGGTCAGCGGCTACTACTTCTCGCACCCCGAGGCTCGCTACTTTGGCGTGGGCCGCATCGACCGCGATCAGGTGCAGGATTACGCCCGCCGCAAAGGGATGGACCTGGCGACGGCCGAGCGCTGGCTGGCGCCCCTGCTGGCCTACGACGCCTGAGCCGGAGCCGCCGGCGCTAGACGCGCTCGCGTCGATGCACCCGCAATGACAAACGTCACGCCAAAACAGGACGATTGTCACTTGCCAACGACGGAAACGGGCGGTTATGGTCTGTTTGGAGCTTGATATTTTGTGTGGTGAGCCAGCGGCAGACGGGAGACAACATACTTCGTCGCGTAGCGACAAGGGGGGCTGAGAAATGAAATCCTATCTACTCTTCGATTCGGGTTGTTCCACCTGTTCCGCCATTGCCCAAGAAATCGCTAAGGAAGCCGGCGACCGCCTTGCCATCCGGAGTCTTCGCGACTCTGAGATCCAGACGCTGCTCAGTAAGGCTAATCCCAACTGGCGTTGGGAGCCATGCTTTCTGGAAGTGGGCGATGAGAAAGTACGAGTGTATACGGGTATCGCGATGCGGGCGCGTCTGGCATGGCGGCTTGGGCCTCGCCGTACACGGCGAGTCATGAGCCTGGTGTGTCGCTATGCTGCGCCGACTCGCGATGAGGCCCTAAACGGTATCGATCGGCGGGAATTCTTGCAACATTCAGGAATTGGCTTGCTCGCGACCATTTTTCTCCTCGGCCGGCAAAAATCATCGCTACTCGATTCGCGTGTGGCGGAACCATCGTAGATCGGACTAAACGCTACTGACATCTTAGGTGACATGGAGGTTTATGAAGGGTTTCTGTTCCTGCCCGCTGTTGATGCTCAGATGCCCACCTTCGTTCAGTGTGCAACATCCCCCATACTCTGCCAGGTGGATGAGCGACACAATCCGGCTCACATCGGCGAGCTTGTCTGGTTTAAAAGTATACCGGAACTGATCGCTTACGTACCATTCCCAATTTACGTTCCCGCCACATTGCCAATAGGCATCGGATTTCTCAACGCCTATGCTATTCAATACGTTGAGTCAGGTAAGGTCGTCGAAGCCATCGTCAATTTCGGAGCCGCGGGCACCGAGCAACCACTTGTGAGCGTGAGCGCACAGCCAGAATTCCCTCGTCCGTTTCCGATTTGGCCTGTTCATAGCCCATCATCCGATAATCATATCCCTGTTCTCCCTGAGAAAATATCTTTTACCCCAGCCCCTGGTGTAATGCAGCCAAGCGTGCCTGGATACGTAATTCACTGGATTACGAATGATATTCTATACACTCTGGCGGTTGAAAATAACTCGCATCGTGAGGCGGCCGCAGATATCGCGCGATCACTCAAAGAAGCATATTAGCCTTTGGCATAATGTTCACGCGACTTGACGGAGGTTGCAATGCCAACTGCATATGTATACTCGCCCTTGACGGGCAAGATCAGGGGTCGTGAAAACTATTGTTGCGATCCTTGTAACCCTACCCCATGTACGGGTGCTTGTGACGCGCACGGTACATGCAATAATTGGTCTTCACCCGTTGATGTGAGTGGTACTGGTGACATTTACCTCTATGTGAACTATTCAACGGTAAGGAGCATTCGCACTGTCATTGATTACAAGTGTTGTAGTAGTGGGGCTGGCGACGACTACCGCCGCATCGTAAAAGTTGTTCTCTACGGAGATGTCAATGCCATCTGCCATATCGGCTCTCTTCTCTACGGGCATGTAAGTAATGTGGCGGTAGGGAACAACCAGGTATACAACTTGACATCAGGTAGCAAACTGATAGGCACAGTCCCTGGCGGGACGAGCGGGACGTGTTACCAGGGAGGTCA
>CAZOGK010000046.1:0-6103 GCA_964579295.1 uncultured Ardenticatenaceae bacterium
GTGGTTTTTTCAGTCACCTCCTCAACCCGTTCTCATTACCGTGGCCTGTGTTGCGGCCATTCTCTACTCAGCCTACCGCATTCGGCAGACTCGTCCTCTGATACGGGCACTGAAGTTGGGGCGGGAGGAAGAAAGAGCTGTGGGGGAGTACCTAGACCGTTTTAAGTTGAGGGGCGATCGTATCTTCCACGATATCGTGGCCGACGGCTTCAATATCGACCACGTAATCATCTCAACACGCGGGGTGTTTGCGGTAGAGACGAAGACCTACAGTAAACCAGCCCAGGGGGAGTCCGTGGTGCAGCTTCAGGGAGACCGGGTTTTTGTGAATGGAAGAGAACCAGACAGGAACCCCATAAAGCAAGCCGAGGCTCTGGCGCGGTGGCTTCGGGAAATGCTCCAGGAGAGCACCTCGCAGGACTACTTCGTCCGCTCTATTGTGTTGTATCCGGGTTGGTTTGTTAAGGGGAGGCCGACCAATAAGAGGGTCTGGGTCCTCAACCCGAAGATGTTAGAGGCGTGGTTCAATAACGAACCAGAGACATTGGCAGAGAGCGATGTTAGCCTGGCGGCAAAGCACCTCTCAAGCCACATTCGGGCCAACTAAAACAGGGCGGGGGCGGCTTAGGCGAAACACACTCGATTGTCTTGTATCTGGTGAAGCGCTCGATTGCCTCTGATAACAGCAAGGCGATTTGTTCCCGGTTCATGTTCACTCCTAAGCTTGTGCATCACGAAGCGGATAAATAGGCTGGTTTTCCAGAGGTGCGACGGGAACCTTAAGAGGAAAAGTGGGCCTGCTTGGACTCGAACCAAGAACCGATCGGTTATGAGCCGACTGCTCTGCCGTTGAGCTACAGGCCCCAGAGGAGAGAGCGGGTAACGGGACTCGAACCCGTGTCGCCTGCTTGGAAGGCAGGAGCTTTACCACTAAGCTATACCCGCATGCGTCGCGCCCGGGGCGCTCGCCTGTCGGGGCGGCCGGATTTGAACCGACGGCCTCTCGGACCCAAACCGAGCGCTCTACCAAGCTGAGCTACGCCCCGAGTGCTGCCGTATTGTAGCCCCGCCCCCCCTCCCGGTCAACCTCTTTGACCTCCGGCCCAGACTCCACTAAACTAATGACAGGTCGTTTCGTGATGTTTTTCACACCCACAATTGACCACAAGCCGCCCAGGCCCGGACGAGGAGGATAACCATGCAACACTTTGGCCCGAGCCCCAGCAAATATGGCGTCGAAAACCACGGTATCCGCAACGCCGGCACGGTCTACTGGCACCTGCGGACCCCCATGCTCTACGAGCAGGCAGCCCGCCGCCGCGAGGGCGTCCTCGCCCACCGCGGCCCCCTGATCGTCCGTACGGGCGACCACACTGGCCGTTCGCCCAACGACAAATTCATCGTCCGCGAGCCGACCAGCGAGAACGAGATCTGGTGGGGCAAGGTCAACCGCCCCTTCGAGCAGGCGCCCTTTGACGAACTGCTGCGCAAGGTACTGGCCTATGTCCAGCAGCGCGACATCTACGTTTTCGACGGCTACGGCGGCGCCGACCCGCATTACCGGATGCCCGTGCGCATCATCACCGAGTACGCGTGGCACAGCCTTTTTGCCCGCAATATGTTCGTTCCCGAAAAGGACCCCGAGAAACTGGAGCTGTTTGTGCCCGAGTTCACGGTCATCGACATGCCCCGCTTCCACGCCCACCCCGACTTCGACGGCACGAATAGCCAGACCTTTATCCTCCTCGACTTCGGCAAGCGGCTGGTGCTGATTGGCGGCACCGAATACGCGGGCGAAATCAAAAAGAGCATCTTCTCGGCCCTGAATTATTTCCTGCCCAAGCGCGGCGTGCTGCCCATGCACTGCAGCGCCAACTACGGAAGCGGTCGCGACGACGTCGCCCTTTTCTTCGGCCTCAGCGGCACCGGCAAGACGACGCTGAGCAACGACCCCGCGCGCACCCTCATCGGCGACGACGAACACGGTTGGAGCGACGACGGGGTCTTCAACTTCGAGGGCGGCTGTTATGCGAAGGTGATTAACCTGACCGAGGCGAGCGAGCCGCTCATCTTTGACGCCTCGCGCCAGTTTGGCACTATCCTGGAGAACGTCGCCTACGACCCCGAGACGCGCCGCGTGGACTACACAGACGGCACGCTAACCGAAAACACGCGCTCCAGCTACCCCATTACGCACATCGACAACGTTGACCGCTCCGGCGTCGCCGGCCATCCCCGCCACATCATCTTCCTCACCGCCGACGCCTTCGGCGTGCTCCCGCCCATCAGCCGCCTGACCAACGAACAGGCCATGTACCACTTCCTCAGCGGCTACACGGCCAAAGTCGCCGGAACCGAGCGGGGCATCAACGAGCCTCTGCCCAACTTCAGCACCTGCTTTGGCGCGCCGTTCATGCCGCTGCACCCTGGCGTCTATGGCAAGCTGCTCGGCGAGAAGATCGAGGAGCACAAGGCGACAGTCTGGATGGTCAACACCGGCTGGACCGGCGGGCCGTATGGCGCCGGCCGGCGCATGGAGCTGGCCTATACCCGCCGGCTCGTCTCGGCGGCGCTCAACGGCGAGCTGGACGGCGCGGAGACGTTCAACTTCCCCGTCTTCAACCTGGAAGTGCCGGCCCACGTGGACGGCGTGCCCGACGAAGTACTGAACCCGCGCAACACCTGGGCAGATAACGAAGCCTACGACCGGCAACGCGCGCGGCTGGCGCAGATGTTCGTGGATAATTTCCAGCAGTTCGCCGGCGGCGTGCGCCAGGAAGTGCGCGATGCGGGGCCGAACCTGGAAGAAGTGCAAGTAACGGCGTCCTGATTCGTCCGCGGAGAGAGAAAGGGTGCGGGCGCTGGCGCGCACCCTATGGCCCGTGAAACCATTGACCGACCAACAACAGGGCTGGCTCTACCGGTCCGGCGAGCGTCTGGCGCTCCTTACCGGCGAGGAGACGGCGCCGGCCGTGCACCTGCGCTATGCCTTCCTGCTGCAGCGCAGCGAGATCCCCATCTTCCCGGCCCTGCTCATAGACGATTGGGGGCAGGAGCGGCGCGACCTGTCGCTCTACCGTTGGGTGCACGACGAGGGGCAGCGTTTTCCGCGCAGCGAAATCTTTGGCTTCGAGCGCGACGGCAGTGAAACGCAGGTTTTTCTGCGCGCCCTGGAAATTTTCATGAAGCTGCCCTGCTTTGTCTACCCGCGCCGCGCCGCGCCGGTGGGGGAAGGGCAGCGGTTGCACTATGTCTTTCTGGCGGATAGCCTGCACGATGGCCCACCGGCCCGCGCCGCCATTCCGGCGGCGACTGGCTGGCCGTTACGCCACGCGGCCGTCCGCTGGCGTGTCGCCAACCCGGCGATGCTTGGCGAGGCGGGCTGGACGCTGCTCGACTGGTGAGCCGTGAGAGCTGTGAGCTTCCTAGAAATCTGATAGCTCCTGCGGGTGGCCGCGCCGCTTTCAATTTAGCCCATTTTGGGCTAGAATCCATTCTCTATGCCTACGCCATTTATGCATCTGCGGGTTGCCGAGCGCATCCACAGCCATCACGACTTAAGCGCCCCTGTTAAGGCGCACCTGGAGCGCGCCTGGCCCGCCTTTATACTGGGCAACGTCGCGCCCGACTTCCAGACGATCAGCGACGTGCCGCGGGACGCCGCCCACTTCTATGAGCTGCCGCCGGCGCGCGAAGTGGAAGCGCACCGCAAGATGCTGCTCGCGCACCCGGAGCTGGCCGACGCCGGCCGGCTGACGCCCGAGCATGCCGCTTTTATTGCCGGCTACCGCGCGCACTTGCTGCTCGACCTGCGCTGGTACTGGGAGATCCTGATCCCTTGTTTCGTGGAGGCGGCCGACTGGCCGGCGGACCATCGCCGGCGCTTTCTGGTGCACAACACGCTGCTTACCTATCTCGACCGCCAGTCGCGCGCGGCGCTGCCCGAGGACGCCGGGCCGACGCTGGCGGCCGCGCGGCCCAATGGCTGGCTGCCATTCGCCGGCGACGGCGACCTGATCCGCTGGCGCGATATGATTGCCGGCCAGCTTGCGCCAGGCGTGACCCCGGCAACGGTCAACATCTACGCCGAGCGCATGCGTATGAGCCCCGCCGTCTTCGCCGCCAATCTCGACGATCCGGACTGGATGGCCGGCGAGGTCTTCCGCCGCGTCTCGCTCGACCACGTGCTAGGCGTCATCGACCGCGGCGTAGACGGCAGCGTGCGTCTGGTGAACGATTATCTGTTAGGCCGGGAGCGCTGACGCCGGCTGGAGCTGGCGAGGTCCCGCGCTGGCGCCTGGCGGCGGCCGTGTGTTCATGGTCCCCGCTCTAGGAATACGATGATTAAGATGACGGACGAACTGAAAAACGAGATCACCCCGGCGCCCATCCGCCAGGTGGTGCAGGTGCGCTTCCCCGACGGGCGCGCTTTTGACGGCCCGGCGGGCGCCTCGCTGGAGGCGTTCATCCAGGTGGCCGAGCCACAGACACAGGGCATGGTCGTGGCCGCCCTGGTCAACAAGCGGCTGCGCGAACTATCGCACCAGGTTTACAGCGACGCCGACCTGGTACCTATCACCATGGCCGACTCGGACGGCGTGCGCATCTACCGGCGCTCGCTCAGCTTCCTGCTGATTGCCGCAGCCACCGAACTGTTCCCAGGCCGCTCAGTCTACATCAATCACTCCATGCCCTTCGGCGGCTACTATTGCGAGGCGCGCGGCGGCGAGCCGCTGACAGGCGAGGAGCTGGCGCGGCTGCGGCAGCGCATGCGCGAGCTGGTGGAAGCCGACCTGCCCATTAGCCAGGTGCGCATGCCTTTGGACGAAGCGCTGCAGCTTTTTGAGGCCAACAACGATCTGGAGAAAGCCGACCTCTTTGCCCGCCGCCGCAAGGATTACCTGACGCTCTACGAGCTAAACGGCGTGCGCGACTATTTTCACGGCTTCATGGTGCCCAGCACCGGCTACCTCAGCCTGTTTGACCTGCGCCCCTACCATGAAGGCTTTATCCTGCAGTTCCCGCGCCGGCACGAGCCCGACCGGCTGCAGCCCTTTGAAGACGAGCCGCGGCTGGCGCGCATCTTCCAGGATTATGACAAGTGGCTCAATGTCATCGGCGTGCCCAACGTGACCGCGCTCAACTGGGCCATCAACAGCGGCCGCATCCAGGAGGTGATTCTGGTGGCCGAGGCGCTGCACGCGCAGCACCTTGCCGACATCGCTCAGGAAATCACGCGGCGGCCGCAGGTCAAGCTGGTACTCATCTCCGGGCCAACCTCGGCAGGCAAGACGACCTTTGCCCGGCGCCTGGCCGTGCAGCTTCTGGCGCACGGCATCCAGCCGGTTGCGGTCAATATGGACAACTACTTCGTCAACCGCGAAGACACGCCGCGCGATGAGAGCGGGGATTATGACTTTGAAGCGCTGGAAGCTGTCGACATCGCCCTCTTCCAGCAGCACATGCAGCGGCTGCTGGCCGGGGAAACGATTGTGCAGCCAATTTTCGACTTCCGCGCCGGGGCGCGCCGTTGGGGCGGCGAGCTCAGCCTCAGCCCGGCCCACGTCCTGCTGGTGGAAGGCATTCACGCGCTCAATCCACAGCTGACGGTGGGCATAACCGGCGAGGCTATCTACAAGATCAACATCTCGGCCTTTACGCAGATTAACCTGGACCGCCACAACCGCGTGCCGACGACGGACACGCGGCTGCTGCGGCGCATCATCCGTGACGCCGCCCATCGCGGCTACAATGCGGCCGATACGATCCGGCGCTGGCCCAGCGTGCGGCGCGGCGAGAAGAAGCATATCTTCCCCTACCAGAACAACGCCGACGTCTTCTTCAACTCCGCCCTCGTCTATGAGCTGTCGATGCTCAAGCCGCTGGCGCAGCCGCTGCTGCTGCAGGTGGAGCCGGGCACGCTGGAGCGCGTAGAAGCCAACCGCCTGCTCGCCTTCCTGCAATGGTTTGATCCGCTGCCGGCCGAGGTGCAGGTGCCGGACAACTCTATCCTGCGCGAGTTTATCGGCGGCTCGATTCTCGCCTCGTTTGAGCCCTGGCTCCGCTGAGCCGCCATCATTTGATTGCGTAATCGTGTTGGGGA
>CAZOGK010000046.1:6203-16004 GCA_964579295.1 uncultured Ardenticatenaceae bacterium
TTGAGCCCTGGCTCCGCTGAGCCGCCATCATTTGATTGCGTAATCGTGTTGGGGAACGAATGAATTCGTTACTACCATTGAGCCGCCATCATTTGATTGCGTAATCGTGTTGGAGAACGAATGAGTTCGTTACTACCATGGTGCCTCTGGTAGCGGCGACTCAGTCGCTGCGGCGCCACGGCAGGTTGGCGCCGCGTGCATTGATGACGGGTCAACAGAACGGAAAACAAAGGGCGCCCGCGCGGGCGCCCTTTGTTCATCTACTGCAGCGCGGGCGGCGTTACACCTTGCCGCTGGTAATCGACAGCTTCAGCTCGCCAATGGCGCGCGTCACCTCGATGTCGCGCGGGCAGGCGTTGGTGCAGTTGAAGATGGTGCGGCAGCGCCAGACGCCGAACTGGTCGGCGACGACCTTCAGCCGCTCCTCGTAAGCCTGATCGCGGCTATCGTAGATGAAGCGGTGAGCCTGCACGAAGGTGGCCGGGCCCTGGTAGCGCCCGTCGGCCCAGAAGCTGGGGCACGAGGTGGTGCAGGCGGCGCAAAGGATGCATTTGGTCGTATCGTCAAAGCGCGCCCGGTCGGCCGGCGATTGCAGCCGCTCGCGGCCATCGGCGGGCGGCGGATCGTCGTTGACGAAGAAGGGCATCACCGAGCGGTAATGGTCGAAGAACGGCTCCATATCGACGATCAGATCCTTGATGACCGGCAGACCCAGGATCGGCTCGACCTGCACGTCGACCGGCCCAGCGCCGCCGCCGAGGCGGGCGACCAGGGTCTTGCAGGCCAGGGCATTGGCGCCGTTGATGCGCATGGCATCGGAGCCGCAGACGCCGTGGGCGCAGGAGCGCCGCAGCGCCAGCGTGCCGTCTATCTTCCACTTGACCTGGTGCAGCAGATCCAGCACCGTGTCGGTGGGGGAGACGCCTTCCAGCGTGTAGTCGCCCCACCAGGCCTTCTTGTCTTTTTCCGGGTTAAAGCGGCGCACCCGCAGGCGCACGGTCACTTCCTCTCTTGTATCCACAGCCATCTCGGTCATCAGTACACACGCTCCTTCGGCTGGTAGCGCAAAATGACCACCGGTTTGTAGTCGAGCCGGTAGCCGTCGCCTTCCTTATAACACAATGTATGCTTGAGCCACTGCGCGTCGTCGCGCTCCGGGTAGTCGTCGCGCGCGTGCCCGCCGCGGCTTTCTTTGCGGGCCAGGGCGCTGACCGCGGTGACTTCGGCCAGCTCTAACAGGCAGCCCAGCTCCCAGGCCTCCAGCAGCTCCGTGTTGAAGATTTTCCCCTGGTCGTCGAGGCGAATGCCGGCCTGGTACTGCTCGCGCAGCTCGCCCAGCTCGGCGACGGCTTCGCCCATCGGCTCCTCGACGCGGAAGACGCCTACCTTAGCCGTCATCAGCGCCTGCATCCGCTCGCGCAGCTCAAAGGCGCTGGCGTCGCCGCGCCCGGCGCGCAGGCGCATAAACTCGGCCATCACCTCGTCGGCGGCGCCGTCCGGCAGCGGCAGCAGCTCGCTCTCGCTGCAGAAGCGGGCCATATCGACGCCGGAGCGGCGCCCAAAGACGACCAGGTCGGTGAGCGAGTTAGTCCCCAGGCGGTTGGCGCCGTGCACGCTGACACAGGCGGCCTCGCCGGCGGCATAGAGCCCGGGCAGCACCGTCTTCTGCGCGTCGATCACCACACGCCCATCCACGTCAGTGGGGATGCCGCCCATGGCATAGTGGGCCGTCGGCTGCACCGGCATCGGCTCCTTCACCGGGTCGATGCCCAGGTAGGTGCGCGTGAAGTCGGCAATATCGGGCAGCTTGGCCTCGATATAGGCGGCGTCGATGCGGCGCGACTCGCCTTCCTTCTCGAAGTACTGGTTGACCACCTCGGGGCGCACGTCGAGGTGGACGTAGCGCCGCCCGTTGATGCCCCGCCCGGCCTGCACCTCCAGGAAGATGGCCCGGCTGACCACGTCGCGGCTGGCGAGATCCTTGATGGAGGGCGCGTACTTCTCCATGAAGCGCTCGCCTTCGCTGTTAATGAGGACGCCGCCCTCGCCGCGCACGCCTTCGGTGATGAGGATGCCCAGCTTGAAGATGCCCGTCGGGTGAAACTGGAAGAACTCCATATCCTGCAGCGGCACGCCGCGGCGCAGGCAGATGGCGGCGCCGTCGCCGGTGAGCGAATGGGCGTTGCTGGTCACTTCCCAGCAGCGGCCCCAGCCGCCGGTGGCGAAGAGGACCGCCTTGCTGTGGAAGATGTGGAACTCGCCGTTGGCAATGTCGATAGCCACCGCGCCGCGGATGGTGTCGCCGACGCGAATAAGATCGACCACGTGATATTCGTCGAAGAAGGTGACGTCCTGCTTCAGGCACTGCTGGTAGAGCGTTTGCAGAATCATGTGACCGGTGCGGTCGGCGGCGTGGCAGGCGCGCTCCACGGGGCGCCCGGTCTCGTTGTTGGTGTGGCCGCCGAAGCGGCGCTGGGAGATGCGCCCGTTGTTCAGCCGGTCGAAGGGCAGCCCCATATGCTCCAGCTCGATGACCGTATCGACCGCTTCCTTACAGAGCACGTCCACGGCATCCTGGTCGGCCAGGTAATCGGAGCCTTTCACGGTGTCGTAGGCGTGCCACTCCCAGCGGTCTTCGCTGACGTTGCCCAGGGCGGCGCCGATGCCGCCCTGCGCGGCGCCGGTGTGCGAGCGGGTGGGGTAGAGCTTGGAAATAACCGCCACGTTGGCGCCGCGGCTGGCATAGAGCGCGGCCATCAGGCCGGCGCCGCCGGCGCCCACGATGACAGCGTCAAAGGTATGTATTGTTGTGTTCATCGTCGTCCTGCCTTTTCTCGCGTGTCAGCCAACCGGGCCGGCGTCGAAGGTAATGATGGCAATCGCCGACCAGACGATGGTGATGATCATGAAGATCAGGAGAAACCAGCGCAGGACGCGCACCTTGCCGGGTTTGTGAATATAGTCTTCCAGCACCACGCGCAGCCCGTTAAAGCCGTGCATGATGGCGAAGATGAGCAGCAGCAGATCATAGGTGCGCCAGCCCCAGGAAGACCATTGCTGGCGGACGAACTCCAGCGTCAGCGTATGGACCTCGTTCAGCACATGCTGGATCATCATGTGGCCGATAGCCAGGAAAAGGAGGGCCACACCAGAGAGCCGCATGAAGAGAAAGCCGTAGCGCTCCAGCAGGCTGCGTTGCTCCAGATTGGCGATACGGGTGGTGATCGCCGCCTCACTGTTTGTCAGCGTTGTCATGGCACGTCTCCTTTAGGGCAAGGGATATGGGGGCAGGCCCCAGCAGCCGGCGCCCCAGCTCGTCGGCTCGCCGCAGTAGCGGAAGATGCCGAGGAGCATGTAGATAGCCAGCGGGATGAAAGTCAGCGCGAAGATGGCCCAGACAGCCAGCGCCGTCGGCTGCTGGTAGCGCCACCACTCCGGCTTGAAGTCGAGCAGGGCGACGCGCAGGCCGTTGAAGGCATGGAAGAGCAGGGCTGCCATGAGGAAGACCTCGCCTAGCCCGAACAGAGGATGCTTGAAAAGCGCCAGGGACCATTCATAGAGAGCCGGCGCAAAGGTGGCGTTCGCCGTCTCCCACACGTGAACAATGAGATAGGCCAGAATACCGAGCCCGGAGATACGGTGGGCCAGCCAGCTATAGTGGCCGGAGCGGCCACGGTAGCGGATGCTCTCGCGCACCGTGAGCAAGAAAGACGACATACGATTACCTCCCACGAACCGTCTGTATTACGTCGGCGTCGCCATGCCCGGCCAGGCGCCTGAGCGCGACGGGGCGCATTATAGCCCCTTTGCCGGTAGCCGTCAGATAACGCTTTCGGCGCGCGCCGGTGCTCATTTTTCCTCTGGTAGTCGCCTTCGTGCAACTTGTCAGCCCCCCGGTCACCTGCTACACTGTTTTCGATGATACGTCAATTCAGCCTGCGCGATTGGGCACTGCTGCGCCGCCTCGGCGACCAGGGAAAGCACCTGCACACGGAATCGGCGCTGACGGGTAGCTACCAGCCGCTGCGGGGGGCCATCTTCAACATGGTCACCCGCGGCGACGCGGCAACGCTCGTCTGGCGCTCGGAAGGCGGCGAGCAGAGCGGCTTCGTGCAGCTCCTGCTGCCCCCCGGCCAGCCGCACGCCCAGCTCCTCTGCCTTGGCGCCACCAACGTCGCCGGCGCGGACGAGGGCGACGAGGAAGCCATCAACGAGGACGCCTGGCTCTATCTGCTGGACGGCGCGGTGGCAGCCATGGGCCGGCGCGGCATGCATAGTGTCATCGCCGAGGTTGACGAGATCGCGCCCGAGCTAGTCGTCCTGCGCCATGCCGGCTTTGCCGTATATACGCGCCAGGACATCTGGGCGACGGCCGGGCCGGCGCCCGCCGCGGCCGACCCCGGCCTGCTGCGGCTGGCAACTGCCGCCGACGAGTGGGATATCGAATGGCTCTATGCCCATACCGTGCCGCCGCTCATCCAGCTCGTCGAGCCCTCGCCGCCGCAGGAAGGGGAGCTGTGGATTCTGCGCGAAGAGGACGAGCTGGTTGCCGTCGTCCACTTGCACGATGGGCCGGTGGCTACCTGGATGCGCCTCTATATCCACCCGAACGCCCAGGCGTTGGGTACAGATATTGTCGGCGCGGCTACCGCCGTCGCCAACGCCCGCCCCGACCATCCCATTTACTGCTGCCTGCGCCGCTACCAGAGCTGGCTGCAGAGCGACCTGAGCCATTGCGGCTATGCCCTCTGCCGCAGCCAAGCGGTGCTGGTGCGCCACATTGCCAACCTGCGTGAGAGACGGGCCACCGAGCTGGGCGCGCTCCTGCACACGCAGCCGGCACACCACACTACCCTGCTGGAAGGGCTGCCCGAGCCACAGCGCGTTCCCTGATAACTTGTCATAATGACGTAAGAGTGACGATAGAGGAGACGCCCCGCCTCTTGTCATTGGCCTCTTTGCATCTACAATAATAAGGAGAGGACAATCGTCGCCCCGCCGCACCAGGGGCGCTTTTGTCTGGATAATTAAGGAGAGAGCAAATACAAGCTAGCATGAAACTTCAGGGCGAAGCAATCGAACAGGCACAACGAGACCTGGATGTGCTCCTCTCAGTCCTTCCCGCCACGATTCGTGAACGGCTACAGGCTATTGGCAACGAGATTGACCTCCTTGAAGTGGTGATGGATCTTGGCCGGCGGCCGACGGCGCGTTACACGACGGGAGAAGTGACCCTGCGCGAGGAGGAAGTGACCGCCGCCGAAATTGCCGCCGTGGTCGAGCGCATTGGCGATTTTGACGACGACAACCGCGCCGGCATGGCCCGTACCCTGCACCGCATCTCGGCCATTCGCAACCGGCGCGCCAGCATCGTCGGCCTCACGGCGCGTGTGGGGCGGGCTGTCTACGGCACCATCGACATCATGGCCGACCTGCTGGAGAGCGGCAAGAGCATCCTGCTGCTCGGCCGGCCGGGCGTGGGCAAGACGACCATGCTGCGCGAGATGGCGCGCGTGCTGGCCGATAGCCGGCGCGTGATCATCGTCGATACGTCCAACGAGATTGGCGGCGACGGCGACATCCCCCACCCGGCGGTGGGCCGGGCGCGCCGCATGCAGGTCCCCCGCCCGTCGCACCAGCATGAGACGATGATTGAAGCCGTGGAGAACCACAATCCCGAGGTGATCATCATCGACGAGATTGGGCGCGAGCAGGAAGCGTCCGCGGCGCGCACCATTAATGAGCGCGGCGTGCAGCTCATTGGCACGGCCCACGGCAACACTCTGGAGAATCTGCTGCTCAATCCCACCCTTTCTGACCTGGTGGGCGGCATCGAGAGCGTGACGCTTTCTGACGAGGAGGCGCGCCGGCGCGGCACGCAGAAGACGGTGCTGGAGCGCCGCGCGCCGCCGACGTTCGACGTGCTCATCGAGATTCAGGACCGGCAGCGCATTGCCGTGCATCTGGACGTGGCGATGTCGGTAGACGCGATGCTGCGCGGGCAGGTGATGCAGGTTGAGCTGCGCGAGCGCGGCGCAGACGGCGCCATTCAGGTAGATATGCAGGGCATCGAAGCCGAGTCATCGGCGCTGAGCGGGCGGCGTGGACCTGCCAATGGCGGCCCGTCGCCGCGCGCCAGCCGGCGGCGCGAGCGCCAGCCGGCGCCGGCGGAAAACATCAGCGCGCCGCCGGCGACGATGGTCGGCGAGGAACCCGCAGCGCGCGAGGGGCGCCGGGTCTTTCCTTATGGCGTGGCTCGCAACCGGCTGCGCCAGGCGGCCCGCACGCTGGGCGTTGCCATCGAGATCGTGGACGATGTGGCCGACGCCGAGGTGCTGATCACGCTGAAGAATTACTACCGCCGCCGCCGCCGCATCATCAGCGACGCCGAGCAGCGGCGTATTCCCATTTACGTGCTGCGCGCCAACACCGTCTCGCAGATGGAGAACGCCCTGGCCGAGGTCTTTGGGTTGGAGGTAATCCCTGAAGACCCTTTTGAGAGCGCGGTCGCCGAGGCGGAGCGCGCGATTGAGCGCATCCACGCCGGCGAGACCAACGTCGATCTGGCGCCGGCCGGCCCCTCGGTGCGCCGCTACCAGCACCAGTTAGCGCGCCAGGCCAACCTCGTCTCCCATAGCTATGGGCGCGAGCCTAACCGGCACGTGCGCATCTTCGGCACCCCGCGCAACTGAGCGCGCCCTTTCCCCTGGCGGCGCTATGCTCATCACCTTCGAGGGTCTCGACGGCAGTGGCAAGACAACGCAGCTAGCCATGCTGGCCGCTTACCTGCGGGAAGAGGGCATTGAGTTCCTGCAGACGCGGGAGCCGGGCGGGACGGCCATTGGCGACCAGATACGCGGCTGCCTGCACGACGTGGCCCACACGGCCATGGCCCCCGCCGCCGAAATCCTGCTCTACTCCGCGTCGCGCGCCCAGCTCGTCACCGAGGTCATTCGTCCGGCGCTGGCCGCCGGGACCATCGTCCTTTGCGACCGCTATGCAGACAGCACGATAGCCTACCAGGGTTACGGCCGTGGCCTGGACCTGCAGGCGCTGGGCTACATCACTCGTTTTGCCACCGGCGGCCTGCGCCCCGATCTGACGCTGCTCTTCGACCTCGATCCGCAGCGCGGCCTCGAGCGGCGCACGATCTACGGCGCGGAGATGAACCGTATGGACCTGCAGACGGCTGCCTTCTACCGGCGGGTGCGTGACGGCTACCTGGCGCTGGCCGCGGCGGAACCGGAGCGCTGGGTGATTATCCCCGCCGACCGGCCGGCGGAGCAGGTGCAGGCCGACGTGCGCCGCATTGTCTGCCAGCGGGCCGGTCTCAGCGCAGCGCCCCCACCCACGCCGGGCGCGGCCCCACCTGTGCCGGGCGCTTAATCGTCAAAAGCGTCAAATGAATCCATCCCGCCGCCGCCATCCCCTTCGGCCAGCTCCGGCATCGCCGCTTCGATTTCTTCCGGCGACTGCCCCTTTTCCAGACGGTCTACCACTTCGCCGAACTCCTCGCCCAGATCTTCGCCCATCTCGGCGCTCATCTGGCGCATGAGGCGGCCCAGCGCGCGCGGGTCGTCGTCGCTCAGGTTCGCCAGGGCGTCGTCGTCGAGCAGGGAGTCCATACGCGCGTCCTCGCCGCGCGCCAGGGCAATGCGCCCGATGCGGCGGCGCAGCTTCTGGCTGCCGCAGTGGACACAGGTTGGCGTCGCCTGCTCATATTCGTCGAAAGAGTAGGTGAGGCGCACCAGGCGCCGGCACTCCTGGCAGCGGAATTCATATACCGGCATTGTCGTCATCCTCCTGCCGATTCATGGTTTCCTGTTACAATTAAGTAGTTGCAGTTTAACTTTAGGCGGCCTTGCCGGGTTACAAACCCAACCTACCGAGTCTACCGGATTGAAAAGCCTTGTCGGGTTAAAAACCCGACCTACCGGGCTACCGGATTGAAAAGTCAAACGGCAACGAATTGAGTTGCAATGTTCGCCTGGCATTATACCGGCTGAAGAAATAGAGGAGCAAGCTTGACCCAGCCTGACCCTTACCAACGCCCCCACATTCCCCTGATGATCGTTATTTCCGGCCCCTCCGGCGTGGGCAAAGACACGATTGCCCGCCGGCTCATGGCGCGCGACCCGGACTCCTTCTACTTCGTGGTGACGGCGACCACGCGGCCGCCACGCCACAACGAGGTGCACGGCGTGGACTACATCTTTGTCAGCCACGACGAGTTTGCCCGGATGATCGAAGCGGGCGAATTCCTGGAGTATGCCGTCGTCTACAACGACTATAAGGGGGTGCCCAAGCAGCAGATCCGCGATGCGCTGGCCAGCCAGCGCGATGTCATCATGCGCGTCGATCCCCAGGGCGCGGCGACTATCCGCCGCCTGGTGCCGGGCGCCGTCTTCATCTTCCTGACGACCCAGTCCGAAGAGGAGATGGTGCAGCGGTTGCAGGAGCGCAAGTCGGAGAACCCGGAAGGGCTGAAGCTGCGCATCGCAACCTCGCGTGGAGAGATGAAGCGTATCAAGGAGTTTGACTACTGGGTGGTCAACGCCGAGAACCAGCAGGGGGACGCGGTAGAGGACATTCTCTGCATCATGAAGGCCGAGCGGGCGCGGGTGGGGCGCGAGCCGCTTGAGCTGTGACCTTCTCGGCGATCCTCTTTGACGTCGGCGGGGTGCTCATTGCCCCGCTGGATGCGGCGGCGGTGGCCGCCCGCCGCGCCGAGCTGGCAGCTTTGCTCGGCTACGAATCGGCGCAGGCAATGTGGCTGCGCTTCTACGACAGCGAGGAATGGACCGCCGCCAAGACGGGGCAGACGACGCACGAGCAGATGTGGGATGAGCTGCTGCGCCCGCACGGCATCGGCAGCCGCGCGGAGCAGGCGCAAATTGTCGCCCGGCTGCACGACGGCGAGGGCGTCGACCCGGCCATGGTCCGGCTCGTCGCCGCCCTGCACCGCGACTACCGCCTGGCGATCCTCAGCAACTGGGACGACCGCCTGGAGCTGCTGCTCGACCATTTCGACATCAGCCGCTACTTTGAGGTCGTGCTTAACTCCCACCGGATTGGCCTGGCCAAGCCCGACGAGCGGGTGTTCCGGCTGGCGCTGAAGAGCCTGGACATGGCGCCGCAGGAACTGTTCTTTATCGACGACCTGGAGCGCAACACGCGCGTCGCCGAGCGGCTGGGCATTGCCAGCCACGTCTTCCGCGGTCTGCCGGCGCTGGTCGCCGATCTCCAGGCGCGGGGCATCCTGGAGAGTGGGTTCGAGCTAAGCGGCCCGGCGCGCGGCGCTTCCGGTTAGTTTCTTCTGATCCGGCGATTCGGCCAATCTTCCCTTGACTCTCCTGCCAACTGGGCTACAATGGGGCCGGCGTTTATCTCTCGCTAATTTTTGTGTGCAAAAAATTCTGCCATCCTTCATGCGTGCTGTTCTGATTCTAACTGGTTAGCTGTCATTGGGCGTTGTGGTTTTGCAGTGCACTAACCTGATTGAACATCTAAGAAGCCCTTTTCGGGCACGTAGCATCCGGGGACGCGAAATAGCGAACGGGTCGGCATGTTGGGTAAGACAGCAATATCTGCTGGAGCCGCTATCAATCCCTCTACCGCGTCGTAAGGAGGTGATGCCAAACTCTCTAGGCAAAAGCAATTGTCGAGTGGTAATCAGTACTGGTTGCTAGTTAATTCAATCTGGTTCCTCGGAGGAGGCTATGAATTACAGATTTATGCGGGCCGTCCTGGCAATTGGCATGTTCATGCTTTTTGTGACGGCCGGCAGCAGTTTCTACGCTC
>CAZOGK010000046.1:16104-24549 GCA_964579295.1 uncultured Ardenticatenaceae bacterium
CTGGCAATTGGCATGTTCATGCTTTTTGTGACGGCCGGCAGCAGTTTCTACGCTCAGGCGCAAGAAACGGACAACCAAAGTGGACCCTTGGAGCTGTCGTCGGCGCGCGCCGCCGACAACCTCTATGGCGTCAGCGAAACCGGTCTTTACATTATTCAGTTAACTGACCCGGCCGTGCCCAGCTATACCGGCGGCATTGCCGGGCTGGAAGCGACCAGCCCCCAGGTCACGGGCGAGCGTCGTCTGGACGCGGACTCGCCGGCGGTCGATGCGTACATCGCCTACCTGCATGGTCGGCAGGACGATCTCCTGGCGGATGTGAATGCAACGCTTGGGCGTGCGGTGGACGTTGTCTTCCGTTACGAGAGCGCGCTGAATGGTCTGGCCGTGGCAATGTCTCATGAAGAGGCAGCGCAGGTCAGCCAGCTGCCCGGCGTGCTGGCCGTTTACGGCGATACTGAGCGCGAGATGACCACCGACGTTGGCCCCTGGTTCCTGGGCGCTGACAGCATCTGGACCGGCAACACCGGCTCCGGCATGGACACGCGCGGCGAAGGCATTGTCGTCGGCATTATCGACTCGGGCATTAACTCGGTACACCCCTCCTTTGCGGCCACCGATGGCGACGGCTACACCCACACCAACCCGTATGGTCCCAACGCTTTTCATGGCTGGTGCGCCACGAATCCAGGCTTCTGCAACAGCAAGCTGATTGGCGCTTATGGCCTGAATCCGGCCGGCGGCAGCCCGGCTGACAACGATGGGCATGGCAGCCACACCGGCAGCACGGCCGCCGGCAATGCCCATGAGGCGGAGTTCACCGTAGGCAGTGAAACGTACAACCTCGACATTTCCGGTATGGCCCCGCGCGCTAACGTGGTTGCCTACAAGGTTTGTAACCCCGGCTGCCCCAGCACGGCCAGCGTTGCCGCCGTCAATCATGCCATTAATGATGACGAGGTGGACGTACTGAATTACTCCATCTCTGGCAGCGACTTCCCCTGGTTGGATTCGGTAGACCTGGCCTTCCTGGAAGGCTTTAACGCTGGTATCTACATCTCCGCTTCGGCCGGCAACGATGGCCCTGGCCCCAGCACTGTAGCCAAAACTGGCCCGTGGAATGCTTCCACCGCCGCCAGCACCATCAACCGCATCATCGCCCACACGGTAGACGTAACCGGGCCGACCACCCCCGCCGAGCTGCAAGGCATGGCGGCTGTACCGGGCGAGAATGTCAACATTATCAGCGACGTCAGCGGCCTCGTGCGTTACAACGCCGCTAACGCCGACGGCTGTGTTGCTTTCTCGCGCAACTACTTCCAGAACGCGATCGCCCTGATCATCCGCGGTACCTGCCCCTTTGCGGATAAGGTAGCCAATGCGGCCGCGGCCGGCGCGATCGGCGTTATCGTCTTTAACAACGTTGGCGGGCCGCCCATCAGCATGGGCCTGACGCCTGCGAATCCGCCGTCGGTCATGCTCGACGATGTGGATGGCGCCGCACTGCGCGACTACGTGATCGCCAATCCGACCGCGACCGCGGTTATCAACAGCACGACCGCTCTCATCTACAATGATGACTGGGAGAACGTGGTGGGCGGCTTTAGCTCGCGCGGCCCCAGCCAGTATGAGCTGCTGGCCCCCACCTTCATCGCCCCCGGCGTGAACACGCTGGCGGCGGGCAACCTCGGCCCCGGCGATTACTTCTTCAGCCAGGGCACTTCGATGTCCTCGCCCCATGCAGCGGGCGCGGGCGCCTTGATCATGGCGCTTAACCCGACCTGGTCGCCGGCCCAGGTGCGCTCGGCGCTGGCCCTGACGGCCAACCCGGACGACCTGGTGAAGGAAGATGGCGCCACCCCGGCCGATCCCTTTGACATTGGCTCGGGTCTGCTCGACCTGACGGCGGCCGGTAACATCGGCCTGACATTGGACGAGACCTACGCCAACTTTGTGGCGGCTAACCCGGCCATTGGGGGCGATCCCAAGACGTTGAACCTGCCGGCGCTGGTCGATTACGGATGCGAGGGAGAATGCTCCTGGACGCGGACGTTCACCAGCGTGGCAGATGAGACGGTCGGCTATACCGCTGCGACCGATGCCCCGGCCGGTATGACCATCACCGTCGACCCGGCCAGCTTTGACATCGATCCCGGCGAGACGCAGGTGGTGGAAGTGACGGTTGACGTCGGCACGCTGCCGCTGGGCAGTTATGCCTTCGGCGACGTTCAGCTTATGGCTGATACCGACGCGGCGGACGTGCACCTGCCCGTGGTCGTCATTCCGGCAGTGCCGAGCGATGAACCGGACATCGAGGTCGACCCCGACGCGGTAAGCTCCAGCCAGGCGCCGGATACCATCAGCACCGAGACGCTGACTATCCACAATAATGGCGGCGGAGACCTGGACTGGGAATTCGGCTCTGGTACAGTCACAACTCCTGTCACGCTGTGGGATCAGCAGCTGAATGGAACGAGCGGTATCGTTTCCGACTTCTTCATCGGCAGTAACGCTGGCGCTTACAGCGCAAGCGACTTTGTGGTCAATGATACGTCAGACATCGCCTTTATCTTTGCCGCCGGCTTTGATAATAGCGATACGTTGAACGTGCAGCCCGCAATCAACTGGGCTATCTATGCCGACAGCAGCGGTGTTCCGGCTGGGCATCCTGAAGATGGAACCGGCATGGCCAGCGCGTTGTGGGCTTATACCGCTCCGGTCAATGGCCCTGGCGTTGACATCACTGACAATAATATCGCTCTCGACTTGATTGACGCGGGCGAGGCGCTCTCTTTGACCCCTGGGACATACTGGCTGACAGTCTATCCCTCCTACGATGTAACTGGGGCTGGCGGCCCGCGTTGGAACTGGTATCAGGCCGCCCAAGTTGGGGCTGAGACGCACTTGGTTTCTCCGGTCATCTTTGGCGCTCCCAACTGGACGCCATTGAGCGGCTTGGGCGTGACCTTCTTCGATACCGCTTTCCGCATCGAGGCCGCCTCCGAATTTACCTGCGAGCATCCAGATGATGTACCGTGGGTGAGCGTGGACCCGACCAGCGGCACGACAGCCCCTGGCGGCGCGACCGAGGTGACGGTCACCTTTGACTCTGCCGGTCTGACCGCGGGCACCTACGAGGCCGTCCTCTGTGTCGACAGCAATGACCCGGACACGCCGGTGGTTACCGTGCCGGTGACCCTCACCGTCCTGGGGAATGTGCCGGTGATCGAAGTTGACCCGACCAGCGTCGAGTCTTCGCAGGTCCCCGACAGCACCGCGACCCAGACCCTGACCATCAACAACACTGGCGTGGTAGATCTGGACTGGGAAATCGACGAAGCGCCAGTTGTCGCGATTCAACTGAATGCTACACCCGCTGACGCCAACGCCATCAACGCCCCCATCAGCCTTATTCTGGACGATGGCAGTGCCGAGGATGCTCTTGGCCTGATAGCCGGCGGGCAGTTCCTCTGGCTGAACCGCTTCACCCCGGACCCAGCTGACTACCCGATCGCCCTCGACCAGGTTGACGTGATGTTTATTCCTGACACCGGCATCAACGTGGGTGAGCTGATAGACATCTACCTCTACGAGGATGCGGATGGGAACCCGGCTAATGGCGCTACGCATCTCGGCTCCCTGACCAATCAGGCAGTTCAGGCCGTGGATGGCGCAACCTGGTCCAGCTATACATTGGCTGCACCAGTGACGTTCGATGGACCCGGCGACATTCTGATCGCCGTCGTCAATCGCACGGCCGGCGTTGCCGCCGGTACATTCGTGGCTTCGATCGATCAGTCGTCCACCCAGGGACGTTCATGGATTGGTCTCGGCACGCTCGCTGATCCGCCGGTTCTCCCATTGGCGACCTTTGTGGTTGTCGATAGCCTGGGCTTCCCCGGCAACTGGATGGTGCGCGGCTTTGGCGAAGGTGGCGCTGCCGCTACCTGCGACTCGCCGGCCGATGTACCCTGGGTGAGCGTCGACCCGACCAGCGGCACGACAGCCCCTGGCGGCGCGACCGAGGTGACGGTGACCTTTGACTCCACCGGTCTGAGCCTGGGCACGTATGAGGCCGTCCTCTGTGTCAACAGCAATGATCCGGAAACGCCGTTGGTGGAAGTACCGGTGACGTTGACGGTCATTGAGGCCGTGCCGATGATCGAAGTTGACCCGGCTGCCATCGAATCGGAGCAGATCGCCGACAGCAGCACGACCCATACGCTGACCATCGATAACACGGGCCAGGCCGCCCTGGACTGGGAAATCGCTGAGGGTGAGGCTCTTGCCTTCCCGCCAATCACTGTCGGCGCGCTCGTGCCACAGCCGGCGGCCGAGGTAGACGGAGCGGCCGCTCCGGTCCTGTCCGCACGTGGGTCTGATTCAGCCGCGCGCTGGCTGGCGCCGGAGGCGACGCTCTACGACAACGGTCCACTGATCACCCATCCGGGCGGCGGCTTCGGCGGCGCTGACCTCAGCCAGCTCCAGACGAACCTGGGGCTGAATACCCTCGGATTAGGCCACGCGGTCTCCAGTGGTTTCCGGGTGGCTGACGACTTCGAGGTGACCGACGCAGCTGGATGGGACGTCGACACGATTACCTTCTTCGCCTATCAGACCGGCTCAGGCACAAGTTCGACCATCAACGCGGTCAACCTGCGCATCTGGGACGGAGTGCCGGGCGAGGCAGGCAGCAATATCGTCTTCGGCGACACCACCACCAACCTGCTGGTCAGCTCGGACTTCAGCAACATCTACCGGGCGACGGACACGGGTCCGCTGGACAGCTCACGCCCGCTCATGTCTGTGGTGGCTGCGGTAGGCACGTATCTGCCGCAGGGCAGTTACTGGGTGGACTGGCAGGTCGGCGGCACGCTGGGCTCTGGTCCGTGGGTAGCACCGGTGAGCATCCTGGGCCAGACAAACAAACCTGGCGCCAATGCTCTACAGTACGATCCTGGTACTGCAACCTGGAGTGCGGCGTTGGATACGAACTCCTCGACCCCACAGGATCTACCCTTCATCGTCGAGGGTGAGCTTGGCGGACCTATGGCTTGCCAGCCGCCCGCCGACATCCCGTGGCTGAGCGTTGACCCGACCAGCGGCACCACTGCCCCTGGCGGCAGCAGCGAGGTCACGGTGACGCTCGACTCCACCGGTCTGGCCGATGGCACCTACCAGGCGCTGCTCTGTGTCACCAGCAACGACCCGGCCAACCCGTTGGTCGAAGTGCCGGTGACGCTGGAAGTGGTTCCGGTCGTCTACGGCGTCGACCTGTCGGGCGACCAGGCTGACGAGGGTCCTGTCGGCACGACGGTCAGCTACAACATGGTCGTCACCAACACGGGCAATGCCCCTGACAGCTTCGCGCTGACCGTGGACAGTGTCTGGGACGCCAGCCTCAGCGCCACGTCAACCGGCGTCCTGAATCCGGGCGAAAGCTTCAACTTCACGGTTGAGGTCGACATCCCGGCCGACGCCGACGATGGCGACTCCGACGTTGCCACAGTCACGGCGACCTCGGATGGCGATGACTCGGTCTCCGACAGCGCCACGCTGACGACGACAGCGGTAGTCACTGAGCCTGATGAGATCACGCTCTACATGCCGCTCATGTTCAAGAACGACTAACGGTCGCCTAACGCGGCCAGTCGTTCACGACTGACGCAACTGGAGGGACAGGGCAATCGTCCTGTCCCTCCTTTTTGTTTTGGCGCTGCGGACGGCAGCCCGTTCGCAGACCCCTTTTGTCCTACAGCGGGCCGGAAAGGCCGCCACTCATGCTATAATGGCGGGCAATGGTCGGTTACGCATTGCTGCTCCATTCTCTCGGGCCATTCGAGCGCTTCCAGCAGGCGGTCGCCTGGCGGCCGGACCTGCCATCCCTGCTCCTGGGCGCCCTGCTCGGCGCCGGGCTGGCGCTGCTCTTCTTTCGCTTCCGGCCGCGCCTGCAGCAGCTACGCGACCGCTCCCTGAGCCGCGTCGAAAAGACGCAGGCCTGGGTGCGCGCCGGCACTGAACAGCGCTTCCAGGCCGAGACGGCCGACTACGTGGCCGGCTACCATCTCGGCCAGGCGCGGGCCACACTGGCGCAGATCTTCACGCCGCCGCTCCTGCTGGAGCCGCCGTCGCTGGCGCTGCTGGACGGCGACGAAGGCGCCGCGCCGGCCGCTTCCGCGCTGAATCCCCTGCAGGCCACCGCCCTCGCCGCCCTCTGGCCGGAGCTGGCCGCCGCTATCGGGCTGCCGCCTCCCACGGCCCGCACGGTTGACGAGCTGCTGCGCAACGGGCGCCGTGTCATCCTCTCGGCGCCGGCGGGCAGCGGCAAGACCACGCTGCTGGCCTACTGCGCCCACCGCTGCGCCGCCGCCAGCGCGGCCGAGGCGGACGACTTCCTGCTGCCTATCCTGCCCGTCTTTGTGCACCTGGCGGAGCTGGCGCTGGCGGCGGACGGCGCCGACCCGGCCGCGCCGCTGGCCGCCGTCCTGCAGCAGCGCGCCAGCGCCCTGACCGCGCCGGGCATCGCCGGCCTGCTGCGCCAGAAGCTGAGCCAGGGCCAGGCTCTGCTGCTGCTCGACGGCTGGGACGAGCTGGCGCCCGGCCAGGACGACGAGCCGGCGCAGTGGCTCGCACAGCTCCTGGAACGCTATCCGGAAACGCGCGTCATCGCCGCCGCCGGCCCTACCGGCTTTGCTCCGCTCCTGGCGCTGCGCTTTGTCCTCAGCGGCCTCGTTCCCTGGCGCGGGCAGCAGGCGCTGGCCCTGGGCGACCAGTGGGCGGCAGCCGCGGGCCGGCCGGAGCGACCGCCGCTGGCCTGGATCTGGCAGCCGGGCGACGGGCCGCTGCCGGCGACGCTGCGCCTCTGGCAGTGGCTCTATGCCGGCCGCGAACAACGGCTGAACGGCGAGCAGCGCCTTTTCGACGAGACGCTGCGCCTGCTGCTTCCGGACGAGACAGATACGCCCGGTCTGGCGGCGGCTGCCCTCGACCTGTGGCAGCGGTTGGCCTTCGAGCTGCTTGCCGGGCAGCAGCTAAGCCTGCCGCTGGCGACGGTGCTGCAGCAGGCCGAGGCGACCAGCGCCGCCCATGGGCTGGACGGCAAGGCCAACCTGCTGCGCCAGAGCCTGGCCGGCAGCGGTCTCTTCCGCCAGTGGCGCGACCGCAGCGTCAGCTTTCTCTCGCCCGTCTGGCGCGACTATCTGGCGGCGGCGCACCTGGCCGCCGGGGGCGACCTGGATTGCGTCGCCGAGCGCCTGCACGACCCCGGCTGGCAGGAGGCCATTCGCCATTACGTGACGCGAACCGGCGATAGCACGCTGGCGAGCGGCCTGTTGCAGGCGCGCAGCCTCGACCCCTGGCGCGAATCGCTGTTCCAGGTGGCCGCCTGGCTGCCGGAGGCGCCGCCAGAGCTGGAGTGGCGCCGCACGGTCCTGGTCCAGCTCGGGCAATTGAGCGTCAATCCCAATGCGCCCCTGCCGCTGCGGCAGCGCGCGGTGGCGGCTATCGCGCGTTCCGGCGACCGCGGCGTGGTCGCGCTGCTGCGCCAGCTATTGCAGCGCTCCGATCTCCCCCTGCGCGAGACGGCAGCTGCCGCCCTCGGCCCCGCCGACCCGGATGTCTCCGCGCCCGTGCTGGAGCAGCTGTTCGCCGACCCCGAGGCGCGGGTGCGCGTTGCCGCCGTCTACGCCGCCGGCTGGCAAAACAGCCCGCGCGCGGAGAAGCCGCTGCTGACAGCGCTCATCGGCGCCGACGAAGTGATGAGCCGCGCCGCGGCCGAGTCGCTGGCCGGCCACGGCGGCGAGGGCTGGGAGCTGTTACAGGAAGCGGCCGACGACGAGCTGCCGGTGGTGCGCCGGGCGGCGGCGCGCGGCCTGGGCCTGGTTTACCAGCCGTGGGCCATCGACTGGCTGCAGAAGCTGGAGCGGGACGAAGAGTGGGTGGTGCAGTCGGCGGCGACGCAGGAGCTGGAACGGCTGGCGACGGCCGGGCAGGACGCGCCGTGGCAGCCGGTGGATGCCGGCGACCTCGTCTGGCTGATCCGGTGGGCGGCGCAGCGCCAGCGGGCCGTGCCGGCCGGCGCCGCCGCCGTGCCCCTGCTCTGTGAGCTGCTGGTCAGCGCTTATCAGCCGGAGGACCGCATTGCCGCGGCCGCCTGCCTGGGCTGGGTCTACCTGCCCGATGCGCAGCGGCCAGAGGTGGAGAGCGCGCTGCGCGAGGCGGCGCACGGCGACGAGAACGCGGCGGTGCGCGCCGCCGCATTCGCCGCCCTCTCCCTGCTGCGGCGGGCGATACGACGATGAAAGCGCTGATTGGCGTCGACCTCAAGCGCTTCCTGCGCGATTACCGGCGGCGCAACCCACCGCAGCGGAGCGTGGCCGCCTTGCTGCAGAGCGTCGAGTATCCAGCCAACGTCGGCTCTATCTTTCGCCTGGCCGACGGCGCCGG
>CAZOGK010000047.1:0-21614 GCA_964579295.1 uncultured Ardenticatenaceae bacterium
CATTCTGGTTTCTAACCTCAAAATGTAAGTGAGGGCCAGTAGACCAACCGCTGTTGCCACTGGTACCGATCACCTGGCCCGTACCAACACCAGTACCAACGTCATTCGGATCGAGATCAAACGCCGTGGCGCTCAGGTGTGCATACCTTGTGCGGTAGCCTCCCGCAGCAAGATGCTGGATGTAAATATGCAATCCGTATCCGCATATTTGCTGCCCGCCATTGATACATTGAGGATCACCATTAAACCAGCGCACCCGCTCAATTGTCCCGGAAGCGGCTGCGAGCACGGGGTCGTAGCGTAGAAGAAAATCATAGCCGTTATGAGGGGGATTGTAACCCTGACTAATGGCAAAACTACCATAATATGGCGTTGTCAAGAATGGCGCTGGAACTTGGGCTTGAACTTCGGGTGAAGCAATTAGCCCAATGAGAACAGTCATGAAACAAGCAGCCGCCCTGATAATTGACCGGATCATATGCAAATTACTCATCGTTTACCTTAGTTCCTTAACCAGCTAAGGTTGCCAAACGGACTCTTGAACTGACCATCCTGCGTTAGTTGTTGCAGCCCTGTGCCATCGGCTCGAACGATCCATAGTTCAGGAGCGCCGCTCTGGTCGGAGAGGAAGGCAACCATAGAGCCATCCGGGGACCAGACAGGGGAGATGCCGCGGGCAAGCGCTCTGGCTTCACCCGTATCCAAATTGAAAGTGTAGACGGTCTGGGCAATGAATTGGCAAGCGATTGGCTCCGCCGAACGCTGCTGATTATCGCAAGGCATTTCCCCTTCGGTCAGACCTGTGGTAAGGATGTACCGGCCGTCCGGCGACCAGAGTGGCGCATCATAGGCGACGGCAAAGGGCAACTCTAGAAGCCGCCGTTCCCTGGCTTTGACATCAAATATACATAGTGGACCCGTACCAGGTTCGTCAGGTGCGGTGCAGTTGCCCCGATAGATAATATGAGTGCCGTCTGGCGACCAGGCACCAGGATGAAGGAAGGCGATATTGCCAACATCGACTTCTGCTACTGCATCGCTGCCTGACGCACTGACGAACCACAAAGCATACAACGAATCATACCAGGAGTCGGGCAAATTATCGTCAATGTAGGCGACTGTTTGTCCATTCGGGGATATAGCAGCTCCCTGAACGAGTCCTTGAGGGATTGTTAGCGTCGTTATTTCACCGCTTTCTGCATTGATGAGCCACAGGCCAGCCAAATCTAACCAAAACAAGAACCGGCGGCTGTCTGGATGCCAGCCGAAGAAGCGACCGCCTTCCCTGTCTGCGAAGTATGTCCGGGTCTTACCTGTGACGTGGTCGATCACATAGGGGCGACCACCCGGCTCCACGGAAAGCATAAATACGGAGTACCGGCCGTCCGGTGAAGGATGGATTTGGAATGGATTAATAGTGACGTCATGCGGTATTTTGATTGGCTCTGCCCTCCGGTTTATCCTTACTTCAGAATCAACTTCTACCTCAAAATGAGTGTAAACACCGTGATAAGGCGGCTCTGACAACGTCGCGTAGCGGATGACGCCGGCCGGGCTATGGGGCGGCGTTGGCAAGGGAATAGCCGTCGCTGTGGGCCCCGGCCTGCGTGTGGGTGTGGGACGCGGTGTGAACAGAGGAGCTGGCGTGAGGGTCGGAGCATAGAACTCCCCAGGTTCTCTCTCAATCAAGGTGGGTGCCGTCGGCAGCGTGGCCACAACGTCCTCTACCGATGAAGTAGGTCCAGGATAGGCAGGCTCCACTTCCTGTGCGCCGGGCACGCAAGAGGCAAGCAACCAGGACATCAGCCCAACCAGGAACACAAGCGCAAACTGGCGCATCTCGACCTCCAGGCCTGGATAGAAGGCGTGAAAACCTTCGCTGTGTGACAGGTGAATTTGGGTTCAGCTTACGTCGCACACATCCCACCCTAGTGCTCCGACTGCGTATATTTGAAGTTTAGGAAGTACGCGGTTACCGTTCTTGACAGGCAGTTTACGCCAAGCTTGGCGCTGTGGCGCCAACTACGAACTTATATTCGTACTTTATGTTAAACTTGAAATTATGCAGCAAAAGTAAGCAATCACAGCGTACCTAAAGGAAAAATGTGTTGTCAATAGGAGAAAAGTCTGGGGTGTGATTCAAAGATTCGCGAGGGGTTCTTGGCGGGGTGGGAAAACGTTACCACGTGTGCCATCACCGGAAAGGTGGGAGATGGGATGGTAAGCAGCGAGATGGAAGAAGGATAGCAGACAGGCTACGAACGGCTGGTCGGAGACGTGGCAGCGTGACGCAAAGCACATCCACGGGCGACATTTAGAGGTAACCGAGTTCTTTCGCGCTCGCCGCCAGCTGATCACGAAAGCTCGGATGCGCTACATTGATCAGCTCTTTGGCGCGCTCCCGAACTGGCTTGCCGTAGAGCGAGGCGACGCCGTATTCGGTGACGACGTAGTGTACGTCATTGCGGGTGGTCACGACGCCAGCTCCCTCGTAGAGCATGGGGACAATGCGGCTCACCTCTCCCTCACGGGCGGTAGAGAGAAGCGCAATGATCGGGATGCCGCCCTTCGAGCGCGCCGCGCCGCGGATGAAGTCTAGCTGCCCGCCGACGCCGCTGTAGAAGCGTGGGCCAATGCTATCGGCGTTCACCTGGCCCGTGAGATCGACCTGGAGGGCTGAGTTGATCGCCACCATCGTATCATTCTGCGCGATGTTGAAGGGATCGTTGACGTAGTCGGTCGGATGCAGCTCGATGAGCGGGTTATTGTTGACAAAGTCATACAGGCGCTGGCTGCCGAAGAGGAAGCCGGCGATGATTTTTCCAGGATGGAAGTTCTTGCGCGCACAGGTAATCACCCCGGCGTCTACCAGGTCACTGACGCCGTCCGAGAAGAGCTCTGTGTGCACGCCCAGGTCACGATGGGTGGTCAGATTGCGCAGGACGGCGTCGGGAATGCTGCCGATGCCCATCTGCAGGGTGGCGCCGTCCGGGATCATCTCGGCGATGTGCGCCCCCAGCTGCAGGTGCTCCGCCTCGCTGCCGGAGCCGGGCGCTTCAGGCAGCGGGTAATCTACCTCGACGATGTGGTGGAGGCGGCTGACGTGAATAAAGGCATCGCCCAACGTGCGCGGCATGCGCGGGTTGATCTCGGCGATGATCACTTTGGCGACTTCGGCCGCCGGCTTGGTGGTCCCCACCTCGACGCCGAAGCTGCAGAAGCCGTGCGAGTCGGGCGGCGTCAACGAGATCAGGGCCACGTCGATCGGTAGGACGGTACGGAAGAGGCGGGGAATCTCCGACAGGAAAACGGGCGTAAAATCTGCCAGCCCTTGCTGCACGGCGGCGCGCACGTTGTGGCCAATGAAGAGGGCGTTGACGCGGAACGACTCCTGGAACTCGGGCGCCACGTAGGGCGCCGGGGCAAAGGTAAGGATGTGGGTAATCTCGACGCCGCGCAGCGCCGGGGCGCGCCGGGTGAGGCCCGCCGACAGCTCGACCGGGACGCCCGCGCCGCCGCCAATGTAGATACGGTTGCCTGACTGGATGGCAGCCAGAGCTGTGTCAACGTCGGTTACTTTGCGGCGATATATCTCTTCCCAATTCATGCGGCGAGACCCCCAGGTAAGATGTAGTCAGGTAAGTCAGGGTCAACGGGCTGGCCGAGCGCGGCAGCAACGGCGGGATGGGCCAGCCGTCCCTGGAAAACGTTCACGCCCCGCGCCAGGGCCCGGTGCTGGCGCAACCCCTCGGGGAAGTTTTCCAGCGCCAGGAGGAAGGGCACGGCCGCGTTGGTCATGGCGTGGCTCGTCGTCCGCGCCACCGTCGAGGTCAGATTAGGCACGCAATAATGAATAACGCCGTTCTCGACGAAGGTGGGGTTGCGCAGCGTGGTCGGCCGGCTGGTTTCGACGCAGCCGCCCTGGTCAATTGAAAAGTCAATGATGGCGGAGCCGGGCCGCATCTGCGCCACCATGTCGCGTGTCACGACCGTGGGCGCGCGCTGCGCGCGGTGCAGCACAGACCCAACCACGACATCGGCAAAGCGAGTGGTGCGGCGCACGTTGACCTCGGTGGCAATCATCGTCGTGGCGCGTCCCTGCATCAGGGCGTCGGCCCGTTGCAGCGGATGCAAATGGGCATCGAGCAGCGTGACCTGGCTGCCCGCGCCGAGAAAGCCGCGCGCCGCGTTGCAACCCAGAACGCCGGCGCCGATGATAACCACCGCAGCCGGCGGCACGCCCGGGATGCCGGAGAGCAGCGTGCCCCGGCCGCCATGGGTACTCATCAGCAGCTGGCCGGCAATAACCGGGGCCAGTCGTCCGGCGACCTCGCTCATGGGCACCAGAGCTGGAAGCATGCCATCGTCTTCCTCGATCATTTCGTAGGCAATGGCCGTCATCTTCTTCTCGGCGAACGCACGCACAAGATCAGGGGAAGAGACAGATAGATGAAGGAAGCAGATAAGCGTCTGCCCATGCCGGAAGAGATGGTGTTCCTCGGCGGTGGGACGCGCCACCTTGACGACCACATCCGCGCGCCCGTAGACCTCTTCCGCCGAATAGACAAGCTGCGCGCCGGCGTCGATATAGCTGCTGTCGGGGAATCCGGCCCCCATGCCGGCCGCTCGCTCGACGTAGACAGTGTGGCCGGCGTTAACCAGCACGGCCACGCCGGCCGGCGTTATACTGACACGGCTCTCCAGATCACGTATTTCCTTAGGAATCCCAAATTCCATCTCGTCCTCTTTTCTGTAGCCGGCGCCCGCGCCGGCTGGCTCGCAGTGGGTAACGGCTGTCACCACGACGACTAACAGCTACGAGCTACCTTCACGACAGGGGAAGGTCAAATACCGGCGGCTGGTTCTGCCTGCTGTAGCCAGTCCTGTACGACCATGCGGAAGATGTCACACTCCGTAATGATGCCCACCAGCTCGCCGGCAGCATTGAGCACGGGCAAGCCGCCGACCTTGTGGGCGAGCATGAGCTGGGCCGCTTCGCCGAGGGTGGCGGCTTCCACAATCGTCACAGGGTGCGACGTCATGATCGCTTTAACAGGAAGCTGGGCGAGCAGGGCGCTCACTTCCCATATGCTTAAGGAGACGACGCCCGAAGGTTCCGCGCCGCGCAGGTCGCCGAGCGTGACAATGCCCACGAGCTCGCCCTCATGCACAACCGGTAGGTGGCGGATACTATGCGCCATCATCAGACGATGGGCCTCGGGGAGCGCCGTTTCAGGCCCGACCGTGATGGGATCGGGAATCATCCACGCGCGTACCTTCTCACATTTCATGCTAACGCTCCTTCTGCAGCTTCGCTGTCTCAGGCAATCGGCGCCTGGCCTGGCTCCCTGGTGCGGCCAGCGCGCCCAGGAAATCTGGCCGCTGCCTCCGCCGCTACCGCCTCAATCTCGTCGATGAGGCGCTTTGTATCGATATCCTTAAGAAGATAGCGGGAGGCGCCGGCCTGCATGACGCAATTGCGTTCCGCCTCGTCGACAAAGGAGGTGAGCACAATAACCGCCGCCGCGCGCGCGGCCCGCCGGCAGACAAAGGCCGCCACCGGCTCGCACTCACCGTCGGACTTCCACTTGAGTTCCAGGATGACGACGTCGGGTTTGGTGATGGCGAGACAGTCCAGGCCATCCTGAAACACCGACTGGGCGCCAACAACTTCAATAGACGCTACCGAGCCCAGGCGTGCTGCCAGCGCCTCGCAGACTGCCGGGTATTCGTCGATGATGTGGACCCGAATACTCTCCATTGTGCCCTGCTTTATCCGTGCCGCCGGCTGTCCCTTCGCTGCGGCCAGACCTGGGGTTCATCCTGGCTCCCAACACCAGGCGATGAAGCGGGATTGCTTACTGCTCCCAGTGTACGGGCAGCGCCTCTCTTTTCGCAGTAACAAATGTCACAAATGACCGGTGAGGGTTGTCACCGGCCCTTATGATGGGCGGTAGGGTCGGACCAGGCCACCGCGCCCGCTGTGAGGGAAGCGTTAGCGGCGCGCGGCGGGCGCTTGAGGCATAATTGGCACCACAGTCGCCATGGAGAGGAGTATCATGACCCCTATTTATTTCGTGCAGGATCTGATGACGCCCAACCCGGATACCATTGCTGCCAGCGCTACCCTGCGCGCCGTCTTGCAGCGGATGAAGCACGACAACTGCCGGCAGTTACCGGTGGTTGACGACGAGGGGCGGTTGGTGGGGATCATCACTGACCGCGACGTGCGCCTGGCTATGAACTCGCCCCTAATACTGCGCGAGCGCTGGCAGGACGAAACCCTCCTCGACACGATGACGGCGGAGAGCTGTATGACGCCCGAACCGCTCACCGTGACGCCGACGATGCCAGCTTACCAGGCAGTAGAGATGCTGGCGATGTACAAGTTCGGCGCCCTGCCTGTCGTCGCCGGGGAGACGCTCGTCGGTATTCTTACCGTCACAGACGTTCTGAGGCTCTTTGTGCGGGAGCAGCGGGCGCGGGCGAACGCCGATGAAATTTTGGACGCCTAGACAGGAAGGCGCATCCTGATGGTGGTGCCGGCGCCGGGCTGCGAGGCGACCTCAAAATAGCCGTTGCGCTCCTCGGCCCGAGCGCGCATGTTCGCCAGGCCGTGGCCCGTGCTCTGGATGCGGCTGTTCACGTCGAAACCAACGCCGTCGTCGCTGACCGAGAGGGTGACAGTGTGATCGCGCCGCTCGGCGCACACTTTCACATGGCTGGCGCGGGCATGACGCGCGATGTTCGCCAGGGCTTCCTGGGCGGTAAAGAAGAGGGCGCGCGCAACCGGCTGGGGAACCAGGGCGACAACCTCTGCCGGCGCGTCCAGCTCGACGGGCACCATCGTATTGGCCTGGAACTCGCGGGCCAGCCGGGCAAGCCCTTCGCTCAGATTGCCCTCAAAGCGGCGCGGGCGCAGGTCGAGAATGAAGTTGCGGATGTCGCGGATGGTGTCGTTCAGCCCGGCGATCGCGGCGTCAATGAGCCGCACCGGTTCTTCCTCGTCGTCTTCCTGCAGCAAAAGACGGACCGACTCCAGGGTGAGACCGACGGCGTAGATAGCCTGGATGACGCCGTCGTGCAGGTCCATGCCAATGCGCGAGCGCTCCTCGACAATGGCCGTGCGCCCCACCTGCTCGTAGAGGCGCGCGTTGGTGATGGCGATGGCCGCGTGGGCGGCCAGCAGCTCAATCACGTCTTCGTCATTGCGGGTGAACTCTGAGCCGTCCAGCTTTTCGGCGAGATAGAGGTTGCCGAGGATTTCGTTACCGGCCTTGATGGGCACGCCGAGAAAGGCTTTCATGGGCGGATGGCCGGGCGGGAAGCCCACCGAGCGCGGGTCGTCCCCGATGCTCGGGATGCGGATGGTGCGGCCCTCGCGCAGGATGGCGCCCAACAGCCCCAGCCCTTGCGGCAGATGGTCGATGGACGCCGTAACGTCAGGGGCCATGCCGATGTGGATGAAGCGCGCCAGCCGGCCGCTGCCGTCGGGGATGCCCAGCGCCACATAGCGCGCGCCCGCAAGTTGCCTGGCCGACTCCACAATCTGATGCAGGGTCTTGTCGAGCGATAGGTTGCCGGCAACGGCCAGCGCGGCTTGATTGAGGGCTGCTAATGCGTCGGATGAAATCCGTACCCCAGAGGCCATGTCACAAATAATCTTGCAGGTGATGCTGCACCGCGTAGGCGGCGGCTTCTGCTCGATTGGAGACGCTTAGCTTGGCGAGAATGCTGCTAACGTAATTGCGCACCGTGCCCTCGCTGAGGAAGAGGGACTCGGCGATTTCGCGGTTGGTCTTGCCTTCGGCGATCAGGGCCAGCACCTGCATCTCCTGGGGCGTCAGGTCGCCAAAGGCCGCCTTCTCCTCGTTCTGAATAGCCCGGCGCACCTCGTTGAAAACGCGCTGGGTCAGGGATGGGTCGAGCGTCGCTTCGCCGCGCGCGGCGGCTTCAATGGCCTGGATCAGCTCGCCGCTGCCGATCTGCTTCAGCACGTAGCCGCAGGCGCCGGCGCGAATGGCCGAGAAGAGCAGCTCGTCGTCGGCGTAAGAGGTGAGCATGACCACTTTCGTGTCCGGCAGCGCTGCCGTGATCTGCTGGCAGGCTTCGATGCCGCTGCTGCCGGCAAGCCGGATGTCCATCAGCACAATGTCCGGCTGCTCCTGCAGCGCTTTAACGACCGCTTCGTCGGCGGCGGCCGCCTCGGCCACCACTTCAAAATTGGCGTGCCGTTCCAGGAGGCTTTTCATACCCAGCCGCACAACTTCGTGGTCGTCAACCAGCATGATTCGTAGATTACTCATACCCTTAAGTATACCCTGCTTGACCTCTGTATTCCAACGATTCCGGCGCCGGTGCGAAAGGGGCGCGGAGCCGTCCTGCTGTTCGTCGCCGGCCGGCTGGCGGCTGTGAGAATGGACCATGTCCCCAACTATTGGGCTGCGTCAGCCTCCACGTCGACGATCTCGTACTCATGGTGAATGGGCACGGCCTGCACCAGCATGGCATGAGCCGGGCAATACTTCGTCCGCGATAGCTCGATGGCGCGGGCGACTGCCTTGGGATCGACGTTGACGCCGTGGACGATGAACCTGACGGTGATCTCAGTAAAGACGCGCGGGTGCTCCCTGGCGCGGTCTGCCTGGGCTTCTACCTGGAAAGCCGTAATCTGCTGGCGCTTCTTGCGCAGGATCGAGATCACGTCCATGGCCGCGCAGCCCGCCAGGCCGATGAGCATCAGCTCCATCGGGCGCAGGCCATCACCGTCGCCGCCCACCGCGGCGCTGGCTCCCAGGTTCAGCGTAAAGCCGCTATCAGCTCTGGCAGTGAAGGACATCCGTTCCTGCAAAGTCACTGTCGCGTTCATCGACTCAGCTCCTGCTCTCGGCGCGCCTGCCGGGGTGCGGCAGGTTGCCTGGATGATGTGAGATATGGCCGGCGGGCGGCAGCCCCCGTACCGGCGCCCATTATAGCCGATCGGCCGCGGGAGACACTCGCGGCGCCGCCTAAGACGCAGCCGCGCCGCCGATTCTTTGCGCTCGCGCAAAGACGACGGCGACCGGGCAGACTATACTGGCGCCAGGTGTGCGGTTGTAAAGAACCGCGCGCCAGGATAGAAAAGAAGTATGAACACATTGCCACTTACGTCGCACATGACGATTGCCGAGATACTGCAGCGTTGGCCGGAGACGGCCGCTGTCTTCCAGCGGCTGCGGACGGCTTGTGTCGGCTGTGACATGGCGCCATTTTGCAGCGTTAACGATGCTGCTACTCACTATGACCTGGATGCGGATCAGCTGCTGGTAGAGCTGGACGTCGCGGTGACTCACACCGGGCAGCCTGATGCGGAGGGAGCTTGAGCATGAGCGACCAAAATTTCCACTTTGTCGCCGACACGGCCGCCATTCTGGACGAGGCGCCTGACGCCAGCATCGTCAGCCGGTCGCTCTTTCGCGGCGCCGGGGTGACGGCCACGCTGTTTTCCTTTGCCGAAGGGGAAGAGCTCAGCGAGCACACGGCCGCTTTCCCGGCCGTACTCCATTTCCTCAGCGGCGAGGGAGAACTCACTTTGGCCGGCGAGTCGAGAACAGTCGCGGCGAATAGCTGGGTCTACATGCCGGCGCAGCTGCCGCACAGCGTTGTCGCCACGTCGCCGCTGCAGATGCTCCTGCTCTTGCTGCGGCCGGAATGATAGCCTCGACAGAAGGACTAACCGGAAGCCATTCTCACCATGCAACGTTCTGATCCCTTTCTACGCCGCATCTGGCTGGCGGCGCTGGCCTGCTTCATCCTGGCCGCGGCCACGGGCAGCCTGCTCCGTTTTGGTATGCGCGCCGGCTATCCGGCCGGCCTGCAGATGGTCAACATCCGTCACGCCCACTCACACCTGATGTATTTCGGCTGGGTCACGCCGGCGCTCATGGCCTTGATAATCGCCTGGCTGCCGGGGAGTCCGTCGCGCTGGCTGCGGCGCGTGCTGGTCGGCATTGTCATCGCCGCTCTGCTGGCCTACGTCCCCTTCCTGTTTTTTGGCTACCGGCCGGCGGCCATCGGCGACCTCACCCTGCCCCTGTCGACGATGCTCGCCGGCGTCAATGTCATCCTCTGGTATGGCTTTCTGCTTGCCTATCGCCGCGCCGCAAAGGGGCTGGTCCGCTACCCGTGGCTGCGCCTCTGGGATGCCGCGCTGGCCTTCCTCGTGCTGGCGTCCCTGGGCGCCTGGGGGCTGGCGCTGGCGACGATACTCGGCCTGTCGAGCCCCACCTGGTCACAGGCATTCTCCCATCTCTTTCTTGACCTGTTCGCCGACGGCTGGCTGGTTCTGGGAGTGCTGGGGCTGGCCTACGTGACGATGCCCGAGGCTGCGACGCGTCCGCAGGCCCGTTGGGGCGAGACGCTGGTTATCGCCGGCCTGCCGCTGACCTTTCTGCTGAGCATGCCGGCGAGCGCGCTGCCGGGCCCGGTGCGCCTTATCGCCGGGCTGAGCGGCGCGCTGGTCGCCTTCGGGCTGCTTGCCCATCTCTGGGCGCTGGCGCCCGTCGCCTGGCGGCAGGCGCGCCTCTGGCTGGCGCCGCTGGCTTTCCTCGCGTTGAAGGCTGCCGGCGAGTTGGTGATGAGCCTGCCGGCCGGCGCGCTCTGGGCGAACCGGGCTGGGCTGCGCATTCCCTACCTGCACTGGCTCTTGCTCGGCTTTGCCACGCTGGCCCTGGTCGCCGCGGCGCAGCAGCGTTGGGGCAAGGCCGTAACGCCTGCCCGGAGCTGGTTTGTCGCCAGCGTGTTCGTCCTGCAGCTTAGCCTGATCCCGCTGACAAGTCTCTGGCCCTCGACCTGGGGCGGCGTTTGGAGGCTCGACTTTGCCGCCTGGGGGACGGTGGGTCCGGTCCTGGTCGCCCTCTTCATGCTGCTCAGGCGCAGGGCAGCGCCGGGACACGAGCCAGAGCCAGCCGTCGCGCTGGAGAGGTGAAGTAAGCCATGGCGCACACGTCTTCCATACCCAACAACCGCTCCTCCCGCCGCCTCTTCCGTCGCTCGTTGCTGCTGCCGGCCGAGCATGGATCCTGGTCCTGGCTGCTCGTGCCGCTCTTTCTGGGCGCGGCCGTGGGCGGCGTGCTCAATGGGGCAGTCCTGCTGGTACTGATTGGCAGCCTGAGCGCTTTCTTGCTGCGGCAGCCGGCAACGGCCTGGCTGCGAATCCGCCGCGGCAAAGGGCGGCGCAGCGACGAGGGGCTGGCTGCCGGCTGGACGCTGGGACTGAGCGCTGTTGGCGTCCTGGCGCTGGTGGGCCTGCTGGCGGGCGGGCACAGCCGGCTGCTGCTGCTCTTTGGCCCCCTCTCCCTGTTGCTGTGCGCCTACCTATATGTCGCCTTGCGCCAGCGAGCGCGGCTGCGCAGCCTGGGCATGGAAGTGGCCGGGGCCGCCGGCCTGGCGATCAGCGCGCCGGCTGCCTACGCCGCCGCCTCCGGCCTACTGGACGAGACGGCCTGGTTTCTCTGGCTGCTCGCCGGCCTGCTCAACGCGCTGGGCGTGCTGTATGTCCGGCGCCGACTGGCCGATAACCGTCAGCTCGGCGGCGACCGGCTGCTACAGCTTGCGGCGCACGTGACGGCGCTGGTCTTTGTGACTATCCTCGCGGCCACGGGCAGGACGCCATGGCTGGCGCTGCTGCCATTCGCAGCCCTGGCGCTGCGGTCCGCGTGGGCAGCCCGCCGCCCGCGGCCTATCCCCAATATCAAGCGTTTTGGCTTTGCCGAGATGGGCGTCGAAAGCTTCAGCGCGGCTATCGTCGCCCTCGGTTACCTGCTCTAACCCCTTGCCATTCCGCCGGAGCGCCCGGCGCGTTTTCCCACCCCAATCCTCCGCTTGCGGCGGCGGGCTGCTGCGCCGTTCGCTCCTCCTGGCTACGGCGTGACTTTCGTCAAAGAGCGCGGTGAGCAAAGTCACTAGGCGCGGGCGCGGCAGCGTCTACAATGCAAGTGGCGAAACAAAATCGCCGGCCGTCTGGCGCCATGTTGTTATTCCGGGAGGAAACGACGTTATGATCATCGCCGACCGTATTACCCACACCACCTGCCCTTACTGCGGCGTTGGCTGCCAGCTTGACGTGCACGTAAAAGATGACTTCATCTATCGCGTGGATGGACGCCGCGACAACCAGGTTAACAAAGGCAATCTCTGCGTCAAAGGTCGCTTCGGCTTTGACTTTGTGCACGCGGCCGATCGCCTGACTTACCCCCAGCTTCGCACCCGGCGCGACCGGCCGCTGCAGCAAGTAGAGTGGAACGAGGCCCTGCAGCTCATCGCCGATCGCCTGCGGGCTATTCGCGACCAGTATGGCCCTGACAGTATTGCCGTGCTGACATCGGCCAAGTGCACGAACGAAGAGAACTACCTGCTGCAAAAGTTAACGCGCGCAATCATCGGCACCAATAACGTCGATCATTGCGCCCGTCTCTGACACAGCAGCAGCGTGGCCGGTCTGGCCACCACCCTGGGCTCCGGCGCGATGACCAACAGCATCGCCGACATCACGGCGGCCGATGTTTTGCTGGTTACCGGCTCAAATACGACGGAGGCTCATCCCGTCCTGGCGCTGCAGATGAAAGCGGCAGTGCGCAGGCATGGCGCGCAGCTCATTCTGATTGATCCGCGCCGCATCGAGCTGGCCGACTTTGCCGCGCTGCACCTGCGGCACCGGCCCGGCAGTGACGTGGCGCTGTTTAACGCCCTGGCGCATGTCATCATCAGCGAGGGGCTGCACGACGAGGCATTCATCCGCGAACGGACCGAGAACTTCGACGCGCTGGCGGAGGCAGTCGCCGCCTATACGCCGGACGTGGCCGAGGCTATCTGCGACGTGCCGGCTGCGGATATTGTGCGCGCGGCGCGACTGTACGCCAGCGCCGGCAGCGCGGCCATCTTCTGGGCTATGGGCATCACACAGCACACCAGCGGCACCGACAATGTAAAGGCGCTTTCTAACCTGGCCCTGCTCACCGGCAATGTGGGCCGGCCCGGCACCGGGCTCAATCCCCTGCGCGGGCAGAACAACGTCCAGGGCGCGTGTGATATGGGCGGCCTGCCTAATGTCTATCCCGGTTATCAGCCGGTGGCCGACGAGGCGATGCGCGCCAAGTTCGCCTCCGCCTGGGGCGTTCCCGCGTCCCAGCTCAGCCTTAAGCCCGGCCTGACTGTGACCGAAATCATGGAAGGCGCCCTGCACGGGACAACTCGCGCCATCTACATCATGGGCGAGAACCCGATGCTCTCCGACCCGGACCTGAACCATGTGGCCGAAGCGCTGCGCTGCGTCGACTTCCTGGTCGTGCAGGATCTCTTCCCCAACGAGACGGCGGCCTTTGCCGACGTCGTGCTGCCGGCCAGCAGCTTTGCCGAGAAAACGGGCACCTTTACCAGCACTGAGCGGCGCGTCCAACTTGTCCGCCCCTTCCTGCCGCTGCCAGGCACGGCGCGCACCGACTCAGATATCATTATCGACCTGGCTAACCGATTGGATGCAGGCTGGCATTACGAATCGCCCGCCGCCGTCTTCGACGAAATGGCGACGGTGACCCCGCAGTACGCGGGCATGACCCACACGCGGCTGGAAGCCGGCGGCCTGCAGTGGCCCTGCCCGACGCCAGACCATCCCGGCACGCCCATCCTCCACGGCGAGCGCTTTACGCGCGGGCGCGGCTTCTTTGCGCCGGTGGACTTCCGGCCGCCAGTAGAAGAGCCAGACGAGGAGTACCCACTCATCCTCTCAACCGGCCGCATCCTCTTTCACTGGCATGGCGGCACCATGTCGCGCCGGTCGCCGGGCTTGGAGGCCATTGCACCCGAAGCCCTGGTGGAGATTCATCCCGACGACGCGGCCGCGATGGGCGTCACGGAGGGCGACCTGGTCCGTGTGGCCTCGCGCCGGGGCGATGTGGAGGCGCGGGCCCACTTGACGCGCCGTTCGCCGCGCGGGACGATCTTCATGACCTTCCATTACGCCGAATCGGCGACGAATCTACTTACCCACAGCGTCGTTGACCCGACAGCCAAGATACCGGAATACAAGGTTAGTGCAGTCAGGCTGGAGCGGCTGGAGCCGGAGACAAGCGCGGCGCACTAATCCGCCACGCGACACCAAGGAGACAGAATGGACATCAACTTCAACATCGACGCGCTCGTTCCTAAAGATATGGCGGCCAAGGCAGAAGGCATTGGCGTCGCCAAAGTGAAGCTGGGGCCGCTACGCATGCTGGCGCTGGCCGTCCTGGCCGGGGCTTTCATAGCGCTCGGCGCCATCTTCGCGACGACGGCCACAACCGGCGCTGCCGGCGCCCTGCCCTTTGGCGTCAGCAAGCTCATCGGCGGGCTGGTCTTTTGCCTGGGCCTGATCCTGGTCGTGGGCGCCGGTGCGGAGCTCTTCACCGGCAACAATCTGATCGTGATGGCCTGGGCCAGCGGTAAGGTGACGACGACGGCCCTACTGCGCAACTGGGTGATTGTCTACGCGGGCAACTTCCTCGGTTCCCTGCTTACAGCAGTGCTGATCGTAATGAGCAAGCAATACACCTTTAGCGGCGGCGCAGTCGGCCAGAACGCGCTGAATATTGCCCAGGGTAAAGTAGGCTATGACTTTGTGCAGGCCGTCGCACTTGGCATACTGTGTAACGCGCTTGTCTGCCTCGCCGTTTGGCTGGCCTTTGGCGCGCGCAGCGCCACGGACAAGATCCTGGCGATTATCTTCCCTATCTCGGCCTTCGTCGCGGCCGGCTTCGAGCATAGTGTCGCCAACATGTACTTCATCCCGGTGGCCCTGCTGATCAAGAGCGGCGCCGGCGAAGCCTTCTGGACAGCGATAGGCAGCACCCCGGCCGCCTACGAAAGCCTTACATGGGGCAGCTTCCTCATCAAGAACCTGCTTCCTGTCACCATCGGCAACATCGTCGGCGGCTCGCTGATGGTTGGCCTCGTCTACTGGTTCATCTACCTGCGCCCGAACTGGACCCATGCCCAGGTCGAGGAGGCAGAAGCAGTGCCAGCTGTGGCGGGCGAGCGGTAGTAGCAGGCCCGGCCGGCGCAGATCTCAGGAGAACCACGGCGTCTGCCGTGGTTCTGTTCTTTAACCAGCAGGGGCGCATTCTTGGCGATTGTTTCACTATTTCGGGGACTCGCGATTACTTTTAGACAATTGGCACACAGGTTGCTGACATTTGTCACTATGTGAGGGGAGCGCCCGTCTGGCATACTTTTCGTACATGATGGTCGGTATTGGTTTGCCATTCATGCAACGGGGCGCCGACCAGTAAATGATCCCACAATGGAGGTAGAGCTATATGGCCAAAGGCCGGGTCATCATCGACGCAGAGCGTTGTAAAGGCTGCGAACTATGCCGCGACGCCTGCCCACCGGATGTTCTCGCCCTGGCAGACGAATTGAATAGTAGAGGTTACCGGCCGGTCATCTTGCTTGACCCTGAGCATGATTGCACCGGCTGCGCCCTTTGCGCCACCGTTTGCCCGGACGGCTGTATTACCGTAATCCGTGAAGTTCCCATGAGAGAGAGGTCAATCCATGCCGAAGCAACTGCTTAAAGGAAACGTGGCGTTTGCCGAGGCGGCGGTCCGGGCGGGCTGCGAAGCGTACTTTGGCTATCCTATTACCCCGCAGACTGAGCTGCTCGAACATATGGCGCTGCGCATGCCAGAGCTGGGCCGTACCTTCTTGCAGGCAGAGAGCGAGGTGGCCGCCGTCAACATGGTCTATGGCGCGGCCTGCACAGGTGTGCGCACCATGACCTCGTCCAGCAGCCCCGGCATCAGTCTGATGCAGGAAGGGCTGAGCTATATTGCCGGCTCCGAGCTGCCGGCTGTGTTTATCGACGTGGTACGCGGCGGCCCCGGCCTGGGCAATATCCAGCCAAGCCAGGGCGACTACAACCAGGTCACCAAGTCGGCCGGCCACGGCGACTATCACCCCATCGTGCTGGCGCCGTCCACAGTGCAGGAGGCAATCGACCACACTGTGCTGGCCTTTGACCTGGCCGAGAAGTACCGCACCATCGTCTTTGTGGTGGCCGATGGCGCCATCGGGCAGATGATGGAGCCGGCCGAGCTGCCGCCGATGCGCGAGCTGCCGTCAGAGCGGCCCGACTGGGCGCTGACAGGGGCCGCGGGGCGGGAGAAGCGGCTGGTCAGCAGCATTCATCTGCAGGCCGAACAGCTCGAGGCGTTTAACCAGAAGCTGCAGGCCAAGCTGCGGGAGATTGCCGCCGCCGAAGTGCGCTATGACGAGCTGGAGGTGGAGGACGCCGAGCTGATTGTTGTGGCCTTTGGCACGGCGGCGCGCGTGGCGCAGACGGCCGTGCAACGGCTGCGGAGCCACGGTTTGCGCGCCGGGCTGCTCAGACCGATCACGCTCTGGCCCTTCCCGGAAGAACGGCTGGCGCAGCTTGCCGAGCAGGAAACGACCCGCCAGTTCCTGGTGGTGGAGATGAACGCCGGGCAGATGGTGCACGACGTGCGCGCCGCCGTCGGGAGCCACTTCCCGATCAGTTTCTATGGCCGGATGGGCGGCGCGGTTCCCCTACCCGCCGAAGTTGAGCGCGAGATCCGCGCCCTGATGGAGAGCGACGGCCAGCCGGAGCGCAGCGCCGTATTGGAGAGCAGTAATGGTAACCGCTGAACCGATCCTCGAAAGCGACATCGAGAAAATTGTCTACCAGAGACCAGATTCCCTGACGCTGGCGCATACACACTACTGTCCTGGCTGCACACACGGTACGGCGCACCGTCTCGTGGCCGAGGTGTTGGACGAGCTGGGGCTGCGCGAGCGTACCGTCCTCGTGGCGTCGGTGGGCTGCAGCGTTTTCTCCTACAACTACTTTGACGTCGATGCCTGTGAGGCGGCTCACGGCCGGGCGCCGGCCATGGCGACCGGTATCAAACGGGTCGATCCGCACAATATCGTCTTCACCTACCAGGGAGACGGCGACCTGGCGTCGATCGGCATGGGCGAGATTGTCCATGCAGCCAGTCGCGGCGAGCAGATTACCGTCATCTTCCTCAACAATGCCATCTACGGCATGACGGGCGGGCAGATGGCGCCGACGACGCTGATTGGACAGAAGACGAGCAGCAGCCCGCTGGGCCGCAGCGCCAGCCTGACCGGCGAGCCAATCCGTATGGCCGAGCTGCTCGCTCCACTGCCGGGCGTGGTCTACTGCGTGCGCCGCAGTCTCCACGACGCCCGCCACGTTATCCAGGCTAAGAAGGCGATTACCCTGGCCTTCCAGGCCCAGATTGAAGGGCTCGGCTTCAGCATGGTCGAGCTTCTGTCCAACTGCCCGACTAACTGGGGCATGACGCCGCCGGAGTCGCTGCGCTGGATAGAAGAAGAGATGATCGCCGTCTACCCACTCGGCGATTACAAGGTGCACGAGGCGCTGCAGAGTAGCCGCGGGCGCCGGCCGCGCTAGACGAGCAGGTCTAGCGCACATCCCGCTAAGGAGTTACCCATGACCACACCCTGGAGTAAACGTTACGCCCAACGCATGCAGTGGATGGGGAGCAGTGTCATCCGCGAGATGCTAAAACTGACGGCCCGGCCGGAGATTATCAGCTTTGGCGGCGGGCTGCCGGCGCCGGAGCTGTTCCCGGTGCAGGCCTTTGCCGACGCTGCGCACAAGGTGCTACAGGAGCAGGGCAGCAAGGCCCTGCAGTACAGCACCACGGAAGGCTACGCCCCGCTGCGCGAGTTCATTGTGGAACGGATGAGCCGCTATGGTATCCCGGCCAATGTCGACAATGTCTTGCTTACCAGTGGCTCGCAGCAGGCGCTGGATATGATCGGCAAGATCCTGATCAACCCCGGCGACATGATTCTGACCGAACAGCCAACTTACCTGGGCGCGCTGCAGGCCTGGCGCGCATATCAGGCGGACTTTGTCACCGTGCCGCTCGACGGCGAGGGCCTCATGACCGGAGCGCAGCTGGAGGACGCCCTGTGCGCCGGCCCGAAGTTCATGTATGTGCTGCCCAATTTCCACAATCCGGGCGGCGTGACACTCAGCCTGGAGAGGCGGCGGCGCATTGTGCAGATCGCCGACCAGACAGGCATCCCCATTATCGAGGATGATCCCTACGGGCAGCTACGCTTTGAGGGCGAGCATCTGCCGCCGCTGCTGGTCCTGGATGCACAGCGGCTGCAGCGCAACCATTATGGCAATGGCAACGGCGACGGCTATTTCCGCCGCGGCAACGTCATCTACATGAGCACCTTCTCCAAGACGCTGGCCCCTGGGCTGCGCCTGGGCTGGATCGTCGCCCCTGAGGAGGTCATCCACCGCTGTGTCATGGCCAAGCAGGGCATGGACCTGCACACCAGCACCTTCGACCAGATGGTGGCCTATGAAGTGGCGCGGGACGGCTTCCTGGACGAGCACGTAGGCGAGATCAGGCGCGTCTACCGCGAGCGGCGCGACCTGATGCTGGAGATGCTGGAGCGCTACTTCCCGCCGGAGACGAAGTGGACGCGGCCGCAGGGCGGCCTCTTCCTCTGGGTAACGCTGCCGGCGGAGATTGATACGGCGGCCCTGCTGCCGCAGGCCGTGGCGAACAACGTGGCTTACGTGCCTGGCTCGGCCTTCTTCCCGGACGGGGCGGCAAGCAGCAGCTTCCGTCTCAACTTCTCCAATGCCCGGCCCGAGCAGATTGAAACGGGTATGCGCCGCCTGGGAGACGTCGTGGCCCAGGCGCTGGAGGAGAAACGGGCGGCCGTGGTCGTCTAGCAACTACAGATAAGTGCAGGGTTCCGCGCCGGTCAGAGCGACGGCGGAACCCTGCTCGTCTTCTCGGGAGAGAGCATGGAAAGTTCAATCATTATCGCTGGTTTCGGTGGGCAGGGCGTTCTCTTCGCCGGCCAGGTGTTAGCCTACGCGGCAATGGACGCTGGCCGTCATGTGACCTGGATCCCCTCTTACGGGCCGGAGATGCGCGGCGGCACGGCTAACTGCACCGTGATCATTGCCAAGGAGCCAATCGGCGCGCCGCTGGTGGACCGGCCCGACATTGCTGTCGTGTTGAACCTGCCGTCCTTCGAAAAGTATGAGCCTCTTGTTAAGCCGGGCGGCCTACTGGTCGTGAACAGTGCGATTGTCTCGGCCGAGAGCAAGCGCGACGACATTGACGTCATCTACGTCCCGGCGAATCACATTGCCGAGGAGCTGGGCTCGACGAAAATGTTGAACATGGTCGTGGTTGGCGCTTTGCTGGGCGCCCGGCCACTGCTCAGCCTGGAACAGGTGGGTGAGACGCTGCGCGAGCATCTGCCGCCGTCGAAACAGGAGCTGCTTGCAGCCAATCAACAGGCGCTGCAGCGTGGCTTTGCGGCGGCCCAGGCGCTGGCGACCGCGGCCAATCTCCGGTAAGGGTTCCGCGCCCGTCAGGCCAATAACCCCGGCAGCGAATGGGATAGCCGTCCCGTTCGCTGCCGTTTTTGTTACGCTCGCGGGCAGCGGCCGGTTTGCCCTGCTCAGGCGCTCAGCTACAATCGCCCGCGATGAACCGCGCCCGGCACCTGCTACAATCAACGCTCATCGTCATCCTCTTCTTTGGTCTGGACAAGGTCGTCGGCTTTGTGCGCACGGTGCTGGTGGGCGCCGCCTTCGGCACGACGCCCGTCTTTGACGCCTTCACCGCCGCCAACCAGCTGCCGGAAGTGTTCGTCACGCTCATCTCCGGCGGCGCACTGGCGGCGGCCTTCATCCCGGTCTACTCGCAGCACCTCACCGGCCGCCGCGCCCAGGATGCGGCCAACCTGGCCAGTGCCACCCTGACGATGGTCGTACTGGCGCTGGGGGTCATTTCGGCCATCGCGGCTGTCTTCGCGCCCTGGATCACGCGCGTTCTACTGGTGCCCGACTTCCCGCTGGAAAAGCAGCAGTTAACGGCAGAGCTGATGCGCATCATTCTGCTGCAGACGACTATTTTCGGCGTGAGCGGCGTGCTCAGCGGCATCCTCAACGCCCACCAGCATTTCGCCCTGCCGGCGCTGGCGCCGATTGCCCTGAATATCGGCTATTTTGTCGGCCTCTTCGTCTTTGTGCCGGCGATGGACGGCGACATCCACGGGCTGGCCTGGGGCACGGTCGTCGGCGGCTTACTGCACATTCTCATCCAGGTGCCGGCGCTGCTGCGCTACCGCTTCCGCTATCGCCTGCAGCTTGGCCTCTCGCTGCCGGGCCTGCGCGAGGTGGTGCGGCTGATGGGCCCGCGTATCGTCACCCTGGGCACCATCCAGTTTGCCGACTTGTTTATTATCCGGCTCACGTCGGGCCTACCGCCGGGCAGCACTTCTGGCTATTTCTACGCCTACTATCTGCAGCAGCTGCCGGAGACCCTCTTTGGCACGGCCATCGGCATCGTCGTCTTCCCTACACTGGCCGAGCTGTATAACGCCGGCGACATCGAGCGGCTGAAACGGACGGCAATGAACGCGCTCAAGATTGTCTGGACGCTGACGGTACCGGCCGGGGCGCTGCTGGTGCTGTTGGGGCGGCCGGCGATCGCGCTGGTGCTGGAGCGCGGCCAGTTCGACGCCGCCTCGACGCAGCTTGTGTACGGCGTTCTCGTCTTCTTCAGCGTCCGGGTGGTGGCCGAGGCGACGTTGGAGATTGTGGCCCGCCTATTCTACGCGCAGCACAATACATTGACGCCGATGTACGCGGCCATTGTCTGGCTCGTGGTGACGGTATCGCTGCTCTATTTCTTCGTAGATGACCTCGGCGTCGGCGGGCTTGCGCTCGCGACCACGGTCGGCTTTACGGTACAGTCCGCACTGCTCCTCTTCCTCAACCGGCGGGCGTTGGGCAGCCTGGGCGAACGCTCGCTGCTGCTCAGTCTGGGGCGCGCGCTGCTGGCGACGGCGGCGCTGGCGGCCGCCATACTGGGCGTGCGCGAGCTGCTCGACGGGCGTTGGACGGGCCTGGCCGCTAGCCTGGCCGAGCGAACTGGACTGCTGGACGCGGCTACCATGCACTCTCTCCTCATTGTGGCGCTGGCCGGCGTCCTGGGCGTAGGCGTCTACTTGCTCATTAGCGTACTCCTCGGCGGCCGTGAAATCGCCGCGGCCGTCCGTCTGATCCGTCCCAAACGTGTCGAAGCCGAGTCCGTTTCGCCCTGGTAGAGGGCTCTCCACAGCGCGCTCGGGAGCCATCCTTTATTTTTTGAACGCACGTTCAGTTTCCAGCATTCAATGTTGACACCAGCGAACATCTGTGCTAAACTGCTGATTGTTCGTTGGGATTGACGCCACTCGTCGGCCTGTATATCCGGCGGCGGAGCCCGTTTCCTTGTGCATGTGCAGACTGGTCGCTTCAGGCTGCCTATCCCGGGAAAACGGCGCCACGCGCCCCAGAGCGGCGGTCGCCCGAGCAGCAACCAGACAGGGTTTAAGGAGAGATCAGGATGGCTGAAAAGAACGGCCGCGAGGCCACATTGGAGCGGACCTTGAGCGCGCTGACAAAGCGCTTCGGCGAAGGAGCAATCATGCGTTTAGGCGAGGCCAACCACCTGCAGGTAGAAGCGATACCGACGGGGGCGCTGTCGCTGGACATCGCGCTG
>CAZOGK010000048.1:0-7607 GCA_964579295.1 uncultured Ardenticatenaceae bacterium
AGGCAGCTGCCGTCCGCATCCCAGACCGAGTGGCCGCAGCGCGTGCAGGCGCGGCGCTGCTTGCGGCGCGCGGGCAGCGACGGCGGCGGCAGGCCGGCCTCCACCCGCGTGCGCATGAACGCCGTCGAGCTGTTGAAGCGGCTGTGCCACTCCTCCGGCGCCCGCTCCAGAAATTCCACCCAGCGCGCCAGCAGCCGCTGGTCCTGCCGCGGCGCCCACCGGGCAGCGCCGCCAAACGGGTCGGGCAGCGCTTCCAGCCGGGCAATGATGTTGTTGATGGTGTTGCTGTTGCTATCTGATATGGCATCATGATCATCATCACTATCATGATCATGATCATGATGCGCCGCCGTCCGCCGTTTCCTGCCGCTTTCCGGCACGGCCGGGTCGCGCCGCGGGCGCCCGGCGCTGTGGCTACCGGTGTTGCTTTGCGGCATGGCGGGCGGCGGCGCGCCGGTCAGCTCGCGCCAGGCTTGCCGGCCCGCCTCCGTCAGCAGCCAGCAGCCGCGCCGGTCGCGCTCCAGCCAGCCGGCCGCCGCCAGCCGGCCGAGCGCCTGGTAGGCGGCGGTTCGCCCCCACCCCGTCGCCGCCGATAGCTGCGCCCGCGTCGCCCCGCCGTCGCGTCCCAGCACCAGCAGCAGCGCCAGCGCCGGCCCCTTCAGCCGATAGACCAATCCCTTGCTTGCTTCGTTCGCCATTCAGCTCCACCTCGCGCCTGGGCGCGCCGGCCCGGACCGTCTCCCCGCGACCCGCCGGACGAGCGTCTTCCTGACAATCAGAACATATGTTCTCAGAGAGTATAGAACCAAAGGCGCGCGGTGCGGGTAAAGAGGACGTGAAAGAAGCAGGCGGCCCGCTGCGGCGCCGGACACGCTATTCTGCAGCCGGCGCCAGTCATGATAAACTTCGCGGTTAGCCCGCGCCACCAAGCAGCGCTATGGGCAAAGGAGAACGCGATGGTAGACCGCCAACCCGCCTGCAACCATATGGACGAGATTCGGGAGGTTGTGCCCGCCAGCATGGGCTGTGTCGAATGCCTGGAGATGGGCGACACCTGGTTCCACCTGCGCCTCTGTACCATCTGCGGCTACGTCGGCTGTTGCGACAACTCCAAGAACCGGCACGCCACCGCCCACTTCCACGCGACCGGGCACCCGGTCGTCAAATCCTTCGAGCCCGGCGAAGATTGGGGCTGGTGCTACGTGGATGAGGTCTACATCAAGCGCAGGCACCTGCCGGCGAACGTGGGCAAATACTACTCGTAGAGAGATGAGTTACGAGTTACGAGATGGACTTCGTAACTCGTAACTCGTAACTCTAAACTCGCACCTCTTAGCGGGCGGCTTTCTTCTGCCGCTTGCTCACGGCCATCTCGTAGGCCTCGGCGAGCAGCGGCTGGACCCGGGCGGCGAATGTTTCCGCGCTGGGGTTGAGCACACAGACCCAGTACATCATCCCATAGACTGGATGGGGCATCAGCCTGTCAAAGGCGGTGTAGTCGTAGTGGCCGCCGGCGCCGTCGCTCGTGTCGCCATTGCGGGCAGACGGCCCGGCGTGGTCGCCGAACAGCCCCTTGAAGCTCTGCTTGCTCACGCCGATGTTCAGCCGGTAGGCGCCGGGGCGGTTCAGGCCGGAGAAGTCGTCGTTCACGTCGTTGACCATCAGGGTGGCGAAGGGGAACATGTGATCCGGATTGGCGGGGTCGGGGTTATAGAAGAAGAAGCTGTTGTCTGCATTGACGACCACGTCGACATCCGCAAACGCGTCCAAGATGGTCCGGCTCATCTCAACATCATTCATGGGTCCTGGCCTCCTTTGCCTGTCACAACAGAATCTTTCATCTTAAAACCTACCTGACCCTGTTGTCAAAGGCTGGCGCGCAGCCCCACAGCCGTTCCTCATCCAGGCGCTCAGGCGTCCCCCACCGCCTGCCGCGCCCGCTCCACCTGCTCCGCCAGCGCCGCCCGCGCGGTGCCCCCTTCGGCCCCCCGCCGTTCGAGCGCCGCCTCCGGCGCAAACATGGCCGGCACCTCCTCGCCGAACTGCGGGCTGATGGCCTGCCATTCAGCCAGCGGCAGCGCGTCCAGCCCGAGACCGAGCGCCTCGGCGCGGCGCACGGCGCGGCCGACCAGCTCGTGCGCCTCGCGGAAGGGAACCCCCTTCTCCACCAGATAGTCGGCCACGTCGGTGGCATACAGCCCGCCGCCGGAAGCTGCCAGCGCCGCCCGCATCCGCTCCGGCCGGATTGCCAGCGCGCCCACCAACCCGGCCATCACCGGCAGCGCCAGGGCCAGCGTATCGTAGGCGTCGAAGACGGGCTCCTTGTCCTCCTGCAAATCCTTATCGTAGGCGCTGGGCAGCCCCTTGAGCGTCGCCAGCAGGCCGGCGAGGCGGCCGATGAGCCGGCCCGCCTTGCCCCGCGTCAGCTCCAGCGTGTCCGGGTTCTTCTTTTGCGGCATCAGGCTGGAGCCGGTGCTATAGGCGTCGGGCAGGGTCACGAAGCCGAACTCGGCGCTGCTGAACAGGATCAGCTGCTCGCTGAGCCGTGCCAGGTGCAGGCCAGCCAGCGCCGCGGCGTAGAGGAAGTCGGCGGCAAAGTCGCGATCGGCCACGGCGTCGATGGAGTTGGGCGCCACGGCGTCGAAGCCGAGCGCCTGCGCCAGCGCCGCGCGGTCCACCGGGAAGCCGCTGCCGGCCAGCGCCCCACTGCCCAGCGGCAGCACGGAGGCGGCGCGGCGCGCGCTCTGCAGCCGCTCCTTATCCCGCTGCAGGGGCCAGAAATGGCTCAGCGCCCAGTGGCCCCAGGTGACCGGCTGCGCCGGCTGCAGGTGGGTGTAGCCGGGCATGGGCGTGTGCAGGTGGGACCCGGCGCTGGCCAGCAGCGCCCGCTGCAGCGCCGCGACCTCGGCCAGCAGCCCATCCACGGCGCGCATCACCCAGAGTCGGAAATCGGTGGCTACCTGGTCGTTGCGCGAGCGGCCGGTATGCAGGCGGCCGCCCAGCGGCCCGACCAGCTCGGTCAGCCGGCGCTCGACGGCCGTGTGGATGTCCTCGTCGCCCGGCGCGGCCTCAAACTGCCCGGCGGCGAACTCGGCGCGCACCGCTTCCAGCCCCTCCACCAGCCGTTCCGCCTCCTCGGCGCCGAGCACGCCCGCCCCCACCAGCGCCCGCGCCCAGGCGATGCTGCCGTCGATATCCTCGTCTGCCAGCCGTATGTCGAAGGGCAGGCTGGCGTTGTAGCGGGCCACCAGCTCGTCGGTCTCCCCCGCAAAGCGTCCGCCCCACAGTTTGGTCATCGTACCTCCGCCGGGCAAACCTGACAGGTTTTGGAAACCTGTCAGGTCTCGCCGCTACCAACCAGGTCAAAATCTCCGATAGACCGCTCGGTCTCCGTCAGCGCCTCGCCGGCCATGTCCAGCGCGGCGAAGGCCTCCGCGAACTGCTGGCAAAACGCGTCCCGGCTGGCGCGCGATTCCCAATAATCAATGGTCACATAGCGCCCGGCACGATCCGCGTCGCGCACCAGCTCGGTGCGCCGGTGTCCCTGGCCCCGGCGGAAGAGCTGGACCCACTCCCCCTCCGGCCCATAGACGCGCTCGAATGCGGCCCGGTTGCCCTCCGCTACTGCGTATTCCCAGATGTAGACGAACATCGCCGTCCTCCTACTCCCGCCGGCGCGCTCGCGCCTTCGCCGCCTCGACCTCCCGGTCCTTCGGCGGCGCCTTGGTCTCCAGCGCCGCCAGCAGCGCCCGCGTCGCCTCCGCTACCGCTTCCACCGCCGCGGCAAAGGCCGCCTCGTTCACCTGCGACGGCTTGGTGAAGCCGCTGATTTTCCTCACGTACTGCAGCGCCGCGTCGCGGATTTCGTCCTCTGTGGCCGGCGGCTCGAAGTTGTAGAGGGTGCGGATGTTTCGGCACATGGGGGCCTCCGATAGCGATAAGCCGTAAGCCATAAGCTTATGGCTTACGGCTTATGGCTTACAGCTCTTCTAGGTCCGGTAATGGCTGTTAATCGTCACCGACTCGTGCGTCAGTCGCGCTTGAACGCCGAATAATCTGGCGCGGCGTACTTGCGGCGGCCGCCGCCGGTCAGCTCCATCATCGCCTGCACCTGCATCTGCAGGCCGAAGAGGTTGATGAAGCCCTCGGCGTCGCTCTGGTCGTAGACGTCGTCCTTGCCGAAGGTGGCAAAATCCTCGCGATAGAGGCTGTGCGGGCTGTGGCGCCCCAGCACGGTGACGCTGCCCTTGTACAGCTTCAGCCGCACCCAGCCGCCGACGTTCTCCTGGGTCGTGTCCATGAACGCCTGCAGCGCCTCGCGCAGGGTGTGGTACCACTGGCCGAAGTAGACCATCTCCGCGTAGCGCAGGGCTACCTGCTCCTTGAAATGCAGCGTCTCCCGGTCCAGCGCCAGCGACTCCAGCTCGCGGTGGGCCGCGTAGAGCAGCGTACCGCCCGGCGTCTCGTAGACCCCGCGCGACTTCATGCCCACGAGCCGGTTCTCGACGAGGTCCACCCGGCCCACGCCGTGGCGGGCGCCAATCTCGTTGAGCGCCTCCACCAGCGCCGCCGGCCCCAGTCGCTCGCCGTCGACGGATACCGGGTTACCCTGCTCGAAGGCGATCTCCACCACCTCCGGCTCGTCCGGCGCCTCCTCCGGCTCGGCCGTCCAGAGGAACATCGCCGGCTCCGGCGCCTGGGCCGGGTCTTCGAGGATGCCGCCCTCGTGGCTCAGGTGCCAGAGGTTGCGGTCGCGGCTGTAGATCGACTTCTCCGTCTGGGCCACCGGGACGTTGTGCGCCCGCGCGTAGGCCAGCGCGTCCTCTCGCGAGCGGATCTCCCACTCGCGCCAGGGCGCCACCACCCGCAGCCGCGGGTTGAGCGCCTTGTAGGTCAGCTCGAAGCGCACCTGGTCGTTGCCCTTGCCGGTGCAGCCGTGGGCCACGGCATCGGCCCCCGTCGCCTCGGCCACGGCCACCTGCCACTTGGCGATGAGCGGCCGGGCCACGCTGGTGCCGAGCAGGTACTGCTTCTCATACACCGCGCCGGCGCGCAGCATCGGGAAGAGGAAATCGCGCGCAAACTCGTCGCGCAAATCCTCGACCACCACCTGGCTGGCGCCGCTGGCCAGGGCTTTCTGCTCCAGCCCGTCCAGCTCGCCCGCCCCCTGCCCGATATCCGCGCAGAAGCAGACCACCTCCGCCCCATAATGCTCCTTCAACCACGGCACAATCACCGACGTATCCAGCCCGCCCGAATAGGCCAGCACGATTTTGTTGATGGTTTCCAAGTCTCCTCCTTGAGCCATTAGCTGTTAGCCATGAGCCGTTAGCCAGAGGCTAGCGGCTCATGGCTAAAGGCTAAGAGCTAACAGCTAGTACATTTCCGGCACAAACGTCTGCTCCTCGTAGGGGGTGCGCACGTAGGCTTCTTCGTCCTCGCGCGGCGGCAGGGCGATGGGGCCGGGCATCACGTCTTCGTAGGGGATCAGACTCAGCAGGTGGGCGATGGTGTTCAGGCGCGCCCGCTTCTTATCGTCGGAATTGACCACCCACCAGGGCGACACCTTGGTGTCGGTGTACTCAAACATGCGGTCCTTGGCCCGGGAGTAGGCCAGCCAGCGGCGGCGCGCTTCCAGGTCCATGGGGCTCAGCTTCCAGCGCCGTCTCGGGTCGTTGGCCCGCGCCTGGAAGCGACGCTCCTGCTCCTCGTCGCTCACCGAGAACCAGTATTTGACCAGGGTAATGCCGTCGCGGATGAGCAGCCGCTCGAACTGGGGGCAGGCGTGCATAAACTGCCAGTATTGCTCCTCGGTGCAAAAGCCCATCACCCGCTCGACCAGGGCGCGGTTGTACCAGCTGCGGTCAAAGAGCACGATTTCGCCGGCCGCCGGCAGGTGAGCCACGTAGCGCTGGAAATACCACTGCGTCTGCTCGCGGTCGCTGGGGCGGTCGAGGGCCACCACGCGCACCACACGGTGGCTCATGCGCTCGGTGATGCGCTTGATGGCGCCCCCCTTACCCGCCGCATCGCGCCCTTCAAAGAGCACCACCACCCGCAGCCCCTGGTCGCGCACCCAGTACTGCAGCTTGACCAGCTCCTCCTGCAGCCGCAGCAGCTCGGCTTCGTAGAAGCTGTTCTTCAGGCGGCCGTTCTGTTTGTAGCGACCATCCGTCTCGCCGCGAGCGTCGCCGGCCGGGTCGCCGCCATTCCTCGCTGCGCGTTCCTGCTCCTGTTCGTCCATACCTACCTCCCGGGGCACTGTAGGCACATTGTAAGAGGTGAGGGGAGGATTAAGCAATACACAAAGCGTGAGAGGCAATGAGAGCAGGCTGAGGCTTCCCGCCAACCATTGCGCCAGCCTCGTTACCCCCTTACCATAGCCGCTCCTGAAGCAGCGAATGCTTGGCGCCCCGCCAGGCTGACCCCCCCTTGCAGCGAACCCGAGCAGGAAAGGACGCCCACCATGATCGACCCTCAGCCAATCAAGGCGCACGGTAACGAGCTAAGAGCGCCTCGGTGGTACCATTGGCCACAGTGGGCCCCAATAGCGGCGGTGGTCTGGTCTTTGCTTTACGGCGCGCTCAGCCTCTACTGGACAGTCGGCGGCGCCGGATTCCCCTTCGGCGAGCACGATCCCGAGGCCGATTTTTCCATCCTCAGAAGCGTAACCCAGGAATCGGGCGCGCCGGTCATTGCGGCCCTTTGCCTGGCCGCCACGCTTATCGCCTGGACCATGGCCCGGGCGCGCGGTCGCGGCGCCCTCCGCCGGGCGCTCCTGGTCATTGCCTGGACGCTGGCCCTCCTGCTGCTGGTGGTCGTGCCCGATGCCCGCGTCCTGGTGGCAGCTGCCTATGCACCGATTGTGCTCCTCGGCGCTCCCTTCAACTGGCCGCCCGGCGACTATCTGGATGCCCTGCCCTGGCCGGTGGTTAACCAGTTCATCGCCATCGCCGGCGGCTTTGCCTGGGGCGCGGCGGCGTTGGTCTACCAGCGCCGGACGAAGGGAGCCTGTGTCTACTGTGGGCGCACGGATAGCGGTAGCGCCTGGAGTTCGCCCGAAGCGGCTGCCCGATGGGGCAAGTGGGCAGCCGCCATCGCCGCGCTCATTCCCCTCGTGTACGCCGTGACACGCCTCGCCTGGGCGCTGGGAATCCCCCTGGGCCTCAGCGAGGAATTTTTCGAGGCGGGCCAGGCAGAAGATACCTGGCTGGCGGGCGCCGCCCTCGCCACGGTGGCCATTGCCGGCTCACTGCTCACCCTGGGCCTGGTGCAGCGCTGGGGCGAAGTTTTCCCGCGCTGGCTGCCGTTGGTGGGTGGTAAGCGCGTGCCACCGGCGCTGGCCATCGTCCCCGGCGCCGCGGTCGCCGCCATGGTAACCGCCGCCGGTCTGATGTTCGTGCGCCGCACGGCGCTGGGGATGGGGTTCTTCAGCCTCACCGGCGGCGACTGGGCAGCCATTGCCCCGGAGCTTCTGTGGCCATTCTGGGGTCTGGCGCTGGGCGCGGCGACGCTGGCGTATTACTATCGCCGGCGCGGCCGTTGCCCCTATTGCGGGCGCAGTTGAATGGTAGGTCAGGTTTCCAACCTGACGATTCCGCCGGCCA
>CAZOGK010000048.1:7707-21567 GCA_964579295.1 uncultured Ardenticatenaceae bacterium
CAAACCCGACCTACCGATTGTGAAGGAGACACGAAATGCTAACACGAACGCTGGGCAAAAGCGGGCTGGAGGTGAGCGCTCTGGGGATGGGCTGCTGGGCCGTGGGCGGGCCGTGGCAGTGGGCGCAGCCGGGGAGGGAACCCTACCCCGCCGGCTGGGGGCAGATTGACGACGCGGAGTCGATTCGCTCCATCCACACGGCGCTGGATCTGGGCGTCAACTTCTTCGACACCGCCGCCAACTACGGCGCCGGCCACAGCGAGCGGGTGCTGGGCCGGGCGCTCCAGGGGCGCCGCCACCAGGCAGTCATCGCCACCAAGTTCGGCCACATTATTGACGAGGAGGCCAGGACGGTCTATGGCGACCCGGAGCAGATTCTGCCCAACGTGCGCCAGGACGTGGAAAACAGCCTGCGCCGGCTGCAGACGGACTACATCGATATCTACCAGCTCCACGAAGGGGGCTATGATCCGGACCAGGCGCTCCTGCTGCGTGACGTGCTGGAGGAGCTGGTGGCGGCGGGCAAGATCCGCTGGTACGGCTGGAGCACGGACCTGGTAGACCGCGCCGAGGTTTTCGGCGGTGGCGAGCACTGCACCTCCATCCAGTTCCGCCTCAATGCCCTTTTCGACAATCCGGAGATGCGCCAGCTGTGCGCCCGCTACAACCTCGGCGGCATCAACAAAGACCCGCTCAATAAGGGCGTGCTCACCGGCAAGTTCAGCCGCGACAGCACCTTCCCCGAAGACGACATCCGATCGCGCGCTGACTTCCGTAGCGAGGAAATCGGCGAGCGGCTGGACAGGGTCGAGGCGTTGCGCGACGTGCTCACGTCTGGCGGGCGCACCATGGCCCAGGGCGCCCTCGCTTACATCTGGGCGCTGGACGAGCGCATGGTGCCCATTCCCGGCTTCAAGACGGTGCAGCAGGTGCGCGACAACGCCGGCGCCCTTGCCTTCGGGCCCCTCTCGCCGGAACAACTGGCCGAAGTCCAGCGCATTGTCGCCCGCCCGGAGAGCGGATAGCTGGCTGGAGATACAAGTTGCAGGGAACAGGGTACAGGGAACGGGCTACAGGATGCGGCGGAAAAGGCTTATGGCTAACAGCTACTGGCTCACGGCCGCCAGCTGCCGCGCGGCGCTGTTCTCCCCCACAAAGACGTAGCCGCCCTCGCGCACTGTCTGGCGGATAAGGGCGAAGGCGCGTTCCTTGTCGGCGTTGACGCGGGCCACAAAGTCGAGCGGCGCCGTGGTCTCCGGGTCGTAGGCAGCGCTCCAGTTCGCCATCTCCAGCAGGATGGGCAGCAGGTCCAGCCCCTTCTCCGTGAGCGTATAGCGCTGCGTGCGCCGGTCGGCCGGGTCAGACTGCTTGGCGAGGATGCCCTGCGCTTCCAGGCGGGCCAGGCGGCCGGCGAGCACGTTGGAGGAGATGCCCTCAACCGAGGCGGCGAATTCGCCAAAGGTGTGCTTACCGAAGAAGGCAATGTCGCGCACGATCAACAGCGACCACTGGTCGCCGAAACTCTCGACGGCAAAGTTGATAGGACAGGTAGAACGGTGTGTTTTGCTCATGCTCTTCTTTGTCAACGTGCCGGGCTCCCCGCCCTGGTGGTCGCTGCGGCCAGAACCTTAAAATCTTCCACCGCGGGCGGGAATTAGAACATATGTGCTTGACAGCCGGCTCCCTATCTTTTATACTGAATTCGCTTGCAAAAAGCAAGTAATGTGTGAAAGCCCGGCGTCGGCTTACAAAGCCGACCTACCCAATCTGATAGCCGGTAGGTCAGGTTTTCAACCTGACGAGCCTCCCGGCCGAAGGAGAAGCGCATGTTACGCTCGTTTCACGCACGCCAGGCCGGCTACGTCCCCGCCAACGACGCCAACCTCTACTACGAGATGCACGGCCAGGGCCAGCCCTTGCTGCTGCTGCACGGCGGTCTGGGCGTCCTCGATATGTTCGCCGGCCTCGTGCCCGAGCTGGCGGCTGCCCAGCGCGTCATCCCCGTAGAGCTGCCCGGCCACGGCCGCAGCCCCGCGGTGGACCGCCCGCTGCGCTTCGAGCAGTTGGCCGACGACATGGCCGCCTTTATCCAGCGGCTGGGTCTGGGGCCGGTAGACATAGCCGGCTTCTCGTTGGGCGGCGGCGTGGCGCTGCAGACTGCCATCCGCCACCCGCAGCTCGTGCGCCGCCTGGCGCTCATCTCCGCCCCCTACGCCAGCGACGGCTGGTACCCGGAAGTGCTGGCCGGCATGGCCGCGCTCGACGGCGAGGCCGCGCAGGCGATGGTCGGCTCCGTGCCCCACCAGGCCTACATGGCCGTGGCGCCGCAGCCGGAAGCATGGCCGGCGCTCGTCGCCAAGACCGGCGAGCTGCTGCGCCGGCCCTATGACTGGGGCGAGGAGGTAGCCCGGCTGGAGCTGCCGGTGCTGCTCGTCGCCGGCGACCGCGACGGCATCAGCCCGGCGCACATGGTTTCCTTTTACGAGCTGCTCGGCGGCGGCCAGGGCGATGGGCAGGCCCCGGCCAACGGCTCACAGCTAGCCCTCATCCCCGGCGCCGACCATTACAACATCCTCTTCAACCCCGCGCTGGCGCCCACGCTCGCCGCCTTCCTCGGCGAGGAGCCATAAGCCATTAGCCATAGACGAACGGCTCATGGCTAACAGCTAAGAGCAAATAGCGACAGGAGAATTGACATGCGGACAGTTACCTCACGGGACGGGACACGAATTGCTTACGACGCGGCGGGAGAGGGGCCGGCGCTGCTTCTTGTCGGCGGGGCGCTGAGTTTCCGCGGCTTTGACGGCGCGGAGGAGCTGGTCAAGCTGCTGGCGCCGCACTTCACGGTGCTCAACTTCGACCGGCGCGGACGCGGCGACAGTGGCGATACGCCGCCCTACGCCGTGGCGCGTGAAGTGGAGGACATTGAGGCCGTCATCGACGCGCACGGCGGCAGCGCCTTCGTCTACGGCATGTCCTCCGGCGCCGTCCTCTCCCTGGAAGCAGCCAGCCGGCTGGGCGACAAGGTGCGCGCCGTGCTGATGTATGAGCCGCCGCTGATTATCGACGACAGCCGCCCGCCCGTCAGCCCTGAATACGCGCGCCGGCTGGAGCAAACGCTGGCGGAGGGGCGGCGCGGCGACGCCGTGGCCCTCTTTATGACGGAAGCGGTGGGCGTCCCTCCTGAGTTCGTCGACCAGATGCGCTACGGTGAGGACGGTGAGGACGGCCCCGCCGCCTCAAATGGCGACGCGATGGCCCCGCCTGATTGGGACCGCATGGAGCAGGTGGCCCACACGCTGCTCTACGACCAGGCCATTGCCGGCCCCACGATGCGCGGCGAGCGGGCGCTGCCGGCGCATTGGGCCCGCGCGACCCAGCCCGTGCTCGTGGTCACCGGCGGCGAGAGCGAGCCCTTCTTCCACAGCGGCGCGCAGGCCATCGCCGAGCTGCTGCCCAACGGCGAGCATCGCATCCTGGAAGGGCAGAGCCACGCCGTCGCCCCCGCCGCCATCGCCGCCCTGATGACCGACTTCTTTCAGACAGTCAGCGTCCAAAAGCGCTGAGGAGGGATGGATGCGGAAGATCGTGACTTTTCTGTGGTTTGACGACCAGGCGCAAGAAGCAGTCGAGCTGTATGTATCGCTGTTTGCAGACGCACGCATCACAAACACGTCCTATCTCACAGAGTCAGTGGCAGAAGCGGCCGGCAAGAAAGCCGGAGACGTATCCACAATCGACTTTCAACTGAATGGGCAGAACTTTACAGCGCTCAATGGCGGCCCGATGTATCGCTTTAGTGAGGCCATCTCCATCGCCGTAAACTGCCAGACGCAGGAAGAGATTGATACGCTGTGGGATGCGCTGGCTGACGGCGGCGAAATCATGTCGTGCGGCTGGCTGACCGATAGATTCGGCCTGACCTGGCAGATTATGCCGGAGAGCCTGGACATCATGATGCGCGATCCGGACCCTGCTAAAGCCGATCGGGTGAGCGCGGCCATGCTGAGTATGGAGGGTAAACTGAACATCGGCGAACTTGAAAAGGCGTACAACGGCGAATAGCCGTTTGCGGACATGGCTAAGTCTACGTGCGGTTAGCCCCTGGCTCTTAGCCTTTGGCTTGTTACTTTCAACTCTCTGGAGGACCCATGCAACAAATCAACCCCTGTCTCTGGTTCGACAATCAGGCCGAGGAAGCGGCCCGTTTCTATACCTCGCTCTTCCCCAACTCGCGCGTTCACGGGATCGCGGCCTATCCCGAAGGCGGGCCGGGCGAGGCGGGCGCGCCGATGCTGGTCGAGTTCGAGCTCGCCGGCCACCGCTTCATCGGGCTCAACGGCGGGCCGCAGTTCCAGTTCACGCCCGCCATCTCCTTCACCGTCTCTTGCGAGACCGAGGAGGAGATTGACCGGCTCTTCGAGCGGCTGCTCGACGGCGGCCGCGCGCTCATGCCGCTGCAGGCCTATCCCTTTGCCGAAAAGTACGGCTGGGTAGACGACCGCTACGGCGTCTCCTGGCAGCTTGTACTCTGGGCCGAGGCGGAGCACAAAATCGTCCCCTCGCTCATGTTCACCAACGAGCAGGCCGGCCGCGCGCAGGAAGCCATGGAGCATTACACCATGCTCTTCCCCGACGCCGGCATCGACCAGGTAGCCCCCTACGGCCCGGACCAGGGCGAGCCGGAAGGCAACGTGGCCCACGCCGTCTTTCGCCTCAATGGCCAGCCGTTCATCGCCATGGACAGCAGCCAGACCCACGACTTCAATTTCAGCCACGCCGTCTCGCTGATGGTCAACTGCGACTCGCAGGAGGAGATTGACCACCTGTGGGATGGGCTGCTGGCCGGCGGCGGCGGCGAGGAAATGTGCGGCTGGCTGCACGACCGCTACGGCGTCGCCTGGCAAATCGTCCCCGCCAACATCGGCGAGCTGATGGATTCCTCCGACCCCGAACGCGCCCGCCGCATCAGCGACGCCATCTTCAGCATGGTCAAGATTGACATGAATGAGCTGCAGCGGCTCTACGAAGGCGTGGGCGTGGGTGGTTAGCCGTTAGTCATTAGCCTTTAACCATTCGCCGTTAGCTAAAGGCTGACATTGCTGAAAGCCGTAAGTCGCAAGCCGTAAGCCTTTAGCTTACGGCTTGCGGCCTATAGCTAATTACCTCCTTTCATGGTATCCTATAGGTAGACGACGTTCGGGAAGCGCCTGCGCGCCCGTACGTGTGACGGCCTTCCCGCTGTGGAAGGTCGTTTTGCTTCTAACTTAACAACAACAGAGCCCGCTGGCGAGGGTCACGGCGCAGCGCGCCGCCCTGACCCGACCTGCTGCATGAGGAGGTAACCATGTTCAACAAGCTACTCATCCCGCTCGATGGTTCCGTGCTGGCCGAACAGGCGCTCGACATCGCCGTTACCCTGCTCCCGGCCGGCGCCGGCGACATACTCCTGCTGCGCGTGCCCGAGCTAAGCCCGATGAGCGGCGGCGGCTTTGGCGGCGGCCTCGACTGGTATTACCCCGACCAGGCCGCCGAGCGGGCATACGAGGAAGCGGCCGCTTATCTCGACGACGTGGCCGCGCGCTGGGCCCGGCCGGGCGTCACCTTCAGCCCGCACATCGGCGCCGGCGACCCCGCCGCCGCCATTGTCGACCTGGCCGAAGAGCACGCCGTAGACGCCATTGCCATGAGCACCCACGGCCGCTCTGGCCTCAGCCGCTGGACCATGGGCAGCGTCGCCGAGAAGGTGATGCGCGGCGCGCCCTGCCCCGCCTTCATTACCCGCGAGGCGCGCCCGCTGCGCCGTATCATCGTCCCGCTCGACGGCTCGCTCGCTGCCGAGCACGCCCTGCCCCAGGCGCTGGCCGTGGCCCAGCGCACCGGCGCAGCCATCACCCTGCTGCATGTCATCGAGCCCTACCTCGCCCTCACGCCCTCGGCGCTGGGTTGGGAGCCTATCAGCCAGCAGGTAGACGAGGAGGCGACCGCGGCGCAAACTGGCTACGCCGCCGACTACCTCGGCTCCGTCGCCGCGCGCCACCGCCGCCCGGCCATCACTTTCGAGACCATGCTGCGCGCCGGCCCCGTCGCCGACACGATTCTGCAGGCGGCCGCCGAGACGGGCAGCGACCTCATCGCCATAGCGACGCACGGGCGCACCGGCCTGCGCCGCTGGGTCTACGGCAGCGTCACGGAAAAGGTGATGCGCGGCGCCCGCTGCTGCCTGCTCGTCGTGCGCGTGCCGGAGCATATGCTGAATGATGGGGAGGAGACGTAGAGGGAGTTACGAGATACGAGTTACGAGCTTCGGTAGGTCGAGTTTTTAACTCGACGGCGGGCTGCAAGCCCGCCCGGGCGAGGCAGGCCGGATGAACGTTGCGCCGTTTTCCGGAAGGTATGGACCGGCCTGCCTCACCCCTCGCAATTCGCCATTCGCCATTCCCCTTCGCCCCGGCCCGGAACGGCGGGCGCTGCTCCTCGCGTTCGGCGTGGGCGCGGCGGTTGGCGCCGTCGTCAGCCTGCTGGGCGTGCTCGGCGGCGCTGCCAACGCCCTCGGCTGGGTCGCCGTCGTCATGTTCGTGCTGCTCGCCCTCGCCTACGGCTACTTCTGGTTTGCCGGCGAGCGCGACGCAGCCCGGCCGCAGCCGAGCTTTTAGCTGTAAGCTGTAAGCTTTAAGCCATAAGCGATAAGCTTATGGCTTACGGCTTATGGCTTCCCCCTCACGGCTACCGTCGGAAGCGGCCATCCCCCTCATTCTGCCAGAGCCGGGTGGTATTATCATAGGTGACGGCGAGCAGGTCGGGGCGGCCGTCGCCGTTGAAATCGGCCACGGCCCAGCCCACGCGCTTCGTGCCGGCGAAGCGCTGCCGGTCGCGGGTGAAGTCGCCGTCGCCGTCATTCCACCAGATGGTCGCGCCGCGCTGCGTGGCCGTGACGGCGTCCAGGTCGCCATCGCCGTCGAGGTCGGCGAGGAAGATGGCGGTAACGGCGCCTGCCGCCAGCCCTTGCGGCGCGCCGGCGAAAGCTCCCTGCACGCCGCCCTGAATGCCCCCCTGATTCAGCAAGAGCCTCGCGCCGTCGCGCTGGCCCACCAGCGCATCCAGGTCGCCGTCGCCGTCCACGTCGCCCAGGGCCACGGCGCGGCTGTCCCCGGCGCCCAGCAGCAGGGCGGTTTCCGCAAAGCCACCGCGCCCGTCGTTGAACAGCACCCGGTCGGTCGCGTCGCCGCCGCCGTCCGGCTGGCGCTCCGGCACGGCGGCGAAGAGGTCCAGCCAGCCGTCGCCGTCCAGGTCGCCCAGCGCCGCCGCGCGCACCGGCACGCCGTCAAGCGCTGGCAGTGGGACCATCTCGCCACGCACCGGCTCCTCCTCGCCGCTGTTGCTCCAGAGGGCGGCGCGGTTGGGCTGCCTGACCGTTTCGTCGAGGGTAAACATCCGCCCACAGCAGCCGGCAATCACCACGTCCGGCGCGCCGTCCCGGTCCACGTCACCCACGGCCAGCGCCGCGTACTGGCTGACCCCAGCCTTCGTACTCAAGGAGGTGAAGCCGCGGAACGGCTCGCCCGCGGCCAGCTCGCCGGAGCGATTGCGGGCCATGTGCAGCTGGTGCCCGCTGTAGGTGATCAGGTCCACGCGGCCGTCACCGTTCAGGTCCCCGGCCGTCGCCGCCAGCCCGGGCTGCTGGCCGTCCTCGTGCCCCAGCCGGTGGGGCGTAAAGACTCCGTCGCCCAGGTTGGTCCACACCGTCAGCACTGTCCAGGGGGTGAACTCATGCTCCTGCCGCAAATTGTGCAGCAGCACGTCCAGGTCGCCGTCGCCGTCAAAGTCGGCCACCGCCGTGGTGTGATGGTAGACGCCGCCGGTCTCAGAGATATAGAGGGTGAGGAGCGGAGAGGCGCAGGCCACGACCAGCGCGCCGACGGCGAGTAGCGTCAGCACGACCAGGCCGGTCGCCAGCGTCTCGCCGCTTGGTATCCCTCGACCTCGTTTGCTGCCTGCTGCCGCCATCGCCACTCCTTCCCGCGCCGCTCAATCATTTCATTATGCACGGGAATGGCCCTGGGGCGCAAGCTTTTAGCTCTTAGCTGTTAGCCGTTAGCCAGAGGCTAACGGCTAACGTCTCACAGCATTGCCTTAAACCCGCGATAGTCAAACCCCTGCAGCTGGCGGCGTTCGATGCGCTTGCCCAGCACCTTTTCGATGCTGCGCACCATGGCGATGTCCGCCGGCTCCACGAGTGTGTAGGCTTCGCCCGTCTCCTGCGCCCGGCCGGTGCGGCCGATGCGGTGCGTGTAAGCGTCCACCGTATCCGGCATGTCGAAGTTGATGACGTGCGAGATGTCGGCCACGTCGATGCCGCGCGCGGCCACGTCGGTGGCCACGAGGATATCGTGCTTGCCGCTGCGGAAGCCGTCGATGGCCTGCTGCCGCTTATTCTGCGACATATTGCCCTGCAGCGCGCCCACGTTGTAGCCCAGCGCCGCCAGACCTGACAGGTTTTGAAAACCTGTCAGGTCTCTCACTCGACCACCCGGCTACCCGACTTTCCAACAATCTGTAATACTTTCCCTCCTCCAGCGTATAACTGGGTGAAATGGTCACGAAATCGATGCGCGTTCCCTGGTTTACTTCTGCGGCGGGCGAGGCCGAATTCGCCGCGCTCTACCGCGCCGAGCTGCCCCGCATCTACAACTTCTTCCGCTACCGGGTCGGCGATGGCCCGGTGGCCGAAGACCTCACGTCGGCAACCTTCGAGAAGGCCTGGCGCAACCGCCACCGCTACCGGCGCGACCTCGCCGCCTTCTCCACCTGGTTGGTCACCATCGCCCGGCGTGTGGCCGTCGACTACTACCGGCAGCGGCGCGTTGAGCTCCCCCTGGAACAAGCCGGGCACGTGACCGGCGAGACGCCGCCAGAGACACTTGCGCAGGAGCGGGAGGACGCCGAACGGCTGGCCAGCCTCCTCGCCCGCCTCCCAGAGCGCGAGCGCGAGCTGGTGGCACTCAAATACGGCGCTGGCTTCGGCAACCGCGAAATCGCCAGGCTCACGGGCCTGCGCGAGAACAACGTGGCCGTCATCCTGCACCGTACCATCCAACAGCTCCGCAAGGAGTGGGACGAAGCACCATGAACGACGACGATTTCCTGACCAGGCTAAACGAACCCCCGCGAAAGGAATTCGCGGACCAGTTATACCGGAGGATTACCGAACCTATGGCTACCCCAACCCAAGCCCAACCCTCACGCCGGCTCGCGGCGCGCCGGCTCGCCTTTGCCGCCGCCGTGCTGGCCCTCTTCTTCGCCGCCAGCCTGGCCCTCTCGCCCGCGGCGCGCGCCTTTGCCGGCGACATCCTGCGCCAGATTGGCGCCATCTCGGTGGCGCCGGTCACAGAGACGAGCCCGGTAAGCACCGCGCCCACCGCCGAGCCGCCGCAGGCCGTCCAGGCGCAGGCCGCAGAGAGCGCCGCCGCAGCAGCCCGTCTCGCCGGCTTCACCTTCGCCGCGCCGGCCATCCTGCCAGCTGGCTACGAGCAGGACGGCGCCTGGAGCGTCATGCCCCAGGGCGCCGGCGTTGTCGCCGCCAGCAGCTACCGTTCCGGCGACCACTTCCTCTTCTTCAACGCCTACCGCTACGGCGCCGGCGACCGGTTCGAGCAGGGGCTTGGCCCGGCCGAAGTGGCCCGTGAAGTAGACGTGCGCGGCACGACCGGCCTCTGGATTACCGGCCGGCCCATGGTCCACCCCGACCAGCCCGGCAGCGGGCTGCTCGACACCAGCTGGCTGCTGTGGGAAGAAGACGGCATCAACTACACGCTCTGGGGCGACGACCTCGCCCTGGACCAGGCCCTGCAGGTAGCGGAGAGCCTCGGCAGCTAGGTCCGGTAGGTCAGGTTTTCAACCTGACGCCTTGGGCGCCACAGCCCGTGTCGGGTTCCAATCTCGACCTACCAGTTGTGCACAGACCTGACAGGTTTTGAAAACCTGTCAGGTCTCCTCGCTACCTACACACTCACCGCCACCCGCCGCTCCTCCTTCCTCGGCAGCGGGCGCATGCCGAAGAGGAAGCGCGTTCCGTTGGTGCGCCGGATGGCGACGTCGTAGATGCCCAGCGTAAGCGCGTAGGTGAGCACGACCACCAGGAGGTACTTCCAGACGCTGGCCAGCGCAGCGGGCAGCAGGTAGTAGCCGAGAATGACAATCACCGTCTGGTGGAGGATGTAGAACGGGTAGGAGGCCTCGCCCAGGTAGGCCACCAGCGCCAACGCCCAGCGGGAGCGCGGCGGGCCGGCGAGCGCGTCGCGGGCATAGCCCAGCAGCCCGGCAATCACCAGCCAGGCGAACAGCGTCTTGCGCAGCCCCTCGGCCACGAGCCGGGGGACGCCCGCCAGCAGCGGCCAGGCATCCGCCTGCCAGAGGATGTTCAGCAGCAACCCCACGCTGCCCAGCAGCAGCGCCGGCCCCTTCACGCGCGAGAGCAGGGCGCCCAGCCGCGGCTCCGCCAGCATCAGGTAGCCGGCCAGGAACCAGACCAGGAAGTAAAGCGGGTTCGGCTCCACGTCGAACATCAGCCAAAGCGCCAGCGCCAGCGCCGCGGGCACGACGAGCAGCGCGCCCGGCCGGCCCGCCGCCGCCAGCCCGCCCGCCAGGCGCTTGCCCGGCCCGCTGCGCAGCAGCAGAAGGAGGGGCAAGGCGATGAGCGAGAGCAGGAACAGGTAAAGGATGAACCAGAGGTGCGCCGGCGACCAGTTCATGCCGTCGTAAGCGCCCAGATTGTCAGGGTTAAACGTAAAGAACGCCGGCAGCCAGTCGAAAAAGGAGCCCTGGAAGCCATGGTGCAGCGCCGCCACATAGAGCTGCGGCGTCACGACCAGCGCCAACCCGGCGACGAGCGGCACCAGCAGTCGCTTCACCCGCTCCCAGGCAAAGCGGCCCGCGCTCCGCCGCAGCGAGTACCAGGCCGCGGCGCCAGCCAGCATGAAGAGAAGCTGCATGCCGATGGTATCGCCGAAGATGAGATACCAGTTGAGCGCCGTACTGGGCTCGGCGTTCTTCACATACCAGGGGTCGCGCGTATCAAACAGGCGAAAGCTGTGAAACGGCACGAGCATGCCCACCACCACCAGCATGCGCAGCCAGTCGATGTCCCAGCGGCGCTCCGGCAGCCACTCAGGAACCGTGCGAGTGTCCATGACTACCTCCAGGCAAAGGGTGGATAGCCGCAAGCTGCAGCCGGAGCGAGGAAGGGCGAACCTCACACCCCGCGCCGGCCCTGTCTATTATTATGACAGCAATTCAGAGGGGCCGATAGTGATGAATGTCACCGCGCCATGCAAGCCGTTAGCCATTCGCAGTTAGCAGTTCGCTAACGGCCAATGGCTAACAGCTAAAGCTCCCCGGGTTCTGCTTAGAGCATGGCCGTGAAGCCGCGATAATCGAAGCCGGGCAGCTTGCGCCGCTCGATGCGCTTGCCCAGCACCTTCTCGATGCTGCGCACCATGGCGATATCGGCCGGCTCGACGAAGGTAAACGCCTCGCCCGTCTCCGCCGCGCGGCCGGTGCGGCCGATACGATGGGTATACGCGTCCACCGTATCCGGCATGTCGAAGTTGATGACGTGCGAGATGTCGGCCACGTCGATGCCGCGCGCGGCCACGTCGGTGGCCACGAGGATATCGTGCTTGCCGCTGCGGAAGCCGTCAATCGCCTGCTGCCGCTTGTTCTGCGACATATTGCCCTGCAGCGCGCCGACGTTGTAGCCCTGCTGGGCCAGGTCGCGCGCCAGGAAGCGGGCGCGGCGCTTGGTGCGGGTGAAGATGAGCACCCGCCCCGTCGCCGTCTTCTCCAGCATGGCCAGCAGCAGCGGCGTCTTCAGCTTCGTCGTCACCGGGTAGAGCGCGTGCGATACCGTCTTGACCGGCGCCCGCGCGCCAATCTCCACGGTCACCGGCTGCCGCAGAATCTGCCGCGCCAGCCGGTCCACGTCCGGCGGCATGGTGGCCGAGAAGAAGAGCGTCTGCCGCTCTTCCGGCACCAGCCGCAAGATACGGCGCACGTCGGGCAGGAAGCCCATGTCAAACATGCGGTCCGCCTCGTCCAGCACCAGCACTTCCACGTGGCTCAGGTCTACGTGGCCCTCATTGTAGAGGTCGAGCAGGCGGCCGGGGCAGGCGACGATAATCTCGGTGCCGCGGCGCAGCGCCTCGACCTGCGGCCGCTTGCCAACGCCGCCATAGATGGTCGCGCTGCGCACCCGCGTCTGCCGGCCCAGGGCCAGCGCCGTCTGGTGCGTCTGCTCGGCCAGCTCGCGCGTGGGGGCGATAATGAGCGCGCGCGTGCGCCGCAGCGGGCCGCTGGTCAGCCGCTGCAGGATGGGCAGGAGGAAGGCGGCCGTCTTGCCGGTGCCTGTCGGCGCCAGCCCGAGAATGTCGCGGCCGGCCAGCCCTGCCGGAATGGCCTGCTGTTGAATAGGGGTGGGCTGCTCAAAGCCCAGCGAGTCGACGCCGGCCATGAGGCGCGCGTCGAGAGAAAACTGATTGAAAGTCACCGAAAGTACTCCTTGGTCTGTCTGAGCCAAGTCGCACTCTCAGCCCGCAAAAGATTCTACAAGGCGCCGCCCCACTAGTCCGGGCGCGACGCAACCGGAGTAGGATAGCAGAAAGAGGCGGCTTAGGCGAGTGAGCTTTGGGGAATGCTCATGTGGGGGGGAATGGCGAATGGCAAATGGCCAATGGCAGATGGTGAATTGTGAGGGGTGCGCGGGGGTCAGGCATGCCTGACCCGACCCCCTTGCCATTCGCCACTGGCAATTTGCACTTCCTTGTTCAGCCTTCGTCGTCGCAGTAATCCTGCTCTTCCCAGTGCAAGGTGAGCGGGTCGGTGGCGACCACTTTCAGCGAGGCGCCGCATTCCGGGCAGCAGTCCCACGTGTCCAGCTCCGGCAGACGAGTATAAGACAGGCGCGCCTGGCAATGCGGGCAGCGCGCCGTCACCAGTTTCCGTGCTTCTTCGGCCATGCGTCCTTCTCCACTGGGGTGTGTTGCATGGCACTATTATGCCAGAAAAAGAGCTTTTGGCTCTTAGCTCTTAGCCGCTAGCCAGAGGCTAACGGCTAATGGCTAATCGCTCACGCCTACTCCAGCGGCGGGCCCAGCAGCTCAAGGCCGTGCTCGGCGAAGAAAGCGCCCATGTCCGCGATACCCGTGAAGTCGCTGACCAGCCGGTCGAAGAAAGGCTCCGCCGCGCCGGCGGGCAGCAGCTCAAAGTGAACCAGACCGTCCTCGCCGGCGACGTTCTGGAAGGTGTGGGCGACGCCGGCGGGGATGACCACGCAGTCGCCCGGCCCCGCAATCAGCTCCTCGTCGCCCAAAAGGAACCTGTGCTGACCCTTAATGATATGGAACAATTCCAGCTGGGATGGATGGCTATGCAGCGGCGGGCCAAAACCCGGCGCCGTTACCTCCTCAAAGACCGATATACGCTCCTCCGTCTCGCTCCCCTTCACCAACGTTCTAATCCGAAAATTCATGCCATTCTCCTTCTGCCCGCAGGCAATGGTGCAGCCTGAATCATGGGCGCCCAGGCGGGCCCCAGCTCGCACAGGTGACAACTGTCACCGTTCACTTGGTTCAGGCCAGGCCAATGTCGATGGGTTATTCTAGCCGCTGCGGGGCGCCGGGGCAAAACCGTCCGGCTCATCCGGCTCCCCAACGTATCTGATACCTTGTACCCTGAACCCTGTACCGGCCCCTACCCGCCCCCATACAACGGCAAGAGCGCCGCCGCCAACGGCACCACCAAATCCACCAGCAGCAGCTTGCGCTGGCGGCTGCTGCTGCCGTAGGGGAAGAGGCCGGCGGCCAG
>CAZOGK010000049.1:0-21259 GCA_964579295.1 uncultured Ardenticatenaceae bacterium
CAGCCGCTGGCCGGCCAGCTCAGCGACCGGCTGCGGCCGCGTTGGGGGCGGCGCGGGCTGCTGGCGGCGGGCGCTGCGCTGGCGATGCTCGGCCTGCTCTTGCTGGCCGGCAGCGAGACACTGCTGCTGGTGCTGGCGAGCTACCTGTTTGTGCAGGGCGCGGCCAGCGTGGCCCAGGCGGCGCAGCAGGGTTTCATCCCCGACCTGGTCGCGGCGCCGAGCCGCGGCGCCGCCTCAGGTCTGAAGAGCTTCATGGACCTGAGCGGCGCGCTGGTCGGCTTTGCCGTGCTCGGCCAGCTGCTGCGCGGCGGCGAGATTGGGCCGGCGCTGCTGGCGCTGCTGGGCATTGTGCTGGCGGCGCTTCTGCTCACCCTGCTGCTGGTGCGCGAGCCACGACGCGAGGCAGCGCCGGGCGGCCGCATCTCGCTGCGTGGCGCGTTCCAGCTTGACTGGCGGCGCCATCGCGCCTTCGTCTGGCTGGTCGGCGCGCGCTTTTTCTTTTTGCTCGGCACCTATGCTGTGGGCCGCTTCCTGCTGCTGTTTGTCGCCGATAGGCTTGGCCTCGACCCGGGCCGTGCGGCGGCGGAGGCCGGGCAGGTGCTGGCCGTCCTGACGCTGGTCGCCGTCGTGCCTGCGCTCCCCGCCGGGTGGGCGGCCGATCGGCTGGGCCGGCTGCCGCTGATGGCCGCCGGCAGCCTGCTCAGCGCCGCCGGCGTTTTGCTGCTGATCGGGGCCAGAGATGAAGGGCAGATCATGCTCTTTGGCAGCCTGATGGGGTTGGGCTCGGCCGCCTTTGCCGGCGCCAACTGGGCGCTGACCGCCGACCTGGCGCCGCCGCAGGAAGCCGGCCGCTTCCTGGCGCTGGCAAATTTCGGCACGGCCGGCGCCACCGCTGCCGCCGGGCTCTTTGGCCCGCTGGTCGATTGGGGCAACCGTACGGCGTCGGGCACGGGCTACACGCTCCTGTTTGTCGCCGCGGCGACCGCCTTTCTGGTAAGCCTCTTTGCCTTATGGCCGCTGGCGGCGCGCCGCCAGACAGGAAGCGGAGTGAGATCAGTTGCAGATCATGTCGAACGCGGCGCGGTGGCCGGCCCGGAAGCGGAACGGTAGCAGGGCTGCCGCCGGCGACCCGCGCATAAAGGAGTAGACTATGGCCGACGAAAGAGAGCGTATACCTGCCGCTGATCCGGGCCCGCTCAAGGCGCCGATGCTCGCCAACTGGCTGGCGGCGCTCTACGCGCCCATTCAGCCCCATCTAAAAAACCTGATCCGTATCGAGCGTGCTGGGCCGCGCAGCTACACGCCGCAAGATGTCCTGCTGCCGGCAGGGTACGTGGCCGAGGTTGTGGCGCCTGAGCTGAACGCGCCCGTCCACTGCTGTTTCGACGACGCCGGCAGCTGCTACGTGGTGGAGAGCGGCCACAAGATCGACGCGCCGCCGCGCATTCTCAAGGTCGATCCGGCGACGGGCAGCATGGAGACCTTCTTCACGCTGCCCGACGAGCGCTGGCACGTACCGGGCGCCGTCACCGGCGCCTGCTGGCACGAAGGCTACCTGTACGTCATGAACACGGATACGCTCTTCCGCCTCGACGCCAATGGGCAGAATCTGGAGGAGATCGTCACGGATCTACCGGGCGTCGGCGACCATCAGGCCAACCATCCCCTGGTGGGTCCCGACGGCAAGATCTACTTCCAGGTCGGCGTGGCGACAAACTCCGGCGTGGTCGGCGGCGACGACTATGCCTTTGAGTGGCTGCCCAAGCACCCCGACTTTCACGATATACCCGGCCAGGACATCACGCTGGTGGGCACTAACTGGGAGATGCCCAATTTCCTCGGCAGCGTGACGGAGAAGGTCCGTACCGGCGCCTACAGCCCGTTTGGCACGCCGACCGAGCCGGGACAGGTGGTGCCCGGCCAGGTGAAGTGCACCGGCTCGGTACTGCGCTGCGACCCGGACGGCAGCAACCTGGAGCTGGTGGCCTGGGGGCTGCGCAACCCTTATGGGCTGGCCTTTCATCCCGACGGCCGTCTCTTCGCCACCGAGCACGGCATGGACGAACGCAGTCACCGCTATATCGTGGACGACCCGGATGACTTCTACGAGATCCACGAAGGCGCCTGGTACGGCTGGCCTGACTTTGCTTCGGGGATCCGCCTGGACGACCCATTTTGGGGCGAAGGCGGGCGCGATCGCGCGCCGGTGCTGGCCGAGCATCCCGACCCTGACCCGCCGAAACCGCTGGTGACCTTCCAGACACACGCGGCGGCCAATGGCTTTGACTTCAGCCGCGACGGCCGCTTTGGCTTTGAGGGGGATGCGTTTGTGGCCTGCTTTGGCGACCTGGCGCCGATCACGACGCTGAAGCGGGCGCTGGATCCGGCCGGCTTCAAGGTGGTGCGCGTGGACATGGCCCGCGGCGAAGTGGTCGATTTTGCCGTCAACAAGTTTCAGGGGCCGGCTTCCAAGCTGCCGCACGGCGGCTTTGAGCGCCCTTCACACTGCCAGTTCGGGCCCGATGGCGCCCTCTACGTGGTCGATTACGGCATCATCCGCATCGCGCCGGAAGTGGGCGGCATCCGCATGCAGCAGGGCAGCGGCTCCCTGTGGCGCATCCGCCGCACCGATGGGCCGCGCGGCGAGCGGCCCCCGGAGCCGAGCCGGCTGCCGTTCCGCAGCATCCAATATCTGTCGGTAGCGGCCGGCGTCGCCGCGGCTGTGGGCGGGGTCGCCTGGCTGTTGCGGCGGCTGCGCGGCCGCTAGGCCAACACCCGCCGGCAAGGTGGGTTGCGCGCCAAAAGCTGAGCGCTGCCAGACGGCAGCGCTCAGTCATTATTCAGGCAGTGATGGCGTGATGGGGAGTAGCTTAGCGCAGGAATTCGGCCGGGTTGGCGTAGTGGACCCAGACCCAGAGGTCGTTGGGGGCGTCTTCCGACCAGTCGTAGACCCACTCGGCCGTGCGCGGGGACATGTTGACGCAGCCGTGGCTCTTGGGCCGGCCAAAGTCGTCGTGCCAGAAGGCGCCGTGCAGGGCAATTTCGCCGTCATAGTAGAGGCTGTGGGCCACGTCGTCGATATAGTAATAGTCGTCGCCGACGACGCCGCCGCGCATGGGCGATAGCAGGCGGCGCTCCCAGACCTGGTTGAGGCCGGTGCGGGTGGGCCAGCGGGCCAGACCACTGGAGACGAGGCCGGCGAAGACCATGCGGTCGCCCTCATAGGCGGCGAACGTTTGCTCGGTGAGGTCGACGTCCATCCAGAACTCGTGCGCTTCCACGGCGGCGGGGCGCTGGCGCACGTGAGTCACGGCCACGAAATCGTGGCGCACCCAGCCTTCCTTGCCGATGTTGTGCCAGATAACGCCGCCGGCGCCGCGGCTTTCGTAGACCTGGACAAAGGTATAGCGCGGCAGCGTATCGCCCTGGGTTACCGGCTCGCCGCCGGGCTCGGCGTTGGGCACGATGGGACGCAGAATCCAGCCAAAGGGCCGTATCGGCTGGCGGTTGACCTCGATGCCAGGGAAGTCGCTGGCTTCGACCGGATGATAATAGCGGGCAGGCAGCCAGTAGCCCCAGACCTTGTGCCACAGGTTGCCTTCGGCGTCGACCGTGGACTCGACCGCCGGACCGTAGAAGAAGCCGGTGGTAGCGGTGCGCACGTGGCGGGCGCCCCGCTCCGGCTCGGCGTAAAAGTAAGCATAATCCTCAACCCAGCCATACAGAACGTCCTTGACGATGCTGTCCTCCGGGATGGCCGGCTCGGTGAAAGCCGGCTTGCGCTGCGTGAGGCGGCAGTCTAAGCCGGTGCGCGCATCATGGCAGAGCGTGGCCTGGGCCGACGATGGATTAAGGAACCAGACAGCGGAGAAAAGAAGGAGCAGCGGGGCGAACAGGCTAAGGCGTCGGACCATCAAGCTATAAATACCTCACATCGGGTTAGACGAAAGCGTAAAATGGAAGTGTAAGAAGTTTATCAGCAAATGGCCGGCTGCAGCAAGGCCGAATGAGCTATTGCTGTCCCGCCTGCTCCAGGATGCCCTGGCGCTGCCGGGCGCTGCGCTCGCGAATATGCCGGTCGAGAATCCGCTTGCGCACGCGCAGACTCTGCGGCGTGACCTCCAGCAGCTCGTCCGGCCCGAGATACTCGATGAACTCATCGAGGCTCATGCGCACGGGCGGCGTGAGACGCTCGTCAATCTCGCGGATGGCATTGCGCATGTTGTTGAGCTGCTTTTTCTTGCAGACATTCACGTCGAGGTCGCCGGGGCGCTGGTGGCGGCCGACGACCATGCCGGCATAGACCTCTTCACCCGGGCCGACAAAAAGGACGCCGCGCTGGCCGGCGTTCTCCAGGCCGTGCGAGGTCGTCTGCCCGGTCTCCCAGGCGACGAGGGAGCCCTGGTTGCGGCCGCTGATCTCGCCGGCCAACGAACCGTAGTTGTAGAAGAGGCTATTCATCACGCCGGCGCCGCGCGTGGTGGTGAGGAACTGGTGGCGGAAGCCAAGCAGGCCGCGCGTGGGCACAACGTAGGTGAGCAGAACGGCGTCGTCGGAAAGGTTGCGCAGCATACGCATCTCGCCGCGCCGCTGGCCCATCATCTCTACGACGGCGCCAACGGTCTCCGGCGTGGTCTCGATCTGCACCTCTTCGTAGGGCTCCAGCAGCTCGCCGCTCTCGTCGCGGCGGAAGATGACCTCGGGGCGGGAGACCATGAACTCATAGCCCTCCCGGCGCATGGTCTCGATGAGGATAGCCAGGTGCAGCTCGCCGCGTCCGCTGACGACAAAGCGGTCGGCGCTCTCTGTTTCCTCGACGCGCAGCGCCACGTTCTGCTTCAGCTCGTCAAAGAGGCGCTCGCGCAGGCGGCGCGAAGTAGACCAGCGCGCTTCCCGCCCGGAGAAGGGCGAGTTGTTGACGCTGAAGCTCATGCGCACGGTAGGCGCTTCCACTTTGATGGTGGGCAGGGCGATGGGGTTAGCCGGGTCGGCGATAGTCTCGCCAATGGCGATGGCCTCAATGCCGGCGATGGCGACGATCTCGCCGGCCAGCGCTTCGGCGACCTCAACCCGCTCCAGGCCGCGATGGACATAGAGGTAAGTCGCCTCGGCCGCGAAGACGTGACCATCGTGGGTGACGCGGGCCACGGGCTGCCCGGCGCGCAGGGCGCCGGCAAAAATGCGGCCGACGGCGGTGACGCCGCGATAGTTGTCGTAGTCGAGGGTCGTGACCAGCATCTGCAGCGGCGCGTCCACGTCCACCCGGGGCGCCGGCACCGTTGCCAGGATCGTCTCGAAGAGGGGCTGCAGGTCGGGGCCGCACTCCGGCGTGTGGCCCGCGCGGCCCTCGGTGGCGATGGTATAGACGACGGGAAACTCGGCCTGCTCCTCGCTGGCGCCCAGCTCGATGAACAGGTCAAAGGTCTCGTTGAGCACCCGGTCGGGATCAGCGTGGCGGCGGTCCACTTTGTTGATGACGACGATAATGCGGTGGCCCATCGCCAGCGCCTTCTTGAGCACGAAGCGCGTCTGTGGCATGGGGCCTTCAAAGGCATCGACCAGCAGCAACGCGCCGTCGACCATGTTAAGCACGCGCTCGACCTCCCCGCCAAAATCGGCATGGCCCGGCGTATCGACAATATTGATCTTCACATCCTGGCCACTCTCGGGATCGCGGATGGCGACGGCCGTGTTCTTGGCCAGAATGGTGATGCCGCGCTCGCGCTCCAGGTCGTTGGAGTCCAGCACGCGCTCGGCAACCTGCTGGTTGGCGCGGAAGACCTGCGCGTGCCTGAGCATGCCGTCCACCAGCGTCGTCTTACCATGATCGACGTGGGCAATGATGGCGATGTTGCGCAGCTCGTGGCGTGTGCGCAGGGCCGGCGGCGGGCCGGCGGCGGCCGCCGTCAGACCGGCAGCTGCGGTTTCCTTTGTTCCCATTATCACTTTTTCCTGTTGAATCCGTCTGGATAGCCCCTCAATTTTAGCAGGAAAGTGGGTAGCGCGGAAATTCGCTAAGGCGGATCTTATGGGCGCGGCGGCGATATGCCGACCCGGGTGGTCTGGCAGAAAGGGGCTGTTATGAGGCAGACCGGCCGCGCCGGCGACTGCTATGACGTGCCGCTCTAGACGGAGCGCGCCGAGACGTCTGCAGCGGCGAGCGCCTGGGCGGAGCAGGCGCCCAGCACGTGCACCATGAGAGCCAGCCGCAGCTGGACAGCCTCGTCAAAACAGCGCGGGTCAAGGCCGGTGAGCGAGGCGATTTTGTCCAGCCGGTAGCTGAGCGTGTTGCGGTGGATGTACAGGCGGGCGGCGGTAGCACAGAGGGAGCAGTCTTCGGCGAAGAAGTGCTGCAGCGTCTCGACCAGCTCCGGCTCATCACGCAGCGGGCTGAGCAGATGTTGGGCCAGCTCCTCCTTCGTCTGCGCATCGGCCAGGCCGACAAAGGCGGCGACGCCCAGGTCGGTGAGGCAATGCACCTGCTGCTGATGGTGGAAGCGGCGCCCCAGCACCAGCGCGGCCTGGGCGTCGGCGTATGAGGCGGCGAGGCCGGTAGGCCCGGGATGATGGCGGCCGAGGCCGATGCGCACAGCGGCGGCCGCGCCGGCCGGCAGGCAACCGAGCAGAGCCGTAGCCGCCCGCTGCAGTGCCGTCAGGTCGGCCCAACGGCGCGCGCCGCTCTGGTCGCTGCCGGCCCAGGCGGACAGGTTCTGGCGATCGCTGGCCTTGAGGACGACGATCTGCCCGTCGCCCAGATAGGCGCAGGTGAGGTCGTCGGGCAGGTGGAAGAAATGAATGATGGCGTCGACAAGCGCCTGAACCCGCCGCCGGCTCTCCTGAGGGCTGCTTTTCTCTCCGGCCATATAGTCGAGCGCGTCGATGAGAATGACGGCGCGCGGCGGGCTGAGATCGAGGCCGAGCAGCTCCGCGTAGTGCGAGAGGGTCGCCTCGTCGTCGATATGGCCGTGCAGCAGGTCGTAGATAAAGCGGTTTTTGATCTCAGCGCGCGCGGGCAGCTCCTGCTGGCGAAGTAGCTCGCTGAGCGTCATATCCACCAAGGTCTGGGCCAGCCGCGGCGAGATGCGCTCGCCGAGGCCGCAGATGGCCACCTCGCAGCGCCGGCCGTCGAGGACAATAGGCAGGCGCAGGGGCGCCGGGCAGCCCTCATGGTCCAGCTCAGAGAAAGGCCGGCCACGCCAGCCCTGCTTGCTGCTACCGAGAACGATCCCGGTCTTGCCGAGGACACAGACCTCCGCGTGGAAAATAGCGGCCAGCCGCTGGATCAGCGCTTCGAGATAGGGCGGCGACTGAGCAGCGCGCTGACCAGCGCGGGTCACTAACGGTTGTACCTGCCGATAAACGGCCATATGGCTCCGTCCCTGTTGTTGGCTATGGCTCCGGGCAAGGCGTGGGGGCAGTCTATAAGCTATAGAGCCGCCTTGCCGGCGATTCTGTCCCTACATCATAGCCACAAAAGGAGATGTGAACAGGGACTGCCGTACTATTCTCTCAGTACTGGCGTACTGAAGATCGCGGGGACGCCCCGCCGAGAGGCTAGCTAGCGGCCGGCGACGCCCGTTATCTGCTGGTCCATGGCGGCGGCGATGCCGTCCCAGCTGCTGCGGCGCAGATGGGCCTCGGCGCGGGCCTGGCGCTGGCGGCAGGCGTCATCGTGCTCATGCAAGGCGGCGTCGATGGCCCGTGCATAGGCGGCCGGGCCGTCGGCAATCCAGACGACATCGCTCCAGCAGGCGACGACGTCGGGCACGCTGGTGCTGACGATGGGCTTGCGCGCCGCCATGTATTCCAGGGTCTTGGTCGGGCTGATGTAACGGGTAGCCTCGTTGAGGGCGAAGGGCATCAGGCAGACGTCGAAGCCTTTGAGCAGGGCCGGTAAATCGTCGTAGGATTGCTGGCCGAGGTAATGGATGTTAGGCCGCTGCGGCAGCGTCGCCGGGTCGATCTTGACGACCGGGCCGACCATGACCAGCGACCATTGCGGATGGCTATCGGCCAGCGCCGCCAGGAGCGGCAGGTCGATACGCTCGTCGATGACGCCGATATAGCCGAGGCGAGGTCCGCTCAGGCCGGCCAGCAGCGGGCTGGGGGGCGCGCTGGCGGCGCGGGCAAAGTGGGCGACATCGACGCCGCTGGCAAAGAGATGGACGTTGTCGTGGCGCGCGCGCCGCGACTCGTAGAGGCTGCGCCCACCGGTAAAGACGACGTCGGCAGCCGCCAGCAGCTGCTGGTCGCGCTCGCGCAGTTCGGCGTCGGCGCCCTTGAAGTTGGCGAGTTCGTCCATCACGTCGTAGACCACGAGGTCGGCGGGAATGGCCTCCAGCATGTAGGTGGGCGCGGGCGTGTAGAACCAGAGGATCAGAGGGCGCAGCGCCTGGAGGCCGTGGGGGCTGCGCCGCACCCAGCCTTCGGCCAGCAGCAGCTCCACGACCATCGCGGTGTACAGCTCGCGCCACTGCGCCAGCAGCTCAGGGTCGTCGGGCATGCCGGGCTGCCAGGCGCTGACGCCGGAGCCGGCGGCCACCTGCACAAGCTGCGGGCTGGTGGTCCCGGGCGGCAGATGAAAGGGCTCGTTGACGTATAGCACGGGATAGCGCCGCGCCAGCCGCGAGAGGATCTGCTGCGGGCGCTGCCAGACGAAGTCCCAGCCGAGGTGGGCCAGGCAGAGCAGGGCGGGGGTGGTGGCTGTCGCTTGGTTCATCGGTTTCTCCTCGGCCGGCCAACGTCAGGGCCGGGTCTTATTCAAATCTCGTGGCAGAACTGGCTCGGCGGCACGATGGCCGGGTAGCCGGGCGGAGCGACTGAATAGCCAGGCGCCCACGAGGCCGAGCTCGGCTGCCATATCCAGCAGGTAGACGGGCGGGATGCGGCCCTGGGCGACGAAGAGGGCGTCGACGCCGGCCAGGGCGCCGGCGCTGCCAGCGCCAAGCAGGGCTATCTCGGGCGTGACGCGCCGCCGCAGCCCGGCCAGACCGAGCACGAGGCCAATGACGGCTACCAGCGCGCCCACCGTCTGCACCAGCCAGAGGTCACGCTTGGGGCCGGTCACTTTAAGGAAGGTGCGCAGCGAGAGCCAGGGCCAGATGCCGGTAGCTACATAGAAGAGGGCCTGGACCAGAGAAACGGTGCGCTGCAGGCTGGCGGCAGCTTCTCCGCGCTGGTGGAGAGGATGTCGGCTCATCTCAGGGCCATCCTGTCCGGGCGTGTGAGGCGGGCTGGAGGTGAGCCGGATCGGCTTGCCAGCTTCTGACCAGGGCAAAGGCTTCGTTCCAGTCGCGTGTGAAGCGGTCGATGCCGAAGCGCTGGCGGGCAAGCTGGCGGGCATTGGCGCCAAGGGTATACGCCTCGTCCGGCTCGGCCAGCAGCCGCTTCATATGGCAGACCAGCTCTTCCAGATCGCAGGAGACAAAGCCGTGGACGCCGTTCTGGATGACCGTGGGCAGCTCGGTCGTCGCCAGGGCAATGACGGGCATGCCCAGGGTAAGCCCTTCGATGACGGCGAGGGGCAGGCTGGTGTAGCGGATGGGGCTGAAGAGGAAGCGGTAGTGGCCCACCCGGCGGTGCAGATCGCGGTAGGGGATGTCGCCCAGGCCGCCAAACGCTTCGGTCTCCATGCCGGCGATGTCCAGCGGGATCTCTTCGCGCAGCCATTGGAAGATGTCGTAGCCGGCGATGCGCGGCCGGTGCTGCATGCCGTTGACCACGGTAATGCCGCGGTCCAGCTCGCCGCTATAGCCGGCGCCGGGATCGATGGCGACGGCGTGCTCGATGACGCACGTCGGGGCGCGGCCGCTATCCCACATGAGCCGGTTGTAGTGGGTCACGTGGACGACCAGCAGGCCGGGGTCGTCGATGATGTGGCGCGAGCCGGTGGGGTGTGGCTGCGGGCTATCGTGCTCCAGGTAGATGGCCGGCAGCCGCTGCTGCTCCGGGCTGAGGATCTGGCGGCGATCCTCGAAGTAGTTGCGGGCTGTCTGGTAGATGATGAGGTCAAGGTCAAGGCTGCGCACCTCTGCCGCCGGCACCTCGCGCACGTAAGGGGGCAGATCGAAGGCGGAGCCGCGCCCGCCATAGCCCTCGGAGCGGGCCTCGTCGACGGGCAGGTACCAGTTATGCTCGATGCGAGCCAGGCTATTGAGATAGCTGCCGTGGATGGGCCAGATGAGAATGTTCAGACGGCGCATCACATCTCCGTCGTGCTGCGAATGAGTTCACACTGCTACTCTACCCGCCGCTGCCGCACCTTTCATTGGGCAGATGCACAAGCTTCCCCGCCCATCTGGCGCGAATTGTTGGGCAGATGCCCAATGTCTTGCCGTGCCGATGGGGCTACATTCCGTGTGACACCGGAGTAGCAACACAGCGTGGCCGTGGGCCGCAAGAGGAGACACATCATGAGCGCAAGCAAAAATGCGGGAACCTACATCCTGGGAGGCGGCGTCACCGGCCTGGCCGCGGGACTGAGCTCGGGGCTGCCCGTGTTCGAGGCGCAGGAAGCGCCGGGCGGCATCTGTTCTTCGTACTACGTCCGGCCGCATGACAGCGAGCGGCTGGCGCAGCCGCCGGCGGATGGAGAAGCCTACCGCTTCGAGATTGGCGGCGGCCACTGGATCTTCGGCGGCGACCCGACCGTCCTGCGTTTTATCGAGAAGATGGCGCCGGTGCGGCGTTATGCGCGCAGCTCGGCGGTTTACTTCCCGGAAGACGAGCTGTACGTTCCCTATCCACTGCAGAACCATTTGCGCTTTCTGGGGCCAGAGGTGGCCGGCGAGGCGCTCAAAGAGCTGGCGACGCCGGCCAACGGCTTCCGTACGATGGAAGAGTGGCTGCTGGGCAGCTTTGGCCCGACGCTATGCGAGCTATTCTTCACGCCGTTCCACGATCTGTATACGGCGGGCCTCTATAAGGAGATTGCGCCGCAGGACGCCTACAAGACGCCGGTCAACCTGAACAAGGCCATCGACGGGGCATTGGGCGACGCCGAGGCGGTGGGCTACAACGTCACCTTTGTCTACCCCGAAGACGGGCTAAACGCGCTGGCGCAGCGCATGGCGGCCCAGTCCGATGTCCGCTACGGCAAGCGGGTCACGGCCATTGACGTGCAGGGGCGGGAGCTGTACTTCGCCGATGGCGAGGTCTTGCCCTATGAGGCGCTGCTCTCGACGCTGCCACTGAACAAGATGATCGAGATGACCGGCCTGGAGGTGGAGGCGCGACCCGATCCCTACACGTCGGTGCTGGTGCTAAACATCGGGGCGCGGCGCGGCGAGCGCTGCCCGGACGAGCACTGGCTGTATATTCCCTATAGCAATGCCGGCTTCCACCGTGTCGGCTTCTACAACCATGTGGACGCCTCGTTCCTGCCGCTGTCACACCGGCCGGGGAGCCGCCTCCACGCCAACGGCGGCGGCGAACGTGGCTCGGCTGTGAGCATCTACGTGGAGCGGGCTTTCGTCGGCGGCGGGCCGGAGCCGAGCCAGGCCGAGGTGCAGGCCTACTGCGACGCCGTGGTGCAGGAGCTGCAGGAGTGGGGCTATATTGACGAGGCCGAAGTGGTCGATCCCACCTGGATTGACGTGGCCTACACCTGGTCGTGGCCAGGGTCGCAGTGGAAGGCTAAGGCGATGCGCGTGCTGGAAGCGCAGGAAATCTATCCGGTAGGCCGCTACGCCCGCTGGATCTTCCAGGGGATTGCCGATTCGCTGCGCGACGGCTTCTATGCCGGCAGCGGCCTGGCGCTGCGCGAGGGGATAGCGGCGCGGCCGGCCAATGGCCGCGCAGTGCGCGCCGTCCGGCCAGCGCCGGCACAGCCGCGGGCCGCGGTCAGCGGCAGCGATTAGAAGAGCCGGCGCCAGCGGTCCGGCGCTCTGTCAGCCTACTCCGTCGCCGCCTGCGCCAGACGATCAAAGGTCGTCTGGTAGTGGGCGGCGACGTTTTCCAGGTGGCTCTGGAAGCGGCCCCAGGTCTGGGCCATCGTGCTGCGCTCGCGCTGCAGCTCGTCCGACTCGCGGCCACGGCGGAGAACCGCGATGAGCGAGCGCAAGACGTGGCGGCTCTGGCGCACCACCTGCCGGGCGAGGGTAGTCAACGGGCTCTCGCCTACTTCGTCCAGGGTGCGGGTAAGCGCCTGCTCGGCGCGCCGGGCCTGCTCCTGGTTGTCAAGATGGCCGGCCCGCACCATATAGTCGAGCAGGAAGGCGCGGTGCCAGTAGTAGTTGAGGCTATCGACGGCGTCCTTGACGGTGAGGAAGTAGAGGATCTTCTTGGAGAGGCGCTGCAGCAGCCAGAAGAGGAGCCAGATAGGGAAGAGGAGCAGGGAAGCGGGCGAGCAGCCCCAGCGGTTGAGCAGGCGGGCGCTGGCCGGGGGTAGCTGGCGGCCGCGGCTGCGCGCGATGGCGCGCGGCATGCGGCGGCGGAAGAACTGCTCAAATATCACGTCGAGGACGGGCAACGGGATCAGCACCGCCAGGCCGGCCAGGGTGGCGTCGCGATAGATGGCCCAGTTAAAGGCGGTTTCCGGGCGGGCCATACTCAGGGCGCGAGCAGCTCGCCCAGGGCGGCAAGCAGGAGGGCGACGTTCGCACGCCGGGCGGAGTAGCCCATGAGGCCGATGCGCCATACCTGGCCGGCGAGCTCGCCCAGACCACCGGCAATCTCGATGTTGTAGTCGGCGAGCAGCGCGCGGCGGATGGCGGCTTCGTCAATGCCCTGGGGCAGGCGCGGCGTGGTCAGCGAGGCGAGCCGGTGCTCGGGCGCCACGTGCAGGGTCATGCCGAGCGCCGCCAGCCCCTCGTAGAGCATGGCGGCCGCCTCCCGGTGACGCGCCCAGCGCGCCTCCAACCCTTCTTCGGCCACGAGGCGCAGCCCTTCGTAGAGGGCGTACATGGTGGAAATGGGCGCCGTGTGGTGGTATTTGCGCGGGGCGCCCCAATAGTCGCGCAGCAGCAGTATGTCCAGGTACCAGCTCGTCACCGGTTGGCGGCGCTGCTCCAGCCTGGCGACGGCGCGCGGGCTGAAGGTGATGGGGCTGGCGCCGGGCGGGCAGCTCAGGCATTTCTGCGAGCCGCTGTAGCAGACGTCGATACCCCACTCGTCCACGTGCACGGGCACGCCGCCGAGGCTGGCAACGGTGTCGACAATGAGCAGCGCGCCGTGAGTGTGGGCTGCCTCGGCCAGCGGCGCGATGGGCTGGGCGGCGCCGCTGGAGGTCTCGCCGTGGACGACGGCGACAATAGTCGCCGGATTCGCCGCCAGGGCCGCGGCGACTTCTTCACCGCTAAAGACCTCGCCCCAGGGACGGTTGATGGTGCGCACATTGGCGCCGTAGCGGCGGCCCATCTCGGCGATGCGCTGGCCGAAGAAGCCGTTCATACAGACGAGCATGTCGTCGCCCGGCTCCACCAGGTTGGCGATAGCCGCTTCCATGGCGGCGCTGCCGGTGCCGGAGATGGGTAGCGTCAGCTCGTTTTCTGTCTGGAAAAGGAAGCGGAGCAGCGTCTGGATGCCGTCCATCACGGCGACGAAGGCGGGATCGAGGTGGCCGGCGACCGGGGCCATCATCGCCTGGTAGACGCGCGGCGGTACCGTGCTGGGTCCAGGGCCTAGGAGGAGCCGCTGGGGAACGTTTAGGGCGCTGGGGACGGATTCGAGGGGCATCATATTCGCTTCCTCCACTATGGTGATGCGGGCGCTATGCTAGCATGATTCAGGCCGGCCGGCATCTCCTTTGGGCTGCCCAGGGGTGGTAGGTTAGAATCATTCGCAAAGGAGAGAATGAACACAGAAGCCAGCCTCTTTTATCGTTTTGGCGTCGCCCTGTTCATCGGCCTGCTGGTCGGCCTGCAGCGCGAATATACGATGGACGAGTATAGCGCCGAGGGCAGCTCGCAGATGTTTGCCGGGCTGCGCACCTTCACGCTGATGGCGCTGCTGGGGGCGGCGGCGGCAATGGTCGCCGATTTGCTCGACTCGCCCTGGGCGTTCGTGGGCATTGTCTTTCCGCTGGGGATCCTGATTGCCGTGGCTTACTTTATCACCGCCTGGCGTGGCGGCATGGGCATGACGACCGAAGTGGCGGCCCTGGTGACGATTCTGGCGGGGGCGCTGGCCTACTGGGAACAGATTACCCTGGCGGTCGCGCTGGCTGTGGTCACCACCGGGCTGCTTTCGCTCAAGCTGGAGCTGCACGGCTTTGTCGAGCGGCTGACGCGCGAAGATATCTTCGCCGTGCTCAAGTTTGCGCTGATTACGGCCATTATCCTGCCGGTGCTGCCCAACCAGACCTATGGCCCGCCGCCGTTCGACGTGCTCAACCCGTACACCATCTGGCTGCTGGTGGTGCTGATCTCCGGTATCAGCTTCCTCGGCTACGTGCTGATGAAGCTGCTCAATGCGCGCGAGGGGATCACGCTGACCGGGCTGCTGGGCGGGCTGGCTTCGAGCACGGCGACGACGCTGAGCTTTGCCGAGCGCAGCCAGAAGGCCTCGGGCCTGTCGCGGCCGTTTGCGCTGGCCATTATCCTCGCCTGGGTGATCATGTTTCCCCGCGCACTGGTGGAAGTGGCCACGCTTAACATGGAGCTGCTGCGCGTGCTGTGGCTGCCGATGGCGCTGACAGCCGCGGCGGGGCTGGTCTACGCGCTCTACCTCTACCTGGCGGCGGCGCGCGAGGACGACCACGAGGAGGTGGAGCTGCACAACCCCTTCGAGCTTTCGACGGCGGTGACCTTCGGGCTGATCTTCGCCGTGGTGCTGGTCGTCTCGCGCGCGGCGCAGATCTATCTGGGACAGGCCGGGATCTACCTGTCGAGCCTGATTGGCGGGCTGGCCGGAATCGACGCCGTAGCGCTGTCCCTGGCCGGGCTGTCGCGGGGGGTGGCGGGGCTGGAGCTGGATGTGGCGGCACGCGGGGTGATCATCGCGGCGCTGGCCAACACCGCGGCCAAGGGGGCAATTGTCGTGGTGGCAGGGACGCCGGCGCTGCGCCGGGCGCTGCTGCCGGGCTTCATCCTCATCCTGGTGGTGGGCGCCGCCGCCGGCCTCTTTCTCATTTAATCCCCGACGCAAACGCAGTGCAGACGACGGAGGAAGACTTGCGTTACTTTACCAGCCGGAAGCTGAACAAGCTGTTACTGACAATAGGGGAGGCGATGTACCGGGGGGTGCAGCCGATAACAGGACTTGAATTTCGTGTAGAGAGAATTGTAGACGAGGAATTGGGCGACGCCGCCTGGCAGCCGATCGCCGTCGGCCAGAGCTGGGGCGGGCCGGATGTCACCGCCTGGTTCCGCGCCACGGTGGCGATGCCGGACGAATGGCCGGAGCAGCGCCTGTTTGCCCGTTTCCGGCTGGGGCGGCGCGAGCCAGGGAAGAGCGGGCCGGAAGCGTTGCTCTATGCCAACGGCCAGCCGCTGCAGGGGATCGACACACGCCACGATACGGCGTGGCTGCCGCCGGAGCTGTGGCGGGGCGGGCAGGTTGAGCTGGCGCTACATGCCTGGAGCGGCCTTTTCCAGGCGCCGCCAAAATGGCAGCTGGATGCGGCCGAGCTGCTGTGGATCGACGAGCCGAGCTGGCGCTTTTACCAGCGGGCGCATCTCCTGCTGCTGGCGCTGCGAGAGCTAAGTGAAGATGACCTGCGCCATGTCCGCCTGCTGACCGCGCTGGACGACGCTTTCCTCCTGATCGACTTCAAGCAGCCGCGCTCCGATGCCTTTTACCGCTCGGTCGAACGCGCGCTGGCGCAGCTAGAGCAGCAGCTTGCCGGCTGGCGCGAGATGAGCGAGCTGAAGCCGCACGTCTGGGCCGTGGGCCATTCGCACATCGACATGGCCTGGCTCTGGCGGCTGCGCCATACGCGGCAGAAGGCCGCGCGCACGTTCAGCACGGTGCTGCACCTGATGCGACAATACCCGGAGTACCGCTTCACCCACTCTTCACCCCAGCTCTACGCCTACCTGGAAGAGGACGAGCCGGGGCTCTTTGCCCAGATCCGGGAGCAGATCGAGGCCGGGCGCTGGAGCATCAACGGCGGGATGTGGATCGAAGCGGATACGAATATTCCCAGTGGCGAATCGCTCATCCGCCAGTTTATTTATGGCAAACGCTATATCCGCGACCGCTTTGGTCTGGACAGCCGGCTGCTCTGGCTGCCCGACGTCTTTGGCTATAGCTGGGCGCTGCCGCAGATCGCGCGCGGCTGCGGCATTGACTATTTCCTGACGTCCAAGATTAGCTGGAGCCAGTTTAACCGCTTTCCCTATGATACATTCCGCTGGCGCGGCAGCGACGGGACGGAGCTGCTGACCCACTTTGTGACGACGCCGGAAACAGACTCGCACATCTATACCTACAATGGCCAGCTGACGCCGGCCGAGGTCAAGGGGATGTGGCAGCAGTACCGGCAGAAAGAAGCCAACGAAGAGCTGCTGCTGCTCTATGGTAACGGCGACGGGGGCGGGGGGCCGACGGCGGAGATGCTGGAAGCAGGCCGCGCACTGCAGAACCTGCCGGGGCTGCCGGCCGTGGCGCAAACGCTGCCGGAGGATTACTTTGAGCGGCTGACGGCGCGATTGGAACACGAGCGGCTGCCGGTGTGGGACGGCGAGCTGTATCTGGAGTATCACCGCGGCACTTATACGTCGCAGGCTTACAGCAAGTGGGCCAACCGCCACGCAGAGATGCTCTACCACCACGCCGAGTGGCTGAGCACGCTCGCCGCTCTGCTGGCAGACGAGGAGGCTTACCCGGCCGCACAGCTACGGGCCGGCTGGGAACTCATTCTGCTCAACCAGTTCCACGACATTTTGCCTGGCTCCTCGATTCCCGAGGTGTATGCAGACAGCCGTGAGGATTACGCCGCCATCTTTGCCGCCGGCAATGAGGCGCTGGCGGGCGCGGAGGCGCGGCTGCTGGGGGCGATAGCGCGCGAGCAGGCCGGCGTGGTCGTCTTTAACGGCTGCTCCTGGGCGCGCGGCGGGCTGGTACGGTTGCCGTGGGTGCAGGAGCTGGCGGGCCGGCGGCTGGTAGATGACACGGGTCGGACGCTGACCGCACAGCGGGTCAAAGGCGAGGCGGGCGACGAGCTGCTGCTGCAGATACCTGACGTCCCGCCGCTGGGCTACGCCGTCTTTGCCGCCGGCGCGGGCGAGGAAGCGGCGCCGGCAGCAGAGACGCCGCCGTCGCTCTCTATCAGCCCGACCGCGCTGGAGAACGACTATTACCGGCTGGCGCTCAACGAGCAGGGACAGCTCAGCTCGCTCTACGATAAGCGCTACGGGCGCGAGGTGCTGGTAGGGCCAGGTAATGTGCTGCAGACCTTTGTCGATAGGCCGATGGCCTTTGACGCCTGGGATATCGACATCTACTACCAGGAGCGGCAGGAGGATGTGACCGACCTGGTGGAGGCGGTGGTGGAAGAGACGGGACCGCTGCGCGGCGTGCTGCGCCTGCAGTGGCGCTACCTCGATACGACCATTACGCAACGGCTCATCCTCTATGCCTATTCGCCGCGCATCGACTTTGAGACAGAGGTAGACTGGCAGGCGCGGCAGCTGCTGCTCAAGGCCGCCTTCCCGCTGCGCGTGCGCGCGACGCGCGCGACCTACGAAATCCAGTTTGGCAGCATCGAGCGGCCGACCCACTGGAATACGAGCTGGGATTACGCCCGCTTTGAAGTGCCGGCGCAGCGCTGGGCCGACCTCTCCGAAGGGGATTACGGCGTCGCTCTCCTCAACGACAGCAAGTATGGCTATGATGCGCGTGATAACGTGCTGCGGCTGACGCTGCTCAAGTCGGCGGTGGCGCCCGACCCGACGGCCGACCGGGGCCGGCAGCGCTTTACCTATAGCCTGCTGCCGCACGGCGGCGACTGGCGCGCCGGCGATGTGGTCCGCGAAGCCTACGCGCTAAACTGGCCGCTGCGCGCGCGGGCGGCGCCCGCGCAGCCGCAAGGAAGCCTGCCGGCGCGCTATAGCCTGGCGACCATGGACGCGGACCACGTGATCCTGGAAACGGTGAAGCAGGCCGAGGATGGCGACGGATGGATCGTGCGCTTTTATGAATACCAGCAGCGCCGCAACCCGGCCGTCGCCGTCCAGTTTGGGCAGCCGCTGCAGCGGGCCGTGGCCTGCAACCTGATCGAAGAGGCGCTGGAGGAGCCGGCGAACGTCGCCGGCAACCGGCTGTCGTTTGCCATCGACCCGTATGAAATCAAGAGCTTCCGGGTATGGTTTGCCGCGGAGAGCGCGCAGCCGTGAGGCGTGGGCGTTGAGGCCCGCCGCGGCCTGCCTGCTGCTGGCGCTGCTGGCCGTGCTGCTGGCCGGCTGCGCCACGCCGGCGGCGACGCGCGCCCCGGCCACTGCCCGGCCGGCGCTGGCGCGGGTGGAACGGCCGCCGGGCGCGACGGCGACGCCGACTGCAACCAGCCGGCCGCTGGCGACGGCCACACCAACCGCGCCGCCGTCGCCAACGGCCACGGCCACGGCCAGCCCGCCGGCGCCGACCGCAACCCCTACGTATGAAAGCCACATCGTGCAGGCGGAAGAGACGCTGCTGGGCATCGCCGCGCTCTATGCGGTGGCGCTGGAGACGCTGGTCGAGGCCAACGATCTCGGCGACGCCAACTTCCTGCAGGAGGGGCAGCTGCTGCTGATCCCGCCGGCGTCGGAGCGGCCCACCCCGGCGGCGCTCCGGCCCGATCTGGATTACGGCTACGACATTATCGGCTTCTCCGCCGGTGGGCATGCGCTGGAGGTCTTCTCGTTTGGCGAGGGGCCGAACCATGTGGTGCTGGTGGGCGGCATTCACGGCGGCTATGAATGGAACACGGTGCTGCTGGCGCACGAGATCATCGACTATTTCAACGCCTACCGTGATGATATTCCCGCCGGGGTGACCGTGGATATCATCCCGGTCGCCAACCCGGATGGGCTGTTCCTGGTGACCGGCAGCGCTGGCCGCTTTGCGCCGGAGTGGGTGACCGAGCCGACGCAGCCAGGGCGCTTTAATGCACGCGGCGTGGACCTCAACCGCAACTGGGAGTGCGACTGGTCGGCCAGCGCGCGCTGGGGCGGGCGCAGCGTCAATCCAGGTGAAGGCCCTTTTTCCGAGCCTGAGACGCGGGCGCTGCGCGACTATTTCCTGGCGCTGGCGCCGCGGGCCGTGGTCTTCTGGCACAGCACGGCCAACCTGGTGGCGCCGGGCGACTGTGGCGGCGGCGACGCCGGCTCGGGGCGGCTGGCGACGACCTACGGGGAGGCGGCGGGTTACCCGGTGGGCCCGTTCACCGCCTACGAAGTGACGGGAGACGCCAGCGCCTGGCTGGCCGGGCAGGGCATTCCGGCAATCGTCGTCGAGCTGGCGACGAAGGATAGGAGCGAGTCGGGAGCCAACCTGGCGGGCGTGCTGGCCGTGCTCGAGCAGTATCGTCGCTGACGCCGCGCCGGCCGGCCGCAGATTTGGATCTTACGCCGATTTGTGGATAATCCGGGCCGTTGTTTACCTGCACAGAGCGCCGGCAGGCGTGTCGCCGGAAGTTCCAGCTCGCGTGCCACCTTCAGGAGAAAAATCTGATGAAGCCATCTGGCCCCCCTGCCCAGGCCCATCAACGTGGCCTTCGTCCCGTCCTTGTCCTATTGGCCTTATTGTTGTCTATCCTCTGGATTGGCCTGCCCGGGCGCAGCGCCGCCGCCGATCCACAGCTCTGGACAGATGTGAACGAGGCCGATGTTGTCGTACAAGGAGAGCGCCGCATTGTGCCCGACCGCTACCGCCTGCTGGCGCTAAATGCCGACGTGCTGCACACGACCCTGGCGGCCGCGCCGCTGGAATTCAGCGAGGCGGCCAGAACGGCCGCGGCTGAGATCAGCCTGCCTCTGCCCGACGGCAGCATGGCGCGTATCGCCTTTGTGGAATCGCCGGTCATGGAGGCGGAACTGGCCGCCAAATACCCGGAGATCACGAGCTACGTCGGCCGTGGCGTAGATGACCCCAGCCTCTATACGCGCTTTGGCTGGACCGGCAAGGGCTTCCACGCCATCATCTTCAACAGCGGCCCCACGGTCTACATCGACGCCTTCAGCACCAACGATCGTACCCACTACATCAGCTATTCCCGCGCCGACTTCAGCGGCCGCGCCGGCGAGCCGTTCGAGCAGCACGCGCCGGAGGTTGACCCGGTGGTGGCGGCGCAGATTGCGGCGGCCATCGCCGCGAAGCCGGAGGTGACCATTGGTCACGAGCTACGTACCTACCGGCTGGCGCTGGCGACCACCGGCGAATATTCCGCCTATCACAGCGACGGCGCGCCGAACAAGCCGGATGTGATGGACGAACTCAATGTCGTCGTCAACCGCGTCAATTCGGTTTACGAACGAGACACGGCCGTACGTATGGTGCTCATCGCTAACAACGACGCCATCATCTATCTGAACGGCGCCACCGACCCCTACACCAACAACAACGGGGGTACGATGTTGGGCCAGAACCAGACCACCCTGGACAGCGTGATCGGCAATGCCAACTACGACATCGGCCATGTGCTCAGCACGGGCGGCGGTGGTGTTGCTTCTCTGGGCGTCCCCTGCCAGACTGGCGTCAAAGCGCGCGGCGTTACCGGCCTGAGCAACCCGGTGGGCGATCCCTTCTATATCGACTACGTGGCCCATGAAATGGGGCATCAATACGGCGCCAACCACACCTTCAACGGCAGCGCCGGCTCCTGCACCGGGGGCAATCGCAATGGCGCCACCGCTTATGAGCCGGGCAGTGGCAGCACCATCATGGCTTACGCCGGCATCTGCGGCGCCCAGAATCTGCAGCCCAATAGCGACGACCATTTCCACACGCACAGCATCCAGGAGATTGTCGCTTATACCAACTCAGGGGCCGGCAACAGCTGCCCTGACGTGACGAACACTGGCAACAGCGCTCCTGTCGCTGACGCGGGCACGGGCGGCTTTACGATACCGATCGACACGCCATTTATCCTGACCGGCTCGGCGACCGACCCGGACGGCGATACTTTGAGCTATAACTGGGAACAGTACGACCTGGGTCCGGCCGGCCATCCCGACAGCCCGTCAAACAACGCCCCCATCTTCCGCTCCTTCTCCTCCCAGTCGGTTCCCTACCGTGTCTTCCCGCGCATGAGCGACATCGTCAACAACACCCATACGATAGGCGAGCTGCTGCCCAGCTACACGCGCGCGCTTAACTTCCGCCTGACGGTGCGGGACAACCA
>CAZOGK010000050.1:0-16703 GCA_964579295.1 uncultured Ardenticatenaceae bacterium
CATCCTCCACGTCTCGATTATCGCTGAGGCGCAGCTTGATGAGGGCAAAGGCGCCCAGCAGCGCCACGGTGAGCACGGTGATCTCGCCCAGCGTATCCAGCGCCCGGAAGTCGACGAGAATGACGTTGACGACGTTGGCGCCAAAGCCGGCCGGCAGGCTTTGCTGCAGGTAGTACTCGGAGACGGTGAGGCCGGCGAATTCAGATCGCAGCGAGACGCCCTGCTGCGGCACGACCATGAGCATCAGGACGGTTACCAGTGTGCCGACGCCGGCGGCAATGATCAGGTCGCGCCAGCGCGATAGGCGCGTGCTGCGCTCCTCAAAGAACTCTGGCAGGAAGTAAAAGACGAGCAGGAGCAGGATGACGCTGAGCGTCTCCATCATGAGCTGGGTCAGCGCCAGGTCAGGGCCGCTGTAGAGCACAAAAAAGAGGGTCATGAAGAAGCCGACGACGCCCAGAGCGACAATGGCGCCCAGGCGCGTGCGCCTCACCGCCACGGCCAGAGCGCTAAAGAGCATAAGGCCGGCGGCCACTATCTCAAATAGCGGCGTGTCGTCGAGCGAGAAGGGGACCCTGATCGCCCCTGTGCCGCTGATTACAGCATAGCCGACCAGGATGATGAGCGCGCCCAGGATCATCCGCAGGTAGTCGCGCAGCGCTCCGGTCTGGAAATGAGTGGCCGTACTCACGGCGAGCCGGTTAAGCAGGCTGAGGCCGCCGTCATACAGCACGTCAGAGCGCAGCCGGGCGATGCGCCCCGTCTGCAGCCGGCGGAATGGGTGGCGGATGGCAAAGAGCAGGAGGCCGGCGGTGACGGCGGCGATGGTCATGAACAGGGCAGTGGTGAAGCCATGCCACAGGTAGAGGTCGACAGCGGTGGCAACGCCGTAGGCCAGGCTCGCCGCCGCCGCCAGCAGCGGCGTGATCGCGCCGCGCAGCGGCGGCAGGGCCAGCAGAAGTGACAGCGCCGCGAGGATAGCCGGCCCCACCAGCAGCGGCCAGCCTGTCTCCTGCACTTCCTCAAATTCGGACGGCCGCGGCGCGAAGAAGACGTTGTAGTAAAAGAGCAGGCTGTAGCCGACGGCGAAAACGGCCATGACAAAGGCTGCTGCTGCCACCAGAAGCGAGGGCAGGATGTCGGGCGCCCCGTAGAGCGCCGCTTCAAAGAGCGTCTCTTTGGCCAGGAAGCCGAAGAGCGGCGGCAGGCCGGCCATCGACATCGTAGCCAGGGCGGCCACAATCGCCGTCGCCGGCATCAGGCGCGACAGGCCGCCCAGGCGCCGCAGGTCGCGCGTGCCCGTCTCTTGCTCGACAATGCCCACCAACAGGAAGAGGGCCGCCTTGTAGATGCTGTGCGCCAGAATGGCGACGACGGCCGCTTTCAGGGCCAGCGAGCTGCCCAGGCCAATCAGGGCCACGATCCAGCCGAGCGAGCTGATCGTCGTGTAGGCCAGCAGTGCCTTCAGGTCGTTCTGGCCGAAGGCCAGATAGGCGGCCAGCAGCATCGTCAGCAGGCCGACCACGCCCACGGCGATGTGCCAGAGGTCGGTGCCGCCGAGGGCGGGCTGCAGGCGGGCCAGCAGGTAGATGCCCGCCTTGACCATCGTCGCCGAGTGCAGATAGCCGCTGGCCGGCGTGGGCGCAGCCATCGCATCGGGCAGCCAGATATGGAACGGCGCCTGCGCCGACTTGGTGAAGGCGCCGAGCAGAATGAGCACGACGATAGCTGTGTAGAGCGGGTGCGAGGTCAGAACGCTATTCTGAAGGACAAGCTGGTCTATCTGGAAGGTCGAGCCCACGTTGCCCAGCAACACCGCCCCGCCGAGCATAGCCAGCCCGCCGCCGCCGGTGATGAGCAGCGCCTTGAGGGCGCCATAGCGCGCCTGCTCGTCCTCGTGGTTGAAGCCAATCAGCAGATAGGACGAGACGCTGGTCAGCTCCCAGAAGACGAAGAGGGTAATGAGGTCGTTAGCCAGCACGACCCCCAGCATCGAGCCCATGAAGAGGAGCATATAGGCCTGGAAGCGGGCGCGATCAGGGTATTTCTCCAGATAATAGCCGCCGTAAAAGAGGATAATGGCCCCGATGCCCGTCACCAGCAGGGCAAAGAGCAGGCTGAGCCCGTCGAGGCGCAGGGCAAAGTTGAAATTGAGCTGTGGGACCCAGGCGTAAGAGAGCCGCAGCTCGTCGCCGCCGGCTATGGCCGGCGTCTGCCAGAGGAGCCAGCCAAAGAGCGCGGCCGTAGCCAGGCTCAACAGCCAGGTCGCCCGGTTGGCGAGCCAATGGTAGGCGGGGAGCGCCAGGAGCGCGAGGAGAAAGGGAATGGACAGGACGAAGATCAGCATGGTTATTCTCGCGGGCGCCGTCGCGCACTAGGACCGGGCGGATAATCGTTCAGGCGCAGCATCGGCTCGTCCCTCCTGGCGCGATGAGAACTCTCAGCTTCATGGGTAGGGCCGGCCGCCAACTAGCGGTGCTGGTTGCCCTGGCTTGCGCGGCGCGTTCTTCAATTTGTCCGGTACAACCGGGCCCCGGTCATGAGCGTTGGCGTGCAGAAAGACACACGAATAAGTTGTGTGCTTCCCCGGCTAGTATAGCGTATGCTCTTTTAGAGGGTCAAAGGAGCCCTCCGGCGCGCCCTTCAACCCGGCGAGGCGACGATGATTTTCCGGCGTGTGTTCCGCCGCATCTTTGGCGGCAACGAATGGAGCGATAAAGGCAGGGCCGACCTGCAGGTACGGGTGGAGCCCGGCGGCGCGATTCACGGCCGCTGCCATAGCTGCGGCGGCGCGCTGCGTGTCAGCGAAGACGCGCGCACGGTCTGGTTTCACTGCGAGACGTGCGCGCGCCAGTCGTTCTACGCGGCCGCCGAGGCAGAGCGCGACCGGCAGCGAGCCGCGGCCGAAGGCGAGCCGGTGATCTTCGGCCTCTACTACTTTGATCAGCTGCCAGACAATGTGCGGCCGCCCCAGGGCTGGCAATGAGCCGGCGCGGGCGCGCAGCGCCGGCCGTCAATGCGACAGGATCTTGCTCAGGAACAGCTTGGTCCGCTCCTCACGCGGATTATTAAACAGCTCGGCCGGCGCGGCTATCTCCACCACTTTGCCTTCGTCCATAAAGAGGACCCGGTCGGCGGCGGCGCGGGCAAAACCCATCTCGTGGGTCACGACGACCATGGTCATGCCAGCCCGGGCCAGGTCGAGCATCACGTCGAGCACTTCCTTGATCATCTCTGGATCGAGCGCCGAGGTCGGCTCGTCGAACAGCATGATTTTCGGTTCCATCGCCAGCGCGCGGGCAATGGCCACCCGCTGCTGCTGACCGCCGGAGAGGTGGCGGGGATAGACATGGGCCTTTTCGGGAATGCCCACCCGTTCCAGCACGCTCATCGCTACCTTGGTCGCTTCTTCCCGGCCCCGCCGGCGCACCTTCTCCTGGGCCAGCGTCACGTTCTGGAGGACGGTGAGGTGCGGGAAGAGATTAAACTGCTGGAAGACCATACCTACTTCGGCGCGCACGGCATTGATGTCTGTCGCTTTCTCCTCCAGATGTACGCCGTCGATGTAGACGTCGCCTTCGGTTGGCCTCTCCAGGTGGTTAATGCAGCGTAATACCGTACTCTTGCCGGAGCCGCTGGGGCCGACGATGACGACCACCTCGCCTTTCCGCACGACCAGGTCGACGCCTTTCACAGCCTCGACGTGGCCGAAATATTTGTGCAGGTTTTTGACGGCGATCATATCCTCCGCCATGGCGTTAATCCTTTCCCAGCCGCCGCTCATACCAGCGCAACAGCAGGCTGAGGGTGAGCGTCAGACTCAGGTAGAAGAAGGTCAGGATCAGAAAAGATTCGCGGAAGCGGAACGTGCTGCCGGAATAGAGCCGCGCCCGATGTGTGAGATCGTGCACGGCCAGCACCGAGATGAGCGAGGAATCCTTGAGCATGGCGATGAAGTCGTTACCCAGCGCTGGCGAGATGTTGCGGATCGCCTGGGGCAGGATGATGTAGCGCATCGCCTGCATGTAGCTCATGCCCAGCGAGCGGGCTGCCTCCATCTGGCCTGGTGGGATGGATTCAATGCCCGCGCGAAAGATCTCAGCCAGGAAGGCGCCATAGATGATCGCCAGAGCGGCGATGGCGCGCGAGTTCTGCGAAACGAGCCTGATATCCAGATTGAGAGCCTGCGCCGCCGTCGGTACCAGAACAAACGCTATCGTAAAGATCAGAACGAGCGTGGGCACGCCGCGGATAAACTCGACGTAGGTAATGGCGATATTGCGGATGATGACGTTGTGGCTGATGCGCCCCAACCCTGCTAGCAGCCCTAAGACAAGGGCGATGGCAAAGCCGACGACCGTGGTGTAGAGCGTCAGGCGAATGCCGACGTAGATGAAGTCGAACGCAGCCCGGTACGACTCCCGCGTAACGATGATCACAGCCATGAGGACAATAAAGGCAATGATCGCTCCCAGCCACCAGGGTATCTGGTCAAAGCTCCACGCTCCGTCTCGCCGGCGTGCCTGGACTGTCCCTGGCAATCGCTCGACCTCGGGTCCGGCCATCTTCCCTCCTATCAGCCCCTGTGAGAAACGCGACGAAGATAGCAGGAAGCGCCGGCAGATCGCCAGCGCTTCCCATGATGCATCTTCGGCTATCCGGCAGCCAGCTTATTCGAGATCTTCATAGGTAATGGTGAAATCAGGCCCGAAGTACTGGGGATTGATCTCGTCGAAGTAGCCGCTGGTCACCATCGCACGCAGCGCCTGGTTGGTCGGCTCGACCAGGTCGCTGCCGTTGGGGAAAGCGAAACCGAGCTGGTCGCTGGACATCGACGGGCCAACCAGCTTGAGCGCGTCGGCGTTCTCGCCCTGGTAGCCGAGGCCAGCAACCTCGTCGATGATCACCGCGTCGAGGTCTCCGGCAATGAGCGCCTGGACGGCAAAGGGGAATGTGTCGAACGCCTGGACACGGCTCTCCGGCAGGTGTTGCAGCGCCGTCTCATAGTTCGTGGTGCCTGACTGCGTGCCCAGCACCAGCGACTCGTCGTTGACGATGTCGTCGATGCTCTCGAAGCGCTCCTCGTCGGCCCGGACCAGCAGCCGCTGCTCGATACTGATGTAACCAATTGAGAAGTCGACGATCTGGTCGCGCTCTTCGGTAATCGTGATGCCATCGGCCGCGGCGTCAAACTGCCCATCGGATACTGCCTGGATCATGCCTTCCCAGCCGGTTTCGACGTAGACGGGAACGCAGTTAAGCAGGCGGCAGATCTCGTTCCAGACCTCGTAATCCCAACCCGCCGGCTCGCCCGTCGCCGGGTCGTAGTAGTTGAACGGCAGGTAGGCGTTCTCTACGGCGATGGTGACCTCGCGCCCACCTAGATCCGGCAGATCACCTTCGGCCGCCGGCTCCTCATCCATAGGCTCTTCGGCCCCGGGCTCGTCCACCACATTCCCGGGCTCGACGGCGTTATTGCCGCCACAGGCTGCCAGCACGAATGCCAGCAACAGGACCAGTAGGCCCCAGACATACTTGCTCTTCATCACTCCTTCTCCTTTCTGCGGTCAACTGCGCCGTTGCCAGACATCGTGTTGGCACGGGTACAACGGCCCCTTCACAACAATGCTGCACAGTATAGTGCGTGCCGGGCCGATTGCCAACGATGAAGACGGCGCCAGGAGAGCGTGGCGTTTAGGCGGCGATGAGTACGATGGCCCCCAGCGAAGCGGCGACGCCGACCCATTGCCACGGCGCCAGGCGTTCTTTGAGGATGAGCCAGGCCAGCAGGACGGTGCCCGCCGGGTAAAGCGAGGCCAGCACCGAAGCCACGTCGAGCCGCCCGGCGGCCGTCGCCAGGGCAAAAAAGACATTGCCCGAGGTCTCCAGCACGCCGGTGAGCAGAATCAGGGGAAGCTGGGCGCGCAGCGGGCCGGCGCCTACTGGCGTGTGCAGGAAGTGCCGGTTGGCGAGGATGGCGCTGGCGATGAAGGTAATGGAGGCGACGCGCGCCGCCACCAGCGGCCAGTAGATGGCCCGGTCGCTGACGCTGTCGATGAGGATAAAGAACGCGCCGAAGGCGGCGCCGGCGAGGAGCGGCAGCAGCAGGTCGCGCGGCCGCACCATCATGCCTGCCGTGCTGGCGCCGCCGCGCGCAATGAACCAGACGCCGGCCAGCGCCGCGGCAAAGCCGGCCATGTGGCGCGGGATGGGCAGCCCTTCGGTGAAGGCGGCGACAACCACCGGTAGGCCGGCGGCGACGACGGCGGTCAGCGGCGCCACCAGGCCCATCGCCGTGCCGGCCAACGCCCGGTAGAGCGCTACCAGCCCGACGACGCCGACGACACCGGCCACGCCGCCCGTGAGCAGATCGCGCCCCGCGGGCACGGTCTCGCCGCTGATGAGCGCGAGCAGCGCCAGCAGGGTAACACTGAAGAGCTGGGAGATGAGGATGACGACGTAGAGGTCGCCGCGCCGGCTGGCCAGGCCGCCACTGAAATCGCCTGCCCCCCAACCGGCCGCGGCCGCCAGCCCAAAGATGATTGCCAATAGTTCCGGCTGCATGGTCTGATCCCGTTCACCTGGTCGGGCCACGATGATACGGCGGGCAACTGTCCGGCGCCAGAACGCAAAAACGGGCGGCGCTCTCGGCGAGCGCCGCCCGGTCTTCATCAGAAAATCATGCGGCGATGGGGGCTATGCGGTGGGGGTGAGCTGTTTAGTATTGTTCGCGGCGGGAGACCGACACGCTGCGCGACGCGGTTGGCGTCATCAGCAGGCGGATGACACGGACCACAATCCAGGCCAGCAGTGCGTAGACAATCATGGCGATCAGCGTCGGGATCTCCAGGACCATGTTGTTGGCCGCGGGCGTTCCCGTAATGCCGAAGAAGGGCCAGAGGAAGGGCGCGCTCAGGCTATAGATGAAGTCGACGAAAGGCGCGGCCGGGTTGGCGGCCATCAGCTTGAGTATGAAGCGCAGGCCGAGCAAGATTTCCAGCATGCCGGCCAGCAGCCAGACTAAGGAGATTAACTTGGATGTGACGGCGAGCCGTTCGGCGCCCGTATCTTCGACGACGCGCTCGTGGCGCACCACGCCCTGGTCACGGATGACTTCTTCGCGCTCCACCCGGTCGACGGGCAGCGGCCCCTCGTCGCGAACAACTGTCTCATGAACCTCGTAATGATCATCGTAATTCGCAGTCATTTGTCTACCTCCAGAGCCTCTGCCCGTGTATCAATCGTGTGATGGTATCCGGCAGAGAACTAGCTCAGGGCAGGCTAGTCTGCCCCGAGGGATGGCCATTCCCGGCCAATCTGCGTATCATGATAGCGATAACCAGAGCCGTCTCAATCGGGGGAAACCCTACTCTAGGCCGCTTTTGGACCCCAGAACTGCCGCACATGATGCGAAAACGGCCGTTTACTTGACATAAGCATCAGTCTGAACAGGTTTACCGGAGGGCAGAGCGGATGGACGATTACGAACCTACGACCTACGGAGAGCGCATTGCCGGCATCTATGATGAGCTGTACAGCGCCTATGACCCGGAGGCGATTGATCTGCTTGCCGGGCTGGCCGGGGGTGGTCGCGCCCTGGAGCTGGCTATCGGCACGGGACGCATTGCCATCCCCCTGCGCCAGAAGGGGGTGCATGTCAGCGGCATCGACGCTTCCGAGGCGATGGTCGCCCGGCTGCGCGCCAAGCCAGAAGGGGCAGAGATTCCGGTCATCATGGGCGATTTCGCCGATGTCGCTGCCGACGGTGAGTTTGACCTGATTTACATCGTCTTCAACACCCTCTATGCCCTGCTCACCCAGGAGGAGCAGGTGCGCTGCTTCGCCAACGTCGCCCGCCGCCTCAAGCCGGATGGCCATTTCCTAATCGAGGCTTTTGTCCCCGATCTGGGCCGCTTCGACCGGGGGCAGCGCGTGAGTGTAGTCAGCCTGGGCAGCGACCAGGTACACCTGGATGCCAACCAGCACGAGCTTGACAAGCAGCTGGTCCGCAGCCAGCACATCGTGATCGGCGAGGAGGGGATTCGCCTCTTCCCCGTGCTGCTGCGCTACATCTGGCCCTCCGAGATGGACCTGATGGCCCGGCTGGCCGGCCTGCAGCTGGCCGAGCGCTGGGGCGGCTGGCAGCGGGAGCCGTTTAACGCCGCCAGCCAGCGTCACGTCTCGATCTATAGCCACCGCCAATAGACGTCCTAGAACACCTGCGCTCTTATTCTCCTATATCGGTGTGCCACGTCTCATTAGCGGGGAGCTGTCATATTGGTCCTGATTACTGGCTGGGAGAGCGGCCAGTTCGCCACCCAGGCGCCGGATGATGCGTCGGCGAAGGCGGCGCGGCCAATCTGGCAGAACGCCGCTGAGGCTATGCACGTCTACTTCCCCGGTTCAGCCGATCTCCCCGGCCGCCGGTAGCTCGTCAGATCCTCCGGGACCAGCGGCTGGGGCAGGCGGTAGGCAGCGGCGCCGAAGCGAGTGAGGAGCACGGCGCCAATGGCGACGACCAGGATCATCAAGAATAGGATGTCACCGACGAGCGGAACGAGGCGTAGCAGCCAGAGGGTTACCAGCAAAATGACGACGCCGGCAAACGTCGCGCGTCGCTCCGACCATCCCCACCAGCGCCGGAACTGCTGACCCAGCGCCCATCCCAGGGCGATCTGCGCGTAGCTGCTGACCAGCAGCATGAGAGCGATGCCCAGCATCGTCACCGGCAGCAGTACGACGGTAAACGCCATCAGCACCAGCAACGCCGGGGCGACGGCGGCAGCCAGTAGCCCGACGGCGCCGCCGACGAGGGGATGGCCCAGCGCCGTCTCTGCTATTCGCGCTAGCAGAGCCGGCCGCCGCCCGGCAATCCACGTCGCCGCCGCGCCGAGCAGCATGGAGGAGAAGAGCATCCGCAGAAAATCGTCGATAGCGGTCTCGTCTTGCGGCGCCAGCGCATCCGCGCCCAGGCCGGCGGCCCGCTGCGTCTGCTGCCCCGCGACCACGTCCGGCGCTACCGTTACCGCCAGCCCGCTGGCAAAGTCGAGGTTTCCGTCAATGCGAGCAGTCTCGCCAAAGGTGGCCTCGCCGCCGAGGATGACTGTGTCACCGCCGATGGCGCCCTCGCTCTCCAGGGAGCCGCCAAGCATGTGGAGGGCGCCATCGATCCGGGCGTCCTGGGCCAGCCGCAGCCGGCCGTCGATCAGCAGGACATCGCCAGGCAGGGTGGCGCCGGCCCCATAATCGTGCGTACCGCCCCAGATGAGCGTAAGCGCCGCGCCCTCGGCCGCTTCGCCGGCGCAGGCAGCCAGCAGAAGGGCGAGGGCAGCGTAAGCCAGTAGCGCCCAGAAGCGGCGGATGGTTTTCATCAGGCGCTGCCTCCCCTGTCCCCGTGGCCGGTCGCTTCCGCCGCCGGCGCGCCGGCCCGCCGCGGTGCGACGAGCGCCAGCAGCATACCGGCGAAGAAGAGCAGCGCCAGGGCGTTGACGATGCGCAGGTGCATCAGCAGCGAGAGTCCCGCTTCCTGCCACCACATGGCCAGCGCCGTGCTGGTAAAGGTCGCCGTCCAGCCGGAGAGCGCCACACCCAGCGCCGCGTTGCGGCCAATCGTCGCCGGCGTGGAAAGGTCGGCCCAGATGGCGAAGTTGACGACCGTATAAAGGCTGACCGCCGCCGCGTAGAGGAGGGGCATGGCCAGCGACGAGCTGTCATCGCCGCCAAGCACCAGCTCCATGCTGTACATGAGATGGGCCAGGGCAAAGAGGCCGAAAATCCAGTAGAAGAGCCAGCGCTCGCCCAGCGCCGTGTAGAAGACGCCGCCGATGACAGCCGTGACGAGGTGCGTGATGCCAATGGCCAGCCGCGGTCCGGCTTCCGCCGCCTGCCAGGCGCTTTCCATGAACGAGGGCGTTTCCACGAGGCGCAGGAAGCCGAGGCTATCGATGAAGAAGACGCCAAACATAAAGCCGAGGAAGAGTGGCAGGCGCCGCCCGCCCTGGCTGAAGCGACCCTGGGCAAAGCGCGGGTGGAAGCGGTTGCCCGCCAACTCGTCGACGAAGGGCAGCGGCGTCCAGGCGATGACGGCGAAGAGCAGCAGACCGGGGACCATGAGCAACAGCATGGCCGTGCGCAGCGCCTCAATCTCCCAGGTGGTGGTTAGCGTCGCCGCCGCGAAGTAGGCCAGCGCCGTAATGGCGGCCGCCACGGCGCCGCGGTCGCGCACCGGAATAAGGTCGAGCATCAGGCTGAAGGTGACTGGCACGCCAATGCCCAGCGCCAGCGAGCAGAAGGCGATCCACAGGCCAAACTGCAGCGGCGTGCTTACCGCCGTTGCCAGCAGCGTCAGCACAGTCTGCCCGGCGACGACGCCCCAGGCGATCTGCAGCCGCTGGCGCAGTGGCCGGCGCCCATTGCGGCTGCCGGTCGCCAGGGCAACGATGCCGGTGAGCAGCGCCAACCCGGCCATGTAGATGGCTACCTCTGCCCGGCTCAGAGCCACGAACCGCATCCCCAGGTCGACCAGACCGAGCTGCACAAAGGTCACGTTGTACAAGTAGCCCACGGCCATCATGCCGGTAAAGAGGAGATAGCCAAGCAGGACCGGCCAGTTGCCTGCCCGCGCGTAGCGGAATAGTTCCATTTGCAGCCTCCCCACCCAGTTTAGCGGCAACTAGGCACCGGGCCACCTGGCACGTGGGCCCCTGCTCCCTGTCCCGGTTCGGCCCCAGGGGAGTTAGCCGTTCAGCGCGCTGAGCACGTCCGCGCGCTCCTGCCCACTGATGCGCCCTGCCGCTTCCAGCGCCGCCAGCAGCGCGCGCAGCGTCATGACGGCGTGCAGCTTGTAGCCCTGCTGCGCCAGCAGCGCGCGCCCGCCCTGCTCGCGGTCGATGAGCACCAGCGCATCGCGCACCTGCAGGCCGGCGTCTTGCAGCGTGGCGATTGCCTGCAGGATGCTATCGCCCGAGGTGATCAGATCCTCGACAACCAGCGCCCTCTGCCCCTCCTGCCAGACGCCTTCCACCCGTTTGCCGGTGCCGTATCCTTTGGCGTCCTTACGCGGGTAGATGAGGGGAATGCCGGTCTGCAGCGCCAGCGCCGTGCCGATGGGCAGCGCCGCGTAGGGATAGGCGGCCAGGATGTCAAAGCGCAGGTCGCCCAGCAGGGCGGCATAGGCCTGGGCCACCTGTTGCAGCGCCGCGGGAAAGCTGACCAGCAGCCGCAGGTCGATGTAGATCGGGGAGACGCGCCCGCTGTGCAGGGTGAAGCGGCCCAGCCGCACCGCGCCTATTTCGTGCAGCGTCACCGCCAGCGCGGCCCGCTGCTCCGCGCCCTGCGCCGTAGAATGTGAGCTTTCTTGCATGGGCCTATCTTGGCACAAAGCGGGCGCGGTAACAAGCGCCGCGCCGCAACCGGGCTATTCGCCTGCCGTCGCTTATCAGGCATAATGGGCGCCGCAGATGACAGCCGCGCTGTCCGGCCGGTCGCATCTGGACACCAAGGAGAGAGGACCGTGCCCAAGATAACTTTCATTGGCGCCGGCAGCACTATCTTTACCCGTGAGCTGCTCAGAGACATCTTCAGCTTCCCGGAGCTGCGTCAGGCCGAGATTGCCCTGCACGACATTGACCCGGAACGGCTGGATACGTCGGTCATCGTGGCCCGGCACCTGGCCGAGCAGGGGGAAGCGCAGCCGGCAATCAGCGCCACGCTCGACCGCGGCGAGGCGCTCGACGGCGCCGATTACGTCATCTGCATGATCCAGGTCGCCGGCTACAAACCGGGTACGGTCGTCGACTTCGAGGCGCCTAAAGCCTACGGCCTGCGCCAGACGATTGCCGACACGCTGGGCATCGGCGGCATCATGCGCGGTCTGCGCACCATTCCTGTGCTACTCGACATCTGCCGCGACATGGAGCAGCGCTGCCCCGAGGCACTCTTCCTCAACTACGTCAACCCCATGGCTATCAACTGCTGGGCCATCTCCCGCGCCAGCACGATCCGCACCGTCGGCCTTTGCCACAGCGTGCCGCTCACCGTCGCGCAGATAGCGCAGGATATGGGGCTCGACGCGGACGAAATCGACTACCTGGCAGCGGGCATCAACCACATGGCCTTTTACCTGCGCCTGCAGCGCGACGGCGAAGACCTTTACCCGCGGCTGCGCCAGGTCATCACCGAGGGGCGCGTGCCGGACTATAACCGCGTGCGCTACGACATGCTGCCGCGGCTCGGCTACTTTGTCACCGAATCGAGCGAGCACTTTGCCGAGTATGTCCCCTGGTACATCAAACGCGACCGGCCCGATCTGATTGAGCGCTTCAACATTCCCCTAGACGAGTATATCCGTCGCTGCGAGGCGCAGATCGCCTACTGGAGCTTCGTGCGCGACGAGCTGCTGGCCGGCAACGAGCTGCCTCTCAAGAACAAGCGCAGCGTCGAGTTTGCGCCGCAGATTATCCACAGCATGGAGACGGGCGCGCCGCGTACTATCTATGGCAACGTGCCCAATCGTGGCCTGATCAGCAATCTGCCGGCGGACTGCATCGTGGAGGTGCCCTGCCTGGTCGACGGCAACGGCGTCCAGCCCACGCGCATCGGCGCCCTGCCGCCGCAGCTGGCCGCCCTCATGCAGACCAACATCAACGTGCAGGCGCTCACCGTGGAAGCGGCGCTGACCGGCCGGCGTGAGCATATCTACCACGCGGCCATGCTCGACCCGCACACGGCCGCCGAGCTGGACCTGGACCAGATCTGGGCGCTGGTGGACGAGCTGATCGCCGCGCACGGAGATTGGCTGCCCGCTTACAGCTAAGGTTGTCACAGCGCGGCGGCTAGAAAGCTGCCCGGTCTGTGCTACAATGGACTGGCCAGTACCCAACATCCTTTTTTGTCACCGCTCCGGCTGCAAGAGGAGGCAACCATGCTGTTCCCCCCGCTGCCACTTGACTCGTGGCGCCGCACCCGTGACTCGCTGCATACCTACGTCCGCCTGGCCAGCGCCATACGTCGCGCCCTGACGCCGCCACACAAGCATTGGCGGCACATCAGCCTGCGCGCCGGCGCCTGCGGCCTGACGACGACGCCCATGCCCGCCGGCGCGCTGACCTGCGAGCTGCTGCTCGACTTTACCACCCACGACCTGAGTATCGCCTCCAGCCGCGGCCATTGGTGGGACATTAATCTGGAAGAGCAATCGACGCACGACGTCTGGGAAGCGACGCTGGCGGCGCTGGAGCAGCTTGAGGTGCGGCCCGACGTGGACGACAGCCCGTTTCTGAGCGACAAGCCGAATCCCTATAATGCCCTCGCCGTAGAGCGGTACTGGCAGGCGCTGGCCCAGCTCGACCTGACGCTCAAGCAGTTGCGCGGCGAGCTGCGTGAGGAGACCAGCCCGGTCCAGCTCTGGGCGCACCACTTCGACCTCTCACTCGTCTGGTTTTCCGGCCGGCGTGTACCCGGTGAGGAAGAGCCAGAGATGGCCGACGAACAGATGGCCTTCGGCTTTTCCACCGGCGACGAGAGCATGCCCGACGCCTACCTCTACGTAACCGCCTACCCCTGGCAGGACGAGCTGATGGACGCGCCCCTGCCGCCCGGCGCTCGCTGGCAACAGGAAGGCTGGCGCGGCGCACTGCTGCCCTACGAAATCATGCTGCAGCAGGATGACCCGCGCCAGTTCCTGCTCTGCTTCTGGCGCGACCTACAGCGAGCCGGCGCCCGGCTAATGGCGCCGGGGCGTCCTGGGCCGGCCGTGTAACCGAGTTTACAGCCGCGCTGTAATCAACTCACCGGAATTGCCGCGGCAACCCGTCTATACTGTCAGGTAGATCGCGGGAATGACCTGAACGAGCTGTAAGACCCGCCGTGGTCGGCGAGGCGGCTTAGACGGATCCGTCAACAAGCAGAGCCAAGCGCCCGGCATAATCCTAGCGCGACGGGTCTTTCCCCGACAATGGAAGAGGCCACCGGCAACCCCGGCGGCCTTTTTGCTATTGGGCCGTCGCCCGCCCGCGCGTACAATCCACAGCTGATAGACAACCCCCCAAAGCTGACAAGGAGCGTGCCCATGAGCAGCCGTCTCGACGACTTTCGCGCCTACCGCGAGCGCATGAACGAGCGTATCTTTGCTATTGACCATCTTGGTATCAAGCGCTTTTTTAACCTCGACAGTGCTGCCTACCGTGACGGGCCGCTCGACGGCCGAACCAAAGAGCTGCTGGGGCTGGTCGCCTCGGCCGTGCTGCGTTGTAACGATTGCATCGACTACCATCTCATCCAGTGCGTTGCGGCTGGCTGGAGCGACGACGAGCTGATGGACGCCCTCAACGTGGCCCTCGTCGTCGGCGGCAGCATCGTCATCCCCCACCTGCGCCACGCCGTGGAGACCATCGACCTGCTGCGCGCCGAGGCCGCCGCTGCCGACCACGGCGGCTCCTGAGACTGGCCGCTGGCAGCGCTCGTCCCTTACACCGGTTCCATTCGTCCGCCGGCCGGAAGCTAGACCTGACAGGTTCTCGAAAACCTGCCAGGTCTCACGTCCCGGTATCGCTATGCGAAGCTTGTGGCAGAAAAAAGCGCGGCCCGAGCCTCTTCCCGGGCCGCGCTCGCTCCCCGGCCCACCGCTACAATTATGCCAGCCGCGAGTGGATGCTCGCCTCGCCGCTGTTACCGGCCAGCAGCGACTTAACCAGGGTGAAGACAGCCGAAATGGCGCCGATGGCGATGGCAATGCCCAGGGCAAAACGTACGAGCATGTCGAGGCCCGAGTTGAAGGTGATCGGCCCACCGCTGAAGATCAGATAGTTTACGTACAGGTTAAACAGCTCCACCAGAAACTCAGCCACTCTGGTCACCACGCTCCAGCGCCCCTGTCCCAGGACGATGCTGCGCAGCACGATTTCCAGCAGCCAGACCGCTGTCAGCCAGGGTACGAAGTTGAGGAAGTTGGCGTGGAGAACGGGGAAAAAGTGGTAACCGCCCGCCGGGACCTCCATATCGATTACCCAGTACGGGTAGCGGTTGAAGAGAATGATCGCCAGCAGCGGGAAGACGATGCCCAGGGCCAGCTCGACCGGCGCGATGCGGTTCGGATCCTTGATCGGCGGCAGCGAGCGCGGGTTCCATGTCTCCTTCTCTGGCACGCGATTTGACGGTATCCGCTCCAGCAAGGCAAAGATGATAATGACAATCACAAGGGAAGCCATGGCCGAGGAGACAATGCCAGCCAGCGACTCTCCAATCGACAGCGGCGTCAGGGACGGGCCTTCCCAGAGCGCCTGTATGACGACGATGAGCAGCTGGATGCCGACGACGACCGAGAGCACGATGGCGGCGACCAGCTTGAATGTCGGGAACAGGGCCGGCCCGATCAGATACTCCTCGCCACGGTACTGCGCCGCCATCTCGGTCGGGCTGCCAAACTCCTTGAGCAGCGCGGTCACCATCGCCTCGTCGGGCGCCTGTCCGGCCTTCTCGGCCTGCCGCTCTAGCGCTTCCGTCAGCAGCGAATCCAGCTCCTGGCGGATGTCCTGGCGTGCCTTTGCCGGTAGCTGGCGGGCTACCTCATGGGTATAGCGGTCAATCATTTCTCGCGGGCTCATTTCTCTACTCCTTGTAACAGGTCGCCCATCACGCCAGCCAGCTCGCGCCAGTCGGCGCTTAGCCGTTGTAAGAGCGCCAGCCCCTGTTGGTTGAGCCAGTAGTAGCGGCGCGGCCGGGCGCCCTCGATTACGCGCCAGTCGCTCTGCAGCAGCCCCTGTGACTCCAGCCGCCGCAGCAGCGGGTACAGCGTCCCCTCGTTGATCTCCAGCCCATACTGGTCCAGGATCTGCTTGAGCGAATAGCCGTACTGCTCCTGCCGCAGCTGGCTGAGCACGGCCAGCACCAGCACACCGCGCCGCAGCTCCGGCGCCAGATTATCGTAGGCAACCTGTGTATCATCATGTACCATACGCAGCATTATATAGTGCGATATACAGTATGTCAAGCCCCTGCTGTCCCAAAAGAGGGGTTTTTGCATAACGCCCAACCAGGTTCAATCCAGCGCTTAGGGGATGGGTATTGACTGGATGGGATACCGTGCAAGTTCTTGCACCATCGCCGCGATATCAATCTGTTCAGGAGAGCTTGTGAACTCAAAACGACCGTAGAAATTGATATGCTGCCAGGCCACAGGAGAGACGTGCTCTAGCAACGCGACCTGCCGGGCGTCACGCTCCTGCTCCTTCAGGCGTAACAGGTCGGACAGAATGGTCGCGTTGTAGTAGATGATGCAGTTGGTGATCAGTCGGCTACACTCGCTCCAGATCTGCTGCTCGTGCTCTGTCTTGAACCGCAGCTTGCCGAAATTAGCATAGGACACGGCGCGTCGTAGCTGGTGGTAGTTCTCTCCTCGGCTCAACGCTCGCTGCACGTTACGGCTGGTTGAGAATATTGACGATTATCGAGACGAGGTGCGGATTTACGATCGCTGGCTCAACCTGGACCAGTTTGATTGCCGCGAGACCAATCGGCGGTTAAGGGCATTTTTCAATAAACAGGAGGCGTGATGATGACGGTCATGAAGGTGCGGATTCAAGTGGTGATTGAAGACGAGGATGGGCACGAAACCGAAATCGTAGAAGAGGTTGGCTGCCTGCAACGGGGTGACCTGCTGCCGGAGACGCTGGGTATGACGCTCGATGAGGGCAAGCAACTGCTGG
>CAZOGK010000050.1:16803-21049 GCA_964579295.1 uncultured Ardenticatenaceae bacterium
TGGATTTAGATATGTATGAGGAGGAAGAGATTCTTCACCGGAAGCAGTTCCGGCGACTGGTCCAGGCGGTTGACGAGTTTGAAACCTACATTGCCCACAACGAACCGTTTATCCCCAACTACAGTGAACGTTACCGGCATAACGAACCGATCTCCACGGCCTTTGTGGAATCGACGGTGAATGAGGTGATTAGCCGGCGGATGGTGAAAAAGCAACAGATGCGCTGGACGCAGAAAGGGGCTCATTTGTTGCTGCAAGTGCGCACGCACACATTGAACGATGATTTGCGAGATACGTTTGCCCGTTGGTATCCGGGGATGGCGGCGACATCGATCAGCGAGCTACCACTGGCTGTTTAGCCCCCGTTTTGCCCTGGTCTCCGTCATCTACCGGCACCGCTACCCGCGGGATGGCGCCCCTGGGCCTGCCGGCCGACATCTCTTGCCCTCCTGCCCAACACATAGTATAGTGGACGGTAAAGGTACTAGTGCTTTCCGCCGGCCACGCCCCCCTTGATTGCTTGGACCTGCGGCCGGCGGCATTCCTCGCGTACTAGTTGGGAGTCGCATACAATGCCCGCTGCCCACCCAAGCCTGCTGGTGACCAAGTACGCCCGCCCGGTACTTCATGGCAAGTTCGTCCACCGTGCGCGCCTCTTTGAGCTACTCCATCGCGGTCTACATCGCAAGCTGACCTGCCTCGTCGCTCCGGCTGGCTTCGGTAAGTCGGCCCTACTGACCGAGTGGGCTGCCCACATGACCGGCACTGGCTGGCCCGTGGCCTGGCTGGCTCTCGATGAGGCGGACAATAATGTCGCTCGCTGGTGGGAGTACTTCATCGCCGCTTTCGAGCAGGTGCAGCCCGACTTCGCCACCCACTTGGACGGTATCGACCGCCGCCGTGGCGATGAGTCGGACACCTCCTTTCTCATTGCCATCATCAACGCCATCGCCTCTTTTCCCAAGCAGTTCACCCTGGTGCTCGACAACTTCCAGGCCATTACCAACCCGCTTATCCAGGCCGACCTCGACTATCTGCTGAGCTATCTGCCGGCCAACATCCATCTCGTCATTGCCAGCCGTAGCGAATTACCTCTTTCCCTGGCACGACTGCGGGCCCAGCGCAACGTCGTTGACATCACCGCCGCCGATCTGGGCTTCACAAGCGCCGAAATCAACACCTACTTCCGTCAGATCGCCGGCATCGCCCTGTCCGCCACCCAGATCAACCACATCGCCCACGCCACTGAGGGCTGGATCACGGGGCTCGTCCTGGCTGCGCCGGCCATCCAGCGCCTGGGCAGTGCCGTGGAAATTGACCAGTTCATCGCCAGCTACGGCGGCAACAACGAAAACATTCTCAACTTTCTGACCAGCGAAGCGCTGGACAGCCTGGCGGCCGATGAGCGCACCTTCTTGTTGCAGACCTCCATCCTGGCCGAGTTGAACCCCGCCCTGTGCGCCGCCGTCACCGGCCGGGCCGACAGCGCCGACATTCTGACCCGGCTCAGCAAGGCCAACCTTTTCCTGGTTCCCCTCGATAACCACAGCGGCCAATATCGTTACCAGAACTTCTTCGCCGATGTGCTGTCTTTACGGCTGCGGCAGACCGCCTCATTGGAAGAGACCAACCGCCTCCACGCCGCCGCCTGTCACTGGTATTACCAGCAAGACCGCCTGCTCCAGGCCGTGCCCCATGCCCTGGCCGCCGGGGAGATCGACCTGGCCGCCGACATCCTCGAAGAGCTGGTGGCCACGGCCGAGGACGACCGCGGCGCCATTCTGCCCCACTGGCTGCAGAAGATTCCTTCGGTCGTCCTTGACCTCCACCCGCGGCTGCGCATTCAGTGGGCCGTCCTCAACATCCAGCACGGCCAGATCAAGACGGCCCAGGCCCTGCTCAACGACGCCGAGCGCTCTCTGGCCGCTCTACCCGTTGCCGACGACGCGCAGGTTGACGGCTGGCGCAAAGATATCATCTCCCTGCGCGCCGCGATCCAGTGCGTGGTGGGTGACTTCCGCCAAAGCATTAGCGCCGCCGAGAGCCTGCTGGAGAGCGACGAGTATAGCGAGGCCCAGAAGCGCTTCCTGGAGTACTACCTCATGTGGGCCTACCAGAGCGCCGGCGACCAGACCTTTCCCCTCGACGAACTCGTCCGCGGTATCGAGTCGGCCGTCGAAAATAACCTGGTCAAGAGTTGTCTTTTCATGCAAGGCGCGCTGGCCTTTCTCTATGAGCAACGCGGTGAGTTGCGGCTGGCCGAGGCGGTCTATCGCCAGGCGCTGGACGTCATCCGCGCCAACGGCACGACCGACACCATCTTCAACCTCATCGTTGAGGCCGGACTGGCCGAGCTTCATCGCGAGTGGAACGACCTGGGCACGGCCGACAGCCTGATGGCCCACGCGCGCGAGCAATTCTTGCTCTTCAAAACAGGCGAGCCTTGCTGGCTGCACTCCACGCGCACCTGCCTGCTGCTGGCCAAGAACAGCATCTCCAACGGCCGACTGGAAGAGGCCCAGGACCATATCGAAATCGCTCGCCAGCGCGCCCAGCGCTTCCATCCCATCAACAATCTGATGACCACGGTCGACGCCGTGCGCGTTAGCTACTGGCTGGCCAGTGACGATATCAATCAGGCCTCGGTGTGGGCCAGGAACAAGCGCATTATCAAGTCCAGCAGCAGCATCTACCCCTTTCGCAGGGACACGGAAGTCTTCTCCCACACCGACCGCTTCCTGATGGCCCGCGTCGCTCTGGCCGAGAACCAGCATCGCGATTGCCTGCAACTGGTCACCGAACTAATCCCCGAGCTGGAAGCTAATAACCAGGGCCACCTGCTCATCCAGACCGCCATCCTCAAATCGCTGGCTCACTGGAAGCTAGGCCAGCGCTACGAAGCCGTGCAGACGGCCCTGCCCACCCTGGCCCGCGCCGAGCACAGCAACTACGTGCGCACCTTTGTCGAAATGCACCCGGTGATGCCACGCCTTCTCGAGGCCGTGCTGGACGGCTACGACCAGGCCCGCCACCACAGCGACGGCCCCCTGCCCAGCAAGACCTACCTGCGGCGGCTGCAGAGCGCGTGCCAGTGTGCGGCTGCCGCCGCACCCACCCGCTCCCAGCGTGTCACGGTGGTCGATCCTGGCTTTGGCCTGACCCGGCGCGAGAAGCAGATTCTCAAGCTCCTGGCCGGCGACTTTTCCTATAAGGACATCTCCAACTCGCTGTGCATCTCGCTGAGCACCACCAAGACGCACATTCGCAACATCTACTCCAAACTGGGCGTCACCAAGCGCCGCCATGCTATCGAGCGCGCGGTGGACATCGGCTTGATATAGGTAGATGCCGGGTGCTAGTCGTTGGTCATGAGCGACTAGGGTCTGTAGGCAAACTATAACCAATGCAGAATAGCGGCAATCGTGACTATCGCAGCGTAGTTGGCGGCGCGCTTTTCGTAGCGGGTAGCGATGCGTCGATACTGCTTGAGACGGCCAATGAGCCGTTCGACACGGTTGCGCAAGCGGTAGAGTTCTTTGTCAAATGGTCCGGAACGGGGCTGGTCCTGGCGCCGAGGAATAGTGTACCGGATGCCGCGTCGGCGGAGATAACGACGCAAGGGAGGACTGCTATAGCCTTTATCACCGGCAACCCGCTTCGGACGCAGACGCGGACGACCCACGCTCTTTCGTTTCACCGCGCCTTGCTCCAGCAGTGGCTCGACAGCCACCAACTCATGACGCTGGCCAGGAGTTAAGATAAAGGTGATGAGCCTGCCACCCCCTTCGGCGCGGACATGGAGCTTGGTGCTCAGTCCTCCCTGGCTGCGTCCGAGGGCTTCGGTCGCTGCGTCACTTTTTTGCCCCAGCGGCATGTTGGTGGGCGCGCACGATTGTCCCATCGACAAAGTGCACCTCCCAATCCAGTTCGCCTTGCTGGTCGCCTAGCGCTTGCAGTTCGTTCAGCACACGCTGCCAGATGCCTGCTTGGCGCCACCGTTGAAAGCGGCTGTAGACCGTTGACCAGCTGCCATAGCGCTCTGGTAGATCGCGCCACGGCGCGCCCGTCCGCAGCACCCAGAGTATGCCATTTACGACCAGCCGATGATCGTTGTTCGGCCGTCCCGTCTGGGGTTTCAACGGGGGCAGTAGTGGTTCCAACCGTTGCCATTGTTCGTTCGTTAAGTCGCCTCGATGCATGGTGGCGGATTGTAGCCACCTCTATCGTCTTTGCATACAGACCCTAG
>CAZOGK010000051.1:0-20757 GCA_964579295.1 uncultured Ardenticatenaceae bacterium
ATAGTCCTTCCTCCAGCATCTGTCCAGTGTAGCCCTATCGTCAAGCCGCTGTCAATAACATGCAGCGCGCCACAGCCGCTACCGTTCGCGCGCCGTCTCGCTGGCTAATCGCATCTCTGCCGCCTTACCGCCCGCGCCCCGGCAGGCTAACCCCGCTGCACAGGATTAGCCCCATCCCGGCTCCACTCCAGCCAGCCGCCGTCATAGACAGCCGCTCGCTCCCAGCCGAGCAGGTACGCACAGACATAGGCTTCGCTGGCCCGCCAGCCGGTCCCACAATAGAAGGCAACGCGCTTCTCGCCGGTAATGCCCGCCGCACGCCAGTTCGCTTCGATCTCCTCATGCGCGCGCATCGTGTTGTCTGCGTTTCGGTAAGGGCGCCTGTCGTGGGCGGCGCCGCCCAGGTTTCCCCAGATAGCGCCGGCGATCCGCCCTGCTCGGCCGATATAGGTATAGCCGCTGCTGGCGCCGCTGAACTCCTCCCGGCTGCGCACGTCGACCAGCAGGCTACCCTCACCGGCCAGCACCGCTTTGGCTTCCTCGCTGTCGACGAAAATGTCCGGCCGGCCAGGAATAGCAGCGCCGAAAGACGCCACAGGCGCCGGCTGCCGCACCTCCCTTTCCAGCGGGTAGCCGGCCGCCAGCCAGGCATCCAACCCGCCGTCGACCAGCCGCACATCCTTGACCCCGGCGTATAGCAGGATAGCCGCGGCGCGCGCGGCGGCGAGTTGTCCCGTTGGCCCGCCCGCCGATCCCTGCGCCGCCGCCCCGCCGCCATCATGACCATAGAGCACCACTGTCTTATCGTGCGTGATGCCATGCGCCCGCAAAGCCGCCTCCAACTCCTCCGGCGAGCGGCGGTTCCAGGAAACGTCCGTCTCCAGCGTATTCGTGTCCAGATAGTGGGCGCCGGGGATGTGTCCCGCTGCATATTCCGCGGGCAGGCCGGCGTTGGCGTGAAACAGCGCCCAGCCGTTGCCGGGGGAGCCCTCTGGTTGCTCGTTGCTAGCTAGCTTCCGCACCCATGCTGCATGGACTAACTTCTCGTATCGCGGTAGCCGCGCCAGCGGCAGCTCCGCTTCGGCTGCCCAGGCGGCGAAGCCGGCGTCGTAGGTAAGCAGCGCTTCGTAGCCCAGCTCACTGAGCTTCCTGGCCGCGGCCGCGGCCTCGCCGGCCGTGTCGCCGTAGAGGATCACCGTCTTGGCCCGCATAATACCCTTTGCCTGCAGCAGCGCCTCAAACTCGCCGCTTGGCATCGCCGTGGCCCAGCTCAACGGGCAGGCGACGGCGCCGCGAATGTGCCCGCCGCGCATCTCTGCCCGCAGGCGCCACCCGTTATACGCAGCCATCGGCCGAACGTCGACGATGACGGTCGCCGGATTTCCCAGCAGTGGCGCCAGCGCACCTGTTGAAATGGGCCTGAATGGCGTCTTCATCGATACTCCGGTCAGTTAGCGGCCGGACGAATCGGAGATCATTTGGTCACAGCGGGCCCAAAACCATCACGGCGCGCCAAAACCCGGCACGGTGCCTGTCTGGGAAGACCAGGTTGCCGGCCGACCGTTAGGTACGCTACGCGGCTTCCCTGCCACGCAGCTGGACAGCTACCGTTCCAGAAAGCGCTCAAGCCGCAGCGGATCGGTGTGCCCGGATGGGACGATCTCTTCGCTCACCTCGACAATCGTGTCGGCGGGAATGCCCGCCCGTCGCGCTGCTTCCCGGATGGCATCCGCGCTTGATGCCTCATACAGACAGAATGTTTTCTTTCTATCCACGCTCAAGAACGATATCAGCCAGCGGACGCTCTCCTCGTCGTTGATTTCGTTAAGGGCAGCGGCCCCCTCTGGCGTCAGACGTAGCTCCTCCGCGAAATTGCGTTCAATCATGAAAATCGGCATCGTAACTCTCCTCCTGCCGGACGGACACTCTTTCTCTCAGATAAACCATACCCATCTCCTCTGCCGCCGCTTGAGCTTCGGCCAGAAGCTGCAAAGCCTGCAGCCGGTCTTCTGCCTTTCCTCGCGCCAGCAGCATCGAGGCGTATTCGTACTGGCTGTGGGCCAGCCAGGGTCGCGCGCCCATTCGCGCATCCAGTTCGATGGCTCCCTGGAAGTGCCGTTCGGCCGCGTCCCATCTTTGTTGGATCGTCGCCAGCATTCCCAGATAGCGGGCGGCAGCCCCGTAACAGGCAGTTGCGCCGCCGACGACCACGGCGCGGCCATCATAGGGCAGCAGCAGCTCGTACAGGATCTGTGCCCGGGCGGCATCTCCAAGGTAGGCGCACGCTTCAGTCAGGTACGCCAGCGACGCCACCCGGAGCGAGTCCTGTGGGGCAAAAGCCAGTGTATCGGTAACCAACTCGTCAAAAACAGCCCGGCACTCCTCTTGTAGATCGAGCGCCGCGCAAATCAGGGCCAGTCCGGGTCGCCAGGCCGCCGGAGACGTATTGCTCGCGGCATAGAGCTTGACGATGGGCGCCACTTCGTTCAGGCGCCCCTGTTGCCAGCGGATGCTGAACATGTGAATCCCGACGATGCCATCGAGATCGGCGATGCCAAGCTGGCGGCTGATGTCGAAGGCTGTGAGTGCCAACCGCTCGGCCTTCTCGAATTCACCGCGCATGATAGCCCTCATGGTCTCAAAAACTGCGGCAATGTGTAGCTGAAAGGCGTGCTTCATCTCTGCGGCGACGCTCTTCTGCATCCCAATCGCCTCGTCTACAATGTCGATATGACCTAATTCCAGCTGGTCATATACGTAGAGGTCAAGGGCGTCAGACAGCTTCTCGCCATCGCCTGTGGACCTGGCAACGGCGATCATTTCCTCGATCGCCTCCAGGCGCGCGGCCGTCGTCTCCGGCCGGCGATCGATTTCCGCGCTGATGCGCAAAGCGTCGCAAAGAGCGACCGGGTCGTCGATCTGCCGGGCCAGCGTCAGCGCCTTGGCTAATGTCGTCCGCAATTCCTCTTGTGCGCCTGCCACCAGCAGATCACGGGACAGGTTGACCAGGAGTCGCACGCGCAATGGGCTTTCTTCTTCGCCGAGCGTGGCCAATGCGTCGCGCATATGGCGCTGTGATCGCTCGACGTCGAGGATCAGATGCGATCGCGGTTCTTCGTAGGCCAGGGCGGCCCGGGCCAATGCATCTGGTACGTCGAGGGTCCGGGCCAGCTCGATTGAGCGCTCCAGAGTCGGCATAGACTCCGCTACGCGCCCGCCATGCCAATACGCACGCCCCAATGCGAGCGTTAACTCAAACTCAAGCCGGTTAATCTCGCGGTTGCGATGCACATTCTCCAGCAGTAATAGACCGCCTTCGAACTGTGCGACTGCCTCGTCAAAGGCGAGCAGGTGGGCCGCACTCTGGCCAGCCAGGAGTCTATACTTGCTGGCCTTCCCGCCCAAGCCGGCCTCTTGAAAGTGGCGGGCCAACTGGGCGGCGGGCAAATCGCTTGCGTCCGGGCTGTCTGCATAAAGCGCCTCCAGCGCCAGCCCCACATCTTCGTGCAGGTACATCCGCTCCGCCGCCGCCAGCCGACCGTACAGATACTTCTGGAATAGATGGTGGCGGAACCGGTACTCGGACATCCGCTCATCGCCGATACGCTTGACGCCTTGCTCGCGAATCAGCCGGTGCCGCCGGTCCAGCGCCGCGCTTAATCGTCGTGTCAGCGCGCGAGCGTCAATCCGCGTGATCTGGGCAATAACCTCTGCAAAGAAGGTCTCCCCCTGGACGCATCCTATCGTCAAGAGGTCGCGCAGCTCGGCCGGCAGGCGGCCGATGCGTTTCTCAATGACCCCTTCAACCCGCGCGGGGACATACTCCCAGTTCAAGGGGTTGTTTTCAACCCACCGCCCCTGGTCGTCCACCATAATGTCGCCGCGATCTTTCATGTCCTGCAACAGCTCTATGGCAAACAGTGCGTTTCCCGCGGTGATACGGGCAAGCTGCTGCCTGAACTCGTGAGCGAACTGGTTAGGTTCTTGATCCAAGAGCGCGTTGATGAAGTCGAGTTCCTCATCGTGCTCAGGACGATCGAGGTCAACGAGGTTGCGGCCGAACTGGCGCTGGCTTTCGGCGAGAACCTCTTGCAGTGGGTTTGCCGTCTTTCTACCGCCATGGCCCTGCGACCCCGCATGAGCCAGATCTTCCGGCCTGAAGCTGCCGACAATCAAGATCCGGGCCTGCTGCAGGCGCATGGTCAGATGGCCAAGCAGGCCGGCCGAAGACATGTCCGCCCAATGCAGGTCGTCGAGCATGAGCAATAGCGGGTAGCGGCGCGACAGATGATTTAAGGTGGTGGAGACCTCGTCAAAGAGCCGGTCTTGCTGCAATTCGTGCCTTGCCGCCCGCATCCTGGCCCGGTGCTCTTGTAACCGGACCAGTAACTCCATACTGCTCTGGCCTTGTGACAGTCCACGCGCCAGGCTGGCTTCCAGGACTGAACCGGATACAAGGGTGCCAATCAGGTCTGGGCCATGAACCAGCAATACCTCCGCGGTTTCCCGCAGGGCGCGAGCGATGCGTTCGGCAACCTCATGCGTGACAATGCCGCTCATGCCCGCGCTCTCTACGTCGCCCCCCAGCATCCGGAAGATGTCGCGAAAGGGTAAGAGTGGATCACCGATGCCTGTGTAGACGTCGCTGCGGCCCCCGGCGACGACAAGGTCAGGCTTGGCGGCCATCGCCCGGTGGGCAAACTCGTAGAGCAAACTGGTCTTACCCCGGCCTGCTTCCCCGGAGACGAAAACCATCCGACCCTGGCCAGCCACAGCCTTGTCAAGATGGTCCTGAAGGTCCCGCACCTCGCCCTCGCGGGCTACAAAGGGCACCTTCTCCGCGCGTAGCTCGCCTGTCTCCGGGTGGGGCAGAACTGGTGTGACGGGTGCCTTCGTAGGATCGTCCAGGCCAGTCGTGTAGTAACCACGGGCCAGCTGCAGGAAAAACGGTCGTTGAAAGGCTTCTATGGCCAGGTGATCCGCCAGAATTCCGGCCAGCTGTTCGGATGGCCGTCTTTCGTCCCGCTCGATCTTGCGCAGCATGCTGAGCGAGCAGCTGACCTTAGCCGCAAGCTCCGCCTGGGTCATGTCCAGCAATCTGCGCCGGCGCCGGATCCAACCGCCCAGCGAAACGAAGTGCTCCAATCTGTTCTTTCCTCGAGACGCAAGGGTGTAGTGTGCTGCCAGTATAACACAGATTGTGTCACCCGCTGTGTCACCGGCCGACACCCCGCCTGGGGGCCGTTCTGCTTCAATAGGCCTCATAGCCGTACTCAAGAAGGACGGTAACAAGAAAAAGTAGCCTGATGCCATTTAGCACAAAGGAGAATAGCAATGCCGATATTCATGATTGAGCGCAATTTTGCCGAACAGCTGGAAGTAACGCCGGAAGCGGCGGCCGTGATCAACGAGATCAACGACGAGGAAAGCGTGCGCTGGCTCATCTCGTTCCTGAGCCTCGACAAGAAGAAGACTTTCTGCCTGTATGAAGCGACGAGTGCGGAAGCGATTCGCGCGGCAGCGCGACGAGCCGGCATCCCGGCCGACGCGATTGTCGAAGTGTCCCAAGAGATCGTACCCAGTGGCGCCACCACTTCCCTACGCCTAGATCGTTTCGCGATGGCCGTTATCGACCCGGTGACAGCTGAGGCTGATGAGTCAGCTTGAGTTTCCTACTGGAGGATATGATGAGCCGGAAAGTAAACTTCCTTTTCGTTGTATTGGCCGTCTTGCTGAGCGTCTTCCTGTCAGCACGTCAAGCGGAGGCGCGAGCAACAGCGGCAAGCATGCGTGAGACACAGTGGGACCGCTCGGCTGTCGACGACTGCTTTGGCGTACCCCCGCGCGAGCTCGCCGCTTGCCGCCAGGCGAGCCAGCAGCTGGCCGAGCTGCGGCGCATACGGCTGGACGACTGTTATGACGTGGGCATCGGGGAGCTGGCCGCTTGCCGCCGGGAGAGCCAGCAACGGGCCGAGCTGCAGTGCATACGGCGCGATGACTGTTATGACCTGGGCATTGCGGGGCTGGCCGTTTGCCGCCGTGCGAATCACTTGGCTGTTTGGCAGTACCGGCCGCGGCTGGACGAATGATTCGACGCGCCGGTCAGCGAATTTGCGACCTGTCGGCAGACCGTCGAGCCGTTATCCCGGTAACGAGCGGAGTTGAGGGATTGAGCGAACGAGGTCGGGCGACACGACACGCCGGTTCCGCAAAAGCTGAGCAGGACGTGACCTGCCCATAGCCCCTCTCTTCAGATGGGGTCGAAAAGAAAACAGCCCGGCCGGATGGCGCGTTCCGGCCAGGCTGTTTTATGGGCTTTACAAAGCGGTGGTTGTCTTCAATGCGTCTGGCATGGCCGCCCGGCTACTCCACAATCAGGGAATAGGCAATCCTGGCACGCCCACGTCGACCTTCAACACCGCGGGTCCAAGGCTACCGGCAGGCGGGTCGCCAATAGGTAAGACGGCGTAGTTCGTGATAAAGACACTCTTGCGGTCACCCTTGCCCGTGCCAAAGGCGACGCTGGCGCCGTTGTGCAAACCGTCGGACTGATCCAGCAGCAGGGTGTGCGACCCGTCGGCAGGGTTAATACGCACAAATTTGTTTTGCAGCACCAGAAGGGCATAGACGTTGCCTCGCACGTCGAGCGCGATGCCGTCCATGGCGTCGAGGTCGTCGAACGCGGGATCGCAGTCGTCCACCCCGGCCACTACACGCGGCGTGCCCGCCAAAGCATTAGGCATGCGCGGCACGCTGACGAGCAGACCCTTCGCCGTGTTGGCCACGTATAGCTCGTTTCGCCAGAAGGCAACGCCGTTGGCCCCAAATCCGTTGTTAGGATCGTCGCAGCCGGCCAGCAGTGGGTGCTGGATCCAGACCTCCGCCTCCCTTCCGCCCCTTGCAGAAACGCGCCAGATCGCGCCCGAGATGGAATCACTCACATACAGGCTACCTTGCTTATCCAGCGCAATTCCGTTGGGCATAAGGATATTCTCAGTTCCCTGCAGTCGCTCTGGTTCCCCGCCTCTGGCCAGACGATAGACGCCTCGCGTTTCATCTTCATTAGCGGGCAGTGCAAAATACAGGGTGCCGCTTGGATCCACTGCTAATCCGGCGGGCGCCGGACCGTTGGGGTACTCGACCAGGAATTCTTCGCTACCATCGTTGCCAATCTTGTAGATTGCTCCGTACCCACCACCGACAAAGATTGGCGGACCAAGGCTGACGTAGATGTTGCCCACCTTGTCGATGGCGATTCCCTCAGGCAGCTCATTCTTGGCGCTGTCGAATGACTTCACGACCTCCACTGATCCTTCAGCCTGGGTCTGGCCGGCCAAAATGCTGGCAGCGACCACGCTGATAAGGACGGTAATGACCATCACATACAAAACTTTTCTCGACATTGCATTAGCCTCCTGCTGACCACGTATTTCGCCACGGCGTCTGCCCCGGTGTGCTATACTGTTAGCTGCTACCGGTAGCGTGTGATTGGCCTAGCTTAATGTATGAACGTGTCGAGATCGTTCCGGGGACGTTCCGGATGAGTCCGGTTGAAACACTGCAGATCCGCTGTCTGGGAGGTCTGAGCACCATCCTCGGTGTCCAGCCCTTGTCCGGATTCCACTCCAGTAAAGCACAGGCGCTGCTGTGCTTGCTCGCGGTCACCCGCCGCGCGCATTCCCGCTCCGCCCTGGCTGGGTTCTTCTGGCAGGATCTTCCCGAGACGAACGCCCGCGCCAATGTGCGCAAAGTGCTCAGCAATCTGCGTACCCTGGTTGGCCCGTATCTCGTCATCAGCCGCCATGAAGTCTCCATCAATCTACAAGCACCCCTTTGGTTGGACGTCGCGATCTTTGAAGAAGGAACTGCACAGACGGCGTCCCCCGAGCAACTAAGTGCCGCAGTGTCACTCTATCAAGGGGATTTCCTGGCGGGATATGATCTGAAGGGCGCGCCGGCTTTCGAGGAGTGGAGCTTGTCCCAGCGCGCCCGGCTCCGCGAATTGGCGGTGCAGGCGCTGAAAAGGCTTTACGGTCACGATGTAGCGTCCCAGGATTTCGTGACCGCCATCGGCCATCTGCAACAGCTGCTGCTCATCGAGCCCTGGAGTGAAGAAACCCACCGCCAGCTCATCAGCCTACTGGCTCAAACTGGCCAGCGCAGCGCGGCGCTGCGCCAGTTTGAAACCTGCCGTCAGCTCCTGCGGGACGAATTGGGTGTGGAACCTTCCGCCGCAACCCGGACGCTGTACGATTCAATTGCCAATAATCAGCTCGACCAGCCAACCCTGTATGCTTCGACTCCCCACCAAGATCTCAGTGCGCCAGTTGCCCCACCACCCGCGCCCAATTTACCGGCTCAAACCACACCTTTCGTGGGCCGCGACACAGAATTGAGGGCACTGCGGCGCCTCATCGCCGATCCCGCTGTCCGTCTCATCACGATTGTGGGCCCCGGAGGCATTGGAAAAACACGCCTGGCCGTGGCTGCAGCGGCTGAGCAGCTTGATTCCGGTGAGGAGCAACCCACCTTTCCTCATGGAGTCTTCTTCGTCTCGCTCGCCCGCTTGGAATCTCCTGACCTACTGGTGCCCGCCATCGCCGAGGTTCTCGGCCTGCATTTTGCCGGCCGTAGTGATCCCAAAGAGCAGCTGCTGCGTTTCCTGCGCCACAAAACAATGCTCCTCGTCCTCGACAATATTGAGCATTTATTGAGTGGCGCCACCTTACTGGACGAGATATTGCATGCCGCGCCAGCTATTGTCCTACTTGTCACCTCGCGTAGCAGACTCAACCGGCAGGCCGAACACCTCTTCCCGCTAGACGGCTTGGCCTACCCAGATGTAGAAGAAGGCGTCACGGAGGACAGCATCCTTGCCGACTTCTCCCCCTATGGTGCGCTGCAGCTCTTTCGCCAATGCGGGCGGCGCCGCAAGCCGGACTTTGCCGTCACAACAGACAACCTGTCCGCAATCGTGGACATCTGCCAACTGGTCGATGGCATGCCTTTAGGTATCGTCCTGGCTTCCTCCTGGCTGGATACCCTTACGCCTCACGAGATCGCCCGTGAAATTCGGCGGGACCTTGACTTCCTTTCTGCAGATATGCCCGACCTGCCTCGCAGGCAGCGCAGCCTGCGCGCCACCTTTGATCGCTCATGGCGCCTGTTGAGCAAGAAAGAACAAGAGGTTGTCTTACACCTATCAGTCTTCCGGGGCGGCTTCACGCAAGATGCGGCCCGAGCAGTCGCGCAAGCAGAAGTGCGCGATTTACGGGCCCTGGTCGCGAAATCACTCCTGGCTCGCACACCGGCCGGTCGCTTTGAAGTCCACGAATTGCTGCGGCAGTTTGCGGCTGAGAGACTCGCCAGTTCACCCGGGAGAGAACTCTCAGTAAGCGAACGCCACAGTCATTATTATTGTGCCCTTCTGCAGCGGCACACCACATCCTGGACCTCGAGCCGGCAGCTGCAAGCGCTTGAGGAGATCACGCGTGAAGCCGACAACGCCCAGCTAGCGTGGAATTGGGCTCTCAAGCGTAGGGAGTGGGGTCGCTTGCATGGCGCTATTGACTCCTGGAGTTCATATCATGGTTGGCGCGGTCGGTTCAAAGACGCGGATCTGCTGTGCCAGGCTCTGGTCCGCGCTATTAACGAAGCGCAACGCTCTGCAAGCAGCGTGACTGCGCCAGCCCTGCATCTCTGCACCAAGGCGCTATACTGGCAGGGCCGTTTCAGCCCCTTTCGTGAAGTCGGGTTACGCTGCCTGCAAGAGGCGCTGGCGCTGCTGCAAAGCGAACCGCTGGCTCAGCAAGACATGCGTCTCCAAGAGGCCGTCGTGCATCGGGAAATAGGCAATAAACTCTATAGCATAGATAGGCACAAGGCGCGCCAGCATCTCAACAGGAGCCTGGCGTTATTCCGGGAGCTGGAACTTGACTGGGGCACTGCCCATACGCTCTCGGACCTGGGTCATCTGGACTTCGCAACCGGAGATTACGCTTCCGCCCTTTCCCGGAGCCAGATAGCGCTTACCATGCATAAGGCGCAGGGCGACAGGCGCGCAGAAATGCATGAGGTGACGTCCCTTGCCTGGGTGCAGCAGCATCTGGGTAATCTGCGCGAAGCCGAGCAGTTGCGGCGCCAGGCCATTGCGCTTTGCGTGGAATTGCGCGATCGATCCTCGCTCGCGGGCTTTTGTGCCGAGTTATCCTATAACCTGTCTTGGCAAGGCAAATTTGAAGAAGCGCACTCGTGGGCCGGCAAGGGCCTGACCCTCTGTCTAGAGGACAGCCGCCGCGATTCCGAAGGCTTTGTCCGGCTGCTCTACGCCTGGCCACTTCTCTTTTCCGGCGACTACGAGCAAGCCCGTAGAGAATTGGCCTCTTCCTTGTCGCGGGTAAGGGAAACAAACAGCTATGGCGTCGAAGGCACCGTTTGTTGGGCGCTGGCCTGTCTGGCGCTGGTCGAGGAGGCCTATGGCGACGCCCAGCAGTGGCTGGAAGAGAGCCTCCAGCTCTACTCTCAGGTTGGCGATCAATACGTGGGTCTGGCGCTGAGTGGCCTGGCTTATCTCGCTTGCCTGCAAAATGACTTGCCCGGGGCCAATCGACGATTCGCCGAAGCGCTTGACTTCGCCATACGACTGAAAGACTACATGTTTCTCGTCGTAACACTACCCGGCGTGGCTCTCTACTTCGCCCGCATTGGCCAGCCACAGCTCGCCCTGGCGGTCTGGGCCAGAGCGCGAGAGGAGCCGCCTCTCAGAAGCTCACAGTGGCATCGAGACGTTGCCGGCTGTGAGATTGAAGCCATCGTCCTTCCCGACGATCCCCTTGCCCAACCCACGCAACCCCGGCTGGGTCCCGATCTGTGGTCGATGGCCGAGCAGCTCTTGGGCAGCTTGCAGGAAGTTGCCCTGACCCATTAGCCAGGGTTAGCGCCATCCTCAGTCAACCCGGCGCGCTACAGCCGCGAGGTCTACTTCTAGCGACTGGTTGGTGATTCTTGCCTTTCGAGCGCTAACTGGCCGACCGTCACCTCCATGACATTCTCTCACCGCCTCCTCCGTTCCAGCACGCCGGCGGGGCAACAAGCGTGGGCACGAAGGAGGTAGCCATTGTGACCACGGGCTCAATGGCTTCGTCGTACCGGCAGGCGACGTGTTCGCTGGCATAGACGCCGTCCGCCTTCCCCGCTCTCCTGCACTGTGGTGGAGGGCGCTGCCGGGGCTGAATTGGGTGACGGAACCAGCCCGGCCGGTAAGCTGGCGTTGGCGGCCGACCAGGCTCCCACATATCCCCAACCAGTCGCGCCTACGACGCCGTCCTCTCTCCCGCTCGACAGCCCGCGCTGGCGCGCTAAGATAAGCGCCCGGAGGATATTGTCGTGCTCTCTTTCCTTTTCCAGGGCTTCGTGCTCGGCCTGCCCGCCGCTGCCCAGCCCGGTCCCTTTCAGGCCTATCTGCTGGCGCAGACCATGAAGAATGGCTGGCGCCGCACTCTGCCCGCTGCCCTGGCGCCGCTCATCTCCGACGGTCCCATCATCCTCCTCGTCGTCCTGCTCCTGACCCGGCTCCCGCCCGCCTTCCTTCGCGCACTGCAGATTGCCGGCGCGCTCTTCCTCCTCTTCCTGGCCTGGCGCGCCGTGCAGAGCTTCCGCCGGGCCGGACTCGTCAGCGCGCCGTCAGCCGCGGCGGCCCGGCAGAGCATCGTCGAAGCCGCCATCATGAATCTCCTCAACCCGAACCCCTATATCTACTGGGCCACTGTCACCGGCCCCATCCTCGTCGCCGCCTGGCGCCAGTCGCCGCTTCACGGCGCGGCCTTTCTCCTCGGCTTCTACGGCACCCTGGTTGGCGGCCTCGCCCTCTTCGTCCTCTTCTCCGGCGGCGCGCGCCAGCTCGGTCCTCGCGTCAGCCGCACCCTGACCCTCGTCTCCGCCGTCGCTCTCTTTGGCTTCGCTCTCTACCAGCTGAGCCTCGGCCTCGGCCTCCTGCCAGCGTGACATGAACGGAGACGAGTTGCATCCCCATCGCCGCTTCGCCAGCCGCGCCGAAAACTATGCCCGCTATCGTCCCGGCTATCCTCCGGCGCTACTGGCCGTCCTCGCAGCCGAGATTGGCCTCTCGCCGCACCAGTCAGTCGCCGACGTCGGCTCCGGCACCGGTATCTTCAGCCGCTTGGTGCTCGACTACGGCTGCACCGTCTACGCCGTCGAACCGAACCCTGAGATGCGCGCCGCTGCCGAGGCGGCGCATTCCGGCTACGATCGCTTTCATAGTGTCGCCGGCGACGCCGAGAACACGACCCTGCCCGCCGCCGCTGTCGATCACGTTACGGCTGCCCAGGCCTTCCACTGGTTTGACGCTGCCGCTGCCCGCCGCGAGTTCGCCCGCATTCTCCGTCCCGGCGGCTTCGTCGTGCTCGTCTACAACTCCTGGCGCGAGTCGGACGATCCCTTCACTGCCTCCTACGAGGCCCTTGTCTGCCGCTTTGACCCCGAGCGCGGTCAGAGCGCGGCAACCCCCGCTGCCGCCGGCAGCGCGCTCGACGCCTTCTATGGGCCGGGCGCCTATGCTACAGTATCGCTGCCTAACCCGCACTGGTACGATTGGGACGCTTTCCGCGGGCGGGTGCTCAGCTCCTCCTACACCCCGCTGCCAGATCATCCCGACCACGCCACCTTTCTGGCGGCGCTGCGCCGCCTCTTTGCCGCTCAGCAGCAGGACGGCCGCATTCGCTTTCCCTACGTCACCAACCTCTATTGGGGCCGCCTCTCCTGAGCGGGCCCCTGCACCTACAGACCGGACAGCGCCCGCCACTGGCGGATGGCTTCCTCGTGGATGGGGTAATGGCCGTAAGTATCCAGCCGCAGGCGGCGCCGGTAGCGTGTGTCGCTCGCAATCAGCTCTTCCGGCGCGCGGCGCACCAGCTCCAGCAGCCGCTCATGCGTCGCCGCCAGGTCAGCCATCACCTGCTGCAGCGAGAGCGGCCGCTTTTCCTCCGTCATCTGCTCGTTAAAGGCGTCGATGCCGCCGTAGAGCACCGAATAGCGCTGCGGCCGCTCACCGCGCTCGATGACCGGCAGGCCCCTGAGCGCCTCTTCCTCCCAGGTCGTCACATGCGCCAGAATATCCTTCACCGACCAATCGCCTGTCACCCCCGGCCGCGTCATCTCCGTCTCCCCCAGGCCGGCGTAGGAGGCCTGTAGCGCCGCCCACGCCTTTTCAATCTTCCGTAATAGCTGCTCTCTGGTCATCGTCTCATCCTTCTCCTCGGCTTTTCCACCGCCTATACTGCTCGCGCATGCAGGCGCCGCATGGCCGGTAGCCGGCGGCAATCGCCGTCGCCTCGTCCTGGAAGAAGACGCGGTAGCGGGCGTAGCCGCCCTGGCGCAGCGCCCGCAGCGCCGCCGGGCAGTCGAGCCGCCCGTAGATTCGGGCCCGGCTGTTGCCGCCCAGCGTCCCCGGCGTGTCGCTCAGGTAAGGTTCGCCGTTCGCATCGAGTAGCTTGTACTGCATGGTTGACGATAGCATGGGTCAGAGTCTCCGCTGTCCCGATCAATACCCGAGAGGCGGCCGGCGCGACCAGTGTCACGCTCAAAACGCCGCGTGTCAAGTCGAACTTGAATGGGGCAGTGTTCTTATGGTCCATCACCCTTGACGCCGTTCGCGAATTAGATTAATATCTAAATTAGATATTCACCTAACGCGATAATGATGACGACGGTAGATTTTCACGCCGCCACCGGTTACGATCTCTTTGTCAGCCTGTTCGTTCTGCACGAGCCCGCTCGCTACGGCCTGCGCGGCGCCTGGGCAGCCGGCATTCGCGCTCGCATTCCCGAAGCCGAACGGAACTTTCTGGCCAGGCTGGTTCCCTTTTTCCTGCCGGTGTCCTGGATACACACTCTTCCGGCCCCGCGCGATGCGGCGACCGTCCTCTCTGCGCTGGCTGACTTGCCTGCAGCCGCTCGCCTGGAGACGCTTTTCTCTATTGACGAAGTTGATAAGGTCGGGGTATTCCAGTTTATTGGCAGCCGCGGCCGCTGGGATAAAGCAGACCTCGACCAGGCGGCGCAGTTGTTCGCTCTGAAACCGGCTCAAGCCCGCCGCAAGCTGGCCCCTTTTCTGGAGAGTTGGGCCCGTCCGGCCGAATCGGGCGATCTGCTCCTGGCTGCGTTGCGCGCCTACTTCGCTGCTTTTTATGCCGAGGAAGAGAAACGCATCCACCCCTGGCTGGAGCGCGCGGTTGAGCGGGCGCAAGCGCTTGCCGAGGAGCTGCCCTTGCCGGCGCTGCTGGAACAGCTTTCCGATGGCGTACATTTCGATTTGCCCCTGCCGGCACGCCTGACCATTGCCCCTTCCTTCTGGAGCACACCCCTGGTCGTTCCCAGCTTCGTGACCCCCGATCACGTACTTTATCTGTTCGGCGCTCGCCCCGCCCACGTCTCGCTCGTCCCTGGCGAGCCCGTCCCCGACGACCTGCTGCGTGCTCTGAAGGCTCTCTCTGATCCCACGCGCCTGCGTATCCTTCGCTACCTGCAACAGGCGCCGCACAACCCATCGGCCCTTGCCCGGCTGCTCCGGCTGCGCGCGCCGACGGTGATTCACCACCTCGACGCTTTGCGCCTGGCGCGGCTCGTCCAGGTGACGATGGCGGACGAGGGCCGGCGCGTCTATATGCTGCGCGCGGATGCCATCGACAAACTGGCCGCTTCTCTCCATGAATTCCTGGGGACGGCCGAGGAATAGTAGATGCCCAAATTACAAGGAATGCGCGCCTTTTCCCTGGTCTGGGTCGGCCAGCTTGTCTCGCTGCTTGGCACCAGCATGACCGGATTCGCCCTGCCGATCTGGGTCTTCGGTCAGACAGAGCGCGTGCAGGAGCTGGCCCTGGTCGGCCTGGCGTTCACGCTGCCCCTTATTCTGCTGAGCCCTGTCGTCGGCGCGATTGTCGACCGCTACGATCGCAAGTTGATGATGATGGTCAGCGATCTGGCTTCTGGCTTGATGACTATCGTCATTTTTATCCTGATTTCCACCGAGAGCCTGCAGATCTGGCACCTCTACATCACCACGGCGATTAGCGGCGCCTTCCAGAGCTTTCAATGGCCGGCCTATTCCGCCGCCATTAGCGTCATGCTGCCCAAGAGTCAGTACGCGCGCGCCAATGGCATGATCTCCCTGGCAGAAGCCGGCTCGGGTATCTTCGCGCCGCTTCTGGCCGGCGCTCTGTTGGGTATCGTCGGTCTGCGGACTATCCTGCTGCTCGACATCATCTCCTTCCTGTTCGCTATCGGCTCCCTCCTGATTGTTGCTATCCCCAACCCGCAGCGCACGGCCGAGGGCGCCGCGGGGCAGGGCAGCCTGCTGCGCGAATCGGCCTATGGCTTCCAGTACATTTTTGCTCGTCCTAGCCTGCTCGGCCTGCAGCTCATCTTTCTCGCCTGCAACTTCTTCATGACGCTGGCCTTCACCACCTTTGCGGCGCTCGTCTTGGCGCGCACCAACCAGAACGAGCTGATCTTTGGCGCCACCCAGGCCTTTGGCGCTGCCGGCGGGCTGGCCGGTGGTCTCCTGCTGAGCATGTGGGGCGGGCCGCGCCGTCTCGTACACGGCGTTCTGGGTGGCTGGGCCGTCTCCGGTCTGTCACTCGTCGTCGTCGGCCTCGGTCGCGGCCTGCCTGTGTGGGCCGCCGGCCTCTTCCTCGGCTCCCTCATCGGCGCTATTATCAACGGCTCCAACCAGGCCATCTGGCAGGCCAAAGTCGCTCCAGACGTGCAGGGCCGTGTCTTCTCCGTGCGGCGCCTCATCGCCTGGCTTACAAACCCCGCTGCCCAGCTCGCCGCCATCCCGCTCGCCGACCGTGTGCTCGGCCCGGCGATGTTGGAAGGGGGCCGCCTCACATCCCTCTTTGGCCCGCTTGTCGGCGTCGGCCCCGGCGCCGGCATCAGCCTCATTTTCATCTTCGCCGGCGCCGTCGCCACACTCATCGGCCTCAGCGGCTACCTCGTCCCCGCCATCCGTAACGTCGAGAGCCTGCTGCCCGATCACGAAGCGACCGCCGGCCCGGATGGCGGCCCCGCCGGCAGCCCGGCCGCCCCGGCCGCCGTCGAGCCTGCAGCCTGAGCCGCCGGCTGGCCCCACCGGGCGGCCCTGGCGCCCGCTCCCCCTTTTGTCACCGGACTCTAAGCTGACTCCCACCTCGCCCGCTCATCAGGTATAATGGTCACACCTGGAGGATCTGCCTGTGGACTTTGATTATTATGCCGACACCGATACCCTGATTTTGCGGCTGCGGCGCTGGCCGGACGGCGCCGGCACTTACAGTGCCGCCAACTTTACGGTCGTCGTCAGCGAACTGGGCGACATTGTTGAGGTCGAGATCCGCGGCGCCAGCCACTTCCTCGCCCGCGCCAGTGCGGCTGGCGTCCCCTTTCCCGCGCCGGCTTCCGGCGACTCCTCCGCCGGCTGAATCAGACAGCCGTCTCGATTATCCTCCGGATCACCCCATACATGAATAGCGACGCCAGCCCAAACAGCCACTGGGCCGTGTTGGAGTCGTCCCCTTTCAGGTAGGCAAACAGGCCCGGCAGAAAGACGATGCCAAAGGCGCCATAGAGATAGTGGACCAGCTCCCGGCCCGGCCGGAAGCCGCCCAGATAGAGCGCGCCGCCCATCAGGGCCTGCGCGACCATCACGATCTGGATGACGGCGACGGCGCCCAGGTAGCTGCCGCTGACCGGTAGCTTGCGCAGGGCGCGGACAACCCCCCAGATGCCCAGGAAGAGGTAAAACATCCAGATGGTGTTGGCGAGGGTCTGGTGCAGGATGCCGACGACGCTCATGGAGCGCTGATGCTATCCCAGAAGTTATCCAGGACGCGCGTCGTCGTCTCCGGCTGCTCAAAGTGGGGCAGGCCGCGTGTCGGCGTCACGCGTACGGCGTTCCAGTTTGGGTGGTCCAGTAGCAGGTCCGGCAGCTCGGTGAAGCTGGTGTAGGCGTCCTCGTCGTAGATGACCAGCGCCGGCACGGCGACTTTCGCGTAGACCTGCTTACGTACCTGGGGCGTGAAGAGACGCCCGCTGACGAAGTAGAGCGGCGCAAAGCGCGCGCCCGGCTGGTGCGTCGTCAGGTAGGCATAATTCTCCAGCCCCTGGTCCACCGGCCCGTGGAAGCTCTTCTGCAAGAAGTAGTGCAGGATGGGGCGGGTGACGAGCAGGTCATAAAATGCCTGGCTCCACAACGGCGCCGCCATCAGCTGGTAGGCCGTCGTGTTCCCGGCTTCGCCGTCGGCGCTCCCTTCCTTCGCCTTACCCAGCCCGGTCGGGCTGAGCAGCGCCAGGCTATGAAACAGACCAGGCGCTTCCAGCGCGGCGCGCGCCGCAAACTCGCTGCCCAGGGAGAGGGCCACGACATCCGCCGGCATCTCCACAATCTGTTCCAGCAAGTCGCGCACGGCGGCAGCGTACATCGCCGGCGAATAGTGGCGGTCTGACCGCTCCGAGAAGCCAAAGCCCGGCAGGTCTAGCGCGTAGACCGGGCGCTGCCCGCGATACTGCTCGAAGAGCGGGCGCATCTCATAGCTCGACGACCCGGCATTAATGCTGTGCACCAGCACCAGCGGGCGCCCTTCGCCGCTATCGTCCACGTAGTAGTTAAGCAGGCCGGCGCCGCGGCCGGTGAACAGGTGACGCTGCGCGTCTAGCGCCAGCGGCAGGGGTAGATTGTGGTCGATCATCGTCCCGCTGTAGACGATCCAGCCTGCCGCTGTCGCAGCTGCTCCCAGCGCCAGCGGCGCCAAGCCCAGGGGCCGGCCTTTTTGTTTCTCGCGTTTCGGCAATGTGTTCATGTTGTACCTCGCTCTCTCTTGCGCGCCCCGCCGCCAGGTATTTTGCTAACAGCCCGATCTTATCCCTCTCGCTCCACTAGGCAAATGCGCACGGCCTCGCTGCGCGCGCGGTTGCCGGCCGCGTCCTCGGCTGTCACGTGGAACTGCCGGCAGCCTGCCCCGGTAATGCGCCACCGCTCGGTGAAGGGCGGCACGGTCTTCGTCGCAAATGGCTGCCCCGCGCCGTCTACATAGAACTCCACCCGGGCCAGCGAAACGTCGTCCTGCGCCTGCGCCTGCACGATTACCCACTCGTCGTCAGTAAAGATCGACTGGTTGGCGATGGGGAAGCGGACCGCCACGCTCGGCGGCGTGTTATCGACCGTCACCGGCACGCTGGCCTCGCTAAAGCCGCCGCCTTCATGGTAAACCGTCAGCAAGAGCGTGTAGAGGCCGTTGAGCCGGCTGACATCCCAGATGCCCAGCGTCTCGTTCTCCAGCGGCACACCCTCCGCCTCACTGATCGGCTGTATGGCCGCCGGGCTTAGCCCCGGGAAATAGGCCAGCCGGTAGCCGCTGAAGCCCTCGCCCGCGGCCGTGCCCACCACCGCTACCTGCCCGCGCACATACTGGAACGGCGCCGGGTCCAGGATGGCCACCGGCTGGTTGCGGCCGATGCTATCCGGAATCGTGTCGAACTCCGTCGGCGGCTGCTCTATCTGCTGCTCGCGCACCCAGTCGGCAGCCCGCTCCGGATAAATGCGGTAGACGCGGCTGTCGATCAGCTCTGGCGGCGTGTAAACGGTCGCCAGCCGCCCCGTCTCCCGGTTGATGCGCACTTCCTGGTAGATGGTGTCACTCGTCGCCGGCTCGGTGCCTTCCACAAAATATTCGCTCACCGTCGGGCACAGCGGCGTCGGCAGCAGGCCCGACGTCTCGCAGACGGCGCGCTGCACCACGCCCGGCGGCTGCGTCCAGCCCAGCAGCGCCTCATCCTGCATTGCCCAGGCCATCAGCGCCCGCCAGATGGGCGCCGCCCCGCGCGACCCCGGCGCCTCGTTCATCGGGCTGTTGTCGGTGTTGCCCACCCAGACGCCGGTCACCAGCTGCGGCGTATAGCCCACCGCCCAGGCATCGCGGAAGTCGTTGGTCGTGCCCGTCTTCACTGCTGCCGGCCGGTTGTCCGGCAGCTCCAGCGCGTTCGGGCAGCCAAAGCCGGCGCAGCGCGCCTGCCGGTCGCTGAGCATATCGTTCATGATGAACGAGAGCTGCGGCGTCACAATCTCCACCTGCTCCGGCTGGTTATACTCATACAGCACCTCGCCATGCCGGTTCTCCACCCGCAGGATGGCGACCGGGTTCAGCGTACGGTAGCCGAGCACTTGCTCCTCCGGCGGCGTCGGCTCGCCGACCATCACCCCCATATTGTCCAGCACGCTGAACGCATACACCATATCCAGCAGCCGCACCTCGCCGCCGCCCAGCGTCAGGCTGAGCCCGTACTGGTCTACTGGGCTCCCCTCCAGGCTGGTGATGCCCAGGCTGTGCGCCGTGCGCAGCACGTTATTCACGCCGACCCAGCTTGTCACTTCCACGGCCGGCACGTTGTAGCTGCTGCCCAGCGCCTGCCGCATGCGCATCGGCCCATGGAAGCGCCGGTCGTAGTTTTGCGGCACGTAGGCCACCCCGTTATAGGGCGTGCCAAAATCCGTTTCCACATCCAGCACCATCGTCGCCGCCGTGTAGCCCTGGCTCAGCGCCGTGAGGTAGGTGAACGGCTTGAACGCCGACCCCGGCTGGCGCAGCCCGTCCACGGCCACGTTGAAGCTGCCGTCAATCGTCGCGTCCCAATAGTCGAGGCTGCCCACCATCGCCCGGATCTCGCCCGTGCGCGGGTCGAGCGCCACGACCGACGCATTGTTGACGCGGTGGTCCATCCCTTGCGCCTCGGCCGGCAGCGGCGGCAAAAAGGCCAGCGCCGCGCAGGTTGCCTGCTCGTCTGCCGGCAGCACATCGCCCAGCGCCCCGCCCAGCCGCGCCACGTGCGTGCGGGCCACGCACTCCGCCTGCCGCTGCAGCTCCAGGTCCAGCGACGTATAGACGCGCAGCCCGCCGCGCAGGACCTGCTCCGGGCCAAAGCGCTGCTCGAGCTGCTTGCGCACATACAGGGCAAAGTGGGGGGCGATAATGTCATAGCGCTCCTCGACCCCCGGCGCCACGCTCACCGGCGTATACTTGGCCGCCACCAGCGTGTCGCGGTCAATCAGCCCCTCGCGGAACATGGCGTCCAGCACCGCTTCCTGCCGCCGCTTGGCCTCCTCCGGGTTGTCGATGGGATTGAGCGCCGGCGACTGGGGAATCGCCGCCAGCATCGCCGCTTCCGGCAGCGTGAGCTGCGCCGCCGGCTTGTGGAAGTAGACCTGCGCCGCCGCTTCGATGCCGTAAGCCAGATTGCCGTAGAAGTTGCTGTTCAGATACCACTCCAGGATCTGTTCCTTGGTGTAGCTCTGCGACAGCCGCTGCGCCAGCAGCACCTCTTCTGCCTTGCGCCGGTAATCGTCCCAGCCCACTTCCTCGCCGACCACGCGCCGCTCCTCTTCGATGAGATGGTTCTTCACCAGCTGCTGTGTGATGCTGCTGCCGCCCTGGATGGCGCCGCCCAGCCAGACGTACTCGTAAAAGGCGCGGGCGATCCCTTCCAGATCATAGCCCTTGTTGGTCCAGAAGCTCTTGTCCTCGATGGCGACCGTGGCGTCGGCCACGTAGCGCGGCATCTCCTCCAGCCGCAGCCACTGCCGGTCGCCGCCCAGCGGGTCGATCACCTCGTAGATCAGCGCCAGCTCGCGGTTGCCGTTCTCGTCGGCCGCGCCCCAGGCGTAAATCTTGCTCGTTTCAAAGGTGGCGTCCGCGTCCTGGCCCAGCCGCT
>CAZOGK010000052.1:0-20570 GCA_964579295.1 uncultured Ardenticatenaceae bacterium
CGAGACGGCGGCTCGTCCTGCTGTTCCAGCTTGTCGATGGCGTCGAGGAGCAGCTGGTTGGTGGCCAGCCGCTGGCTGAGCGGGCTGGCGCTGGCTGAGCGGGCTGGTGCCAGGCGCGCAGGGCTTCACGTACCGCCTCGTGTGGGATCCCGCCGTCGGCGCTCATAACCCGGTCCCTCCAGCAGCAAAAGCTTCTGAATATTGTAGCATAAAAATGGCTTGATTGGGCGCGTCGCTTCCGGTAAGATAGACGGGCGGCTGCCAGCCGCCTTATCCAGAGCCATCCCAGCCAACGCGTTCCGGACCGGCTATGAGTGTTAGCATCCCTCCAACCAGGCAAGCGCCCCCGTGCGTGCATCGGGCCGCGCCCCTCGCCGGCCTGCTGGTCATGGCGCTGGCCCTGGCTCTGCAGCTGGCGGCGGCGCGACCACCGGCGCCGCAGCCCCTCACCGCACCGGAGGAGGCGTTCTCGGCGGCGCGGGCCCTGGCGCTGGTGGAGCGCCTGCTGGGCGACGGCGCGCCGCACCCCACCGGCAGCGAGGCCAACGCCGCGGTGCGCGACCGGATCATCGCCGAGCTGACCGCTCTGGGCTATGTGGTCGAGACCCAGGCGGCCTTCAGCTGCAACCGGATCTGGCCCCTCTGCGGCGCCGTCGAGAATGTGCTGGCGCGGCTGCCGGGCGAGCGCGACAGGCCAGCGGTGCTGCTGACGGCGCACTACGACTCGGTGCCGGCCGGCCCGGGCGCCGCCGACGACATGGCCGGCGTGGCGACCGTGCTGGAGATCGCGCGCATCCTGTCCGCCGGGCCGACGCCGCGCAACCCGGTCATCTTCCTGCTGACCGACGGCGAGGAGCCCGGGCTGCTCGGCGCCGAAGCCTTCACCGCCGCCCACCCCTGGGCGGACAGCGTGGGCGTGGTCGTCAACCTTGAGGCGCGCGGCACGAGCGGGCCGAGCATTCTCTTCGAGACGGCGGGCGATAACAGCCTGCTTCTCACTGCCTTCCTCGCCCACGCGCCCCGGCCGGTCGTCAGCTCGCTCTACGACACGCTCTACGAATTTTTGCCGAACAACACCGACCTGACCGTCTTCGCCGCGGCTGGCCTGCCGGGGATCAACTTCGGCTTCATCGAAGAAGACGCCCACTACCACACGCCGCTGGACAACCTGGCCAACCTCCATCCCGGCAGCGTGCAGCACCAGGGCGACAACGCGCTGGCGGCGGTGCGCGCCTACGGCGAGCTGGATCTGGCGCAGCTGCCGGCCGGCAACCGCGTCTCGCTGGATCTGCTGCCGGGGGCCATCGTCCACTGGCCGGAGCCGTGGACGATCGGGCTGGCGGCGGCCTGCCTGCTGCTGTGGGCGGCCCTGGCGATCACGCTGCTCCGCCGCCGGGAGACGAGCGGGCGGGCGCTGCTGTGGGGCCTGGTCGTGCTGCCGGCCGGTGTGCTAGGCGCCGCCGTGCTGGGGATGGGTCTGGTGCTGGGCGTCGCGGCGATCAACGGCGCCGCCGAGCCCTGGTACGCGCAGCCATTGCCGCTGCGCGCCGCCGTCTGGGCCGGCGCCTTGCTCGTCGTGGCCCTGCTGGCGACAGCTCTGGCGCGCCGGGCCGGCTACTGGGGTCTGAGTCTGGGGGTCTGGCTGTGGTGGGCGCTGCTATCGCTCCTGACGGCGGCCTTCGTGCCGGGATTCAGCGCCATGTTCCTCGTCCCCACCGGCCTGGCCCTGGTCGCGCTCGCCCTGGTCGCCTTCACCCGGCTCCGCCTGCTGCCGGGCGCCCTGGAGGTCGCCGCGGCGGTGGCCTTGTTCGGCGCCAGCTCCCTGTGGCTACCCTTCGCCCTGGGGGCGGAAGCCGGCGCCGGCGTCGAGCTGGGGGCGCTGGCTGCTTTTGGCGTCGGGCTGGCGAGCAGCGCCCTGGCGCCGCTGATGGCCGTACCGCAGACGGAGCGAGGGCTGCGCCGCGCGCTGTTAGCCGGCGCCGCCCTGGTGATGTTGCTGGCGGCAGTCGCCGCGCTCCTGGTGGCGCCCTACTCTGAAGCGCGGCCACAGCGGCTGAACCTGATTTATGTAGCCGATGGGGAGAGCGGAGCGGCGCACTGGCTCGTGGAACAGACGACGCTTGCGGGCAGCGCCAGTATGGCGGTACCTGAGGGGCTGCGTGAAGCGGCCGCCTTTGGCGACGAACCGGCCGCCGTCTTCCCCTGGTCCGATCGCCAGTACCCGGCGGCGCCGGCGCCTCCGGCCCCCGTGCCGGGACCCGAAGTGCGGCTGCTGCGCAGCGACGAGGCTGCCGGCGAGCGCGTGCTGCACCTCGAGCTGCGCTCGCCGCGCGGCGCCGGCCGGCTGGCGCTCTACATCCCGGAAACGACCGGCCTCAGCCGCATCACGATTCCGGAGAGCGGGCACATCCTCGAAGCAGACGACGCCCGGGACGGCTACCATTCGTTCAACTGTATCGGCGCCGCGTGTGACGGGCTGCGGCTCGCCCTGCACCTGCGCGAGCGCGGCCCGGCTACCCTGCTCGTCGTGGACGCTACCCAGGGGCTGCCGCCGGGCGGCGAAGCGCTCATCCAGGCCCGGCCGCAGACGGCGGTGCCCAGCCACGGCGGCGACGTCACCCTGATCGCCAGACAGGTACAGCTCGACAGCAATCCCTGATTCCCCCGACAACCAACAGCTATCTGGCTGCCCGGCGCCGCCCTGGCGGGTTTATGTGCGCGTAGCCACCTTGCGGCCCTGCCGCAGAAAGACGCAGGAAGGCGCAGGCCCTTGCCAGACAGGGGCAGGGTGAAGCGGCTACACTAGGGTCAGGCGCTGTGCCCACCTCTGACGCGGGAAGGCGGGGGGAGCCGGTGTTTATGCCAGGCGGCAGCGCCGTGGAGAGAAGAAGGAAGGAAACGAATCATGATAGCATCCAATGCGCGCGTCCTGGTGCTGGTGGCCGACGGCTTTCGCGAGATGGCCGTGCTGCCTTGTGTCGCCTCCCTGCGCGACGCGGGGGTACAGACCCTGCTGGTGGGACTGAAGGACTGCGTGACCGGCTCCCAGGGCATTGCGGTTGCGGCCGACACCTTGCTGGGCGAGATGGCGGCGCAAGAGGCAAGGATGATGGTGATCATACCCGGCGGCGCTCGCTGCACACGGGCGCTGCTGACGGACCCGCGGGTGCACCAGCTGCTGGCGGATACGGTGGCTCAGGGCGGCGAAGTGGCGGTACTGGCCGGAGCCGAGCAGCTGGTCGACGAAGCGATTGCCGGCGCAGAAGGCTTCCGCCACCAGGGGCAGCAGGAGCTGGAACCATTCATGCGGGAGTGTATTGGGGATCTAGCTTCAGACAAAGCCACGCTAAATAGGGCCAGCCATACCCTGCTGTGACTGGTGCAGGGGCAGGAATTGCGCGCGGCAACCTGTGTCATGGCATAGTGCATTGTGCCAGATTCTCGCGGTCGCGCTGGCCGAATAACGCTCAGCTCCTTCCCCGGCCGGGGATGGGCGGCTCCGCAGCCCGGCCTTTCCCGGCCGGTCCCGACACTCCGCTCCTGGTAATAGCGACTGTATCCGCTAAAAGTCGGAGACGGATCTCCGCCTACACCCCGATGCATAGCGGGCAGCCTTCCGCTATCGTTTGCGTAGAGGTAAGGACGATGATCCGCATATTACTGGTTGACGATCAGGCGGTAGTGCGCCAGGGGTGGGGGATGCGCTTTGCGCTGGAGGCGGATATTCACGTCGTCGGCGAGGCGAGCAACGGCCGGGAGGCCATTACCCTGGCCGGTTCGCTGCTACCCAACGTGGTGCTGATGGACGTGGAGATGCCGGTGATGGATGGGATCAGCGCGCTCAAGGAGCTGCGCCGCCTGCCGCTGGCGACAATCGTGATGAGCATTCACGACAATGCCGAGGTGCGCGAGCAGGCGAAGGAAGCGGGGGCGGTAGCCTTTTTCGGTAAGCAAGAGCCGTTCGAGAGCCTGCTGGCGGTGATCCGTGAAGTGGGCGGGCAGCAAGCAGTGGCCGGCGTTCCCTGACCTGCCGGCGGCGAGGAGCAGGCAACCTCTCTGTCTATAACCTGTCGGGTACCACGTAGGCCTCATACCAGCGCGCAATGGTCGGCTCATGCTGCGCGGCCCAGCGCGCCCACACCTGCTGCACGTAGTCGGCTGCTGCCGCCGCGCGCGCCTCGGGCGTGGGCCCGCCGGCGACGCCGGCGATGGTCAGGCCACCGGCGGCTGGGAGCGGCGTCAGCCAGTGAAAGCGGTCGTGCCGGGCTGTACGGCCCTTGCGTAGGGCGCGCTGCCGGATCCATTGCGCCTGCTCGGGCTGCACGCCGCGCGCCAGCACGCCGTAAAGCGTCAGCAGATGGATGGCGACCGACTGGATGGCCTGCGGCGAGGGCGTGCCCGGATGCTGGGCGGCGTAGGCGTCGACAATCAGGCCGTTGAGCGGCGCCGGCGCCAGCGGCGGCTCGCCGCCGTTGACCAGGGCGGAGAAGAGCGCCCAGCAAGCCGGCGATGCGCCAATGTAGCGATGAGTTGGGCCGTCAGAGCGCGGCAGCCGCGCCGCGCAGCCGGGGCAAAGCTCCTGGTCTGCTCCTCCCATTTACGCCTTCCTTTCTGGAATCGCCGCGTGCCTGTGGGCCGTTACGGCCGGCTGCTCTACAATGGCGCCATTGGGGAGCGCGGCCCTGCGCCCCCGGCACAGAATAGGTGAAAGATGCACGAGACAATCGCTCGCTTGCTTGACGAGACAAAGACAATCGCGGTGGTGGGGATGTCCAGCAATCCCACGCGCGCCGGCTACTACGTGCCGGCCTATCTGCAGCAGGCAGGCTACCGCATCATCCCGGTGAACCCGAACCTGGACGAGGCGCTGGGCGAGAAGGCCTATCCTGACCTGGCGGCGGCGCCTGGGCCCATCGACCTGGTGCTGCTCTTCCGGCGCCCGGAGGATGTGCCGCCACATGTAGACGAGGCTATTGCCGCCGGCGCCAAAGCGGTCTGGATGCAGAGTGGGATTGTCAACGACGAGGCGGCGCAAAAGGCAAGCGCGGCCGGTCTGGACGTGGTGATGGACCGCTGCATGATGGTCGAGCACCGGCGGCGCGGCTCTTAGCGGCGGCGCCGGTCGTCTGCTGCGCGCAGGGGCCGGGCCAACCCCTCGGCGCGGCTGCCAGCGACGGCCAGAGCGGGCCGGCTTCCGCTGGACGAAGGGTTCAGCCGGCCAGATATTTGTGGACAAAGTGGACAGCCATGGAGCCTTCGCCCACGGCGGCGGCGACCCGCTTGACTGAGCCGGCGCGCGCGTCGCCGGCGGCAAAGACGCCCGGCTTACTCGTCTCCAGATAGGCGGGCGGCTGGGAGAGGGGCCAGTGGGGCGAGCCGGCAGCGTCGGGACCGGTCTTAATAAAGCCGTTTTCGTCCACTTCTATCTCCTCCGGCAGCCAGCTTGTATGCGGCTCGGCGCCGATGAAGATAAAGAGGGCGGCGGCGTCCACCTCCTCTTCCGCGCCGGTGGCATTGTCGCGGATGACGACCGACTCTAGCTGCTCGCCGCCGGCGACGGCCGTGACCTCGCTCTGCGAGCGCAGCTCGATATTCTCGATGCGGTGGATGCGCGTCGCCAGGTAGCTGGACATCATCTGCTCAATCTGCTCCTCGATGCAGACGATGTAGACGCGGCGGGCGCGCTCGGCGAGAAAGACAGCTGCCTGCCCGGCCGAGTTGCCGCCGCCGACGACCACCACCGGCCGGTCTTCACACAGCTGGGCTTCGACCGCGGTGGCGCTGTAGTAGACGCCGCGCCCTTCGTAGTCGGCGCAGCCGGCGACAGGCAGGCGCCGATAAGAGGCGCCGGTGGCGATGAGCACGCAGCGGCCGATGGCCTGCTCGCCGTCGTCCATCTCCACGACGTTGAAGCCGGAGGCAAAGCGCAGGCCGGTGGCGCGTACCGGCGCCGTGATCGTGGCCCCAAATTTCTGCGCCTGGACGACGGCCCGCTCGGCCAGGTCGCTGCCGGAGAGGCCGGTGGGGAAGCCCATGTAGTTCTCGATCTTGGCGCTGGCGCTGGCCTGCCCGCCCGGCGCGCGCTCCTCCAGGACGGCCGTCTTTAGCCCTTCGGAGGCGCCGTAGACGGCGGCCGCCAGCCCCGCCGGCCCGCCGCCGACGATGATCAGATCGTAAACGGTCTGGTCTACCGGCTGGGTGATGTTGAGCAGCTCGCCCAGCTGGCGGCTGCTGGGGTTGCGGAAGACGCCCAGGCCGCGCAGGGCCACCACCGGCGTCTCTTCCGGGTTGATCTGGAAGCGATCCAGCAGCCGCTGCACGCGCGCTCTGTTCTCCAGGTCGATCCAGCTAAAGGGGATCTGGTTCTTGCTGAGAAAATCGCGCACGCGCAGGGTGTCTGGCGAGTAGCGCGAGCCGACGACGGTGACGCTGCCGAGGCCGGCCGCTTCCACCCAATCGCGCCGGTCGAGAAAGACCTGAAGGATGGTGTCGCCCAGGTCCGGCTGCTCGCCGACCAGGCGGCGCAGGTTATCGGCCGGGATCTCGTAGACGACGGTGGGGCCGTCGGCGATGGCGGTGACGGCGGAGGCGCGGCCGGAAAGCACGGTCGTGTCGCCGGTGAAATCGCCCGGCCCATGCCGCGCCAGCAGGCGACGCCGGCCGCGCGAATCGTCGCAGACGGTGACGCTACCTTCTTTGACGGCGAAAAATGCCGTATCAGTATCGCCGGCGGAAAAGAGGGTTTCGCCGTCGGCTACCGCGCGCTCTGTGGCGTACGGCGCCAGCTTCTCCAGCTGCTCAGCGCTGAGGCCGAGTGTGGGGGTTAACTCAGGCGTCTCAGCCGGGCTGTTTTCGGGTTCGGTCATTTCTCTCCTGACTGCGTCTGACCCCGCCATTCTAGAGCCGCTGCCTAAGAAATACGTAGAATGGCGGGCGGCGCCGGCTGGTGACCGGGCCGCGCAAGTAGGCTACAATGCGAGGCGCTGCAGGCCTGGCGCCGCACGCAGCTCGACAACCGTTGACCGCACGATGAGGTGACGATGGACTTTCCGCGCGCTGCCGGCGTTTTGTTGCACCCGACGTCCTTTCCCGGCCGCTATGGCATTGGCGACCTGGGCGATGAAGCCTACCGCTTCCTCGACTTTCTCAGCGAGAGTAAGCAAAGCTTATGGCAGATTCTGCCGCTGGGGCCGACTGGCTATGGCGACAGCCCCTACCAGAGCTTCTCGGCTTTTGCCGGCAACCCGCTGCTGATCAGCCCGGACCGGCTGGTAGCGGACGGTTATCTGCCGGCCGCGGCCGTGCGCGCCGTGCCGGCCTTCCCGGAAGAGCGCGTCGATTTCGGGCCGGTGATCGACTACAAGCACGACCTGCTGCGGGCGTCCTATGCCCATTTCCAGGAGGCGGGGACGGCGGCGCAACGGCAGGCCTACGAGAGCTTTGCCGCCGAGAATGCCGCCTGGCTGGACGACTATGCTCTATTCATGGCCCTCAAGCAGGTACACGTCGCGCACGAGGGCGGCGTCTGGAACACGTGGCCGGAGGAGATTGCCCGGCGCACCCCGGCCGGGATGGCCGACTGGTCGCGGCGGCTGGCGGATGAGACTGCCTTCCACAAGTTCCTGCAGTTTCTTTTCTTTGAGCAGTGGCTGGCGCTGAAAGCCTATGCCGGCGAGCGCGGCATCCGTATTGTGGGCGACGTGCCCATCTTTGTCGCCTTTGACAGCGCCGACGTCTGGGCCAACCCGGAGCTTTTCTACCTGGAGGAAGACGGCTCGCCCAGCTTTATCGCCGGGGTGCCGCCGGACTACTTCAGCGAGACGGGCCAGCGCTGGGGCAACCCGCTCTATCGCTGGGACAGGATGGCGGCGGACAACTACGACTGGTGGCGGCGCCGGCTGGAAGCGGTGCTGGCCCAGGTAGATATCGTGCGCATCGACCATTTCCGCGGCTTTGACGCCTACTGGGAAATACCGGGAACGGAGGAGACGGCAGTGAAGGGGCGCTGGGTGCGCGGGCCGGGCCACGCTTTTTTCGAGGCGATGCAGGCGCAGCTGGGAGAGCTGCCGATTATCGCCGAGGACCTGGGCGTGATTACGCCGGAGGTGGAGGCGCTGCGCGACGACTTTGACTTTCCGGGCATGAAGATCCTGCAATTTGCCTTCGGCGGCGACGTGAACAGCGCCTTTCTGCCGCACAATTTCAACCGCAACTGCGTCGTCTATACCGGCACCCACGACAACGAGACGACCTGGGGCTGGTACCGCAACGCCAGCCCGGCCGAGCAGGATTACGTGCGCCGCTACGTGGCGCGCAGCGGCGCTGACATCGTCTGGGATCTGATCCGGTTGGCGCACAGCACGGTCGCGGTCATGGCCGTTATTCCCATGCAGGACCTGATGGACCTGGACAACGAGGCGCGCATGAACTACCCCGGCCGGCCGGGGGGCAACTGGCAGTGGCGCTACACGGCGCCGCTGCTCACGAAGGTCATTGCGGCGCGGCTGGCCGAGCTGACCTCACTCTACGGCCGGGTGCCCACCGAGCCGGAGCCGGAGTCCCTGCGCGATATTGAGGTCGAAGAGGCGTAAGCCGCTCATGCACCGTCTTAATTTGAGCAGGACATTGCGCTGACGAACGACCGGCGTCGTTACTACAAGGACGCCCCTGGTAGTGGCGACTTCAGTCGCTTCGACGTGGGCGCGAAGACAGGATCCGGAGGGCCTTGAGCGCGATGATTGCTCTTGAGCGCTGGAACCCGCTGTCAGTTGAGCAAGTGGTCGAACTCTTCACCGGCGCCCCGTTTGACTGGTGCCTGGCAGGTGGGCTGGCGATTGAGCGGTTTGTCGGCGTCCAGCTCCGGGAACATGGCGATATAGACGTGGTAGTTTTCCGGGACCAGCAGCTCCTGGTCAGGGACTGGCTGGCAACATGGTGCGTCTATGCAGCCGATCCACCGGGAGAACTGCAGCCGTGGCCGGCCGGCGAGTTCCTGGCCGGGCGTATTCACGACATCTGGCTACACCGTCCTGACTCTGACGCGTGGCAGCTACAGTTGATGATTCAGGACGCCAGCGAGCAAGAGTGGATCTTCCGCCGCGATCAGCGCATACGCGGCGACAGGCAATCCTTCATGCAGGACGTTAGCCCTGTCCCCTCTATCCGCCCGGAAATCCAGCTCCTCTACAAGGCGCGCAATCCTCTGCCAAAGGATGAGCTTGACTTCAGGGCCAGCCTACCGCTCTTAAGCGCCGCGGCCAGGGCGTGGCTGCGCAGCCAGCTCGGGCTGCTCTACCCGGCTGGCCACCCGTGGCGCCGTGCGCTGGGCGAGGCGGGCGTTTAACCAGCCTGCTCCTGCACGAAAGCGGCGATGGCCTGGCCCACGTCGCTCGTGCTGGCGCTGCCGCCCAGGTCGCGGGTGAGGGTGGCGCCCTCGCTCGTCAGCCGCTCGACGGCGCGGATGATGGCCGCGCTGGCGTCGGCTTCGCCCAGATGCTCCAGCATCATCGCGCCGGCCCAGATGGCGCCGATAGGGTTGGCAATGCCGCGGCCGACGATGTCCGGCGCCGAGCCGTGCACCGGCTCAAACATCGACGGCCCTACCCGCTGCGGTGAGAGGTTGGCGCTGGCTGCGGTACCCAGCGAGCCCTGGATGGCGCCGCCGAGGTCGGTGAGGATGTCGCCGAAGAGATTAGAAGCGACGACCACGTCAAAGCTCTCCGGCCGGGTGACGAAGCGCGCCGCCAGGGCGTCAACGTGCCACTTCTCAGTCTCTACGTCAGGGTAATCGGCCGCCAGCTCGGCAAAGACCTCGTCCCAGAAGACGAAGCTGTAGCGGCTGGCGTTGGACTTGGTTGCCGCAGTCAGCTTCTTGTTGCGCCGCTGGGCCAGCTCGAAGGCGAAGCGCATGACGCGCTCAACGCCGGTGCGGGTGAAAAGGTCGGTCTGGATTGCCAGCTCGTACGGCGTGCCCTGGTGAGCGCGCCCGCCAAGGCCGGCGTATTCCCCTTCCGTATTCTCGCGCACGCAGACGAAGTTGATGTCGTCCGCGCCCTTGTCGCGCAACGGCCCCTGCAGGCCGGGGAATAGGCGCACGGGGCGCACGTTGGCGTACTGCTCAAACGTCTTGCGGATGGGTAGCAGCAGCTCCCAGAGGGAGACGTGGTCGGGCACGGTCGGCCAGCCGACAGCGCCAAGGTAGATGGCGTCGAAGTCGCGCAGCGTATCGAGGCCGTCGCCGGGCATCATCTGCCCGTGCTCCAGGTAGTAGGCACAGCTCCAGGGGAAGCTTTCGCTGCTGATGGCGAAGCCGAAAGCAGCGGCGGTAGCCTGCAGCACGCGCATGCCTTCGTCGATAACGTCGACGCCGATGCCATCGCCGGGGATAAGGGCAACGTTGTAGTGGGTCATCTATCCTCCGCGGGGTTTCTAAGTCTGAAATACCATTGGCAAAGCCCCACGCTGATGATACGCTCTGGGGGCAGCCAGCGCCAGAGGAGTTCCCATGAACCGCCTGTCCCTCACCATCGCCCGCATCTTTCTCTTTGCCTTCCTTTTTCTCTTTTTCCTGCAGCTGCTGACCGAGTTCGTCGCCGCTATCTATGCCTTTGGCCTGCTGGGGACTTCGATTCCGGCCGAGATTGCCGCTGTCCTGCTCCTCTTCTCGCCGCTGCTGCTCTTCCTGTTGCCGCGCGCGCCGGGCCCCCTTGCGCTGCGGCTGCTGCTCTGGTTGGTCATCGGCGCGCGGGCGCTGCTGCCGCTGCTGGACACGCGCGGGCGGATGCTGGTGGCCGGCGTGGGGGTCGCGCTCTTTCTCATCTGGCTACCGGCCTGGCTGGCGGCGGCGGCGCGCCGCCGCGAGGGCACGGCCACGATAGCCTGGATGCTGGGCGCCGGCCTGCTGCTGGCCGTGAGCGGCGCCGCCCTGCTGCGCGCCGCCGGCGCAGGAACTGACCTGACCGTGAGCGGTGGGACCGGCCTGCTGCTCTGGCTGGTAGCGGCGGCGGCGCTGCTGGTTCCGGCTCTGCCGGTGGTGGAGCAGGCCGGCGACGCGGGCCCATCCACCCGGCGGCAGCGCCGGCCGGTGACCGTGCTGCTGGCAATCGGTCTTGTGGCCGTGCTGGTGCAGCTCTACTATGGCTTTGCTGCACCCCACGTCATCGCCCGCTGGGTGGCGCGCGAGCCGCTGCCGGTGCTGGGCGTCTTGGCGCTGGCTACGACCGCCTGGGCCTTTCTGCTGATAGCGCCGCGCACGCGCGCCCTGTTAACGCCCCGCTTGCTCTGGCTGCTGACCCTCTTCTTTGTGCTGATGCTGGCGACGACGCTGGAAGTGGAGCAGGTCTGGTTCCCGCCCACAGAGGCCGGTTATCCCCTGCGCGAGCCGGTAGAGCCGGGCTGGCACAGTCTCACCATCTGGTCCACGCTGCTGCTGGCGCCGGTGCTTTTCGCCGACTTTGTCGTGCTGGCGGCGGCTCTGCTGGCGCGGCGCCCCGCGCTCAGAGCGCTGGCCGGCGCCTTTGGCCTGAGCAGTCTGCTGCTGCTCCTGCTCATCTTCGCCCACGTCTTCACGACCGTTTACGATTATATTCCGCTGGTCGGGCCGCTCTTCCGCGACCATTTCTGGCTGGTAGCGCCGCTGCCTGGCTTCGCGATTTTGCTGGCGCTGCTGGTGACCCGCGACCCCGGCGTGCGGGCGGCCGAGCTGGGGCCGGCATGGTGGGCGCTGCCACTGCTGGCGCTGCTGCTCGGCGCGGGAACGGTGCTGGTGGAAACTGGGCGCACGCCGGCCCGCCCCGAGGCGCCGGCCGGCGCAGCGTTGCGCGTGCTCACTTACAACGTGCAGCAGGGGTATGACCGGGCCGGCGAGCGCGCCTACGACGAGCAGCTGGCGCTGCTGCGCGAGGCGAACGCGGATATCATCGGCCTGCAGGAGACTGACGCGGCGCGCATTGCCAACGGCAATGACGATCTCGTCCGCTACTTTGCCGACGCGCTCGGCTATCATAGCTATTACGGCCCGTCGCCCGTCGTTGGCACCTTTGGCATTGCCCTGCTCTCGCGCACGCCGCTGCTCGCGCCGCGCACCTTCTATATGTATAGCGAGGGCGAGCAGACGGCGACGATCGAGGCGGAGATAGAGACGGAGGCCGGTCGCTGCCGCATCCTGGTGACCCATCTGGGCAACGGCGGGCCGCCGGCCCAGCAGCAGGCAATCCTGCGCGCCATCCGCGGCGCGGAGAACGTGGTGCTGATGGGCGACTTTAACTTCCGGCCGGAGACGGAGCAGTACGCGCTGACCACGGAAAGCCTGGACGACGCTTGGGAGAGCGCGGGCGGGCAGCCGGATGCGGAGTGGCTCGACCCGGCGCGACGCATCGACCACATCTTCGTCTCGCCCGGCGTGGCCGTTGCGGAGGCGCGCTACCTGGAGACAGACGCCTCCGACCACCCACCGCTGCTGGCGGTGGTGAGGTGCCCGGGCGAGTAGCGGCGCTCGGGCGCCAGAGGCGCCTCCGGGCTTATGGCGGCGAGCTTTCGATCTCGGCCAGGGCCACCGGCCGTTTTTCGCGTAGCGACTTCTGCGCTGCCAGCCCGATCACCACCGGAGCGCGCCCGTCCTCGCCTGTGACCGGCGGCTGCTCGCCGTCGCGGATGGCCGCGATGAAGGCCTGCATCTCGGCGATGTAGGAATCCATGTAACGTTCCAGGAAGAAGTAGTAGGGCAGCGAGGCGTGGATGCCTTCGGCGTTAGCATAGACGTGTGTGTCCGGCTGGTTGTTGGCCACGGCCACCATACCCTCGGAGCCAAATACCTCCACCCGCTGATCGTAGCCGTAGACCGCCTGCCGGCTGTTGTCGATCGTGCCAATGACCCCATTGGCAAAGGTCAGGGTAACAACGGCTGTGTCAATGTCGCCAGCCTCGCCAATCGCCGGATCGACCATGACGGCGCCGGTGGCATACAGCTCGCGCACCTCGCTGCCGACGAGGAAGCGGGCCATGTCGAAGTCGTGGATGGTCATATCCAGGAAGAGGCCGCCGGAGACCCTGACGTAGGACACCGGCGGCGGCGCCGGGTCGCGGCTGGTAATGCGCAGGATCTGCGGCTGCCCGATCTTGCCGGCGGCGATCATCTCGCGCACCTTGCGGAAATTGGGGTCAAAGCGCCGGTTAAATCCCACCTGCAGCTTGACGCCCGCCTCCGCTACCGCCGCCAGCGCCCGGTCAATACGCGCCAGGTCGAAGTCAATCGGCTTCTCGCAGAAGATATGCTTACCGGCCGCGGCCGCCTCCTCGATGAGCCGGGTGTGGGTATCCGATGCCGAGGCAATGACGACGGCGTCGATCTCCTGGTCGTCGAGGAGGCGCCGGTAATCGTCCGTCGCCTGCGCGGCGCCCAGGCGCGCCGCCAGCGCTTCCGCGGCCGGCCGGTTGATGTCGGCCACCGCCGCCAGCCGCGACCCCTCCACCCGTCGCGCCACCGTCTCCCCGTGAATCTTGCCGATCCGCCCCGCTCCGATCAGACCAATCCTTACCTCGTCCATGACCTCTCCTTCCAATCTGGCGCGCTTATAGCTGCAGGCTGCGCAGATACGCCCGGTTGCGGCTGGCGCTCTCTCTGGGCGTTCCCAGCCCGGGCAACACGTCCTGCTCGACCACAATCCAGCCCCCGTAGCCCTGCTCTTCCAGGGCGGCGACCACGGCCGGGAAATCGACAGCGCCCCGGCCCAGCTCGCAGAAGACGCCCTGATGCAGCGCCGCAAAGTAGTCCCAGCCTTCGCGCCCGGCCTGCGCCGCCACGGCCGGATCGAAATCCTTGAAGTGCACGTGCCAGATGCGCGAGCCGTACCGGCCAACCGCCGCTACCGGATCCCCGCCGCCAAACTGGTAGTGGCCCGTATCCAGACAGAGACCCAGTAGCTCGGGACTGGTCAGCGACAGCAGCCGGTCGACTTCCGCCGGCGTCTCCACGTAGCCGGCGGCGTGGTGGTGGAACACGGTGCGCAGCCCCGTCTCCTCACGCACGGCGCGGGCCACCTGCTCGGCGCCGGCAGCAAATATGTGCCAATCTGGCTCGCCCAGCATCATCTCCGGCCGGATGCGGCCCGCATGCTGCGTGCGCTGCGGCTGGCTGCCGTTGTCGTCGGCGAGGACGATGAAGGGCTCGGCGCCGGCGACCGCCGCCAGCAGCCGCGCTGTCCGCATGGCCTGCGCCACGCCAGCCTCATGGGCGCCGGCGTCGGCCAGGGCCACCGGCACGAAGGCGCCCAGTAGGGCCAGCCCGCGCGCTTCCAGCTCCTCGCGCAGCCGTGCTGGCTCAGTGGGCATGAAGCCCCAGTCGCCCAGCTCGGTGCCTGTGTAGCCAGTCTCGCGCATTTCGTCCAGCACCTGCCGGTAGCCGGCGGCGTTAGGCTGCCCCTCAAACTCCAGCACCCCCCACGAGCAGGGCGCATTCGCGATACCTTTCATGGCAACCTTCTCCCGAACATGGTAGGTCAGGTTTTCAACCTGACGCCTCTGCTGCCGCGGCGCCGGGTGCCGGGTTACAAACCCGACCTACTGCTCTCCGACTACTCGACTTCACTGACCAGCACCGGCCGCCCCTCGTCAAACGAGCGGGTGGCGGCAGTGCCGATGGCAGTGGCGGCGCGCGCGTCGCGGCCGGAGATGGGCACCTCGCGACCTTCGCGGATGGCGCTCACAAAGGCGCGCAGCTCGGCGGCGTAGGCCTCGCGAAAGCGCTCCATGAAGCCGGGAATGGTGTCATGGGCAATGCTGTTCTTCGTCATCGTCAGCATGGCTGTTTGCTGCAGCCCGCCGATGATTACGCTGCCTTCTGAGCCGATCACTTCGGTGCGGATATCATAGCCGTAGATGGCGTTGCGGCTGACGTCCACATTGCCAATCCCGCCATTGGCGAAGCGCAGATTGATGACCGCGTTGTCGATGTCACCGACTTCGGCCAGCTCGGGAAAGACGAGGCAGCCGCCCTCCGCGTAGGTGCGCTCCACGTCGCTATCCATCAGCCAGCGGGCAGCGTCGAAGTCATGGATGGCCATATCCAGAATGAGCCCGCCGCTCGCCTCGCGCCGGGCATACTTGAGGCTGGTGCGCCAGGGGTCGCGCCCGGTGGATTTAATCATCACCGGCCGGCCGATGACCCCGGCGTCAATCTTCGCTTTGGCGGCCACGTAGGCCGGGTCGAAGCGGCGCATAAAGCCCACCTGCAGCTGCACGCCCGCGGCCTCGGCGGCGGCGATGGCCTCGTCACAACCTGCGACCGTCAGCGCCAGCGGCTTCTCGACGAAGATCTGCCTGCCGGCGGCTGCCGCGTCGCGTACGACCTCGACATGTGTGCTCGTCGGGGTGACGATGACCACCGCGTCCACGTCGCTCTGCTGCAGCAGCTCGCGATGGTCGCGATAGGCCTCGGGCACGCGAAAGCGCTGGGCCATCGATTCGCGACTCTCCTCGTTCGGGTCGGCGATAGCCGCAAAGGTCACCCCTTCCACTGAATAGGCCAGATGGTGGGCCAGCGCCGCGCCCATCCGTCCGGCGCCGATCAATCCGACACGCAGCTTCATTGTCGTCTCCTTTGCTTAGAGGTGATAGCGCTGGCGGCGGCGCGCCTCGTCGTAGATTTCTCGCGCCTGGCGCACGCTTTCCATCACCGACACCTCGGCCACCGGCACGTCCCACCACGACTCGTAGCCAGGCACACGCTCCTCGGGGTCGGTCTGCACGACAATCACTGTCGTCCGCGCCTGCCCGCGCGCTTCCGCCAGCGCCGCTTTGAGCGCCGGCAGGTCGCCCGCCTCGACGACGTGGGCGCCCAGGCTGCGCGCGTTGGCTGCCAGGTCCACCGGCAGCAGATCGCCGTCCAGCTGGCCCGTATCCTCGTCGCGATAGCGGTAGCGCGTGCCAAAGCCGCCGCTGCCCAGGGATTGCGAAAGGCCGCCAATGCTGGCAAAGCCGTGGTTGTCGATGAGCACAATCGTCAACTTATAATCTTCCTGGATGGAGGTAACGATTTCCTGGGCCATCATCAGGTAAGAGCCGTCGCCGACCATGACGTAAACCTCGCGCTCCGGGTCCGCCATCTTCACGCCCAGCCCGCCGGCAATCTCGTAGCCCATGCAGGAATAGCCATACTCCAGGTGATAGCCCTTGGGGTCGCGGGTGCGCCACAGCTTGTGCAGGTCGCCGGGCAGACTGCCCGCGGCGCAGAGGATCACGTCCTGTGCCCGCGCCGCCGCGTTCACCGCGCCGATGACCTCACCCTGGCTGATGGGCGGCCCGTGCTCCAGGTTATAAATCCGGCTCACTTCCTCGTCCCAGGCGCGGTTAAAGGCAGCCGCCCGCGCGCGGTACGCCTCGCCCGTGTCGTAATCTTCCAGCTCCGGCAGCAGCTCCTGCAGGACGACCCGCGCGTCGCCCACCAGCGGCAGGGCCGTCCGCTTGAAGGCGTCAAACTCGGCCACGTTGATGTTGATAAAGCGCACGTGTGGCTCCTGGAAAGCGCTGTTGGAGGCGGTGGTGAAGTCGCTGTAGCGGGTGCCGACGCCGATGATCAGGTCCGCCTCGCGCGCCATGATGTTGGCGCCGGGCGTGCCGGTGACGCCGATCGCGCCCAGGGCGAGCGGGTGGTCGTAGCGCAGGGCGCCTTTGCCCGCCTGCGTCTCGGCCACGGGGATGCCGGTCGCCGCGGCGAAGGCAGCCAGCTCGGCCGTCGCCTCACTGTAAATCACGCCGCCCCCGGCAATGATCAGCGGCTGCACGCTGGCCCGGATCCAGGCGAGTGCCTTGAGCAGCAGCGCCCGGTCTGGCCGCGGGCGAGGCACTGTCCAGACGCGCGGCTCGAATAGCTCGGCCGGGTAGTCGAAGGCTTCCGCCTGCACGTCCTGGGGCAGGGCCAGCGTCACCGCCCCTGTCTCGGCCGGCGAGGTCAGCACCCGCATCGCCTCCGGCAGGGCTGTGATGATCTGTTCCGGGCGGTTAATGCGGTCCCAGTAGCGCGACACCGGCCGGAAGCAGTCGTTGACGGAGATATCCTGCGTGGTGGGGCTCTCCAGCTGCTGCAGCACCGGCGCCACGTCGCGCCGCGCAAAGATGTCGCCGGGCAGCAGCAGCACCGGCAGCCGGTTAATGGTCGCCCCGGCCGCCGCCGTCAGCATGTTGGTCGCGCCCGGCCCGATTGAGGTTGTGCAGACAAAGGCGCTCAGCCGGTTCTTCATCTTGGCGTAGGCCGCCGCCGTGTGGACCATCGCCTGCTCGTTGCGCGTCTGGTAATAGCGCAGCTCTGGCGTCTCCTGCAGCGCCTGGCCAATGCCGGCCACGTTGCCGTGGCCGAAGATGCCGAAGCAGCCGGCAAAGAAGCGCTGCTCCTCGCCGTCGCGCTCGACGTACTGGTTGGCCAGAAACCGGATGAGGGCCTGGGCCATGGTCATGCGCTGTTTAGCCATCGTCACCCTCACTGCGAGACGGCAGCGCTGCTCTAGAAACCACCGCGCGCCTCGACAAACTGCAGCACTTCGTCTTCGTAACCCATGTGGTTGGCGCAGCCGTGGCGCGTGACGACAATCGCGCCGCAGGCATTGCCCATGCGCGCCGCCCGGTACCAGTCCCAGCCGTGGGCCAGCCCGTAGATGAAGCCGGCGGCAAAGGCATCGCCGGCCCCCAGCACGTTGAAGACCTCCACCGCGAAGCCCGGCGCCTCGATCACCTCGCCGTCGTGGTGAAAGACCGATGCGCCGCGCTCGCCGCGCTTGACGACCACGGCTTCCGGACCCAGGGCCAGCAGCTGGCGCACGTTCTGCTCCAGCTCGCCGGCTATCTCCGGCGCCGTCATCTGCGAATGGCGGATGCGTACCTGTTCCGGGCTGGTGAGCATGGTGGCATTCACCTCTTCTTCGGTGCCAATGACGATATCCACCAGCGGCAGCAGGCTGCGCAGCACCAGGCCAAAGGCGCGCACGTCATGCCACTGGTCGGCGCGAAAATCGACGTCGAGGATGATCCGGCTGCCTGCCGCCAGCGCCTGCTCCACGGCAAAAAAGGCCGCGCTGCGGCTCGGTTCGCGGGCCAGCGCGGTACCCGACAGTTCCAGGAAGCGGGTACGCTCCGCCGGCGCCTGCCGCACGTCGTCAATCGTCAGGAAGAAGTCGGCGCAGTTGTCGCGGTAGAAGACGAGCGGGAACTTATCCGGCGGCTCGATGCCCAGGAGGACCGCGCTGGTTCGCCGTCCCGGCTTGCGCGGGATATAGCTCGTCTCGATGCCCTCCTTCTCCAGGAAGTGCAGGATGAAATCGCCGGCCGGGTCTTCGCCCACGGCGGTGAGTAGGGCCGCCCGCAGCCCCAGCCGCCGGGCGCCCACGGCGATATTTGTCGGCGACCCGCCGACATAAGCGGCGAAGCTGGTAATCTCCACAAAAGGCGCGCCCACATCGTTGGCGTAAAGATCCAGCGAGGAGCGCCCGATGGCCAGCAGGTCGTAGCCATGGTCAGCTTCGGTCACGTCGCCTGCTCCATGTCCAGGGAGACGAGCGGCAGCCGCGGGTCCTTGTCCTGCCATGTCTCCTTGATCCAGGCGTGGGCCGGGTCGTCGCTGTTGGCCAGCGACTGCGCCGAGCCGGCGAGGAAGTTGAGATAGTAAGTGGTATAGCCGTGCGCCGAGACCACCGGGTGGTAGCCCTCCGGCACCAGCACCACGTCGCCGCTGCGCGCCAGCAATAGCTCGTCCCGCCGCCCGTCGCCCGTATAGACCCGCTGCAGCGCGTAGCCCTCCGGCCGGTCTATCTTATAGAAGTATATCTCCTCCAGGTCGGCTTCCAGCAGCTGGCCCGCGCTGCTCACGCGGTGCTCGTCGTGCTTGTGCGGCGGGTAGGAACTCCAGTTGCCGGATGGCGTGTACACTTCCACTACCACCAGCCGCTGGCAGGGGAAGCCGGGGGGGATCATGTTGTTGATCTGCCGCGTCGCGTTGCCCCCGCCACGGATCTCGACCGCCGCCTCCTCCGGCCGCACCAGCCGCGGCGGATGCATCTCCTCCGCCGCGCACCAGCCATAGGCGATGTCCAGCTCCTCGCTCTCGGCGACGACCGTGAAGCTCGTCTGCGGCGGTAGATAGAGTGTGTAGGGCATGCCGGCGAAGACGTTGGGCCTGCGCCCGATACTGGCCCACTCTCCGCGCGACGAGCGCACTGCGCAGCGCCCGCCGAGAATGACCAGCGCCAGCTCGGCGTCCCCGGTATCCTTCTCCCAGGCAGCGCCGCGCTGCAGACGTCGCGCCGCAAAATGGAGCAGCTGCCAGCCGGCCGTCTCCGGCGTAACGCGCACGTACTCGGGGGCAGCGGGCATAGCTTGTAGAAGCAGGGAGGATGGGCACATGACTGGACGCCTCCTGCCGTCTATTATCGCCCGTTTTCAACAGATTTCCAGCGACAGCCGCATCCAGACCGTGTGCCCGCGCTCCGCTTCCCCGGTACCCGGCAGGTTCTGTGCCTTGCCGCGCCCCGTTTTGTGCTATACTCATGACCACGCAGAGGAGCCAGTACCTCTGCGACGCGCGCCACTGTTCATACCCCCAAGCTTACACCGCCGCTCCGGACAGCAAGGCCATCAACCAATTCGGGAGGAAAAGATGCCGCGTAAGATTCTGTTGTCCGTTCTTGTTATCGCCAGCCTTGCCCTGACCCTGGTCGCCTGCGCGCCGCAGACCATCGAGGTGACCCGCATCATCGAGCAGGCCGGCGAGCAGGTCGAGGTCGTCGTCACCCGCGTTGTGGAAATAGCCAGCGAGGTCGAAGTCACGCGCATCGTGCCAAGCGATCCGGTTGAGCAGGTCATCGAGGTGACCCCTACGCCGATCGGCGGCCAGCTCATCCTCTACGCCTGCCTGTTTGACCCCGACAAGCTGGAAGTGCTTTTCCAGACCTTCGAGGATCAGACCGGCATCGACGTCACCTGCCTCGACATGAGCAGCGGCGAGGCCCTGGAACGCATCCGTGCCGAGAGTGAGAATCCGCAGGGCGACGTCCTCTTCGGTACCACCAATCTCTCGCATGTCAACCTTGCCGCCGACGACCTGACCGAGCCCTACCAGGGCGAGGGCTGGAACAAGCTGGCCGACGGCCCACTCAAGGACCCGGATGGCTACTGGAGCGGCTTCTATTATGGTGTGATCGGCTTCGCCTGCAGCCCGGAGCGTCTGGCGGAGATCAACGCCGAATGCCCCGACTCCTGGCAAGATCTGCTGGATCCGGCTTTCCAGGGCGAGATCGTCATTGCCAGCCCAGCCGCCTCGGGCACTTCCTACACCACGCTCAGTGGTCTGGCGCAGCTCTATGGCGAGGACGGCGCCTTTGAGTACTGGGCCCAGCTGGACGAGAACATCGCTCAATATACCGAGTCGGGCAGCGCTCCCGGCCGGCTGGCGGCGCAGGGCGAGTACGCCATCGGCATCGCCTTTGCCCACGACATCCAGGTGCAACAGGATCAGGGCCTGCCGGTGGAGATCGGCTTCCCGGCGGAAGGGACGCCGTTCGAGATTGGCGGCATCTCCATCATCAAGG
>CAZOGK010000053.1:0-20353 GCA_964579295.1 uncultured Ardenticatenaceae bacterium
ATTGGGTGACCGGCGCGGCGATGATGGTGCGCCGCCAGGTCGTGGAACAGGTCGGCGGGCTCGACCCTGGCTATTTCATGTATTCCGAAGAGTTGGACTGGTGCCGCCGCATCCGCGCTGCCGGCTGGCGCGTCGTGTACTTTCCAGCCGCCCAGATCATCCATCACTCCGGCAAGAGCAGTGAGCAGGCGGTGACCGCCCGTCACATCAACTTCCAGCGGGCCAAGCTGCGCTACTACCGCAAATACCACGGCGGCGCGGCCGCGCTCCTGCTGCGCCTCTTCCTGCTCGCCAGCTACCTGGCGCAGATTGGCGTGGAGGGGGCGAAGGGGCTGCTCGGCCACAAGCGCGCGCTGCGCCGGCAGCGTGTGGCAGCCTATTGGGAAGTGGTGAAGTCGGGGCTGCGGCCGGCCGATGGCTGACGCGCCTGCCGCCCGGCTGCGCATCGGCCTCGTCAGCGGCGAGTACCCGCCGCTGCAGGGCGGCGTCGGCGCTTTCACCCAGGAGCTGGCCCGCGGCCTGCACGCCCTGGGCCACGAGATTCACGTCATCACGAGCCGGGCCGCCCGCCCCGCGCCGCCAGGCGGCGAGCGCCTTTCCTGGCGCGCGCTCAACGACCCGGTTGCGCTCCCCTACGGCTGGTTACACCCGCGCGCCCGCCGCTGGGGCTGGGGTGACGTGGGCATGATAGCCGAGCTGGCCCTGCGCTATGAGCTAAACGTGATAAACATCCAGTACCAGGCCGCGGCCTACAACATGCGCAGCCCGGCCATTAACCTCGCGCCGTGGCGGCTGCGCGGGCTGGCCACCATCGTCGCTACCTTCCATGACCTGCGCGTGCCCTATCTCTTTCCCAAGGCGGGCGGCCTGCGCCAGGCGACCGTCCGCTGGCTGGCGACAGGCGGGCACGGCGCCATCGTCACCAACCGGCCGGACTACCAAAAGCTGCTATCCTGGGGCGTGGCCGAAGAGACGGTGCGCCAGATTCCTATCGGCAGCAACATCTCCGCTACGCCCGTCTCTCCCGAAGATATCGTCGCCGTCCGCCGCCGCCTGGGCGTGCGCCCGGCCGACGCTCTGCTCGGCTACTTCGGCTTCGTCAACCCGAGCAAGGGCGCCGACCTGCTGCTGCGGGCGCTGGCCCGGCTGCCGCAGCACGCCCACCTCGTCTTCGTCGGCGGGCGCACCGGCAGCAGCGACCGGGCCACCAACCAGGCCTTCCAGGAGGAGCTGGACGCCCTCATCGCGCAGCTTGAGCTGGGCGAGCGCGTGCATTGGACCGGCTTCCTGGACGACGCCGGCGTCTCGGCTACCCTGCAGGCCAGCGACCTGATCGTTCTGCCCTACCGCGACGGCGTTTCGCTGCGCCGGGGCACGCTCATGGCCGCGCTGGCCCACGGCCGGCCCATCCTCTCCACGTTACCCCCCGAACCCGTGCCCGAGCTGCGCCACGGCGACAACATCTGGCTCGCGCCGCCGGACGACGTGGCGGCGCTGGCCGAGGCGGCCGCCGCGCTGCTGGCCGAGGCGCCGCTGCGCGCGCGGCTGGGCGAGGCCGCGCTGGCAACATCCGCGCTCTTTTCCTGGGAGCAGATTGCGGCGGAGACAGCCAGCTTCTACCAGGAGCTGAGTGGCGCGTGATGGATGAGCAAAGCGTCAGGTTGGAAACCTGACCGACCAGAAGTGCCGTATGTCAGGCGGCCTGAAAGTGCGGTAGGTCGGGTTTGCAACCCGACAGGTAAGCTACCGTACCTGAGCCGCACGTAAACCGTAGGTGGCGCGGCCCTGGCGCCGGGCTTAGAATCCGCCTGTTATGCCCACGCCAGCTACCCCGCGCGCGCCAGCGGAACGAGCGCTTCTGGCCCTTATCCTCGTCGCCTTCGTCCTTCTGGGCTGGACGTATGCCCTGGTCACGCCCCCCTTTGAGGCGTCCGACGAGCTGTGGCACTATCCGATGGTGCGCCATCTGGCGGACGGCAACCCGCTGCCGGTGCAGGTCTTTGACCCGGCGCAGGCCGGCCCCTGGAACCAGGAAGCGAGCCAGCCGCCGCTCTACTATTACTTCGGTGCCGCCCTCACCTTCTGGATTGACACCAGCGACATGGAGGCGGTGCGCTGGCTCAACCCGCACGTGGATAACGGCGTCATTACTGCCGATGGCAACATCAACCTCGCCATCCACGACCCGGATGCCTCGCCCTGGCGCGGCACGCTGCTGGCGGTGCGCATCATCCGGCTGGCCTCCGTACTGCTCGGCGCGGCCACCGTCACCTTCACCTACCGCCTGGCGCGGCTGGTCGCCCCGCAGCAGCCGGCCGTCTACCTCGGCGCCGCCGCCGCCAACGCCTTTACACCCATGTTTCTCTTCATCAGCGGCGCCGTCAACAACGATAATCTCGCGCTGCCACTGGCCTCCCTGGCTCTGCTATTGCTGGTGGAGACTGTCGTGCAGCGCCGCGCGTCGGCCCGGCGCTGGCTGCTGGTGGGCGTGGTTATCGGACTGGCCGCGCTGACCAAAGAGGGCACTCTCGGCCTGCTGCCGCTGGCGTGGGGGACGGCGGTTGTCTCTCGCTGGCAGCGCGGCGATAGACCTGTCCGGTCTGCATCAGACGAGTGGCGCGCCATCCCGCGCTCGCTCTTGCGCGGCACGCTCGACTTTGCCCTGCTCATGCTGCCGGTGCTGCTGATTGCCGGCTGGTGGTATGCGCGTAATGTCATTCTCTACGGCGACCTACTCGGCTGGAACGCATTCATTGCCGTGCTGGGCCAGCGCGCCCAGCCGGCCAGCCTGGCCCAGCTTTGGGACGAGCGCGAAGGCTTCCTGGCCTCCTTCTGGGGGCTCTTCGGCGGCGTCAACGTGCCCATGGCCGGCTGGATTTACACGCTGCTCAACGCCCTGCTGCTACTGGCCGTCCCCGGCTTCCTCGTCTATCTGCTGCGGCTGCTGCGCGCCGAGATTGCCCACGTGCGTGCGCAGGGCGGCCACTGGCTGGCAAAGGTGCAGGAGCTGGTGGTGCGCCGCTTTGCGCTGCTGGCCTCGCTACTCTTCTCCGCCGCTGTCATCTACGGACTGATCAACTGGGCGACCACCACCTGGTCGTCACAGGGCCGGCTGGCCTTCACCGCTATCTCGCCGCTGATGACCCTTTTTCTGCTCGGCCTGGCCAGCTGGCTGCCGCGCCGGGCGGCCAATCTGCTGGCCGGCGCGCTGGCGCTGTTCCTCTTTGTCATCGCCGCCGCCGTGCCCTTCCTCTGGATACGCCCGGCCTACGCCGTCCGGCCCGCCGCGCCGCTGGAGGCGCTGCAGCCGCTCGGCGTCGATTTTGGCGGGCAGATGCGGCTCGCCGCCTACGACGTGGAGGCGCCGCAACCCCTATATCCGGGAGATACGGTGGCCGTGACACTGGCCTGGGAAGCGCTGGCGCCGCTGGAGCGCGACTGGAGCGTCTTTGTCCACCTCAACGACCCGGTGCTGGAGACGCCCATTGCTCAGCGCGATATGTATCCGGGGCAGGGGCTGCGGCCCACGCGCCTGCTGCGCCCCGGCGAGCGAATTGTGGATCGCTACCTGCTGCGGCTGCCGCTGAGCGCGCCGGCCCCCGCCGAGCTGGAGCTGGTGACCGGCCTCTATGACTTCTACAGCCCCAGCAACGAGCGGTTGGCGTCCGACCAGGGCGAGCTCCTGCGGCTGGAAACGCTGGCGCTGGCGGCGCGTCCGGGCAGCGCGCCCAACCCGGTGAGCGTCAACTTTGGAGACGAAGTAGAGCTGATTGGCTGGCGGGCTGCGCCCCGGCGCGCCGCCGCTGGCGAGACCGTGGCGCTCACCCTCGTCTACCGCGCCCTGCGCGAGATGGAGCACGATTACACGCTCTTCGCCCAGGTGCTCGACGAGGACACGACGCGCTGGGCTGCCGCCGACGTGCAAACAGACGCGCTGGGCATGGTGACCTCAGAATGGCCGGTGGGCAGGGTGATCGCGGTGGAGATGAGCCTGCCGCTCGATCCGGCCACGCCGCCCGCTGTCTACCCCCTCATCGTCGGCGTCTATCGCGTGACCGCCGACGGCGCTTGGCTGCGACTGCAAATCGTGGACAATGGACGTATCACCATGGCCGATCATCACAGGTTGACACAGATACGGGTGGAGTAATGGCGTCATTGCTGCGCAGGAGCGCTCGCACCGGCGCGCCCCAGGACTCCTGGGCGCGGTCGCCGCTGCTGGTCGGCATCCTCGCCGGCCTCTTTGCCGTGGCCGGCGGTGTCGTGCTTGCCTTTGGCGGCCCCATTGCCGCCGCAGCGCTGGTGGTTGCCGCCATGGCCGCCGTCATCGTCCTGCGCGACATGGAAAAGGGTTTTTGGGGCGTCATCGCCGTCATCACCCTGCTGCCTTTTGCCACCATTCCGGTAGACCTAGGCATCACGCCCACCCTCCTCGACGTGGCGCTGGCGGCGGTCGTCGGCGTCTGGCTGCTGCAGCTTGTCAGCGGCCGGCAGCGCACCATCGTCACCGCGCCCATCACGGCGCCGCTGCTCGTCTTCATGCTCGTCGCCGTCTTTGCCTTCATCTTTGGCCTGAGCAACGGCCCGCTCACGCCCACGCTGCTGCGCCACTTTGCCGAGCTACTGCTCAGCCTCGGCTTTGTCCTGGTGGTGGTGGACTACGCCGTGAGCCGGCGGCGGCTGGCGCGGCTGGTGCAGGCGTTGCTCGTGGCCGGCGCGGTGGCCGCCTTCCTCGGCATCGTGCTCTGGTTGCTGCCAGACGAGACGGCCAATAACGCGCTCAACGCCCTGCAGCGCATTGGCTACCCCGGCGGCTGGGTCGTCCGCTACATCGAAGAGAACCCGGAGCTGGCCGAACGGGCCATCGGCACCTCGGTTGATCCCAACTCGTTTGGCGGCCTGCTGGTGCTGGTCGGGGCGCTGGTTGGGCCACAGCTCGTGGCGGCGCGGCCCCTCTTCCGCCGCTCCGTCATTGCCCTCATTGCCGGGCTCGTCTTCCTGGCGCTGGTACTCACCTTTTCACGCGGGGCCATGGTGGGGCTGGCCGCCGGGTTGGGCTTTGTCGCCCTGGCTCGCTACCGTCGCCTGCTGCCCTATATGCTCGGCGGCGCGCTCCTCTTCCTGCTCATTCCCGCCGCGCAGGGCTACGTGGCCCGCTTCGCCGCTGGCCTGCGCGGCGAAGACCTGGCGACGCAGATGCGTTTTGGCGAATATCTGGACGCCCTGGAGCTGATTCTGCGCTACCCGCTCTTCGGCGTCGGCTTTGCCGGCTCGCCGGACATCGACGTCTATCTCGGCGTCGCCAACGTCTACCTGACTATCGCCCAGCAGATGGGCCTGCTGGGGCTGGTTGCCTTCTTCAGCCTCGTCGCCACCGTCTTTATCACGGCCTTCTTCACCCGCCACCGCGTGCGCCTGGACCCGCAGCTGGACCCGCTCTGGCTCGGACTGCACGCGGCCCTGGTCGGCGGCCTCGTCGCGGGTATCTTCGACCATTATCTCTTTAACATTAACTTCCACCACGCCGTCACCCTCTTCTGGATGCTTGTCGGCATGGCGGCGGCGGCCACACGCCTGGGCGCGCGCGGGCCGGCGGCGGACGCGGACGCTGGTTGAACTCGTCTGTCTGGCCGTGAGAGCTGTCAGGTTTTCGGAAACCTGACAGCTCTTGCGCGCGAGCAGGGCGCCGTCACGCCGCCGATTTGTGTCCCGAAATGTACCGGCGATACATTGCCACCAGCCGCGTTTTGGGCGACCTTAGCCGTATGCGGTCTGACCAGAAGCGACGACATGGGCCGCAGGAGAAAGGTGGAATATGGCTGGTGATGAGCGAATGAAACTGGGTACGGTGCAGGCCGGCATGACGGTGTATGATGCGGACGGCACACCGGTGGGCGCGATAGAGGAAGTCTATGCCGCGGTGGCTGACCCGACCGGCGACCCGCTCAGCGACGCTGAGATGGCCGGGCAGCCGGTCGCCTGGGCCAGCGGCGCGACCTGGGCGGAAAGCCTGGAACGGCTGTTAGACCTGGCCGACGGCGAGACCTTTTCCGGGGATGAAGCGCGTCGAATCGTGCAGGATGGCTTTATGCTCGTGGCCGGCGAGGGGCTGGCTGGCAAGGCACAGCTGGTTGGCTGTTACCAGGTGGCGGATGTGCGCGACGACGGCGTCTATCTGCGCCCGGCGGACGAGATAGCCGACGAAGACGCGCAGGCGCCTGACGCTGAAGCCGGCGAGTCAGACCTGGGCCACGACCAGCATGGCTAATGCCGCCTGGCGCCCAGGAGCTGGGCGCGGTCAACCGAGGAGATGAAGATGCGCGGAACGAGTCGTTGGGAAGGTTTCCTCACCGGCCTACTCGGCGGGGCGGCGGGGCTGTGCGCCATGCGCTATTACTGGCGCAGCGTCGCGCCGGAAATCCAGCGCCAGTTTGGGCCGGAAACGGGCGGGCCGGACGCCGACGCCTACCCGGCGTTTCTGCAGATGGACCGCCCCTACTATTTCGGCGGGCGCCGCTATCGTGACGGCGAAAGCCCGCCGGAAGTGGTGGGCCGCCTGCTCTACAAGCAGCTAACGGGGAGCGAGCCGCAGGCCGAGGAGACGAAAAAGCTGCTGGGCACACTGACGAGCGCCGGCTACTGGTTGCTGCAGGGTGGCTTCTATGGGCTGCGCCGTCGCAACGCGCCGCTGCTCGACCTGGGCGGTGGGCTTAACCAGGCCGTGCGCCTCTGGCTGGTCAATGACCGGATCATGACCACGGCGCTGGGTCTGCAGCCCGGACCGACCAGCGTGCCGCCGGTGCAGCATCTACAGCGACTGGGCGCCCATCTCTTCTTCGGCTGGGCCACGGCGCTGGCGACGAAGCTGCTGCAACTACTGTTCTAAACGATTTCTTCGTAGACGGCCTGGACGCGCGCCAGGAGCTGCTGCGGCGTGAACTCGGCGCGGACGCGGGCCCGGCCGGCTGCGCCCAGCTGGCGACGCCAGGCGGCGTCGGATAGTAGTCGCTGCAGCGCGGCGCGCAGGGCGGCCGGGTCGCGCGGTGGCGCCACCAGACCGGTGACCTCGTGCTGCACCACGTAGCTGGTCCCGGAGCCGACTTCGGTGGTCAGGCAGGGCAGGCCGCTCGCCATCGCCTCCAGCAGGACGATACCAAAGGCCTCGGCGCGGCTGTTGGCAGGCAGCACGAAAATATCGGCGCTCGCATAGAGGCCTGGCAGATCCGCGTCGCTCACGTCGCCAAGGAACTGAATGCGGTCGTCCAGCCCCAGTTCGTGCGCCAGCTTTTGCCAGACGGCCTCCATGGGGCCGCTGCCGCCGACGAGCAGGCGCGCCTCCAGCCCCGGCAGCGCCCGCAGCAGGTCGTCCAGCCCCTTATAATAGCGATGGCGGCCGACGAAGAGCAGGGTGGGCACGGCGGCCGGCGGCAGCAGCGGGGCGGCGCCGCTGAAGCGAGCCGGATCAACGCTAAGGGGTACCACCGTGCAGCTGCCTGCCAGCGGCTGCAGGAAGGGCGAGCTGGCGGCGTAGCGGTCGCTGGTGGGCAGAATCCGGGCAGCGCCGCGCAGCACGCGCTGCAGCAGTGGCCCGTAGAGGCGCAGCAGCCGCTGCTGGCGCACCACGTCGCTGTGATAGGTGATGACATAGGGCCGGCCGCGGCCGGCCAGCCACTGGCTCAGCTCGCCGGCGGGGTACGGAAAGTGAAGGTGGGTAATGTCCGGCGGCTGCCGGCGCAGCAGCCAGGGGAAGGTGGGGCTGAGGGGCGTGGAGGCGAGCGTCGCCAGCCGCGGCGCGCGGATGACGGCGACGCCATTCAGCTGCTGGCGCGCTGGCTGGCGGCCGGGGTTGGTGACCAGCACCGTGACCTCGTGGCCGGCGCCCGCCTGCAGCTCGGCCAGGGTCCGCACATGGTTTTCAATGCCGCCCAAGACAGGAAGGTAATCTTTATAAACGTGGAGGATACGCATAACGGTAACGGGCGCCTGACAAAAAAAGTGAGGTGGCCGGTACAACGGGCGTTGTCCGTGCCACCTCTGGGCGGGGAGCAATTAGATCATACGCTCCCTGCAGCCAATTGTCAAGTAGGCGCGGCAAAAATTGGGGTGCAGCTTTAGAAGCTCGTTAACGGCGATGGCTGGCCGGGCGCAGCAGGGGTAGGCGATGCCAGCAGCTCGCCGTAAAGCTGGAGCATGCGGTTGGCGACGCGCGGCCAGGCGTAGCGGCGCGCATGTTGCAGCGCCTGCCGGCCCATCTCCTCGCGACAACCGTCGTCGGCGAGCAGGGTGTATATCTTCTCGGCCAGCGCTTCCGGATTGCGGCTGGGCACGTGGTAGCCCGTCTCGCCGTCACGCACGAGAAAAGCCAGACCGCCCACTTCCGAGGCGATGACCGGCGTGCCGCTGGCCATCGCCTCCAGCGCCACCAGACCAAAGCTCTCGTAATGGGAGGGCATCACTACCATCTCCGCGGCCGCGTAATAGTAGGGCAGGATATCCTGGTCTTTGGAGCCGAGAAAGGTCACCAGGTCGTGGATATCCAGCTCCCGGCGCAGCGCCTGCAGCCGGGCCATCTCCTCGTCCAGGTCGTCGCTCCATGGGTCGCCGCCGACGATGCTCACGGAGACGTTGGCGACCGCTTCCGGACGCCGCTCCTGGATGAGGGCAATCGCCCGCAGCATCGTGTCAATCCCCTTGAGCGGCTCGATGCGCCCGGCGAAAAGTATGTTGCGGTCGCCAGCGGGGATGCCCACAACCTCTTTGGCGACGGCTTTGGCAATCGGCTGGAAGCGATCGAGGTCCACGCCCGGCGGAATGACAGTAACCTTGCTCATATCGGCGCCATAGAGCCAGTTGAGCTGGGCCAGCTCGGCCGGGGTAGAGACGACGATGCAGTCGGCGAGGCGCAGCACGGCGTGTTCGCCCTCGATGCGCGCCGGCGCCGCCCGCTCGCTCTCGCGCTGGGCAATACGGTTCTTCATATGGCCAAGCGTGTGGAACGTGTGCACAATGGGCACGGCGCGTTCCTGCTGCTCCTGCCACGCTTCGCGCAGCCGCCCGGCAACCAGGCCAGAGAGCCAGTAATGGCTGTGCAGGATGTCGTAGCGGAGACCCTCCTCGGCGGCAAAGGCCAGTACGCCCGCGACAAACTCGTCCAGGTAGTCGCCCACTTCCACGAGCGGAATCGGGCGCTCCGGCCCCGCCGGCACGTGGATGACGCGCCCACCGTAGCCCAGGTCGTGGCTGACGTGGGGCACGCAATCATCCTGGGAGCGGGTGAAGACATCGACCGGCAGGCCGCGCCGCCCCAGCTCGCGGCTGAGGTCGCGCACGTAGACGTTCATGCCGCCCGTCTTCTTACCGCCGAGCATCGCCAGCGGGCAGGTATGCACGCTGAGCATGGCGATGCGCGGCTGGGCAGAGGATGCAGGCGGGCCTTGTGGCATGGTTCTCCAGGTAAAGTTGTCACGGGTCCGGCCCCGGACCGGACGCTACGGCGGCGATTATACCACGAGCTGCCAGGAAGCGGCGCTTCTTTGTGAAACCCCGCCGCCTCAGGAAGAAGCGCTCTCTGAGGCACGGCCGCGCGGCCGCTCTTCATCCTCGCGCTGCGGCCAGCCCCAGTCGGGAGCGAGCCGCGCGGCGGGGTTGACCGGACGTTCCAGCTCCACGCCGCGCGCGGCGATGCGCGCCATCTCCTCGTCGCTGAGACGGAAGTCGGAGATGGCGGCGTACTCCGCCAGCTCGGCGCGGTTAAGAGCCGGGACGAGCACCGCCAGTGGCTCCTGCTGCGCCAGCCAGCGCAGGGCCACCTGGGCGGCTGATTTGCCGTGCGCGGCGCCAATTTCCTGCAGCGCTAAATCCTCGGCGGCGGCCCCGCCGGCCAACGGTTCGTAGGCAATGAGCAGGACGCCGTTTTCCAGCGCCGTCTGGCGCAATGTCTCGTTCTCGGTGTAAGGATGATATTCCACGGCGTCGGCCAGCAGCGGGCTGTCCAGCTCGTAGGAGACAGCTTCCTGCAGCAGGGCGGCGTCGAAGTCGGAGACGCCAATGGCACGGCATTTGCCGGCTGCCTGCACCAGGCAGAGCGTTTCCAGCGTCTCTTGCATGGGCACGTTGGGCCGCGGTGCGTGCAGCAGCAGCAGGTCCACGTAATCGGTCCGCAGGGCGGCGAGGCTCTCTTTGGCGGCGGAGATAACCTCGCGCGGTGCGGCGCGGTCGGGCGCAATGCGCGTGGCGATGAAGAGCTGCTCGCGCGGCAGGCCCGACTGCTGCAGGGCCGCCCCCAGGTCAGCTTCGTTGCCCCAGACCTGGGCCGTATCAAAGTAGCGGTAGCCAAGGTCCAGGGCATCGGCCACGAGCCGGCGCAGCGCGTCTCCCTGCAGGTTATAGGTGTCGAGGCCGAGGAGGGGGATGGCGGCGTCGCCAATCGTTCTGCTGTCCATGATGCTCCTTTGTGTGGGTGTGGTTCGCTTCGAGAGTCATTATGGAATGGGACAGAAGCCGGGACAATGGGGGAAAGACCTTATCCTGTCCGCAAAATTTCGCATAGCGACGCCAAGTGACATGGTGATGATGAACTGATGATGCTGATTTACGATATGACAGATTGAGAGCTAAGGCTTACTCCCAACTTCCATCGGCAAGCGCCCGCGCCGCTCTTCCAGCAGTTCGTCACTCTCATGTGCGGGAGAAATGGGCTGGATGAGCCAGTCCACGGCCATGCAGCCCAGCCAGGGGAGGGCGATCAGCAGAGAGAAGGCAAATACAAGCCAGGCGATGCGCTTGAGTCTCATGGCGCTCCTCGGCTAGATTGAGTTGAGACCTGTCAGCTTCTTGGATACCTGACAGGTCGGGCAGGCAGGGTTACCGGCGCCTACTCTCTCCGCTCATACACGTGCGCGCGCACGGCGGCGGCGATGGCCGCGGGATCGACCTGCTGGCGCGCCTGGCCGCTCTCCAGGGCCGTGCGCGCTACGGCTTCGGCCACGGCCGGCGCCACGCTGTAATCGGTTCCCTTGGGGATGATATAGTCGGCGCGTAGCTGGCGGTCGGTGACCAAACCGGCAATGGCGTGTGCGGCGGCAATCTTCATCTCGTCTGTAATGTTGCGCACGCGCGTATCGAGCGCGCCACGGAAGATGCCGGGGAAGGCCAGGCTGTTGTTCACCTGGTTGGGCAGATCGCTGCGGCCGGTCGCCACAATGCCTGCGCCGGCAGCCAGCGCCTCGTCGGGCCAGATTTCCGGGGTCGGGTTCGCCAGGGCGAAAATAATCGGTTCGGGCGCCATGCTGGCGACCATCTCACGGGTCAGCACGCCGGGGGCGCTGAGGCCGATGAAGACGTCACGCCCGGCAACTGCCGCCGCCAGGTCGCCGCGCAGCCCCGCCTTGTTGGTCACCTCCGCCATCTCCTCCTTGATCCAGTTCATCCCTTTCTCGCGGCCCTTGTAGATAGCGCCGCTCGTATCGAGCATGATCACGTCCTCGACGCCCATCGCCATGAGCAGCTTGGTGACGGCGATGCCCGAAGCGCCGGTGCCGTTGACGACGATCTGCAGCTCGCCCGGCTGCTTGCCGGTCAGGCGGCAGGCGTTGAGGATGCCGGCCAGGACGACGACGGCGGTGCCGTGCTGGTCGTCGTGGAAGATGGGAATATCGGTCTGCTCGCGCAGCACCCGCTCGATGTAAAAGCAGCGTGGCGCGCTGATATCCTCCAGGTTGATGCCGCCAAAGGTCGGCTCCAGCCGCTTCACTATCTCGATAATCTGGTCGGCGTCCTGGGTGGCGACGCAGATGGGGAAGGCTTCGACGCCGGCGAAGTGGTGGAAGAGGATCGCCTTGCCTTCCATCACCGGCAGGGCGGCGCGCCCGCCGATATTGCCCAGGCCGAGCACGGCGCTACCGTCGCTGACCACGCCAACCAGGTTGCCGCGCACGGTGAGGTCAAAGACCTCGTCCGGGTCTTCGACAATGCGCTTGCTCGCTTCCATAGCGCCGGGCACCAGATAAAACTCCTCCAGGATATGGGCGTCCTTGACCGGCACGTTGGTCCGGATTTCCAGCAGTCCCTGGTAGCGGTCGTGCAGTTCCAGCGACTCCTGGGCATAGTCCATCTGCTGGCCGCTGTGCGGCCGGCCGCTGGGCGGCTCCACCGGCAGCCGTCCTTCATAGACGTAGGCGCGCGTGCGGTTGGCGACGACGGCCGGGTCCACGTTGGGCCGCTTGGCGTTACTCTCTGCCAGCGTGGTGCGGGCCACCGCTTCGGCGACGACCGGCGCGACACGGTAGTCGAGCAGCTGCGGGTAGATATAGTCGGCGTGTAGCTGCTCTTCAGGCACAAAGCCGGCGATGGCCTCGGCGGCGGCGAGCTGGGCGCCCAGGCTGAAGCTGTTGGCGCGCACGTCGAGCAGGCCGCGAAAGACGCCGGGCACGACGGCGGCAATGTCCATCTGGTTGGGATAGGTCGAGTGGGCAGTGGCGACCACCGCCGCGCCGGCCGCGCGCGCTTCCTGCGGCGTGATGGCAATGGGCGAGCCGAAGGTAAAGAGGATGGGCCGGTCGGCCATCGCTTCCACGTTCGCGGCGCTCAACCGGGCGCCGCTGGCAAAGCCGATGAAGGCGTCGGCATTGACCAGCAACTCTTCCAGCGTGCCTTTCTCATTCTGAGGATTGCTGATGCTGGCAATCTCCCAGCGCGCCCAGTTCATGTGCAGCGGGCGATATTTGTAAAGGGCGCCGTGCTGGTCGGCGACCACGACGCGGCGCGCGCCATATTCGTGCAGCAGCATGGCCGTGCCCAGCCCCGCAGCGCCCGCGCCGTCGATGATGATGCGCATGTCGGCGATGGCCTTGCCGACGAGCCGGGCGGCGTTGATCAGGCCGGCCAGCACGCCAATCGCCACGCCCTCGCGGTGGTTGTTGACGACCGGAATGTAGAGGCTGCGGTTGAGCCGGTTGGTAATCGCCACCTCGTCAGGCGAGCCGACATCCTCGATGCTGATGGCGCCGAAGGTGGGGCTGATTTCCAGCACAAGGTTGACGAAATCTTCCACGCCGCTGGCCTCAATGGCGATGGGCAGGGCGTCGACGCCGGCAAAGGTCTTCATAATGACGGCCTTGCTCTCCAGCACGGGCAGAATAGCCGCCGGACCGATGTTGCCCATGCCAAAGGCGGAGGAGCCGTTGCTAACGATAGCCACGGTGTTGCCGCGGCAGGTGACGTCGAAGCTGCGATGCGGCTCGCGGGCAATCTCCAGGCAGGGCTCGGCCACGCCGGGCGTATAGACGAGGCTGAGCGCCTGGTTATCGCGCACGTGCACCTTGCTGCGCACGCTGATCAGGCCGCGGTGGCGGCGACGGTAGCTCATGACGCTGGATTCTGCGGCAGATTCGCTGGACATCTTCGGGTTCCCTCTTCTGGCCGGATTGCGACAACGGCACGAGTCTAATGGCAGGGGGCGCATCTGTCCAGTGGCAACGTAGGGGGCAGGCATGCCGGCGATTTGACAGTGAGACGCGCTCTCCTTATAATGATCCGCACAATCGACCCTATCAAGACGATACGGAGACGAGTAGACCGGTCCCGGACTGACAGAGAGTTGGCGGCGCTGCGAGCCAATAGCCGCCCGGTCGAAATCCCCTCCCGGCAGCCAGCAGGCTGCCAGTCGCCCGCCGAGGTCCCCGGGGAATAAGGCGGGCCGGGTGCGCCCGTTAGCGCGTCTGCTCCGCCCGCAAGCGGAGGTTAAGTCCGGCTCCGGCCGGAGAACCCAGGTGGCACCACGGGCCCCCTCGTCCTGGCGATGAGGGGGCCTTTTTGTCGGCGCCGCCCTATAGCTGGAGGTAAGCGGCATGGCAAACATACCTATCTGGATGTTGTTCGCGGCGGTATTGATCCTCGGCGCCATTGCCGGGTTGGCCGCCGCCGTCTACGCTCACCGGCGCGACCGGGAGCGCTAGGAAGCCCTGGCAAGGAGGATCGCATGTCGGCGTTTGGCCTATCGGGACTGCTGCTCACCGTTCTGTTTGTCATCCTCATCGGGTTGCTGGTGGTAGGCGTAGTAGCGGCCGTCTACTACTTCCTGCGTGACCGGGACCGCTAGCGGAGGTAGCCTTGAGCATGTTTAGCCTGCTGAGCATAGTCGCCGCCATTTTCGTCGTGCTGCTGGTCGTGATTGTGGTGATTGCGGTGGTTGTCATCATCCGGCAGCGTGACGAATAACATAGGCGGCTGGTGTAGGAGAATGAGAAGATGTTGGACTTGAACCTGATTCGCGAGCGCCCGCAGTGGGTCAAGGAGCAGATCGCCCGGCTCAACGACACGGCGCCCATCGACGACATCCTGGCGCTGGACGAAGAGCGGCGCGAGCTGATCCAGGAAGTGGAGGCATTGCGCCAGCAGCGCAACGAAGCTTCTAAGGAAATCGGGCGCTGGATGGGCAGCCTGAAGCAGAAGCAGGGGCAGGCGGGCAGCGAAGAGGAGATAGCCGCCCTGCAGGCCCAGGCCGACGCGGCCAAAGAGGAGATGCGCACGATCGGCGAGCGCATTGGCGAGCTGGACGCGACGCTGCGCCAGGTGGAGGCGCGGCTGGACGAGCAGATGCTCTGGGTGCCCAACATCCCGCACCCCAGCGTGCCCGACGGCCCGGACGACAGCCACAACATCGCGCGCGAGCCGGCGGGCGCGCCGCTGCCTACCTTTGACTTCGCGCCGCGGCCGCACTGGGAGCTAGGCCCGGAATTGGGGCTGATCGACTTTGAGCGCGGCGTCAAGTTGAGCGGCAGCCGCTTCTACGTGCTTATGGGCGCCGGCGCGCGGCTGCAGCGGGCGCTCATCCAGTTTATGCTCGACTTTCACGTCAACCGCCACGGCTACACCGAAGTCTACCCGCCCTTCATGGCCCGCTCCTACTGCTTTACCGGCGCCGCCCAGCTGCCCAAGTTCGCCGAGAACATCTACCGCGACGCCGAAGAAGATTTCATGTGGCTGGGCACGGCGGAGATTGCCCTCACCAACCTGCACCGCGATGAGATTCTGGACGAGGAGGCGCTGCCGCTGAAATATGTGGCCTACACGCCCTGCTTCCGCCGCGAGAAGATGAGCGCCGGCCGTGACGTGCGCGGCATCAAGCGCGGCCACCAGTTCGATAAGGTGGAGATGTACCGCTTCACCACGCCGGAGACGAGCTACGACCATCTGGAAGAGATAGTGCAGGACGCCATCGACATTGCCGCAGCGCTGGCGCTGCCCTACCGGTTGGTGGAGATGGTAACCAGCGACCTGGGTTTCGCCGCCAGCAAGAAATATGACCTGGAGGTCTACGCCGCCGGCTGCGACGAGTGGCTGGAGGTCAGCTCCATCAGCAACACGGAAGCCTTCCAGGCGCGGCGCGCCAACGTGCGCTACCGCCCGGCCGACGGCGGCCGCCCGCGCTACGTGCACACGCTCAACGGCAGCGGCCTGGCCCTGCCGCGCGTCCTGATTGCCATCCTGGAGAACAATCAGCAAGCCGACGGCGCCATCGTCGTGCCCGAAGCGCTGCGCCCCTACACAGGCGGCGTAGAGCGCATACCCGCGCGCGGTCGGGGATAGGCATGCCGGCCAGCTGTCGCCAGGATACGATTCATCGTTCATCCGGCATGGCTGGCCCGCCCTACGTCGCCTGGTCGGTGAGAGCGGTCAGCTTTTCAGAAAGCTGACAGCTCATGTTGGCGATAGAACAACTGTTCGGTTTACCGCCGTCTAACGGGCGTGCGAAGGCTCGGCCGGGGTGGGGAGGGGGTCGGGGGCCGCTGCGCTGGCTGGCGGCCCGATTGCGCCCGTCGCGCCGCCAAAGCGCTCCTGCAGGTAGGCGATGACGGCGCGGCCGGTGGCGATGAAGGGGACGGCGAAGAGGGCGCCGAGGACGCCGGCCGCCAGCAGGCCGGCAATGAGGCCGAGAAAGACCACGCCCGAATGGAGCTGCAGCGAGCGGCCCAGGAAGTGGGGGCGCAGCCACAGGTTATCCACCTGCTGCAGCACGGTGTAGACGAGCACCAGGCCGATAATCAGCACCAGCGGCGAGCTGCCCAGCACCCCGCTCAGATAAATCCAGACTACCAGGGCGGAGCCGAGGCCAATCGCCACAGTCAGCGCCGCAAACATAAAGACCTGCACGCGCAGGAAGCGGCCCCAGATAGCGTCCATCTCCTCCAGTAGCGCGGCGAGCCGTGGCCGCTCGGCGGGCGGGGCGGCGCGCACCAGCCAACCTTTGACGAGCGGGCCGTCCTTGAGCAGGTAGTAAAGCAGCGCCAATGTGACGATGCCCCAGAGCAGGTTGCTGGTGACGTTGGCCACCAGGGTCAGCGGGCCGGCCGGCACCGACTGCAGGGCGGCGCGCAGCCCGTCTTCCAGGGCGGTCACCAGAGACTCGGGCTCGAAGCGGAAGAAGGGGAGGACAATGGGCCGCGACAGCCAGACGTGCAGCCGGTCGGCCCAGCCCTGCAGCAGCGTCTCCAGCGCGCCCAGCTGGCTGACCACCAGTGCGCCCAGCCACGCCGGAATGTTCACCAGCAGCAGCAGGAAGAGGAGGTAGACGATACGCGCGGCCGTGGCCCGGCTGAGCCGCCCGCGCCGCCGCAGCAGGCTAACGAACGGGTTGAGCAGGTAGGCCAGCAGCGCGGCGATGCTCAGCGCCGGGATGAGCGGAACCAGCGCCAGGCCCAGGACCAGCAGCCCGACCAGCAGCGCAATCGTCGCCGTCCATCGTACTGCCTCTGACCAGCCCGCATCTGCCATAATGGGTGAGGCTACCGCAGCCGGGCGGGTGGCGCAACCGGCGGCGGGCCAAAGCTCAGGAGGATCATCACCCCGCCTTCACGCCGTTTGGCACTGTCAGCCCCTGCGCCCTTTTGCTATGCTGGGAGCCGGGTGGGGGAGATGGTATGGAGAGATGTATTGGACCGACCTGTAACGAGGAACGCTATGAACCACTCGATGGCGGAGCTGTTGGCGCTGGCGACGGAGTTGCTGGCGCCGTGGGCGGAACGGGGGCTGATTTCCCGGCCAGAGCCGGACCGCATGGACGTGGCGCTGGCGACGAGCGACGAGCTGCTGCCGGCCGTCACGGCGCTGCGCCCCTCGCGCCTGGGCTACCTGAGCGCGATTACCGGCCTGGACCTGGGTCCGGAAGCGGGCGAGCTGGAGCTGCTCTATCATTTCTGCGCGGGGCCGCTGATTCTCACGCTGCGGCTGCGCGCGCCGCGCGACGGCGGCGCCGTACCCACGCTGACCGGCCTGATTCCCTCGGCCGAACCCTACGAGCGGGAGCTGAGTGAGATGTTTGGCATTGACATCGCCGGGCTGGCCGCGCCGGCGCACCTCTACCTGCCGGAGGATTGGCCGCTAGGCGTCTATCCTCTGCGCAAGGATTTCGACCCGGCGCAGCTGGCCGGGCGCGCAGCCGAAGGAGAAACATCATGACCGGCGCCGGCGAAGCCTTTGTCATCCCCATTGGTCCCCAGCATCCGGCGCTGAAAGAGCCGGGTAATTTCCAGTTTACCGTAGACGGCGAGATAGTGACCGACGCGACGGTGCGCCTCGGCTATGCCCATCGCGGCATCGAGAAGGCGACCGAACAGCGCAACTGGACCCAGGGGCTCTATCTGCTGGAGCGGGTCTGCGGCATTTGCTCGCACATTCACGCGCTGACCTATGCGCTGGCGGTGGAGAAGCTGGCCGGCGTGGCCGCGCCGCCGCGGGCCCAGGCCATCCGCGTGCTCGTGGCCGAGATGGAGCGCATCCACAGCCATCTCTTGTGGCTGGGCGTGGCCGCCCACGAAGCCGGCTTTGACACACTCTTCATGTATAGCTGGCGCGACCGCGAGACAATCATGGACCTGCTGGAAGCGTTTACCGGCAACCGCGTCAACTACTCAGCCAACGTGCTCGGCGGCGTCAAGTGGGACGTGACTCCGGAGCTCGCCGACGAAATCCGCCGCGGCATCGACGTGCTGGAAGAGCGCACGGAGCATTACCTGAAGGTCGCCAGCAGCGACGCCGCCTTCCTGCAGCGGACGCGCGGCGTGGGCACGATGAACCGCGAGGAGGCGGAGCAGCTTGGCGTCGTCGGGCCGACCGCGCGCGCCTCCGGCGTACCGCGCGATATCCGCGTCGATGCGCCTTACGCTGCCTATGACCGCTACCCGGTCAACATGCGGCTGGACACGGCCGGCGACCTGGAGGCGCGCTTCACCGTGCGCCTGCGCGAGCTGTTCGAAAGCTACCGGCTCGTGCGCCAGATTCTGGACACGCTGCCAGAAGGGCCGCTGACAACGCGCATGCCGCGCCGGATCAAGGAAGGCGAGGCGATGGTGCGCGTCGAGGCGCCGCGTGGCGAGCTGTTCTACTACGTGAGCAGCGGCGGCGGCGAAAGCCCGATGCGCGTCCACGCGCGCACGCCGACCATTGCCAACATGACCTCGGTGGTCAAGCTGGCAGTCGGCCACGAGTTCGCCAACGTGCCCATGCTGCTGGTGGGTATTGACCCGTGCTTCTCCTGCAACGACCGGGCAGTGCACATCCGCCAGGACGGCGACGAGCAGAGCTGGACGTGGGACCGGCTGCGCCGCTACAGCAGCCGCTACTTCGCGGAGAAATTGGCCGCCGAGCAGGGCCGCTAGCCTCACACAAACACGGCGCACATGAGGCCGCCATGCGCATGCTGCACGCCGGGTAGGGGCTCCTGCCGGGCGCTGCAGCATGCGTGGCCTTTCATACTTAATTTAATGTTTATTATCTTAAGTATAGCGTTTCTCCAGAGGAACCCAGCTCTCGGGTTGTAAACCCGACCTACCGCACTTCGGGGCCGCCCGACATAACGCGTTCAACCCGACGTTTTGCTGCCGCCGGTTGAACAGTAGCGTACCTTCCTGTACACTTTACGCCCTGTCTACCCTGATTCCGAAAACAAATAGGAGAATGTCAATGTGGCAGAGAATGGCCCAACCCCTGTCGATGCTTGCTCTTGTCTTCAGCGGCGCTCTAGTGGCGCTGCTCCTCGTGCAGAACGCCGCCCGCCCGGTCAGCGGCGCTGCCGGAGCCTTCAGTCCAAACGTGCGCCACACCATCCTTAATGTTAGCTGTATTAGTGCACCGGCTTTCACTTCTACCTACACGAAAATAACCGATGTCGGCGACTTCGAAGTGCTTGGTTCGGAATCAGTTGTCGAGCTAACCTACCAAGGGCGCGTCAACGTCGACACCCTGACCGGTACAACTGGCACTATCTATGAACTGCGCGTGGACGACCTGCCTTCTTCACTGGGTCGGGGACGCGCGCATGTCAACACGGTCGGCAGCGCCGGCGAATTCGTTACCTTCACCGCGGTCTTTCCCGATCTGGCGCCGGGGACACACACCGCCAGTGTCTGGATCAGAACAAGCTTAGGCAATTCCGGGACCGGGGGCCGTATCGATCCCGGCTGCTGGAGCACTGACGTGATCATCGTGCGTGAGTACACGGCTTTTGGCGCTACCTTTCTGCCCATGATAACGGAGGAATAAGCGGCCGGGCTTCCTCCCCAGGTGACCGGCGCTCTGGAGGCGCCGGTCATTTCGAAACGTAGGAAAATCGCGTTACACGGCTCGTTCTCAGGCGCCCGTCACCGCACAGCGGGCCGTGACCGTGGTGCCCAAACCCGGCGCCGAATGCAGCGCCACGTCGCCGCCAATCAGCTCGAAGCGCTCGCGCAGGCCGCGCAGGCCCAGCCCGGATGAGGCAGCCGGGGGCGCCTTCCCCGCTTCTACCGCCATACCCACGCCGTCATCGCGCACAGAGAGCACAATCTCCTCGCCGCTGCGCGTGACGTTGACCGTGGCCTTGGTGGCCCGTGCGTGACGCACCACATTGGTCAGCGTCTCCTGCAGGAAGCGATAGAAGCTGAGCATCAGCGGCTCGGGCAGCACCGGCAGCGGGTCGCTGCTGAAACGGATGGGCAGGCCTACCTGGCGCGAGAAGTCGGCGCAGAAAGCGTTGAGCGCTTCCTGAAAGTCGGCGCTGTCCAGCACCGGGGGGCGCAGCGCGTGAGAGGCGGAACGCACCTCTTCATAGGCGTCGCTGGCAATGCCGGCCAGCTCCTCCAGACGGGCGCGGAGCTGCTCGTCTTCCACCCCACCGGCGAGCATCTCCAGTGAGATGAGCAGCGCTGTCAGCGTCTGCCCGGCAGAGTCATGCAGCTCCTGGGCCAGACGCCGCCGCTCCTCTTCCTGGGCGGAGACGATTTGCTGGCCCAGCTCGCGCAGCCGAGCGAAGGAGCGCGCGTTCTGGATGGCAATGGCGGCAATGCGCGAGAGGCCGACGAGCTTGTCTACGTCGTCG
>CAZOGK010000054.1:0-19469 GCA_964579295.1 uncultured Ardenticatenaceae bacterium
CTAAAGAGCCCTTCGCGGCGGAGCACCTTCAACAGGGTATCGCCGGGCTGAATGGTTAGCTCTCGTTCACTTCCGTTGAGGGTGATGGTGAGGTTCATGATTGGTCATCCAGTCGGTTGGTCGGGTGGTCAGATAGTCAGGGGCCGGTGGCCAGTGGTCAGTGATCGGTTGGCGGGCAATCTGCAATTTGCCATTTGCAGTTTGCCATTACTCTTCCAATTGTTCCAAGGCGCGGCGGGTGAGGATGGCGGCCATCTCTTTGCGGTATTGGCTGCTGCCGCGGAAGTCGCCGGGCGGGTCGAGCGCGTCCAGCTCGCCGGGCTCTACCAGGGTGGGGGCGGCGGCGACGCCGGTCAGGGCCAGCCACAGCTGGCCATCGTCGTCGCGGCGGGCCAGGGCGGCAACGATGGCCGTGTCGAGCGGGGTGCGGCCAACACGGGCCTGGCCTGTGGCGCCACCGGCGGCGATGGCGACTTCGACAATGATGCCGGCAGGCGCCGGACCTGCCAGGAAATCTTGCAGGGAGATGGTCTGCGTTCCGGCCGTGCCGGCTATAGTGAGCGCCGCGTCGTGCGCGAGCAGGGCGGCCAGCAGCTCGCTCTCCCAGTGGCGGCTGGCGATCGCGCCGCCGAGCGTGCCCTGGCGGCGGAAGGTGCTGGGGCCTTCGCGGCAGGCAGCGTCGCGCACGAGGGCGGGAACGCGCTTGTCCTCCACCAGCGCCTGCAGGCGCACGAAAGCGCCCAGCGCCAGCCGTTGGCCGTGCGGCTCGACGTGGGCCGGGCCGGCCTCTTGCAGATCGACGACTTCCTCGATCTCCTGCTCATGTAGCTGCGCGACGATGGTCGTTCCGCCGGCGACGAGCGCCGTGCGCACGCCCTCGCGCTGCAGCAGCGCCAGCGCCTCGGCGATGGTCCGGGGGCGATGGTAGGCTTGGATGGGGGCCATCTGTCTCTCTCCTAATAGCTTGCCCCGGCGGGTGGGCTCCGAAAGGCCAGGGCGGCACGACCCATATTCTGGCCTGAAGTGGGCTTTGGGGCAAGGGAGCGGCCGGCGCCGGCTGCTGCAAGCCCCCTTTTTGTGCTATGCTATGGGCCGGTCGCAAGACCCGATATCCAGTTATGTGCCGTGCCAGCCAGAGCCAATAGCAGCGGGTGTCGCTGATGTCAGCGGATCTGCGACGGTGGTCGCTGTGTGGGCGCGGCTTTCAGGAGGTGGCTTTATGCAGCAGATCGACTGCCTGGAACTTTTGAAACAAGGCCTGCCGGCGAGCGCTCAGCCGCCGCGGCGCGTGGTCGTCGTCGGCGCGGGCATCGCCGGCCTCACGGCGGGCCTGCTCCTGCGCGAGGCCGGGCACCAGGTGACCATCCTGGAAGCGCAAAACCGGCTCGGCGGGCGCATCTATACCTACCACGGCTTTCCCGGCAAGATGTATGGCGAGTTTGGCGCCATGCGCTTCCCCCGCCAGCACAAGCTGGGGCAGCACCTGATCCACGAGCGCTTTGGGCTGCAGACGGCCCCCTTTGCCATGTATGACGAGGACACCTTCATCTACCTCAACAGCAAGGCGTTGCGCCGCAGCCTCTTCAGCCCGGGCGAGGCGGGTTACACCCTGGCCGATGGCGAGCTGGAGCTGCTGCCCGCGGATCTGCTGCGCCGGGCCATGCAGCCGCTGATCGACCTGATGGCCGAGGAAGATGGCTGGGAGAAGCTGGTGGCCCGCTACGACCGCTACTCGCTGCTTAACTACTTCCACGAATGCACGCTCAGCCCGCAGGCGCTGGAGATGATCGGCCCGCTCTTTAACCTGGAGGGCCGGCTGCACTTCTCGCTGGTGGAATGGTTTATCCACTACTACGAAGACGTGTTTGGCGACCTCGTCTACATCGTGGACGGCGCCGACGCGCTTCCCAACGCCTTTGCGCCCGCCCTGATGGACTGTATCCGGCTGGGCGCCGAGGTGCAGGCTATCGAGCAGGGGGCGGACGGCGTGCGCGTTACCTTCCGCAACCACGCCGGCTACTCGCAGAGCCTCACCGCCGACGACTGCCTGCTCACCGTGCCCTTTACCCTGCTGCGCCACATGGAGATCCAGGGGCTGGATGCCAACAAATGGTACACGATCCGCAACGTCTATTACGACCGCGCCCACAAGATCTTCATGCAGTTCAGCGAGCGCTGGTGGCAGACGAAATACCAGATCGAGCACGGCGTCACGGTCACCGACCTGGCCATCCGCAACGTCGTCTATACGCCGGCCGGGCAGGACGAGCGCTACGACAAGGGCGTGCTCATCGCCTCTTACGCCTGGGGGCAGGATAGCATGGCCTACAGCATGTTGACCGAGGAGCAGCGCATCACACAGGCCCTTGAGGACCTGGCTAAGATCCATCCGGAAGCGCGGGAGACGTTCGAGTTTGGCATCTCTCACGACTGGGCGCTGGACCCTTACGCCGGCGGCATTGGCCCGCTGTTCCGGCCTCATGAGCTGAGCGGCAGCTTCTACGACAACATCGTGCGTCCTTGTAACCGTATCTGGTTCGCCAACGACGCCTGCGACCGCCGCCACCGCCGCTGGATCGAAGGCGCGCTGCTGGCCGCCGTGAAGAACGCCTACGCCATCCACACGGGGTTGCGCAATGAGATCCCGATAGACGTGCATGAGTGGGGGGCGCGGCGGCCGGCCGGGGTCTGAGGCGCAAGCGCGCGCCGCGAGCCGGCGCATCCATAATGGTCACGGTCTGATCTTGTGCATCCGTGGGGCTGGCGCGGTAAACTTTGCTGTCCCAACACACCCGGCATCGCTGCCACACCACAATTGAACAGCGCGGAGGATGATCATGAGCGATCTCTGGCAGGCGTTACCGCAGGATGTGCGCACGACGATCCTGATCGTCGCGGCGTTGGGTGGCTTTTTGCTGGCGCTGTACTGGGTGGGCCGGCTGCTGACCTGGCGGCGTAAGAATAGCGTGCTGCCCCTGGCCCTGGTGGGCGGCGGGCTGCTGCTCTTGCTGGGCGGCGGCTCCATCTATCTCGACGCGCAGCCGTCGCTGCCCGGCGTGGTCGAGTCTAAGTCGGAGCGTATCGTCGTGGACGACGAGGGGCAGGCGTCGCACGAGCTGACGGTGCGCGTGCGCTATACGCGGCCGGACACCGGCGAGCCGCGCACCGACGCGCTGCGCGCCGACCCGGCTATTTACGACCGCGTGTCGGCCGGCGACCCGGTCGAGGTGCGCTTCCTGCACGTCGGCGGCCTGATCTCGCTGGCGCGGCTGTCGGAGCGCTCTACCCTGTCGATGCTCTTTCAGGCCGGCTCGAATCCAACCCTGCTGATTGTGGTCGCTTTTGTCGTGCTGCTCGGCCTGCTGTGGCTGCTGTCGAAACAGCCGGCGCTGAAAGCCCTCTCTCTGGTCGTCTTTGCCCTGTTTGCCGTGCTGGCCCTGGTGGCTATGTTCTTGCCGCAGTGGCGGGCCGGCCGGCCACTGCGTGGCCCACAGGAGACGGCAGTAGCTACCGTACGCGAGGTGGAGACCTTCACGGAGGTGGGCGGCGGCGACGAGTCGGAGCCTGAGCCACTGCTCCAGCCCTTCGACCTGGTGCAGGTCTCGTTTGTGCCCGCCGGCTGGGATGAGCCGGTGCTGGCGGCGGATATGGTCGACGCCGGCAGCCTCTCCCTGGAGATGGGCGGCTCGACGGCTATCAGCTACCTGGTGGAGAACCCGCGCGAGATCCGGTTGCAAGGGGGCGCGCGCAGCTATGCCTGGAAGAATGTCATCTGGTCAGCCGTAATGATGGCCCTGTCGCTGCTCTTCCTCTGGGCCGTACTATTTGGCTGGCAGGCGCTGCGGCGGAGGATGCGGCGGGTAGTAGCTGGGCCGCACGGCGAGATGGCCGGCGGCCATTAGCGGTGTGGGGAAGGGAAGGTGGGCTATAAAACAAGGAGGGCCTGCCTTATGCGCTCGGCGGGTCAAGCAGCGCGGTCAGGCAGGCCTTTCCTCAATGGCTCCCCTCCACAAGGGAAGAGGTCTGAAAAGATGATAGCACAGGCGCGGCCGGAGAGGGGCGTACGCCGGTACTGACCTGCCGGTACGCCGGTACTGTTTTCCGGCGCGGCGCTGGTCCTGGCAGCCGCTTTGGCGGCAGGCCGGACCGTGACGCCGCTCTTGCTGCCCCGGCGCGCCCGCGATCCTTTCACGCGCTCTTCACGTGCATTCGCCAGAATGGCCCTTACAATGGATAATAGAACAGATGTTCGCCAGCTAGTCGCGGCGCCGTGCGGGCACGAGGAGAGACGAAGATGATGATTGCCGAAGACAATACGACCTGGTTGAGCCGGCTGCGCGGGGCGCCGCTGCCCGTCTTGCTGACCCTGCACACCGGCGTGCGGCTCGAGCAGGCGCAGATCATGCGCGCCACCAGCCTGAAGCCCGAGACAGTGCGCGAGGCGCTGTCGCTGCTGGAGCTGCACGGCCTGGCCATCCCCCTGCGCGACGGCCGCTGGGTGATCAGCCAGCAGGGCGACGAGCTGGTACGCCAGCTGCAGAGGCGCCGCGCGGGATGAGGGGACGGTTGTCAGTGTTTCGTGACTGGTTGGAAGTTGCAGGTTGAAGTTAAAAGTTGAAGGCTTATTGCTTATGGCTTACAGCTTAAGGCTAACAACTCCTGGAGGTTCTCATGTGTGGACGTTTCACCTTACTTGTTCCGGCGGAGGAGCTGGCGCAGGCGTTTGAGTTGCCCTCTGTGCCCGAGGTCGTGCCGCCGCGCTACAACATTGCCCCCACGCAGCCGGTGGCGATCGTGCGGCTGAACCCGGACCGGCAGCAGCGCGAGCTGGCCTACGTCAACTGGGGGCTGATTCCCTCCTGGGCGGATGATCCGGCTATCGGCAACCGGATGATCAACGCGCGGGCGGAGACGGCGGCGGAGAAGCCCGCCTTCCGCGCGGCCTTCAAATACCGGCGCTGCCTGGTGCCGGCCAGCGGCTTCTACGAGTGGCAGCAGCGCAACGGCGCCAAGCAGCCCTATTACATCTACCCGGCCGAGGCGAGCGTGCTGGGGCTGGCCGGGCTATGGGAGCGCTGGGTGCACCCTGACGGCAGCGAGATCCAGTCGTGCACGATCCTGACGACAGCGCCCAGCGACGACGTGGCGAACCTGCACAACCGCATGCCCCTTATTCTTGATCCGGCCGATTACGCCACGTGGCTGAACAGCGATGGCGCCAATCTCGACGAGCTGCAGCACCTGCTGCGGCCGGCGCCCGCAGGCACACTGGCGACCGAGCCGGTGAGCACCTACGTCAACCGGCCGGGCAACGAAGGGCCGGAGTGTATCGCGCCGCTGGCAGAGGGGTAGGCCCGCGAGCCATCGTCGCTTAGCCGGCCATCACTGTTGGCTAGGGCTGCACCTCGGCTGCGGCAGAGGTGGAGGCCGCTGCCTGCCCGCTGCCCGAACGCCTGTGCATGCGCCACAGCCACAGCGCCGCCCCTACCGTCAACAGCAGCCACAGCCCTGCGCCGAGCGTAGAAGTGGGCAGGAAGATAGGGGTGACGTTGATGGAGGTGTGCAGCAAATGGCGGACGCCGCGGATGGGCGAGTAGACGCCGGAAAGGACGAAGGCCACGACCCCCGCAGCCAGGACATCGACGGCAAGAGCGGCGTAGCTGGGATACGCCGCCGTCGTCGTTACCTGACCGGCGACCGTTAACCACTCCGGTGTTATCCACAGCCGCCGCGCCGCCAATACGGCGAGCGTGAGGAGGGCGACCAGCCCAAAGAACCGCCAGCGTTGGCTGGCCGGCGCTCGGGAGCGCTCTGGTTCCCGGAGAGCGGAGACAAGTATAGCTGCCAGGGCTGGCCCGGTTGAGCCAACAATGCCGAAACCATTGACCACGCCAAGATCGAAAGGTAAGCCAACCAGAAGGCCGGCCCGGAAATGGCGCAGGCGAGAACGAAGAACGCGACGACTGGATGGCGCGCAACACGGGCATGAATGTTGTTGCGCTTGCCGGGCAAAGGAACGGAGCTTTCCATGGGTTACCTTCCCTCCCGCCAGCTGTACGCGTTAGACCGCTAACTCCACATTGTAATGCAAGGCAATCGCCCCCGATAGTGACAAATATCACTATCGTCGGCGGGCCTATGGTTCCAGCCGGGTGAGCAGGTTGAGTGAGCGGATGGCGAAGCTGAGAAGGCGAGTATCGTCGCTGTCGGAGCCCTGCGATGGCCGGAAGTTGCCTGCTTCGAGGGCCAGGGAGAGCGTGTGGAAGCCAGCGGGCAGGCTCAGCGGCAGCCGGGCAGCGCGCCCGGCCTGGATGGGCAGCGTCGTCAGGGTGGCGCCGTCCAGCGCCACGCGCAGGTTGCCGCTGGCGCCCAGGCCAACGCCCGGTACGTAGACATACTCTGGCGTAATCTCTAGCACGGCCTCCTGGGCGACGGGGACCGAAAAGAAGAGCGTGGCCGGCGAGCGTGCCCAACGCCGGGCGCCGTCTTCTTCCAGCGCGTGCCAGTTGAACTGGTAGCCGTAGGTCAGGGTCGCTGGGATAGTGGCCAGCGGCGGCACTTCGTAGACGAGCAGCCAATCGTCGTCTACGACCGGAGCGTCTTCGGCGAACAGGCCCAGCAAAAAGGCAGACGTGGCCTCGGCCGCGATCGGGTTGGCGCTGTACTCGTCGTCGGCGCCGGGCTTGTGCCAGACGACGTAGCGGTAGTTGTGGGCGGCCAGGTCATAGAGCGCGTTCTCGTAGCAGCGCACCGGCTCGCCGTCGCGTAGCAGCTCCGGCGTGGGCTGGCGCAGCTCGGGAATGAGACAGGGGAAGAGCGGGTGGCCGTTGTAAGTGCGGGAGATGTAGCCGGCGGCAATCCCTTTGCCGTGCGTTATCTGGTCGAGCTGGTAGCGCGAGGAGTAGCCGACGTACCATTGGTCTTCACGCGGGTTGACCGGCAGATCGAAGACGCCGTACATCTCAGTATCGGCGGCGAGTTCCTGGTAGAAGGGCGCAGCCGCGGGCATGGGCGTCGGCGGCTGTGGCCGGGGCCAGCCTTCCAGGAGGACGAGGACGGCGGCGACGGCCGTCAGCGGCAGGGCGGCGCGGGGATAGCGGGCGTGCAGCCAGGCCAGCCCGTAAGCGGCGGCGATGGCAAAAGCAGTGAAGCCGGCGAACATGAGGCGGCCGGGGGTGCGCAGGAAGTCGAGGCCGGGCAGGCTGGTGAGGAAGGCATAAGGCAGGATGATCGGCAGGTTGTAGGCGGTGAAGGTGCGCTGGCCCAACAGCCGCAGCTGCGGCCCCATTGCCAGGACCACCCAGGTCGCCGTGAAGAGCAGCCAGCTCCAGGCGGCGCGGCGGCGGCTCAGGAGGGCGACCAGGCAGAGAGCCAGGCCTGTCCAGGAAAGGTAGACGGCAGTTTCTACATTGCTCAGGGCGCCAATGGCGGTAAGGATGCGCTCTGCCAGGCCGCCAAAGAGGGCAGAAGACGGCGACGGCAGCAGAAACTCGACGACATCTGGCTGGTAGTGAAACGATTCCTGGCTGAGGCTGCCCTGCACGCCGGGCCGGCGCGCCGCGCGCCAGATAGCCAGCAGCAGCGGGCCCGTAAGGACGATGCTGCTGCCGCCTGCCAGCAGCGCCCGGCGCCAGATAAAGGGGCGGCCGGCCGGCGCCGCGCGTAGCAGGGCGACGACGACGAAGAAGGCGACGCCCAGCGTCGCTTCGATGAAATGCAAGCCGTTGTGCAGCAGGTTGAGGAGGAGGGCGGCGGCAGTGACGAGGGCCCAGCGGCTGCTGCGCGCCGGCTGCAGGGTATGGTGGATGGCCAGGAAGGCCAGCGGGATGAGGCCGAAGAAGCTCTTGCCCATGTGCTCCTGGGGACCCACGACGTGCATGGGCGCGGCCATGAGCAGCGTGCCGGCAAAGAGGGAGACGGACTGGCTGAAGCCGAGGCCGCGGGCCAGCAGATAGAGCAGGTAGCCGGTGAGGCCAAAGCCGAGCAGGATGGCGCCGTTGTGCGCGACGACGATGCCCCAGGGGGAGAAGGGCAGGGCGAGCAGCCCCATCACCGGCCCGTAGCCGTGGGTCAGCAGGGAGACGCCGTAGGGATAGTAGAGGAGCGTGGCGTCGTACAGCGGCTGCCGGCTGGCCAGCGCTTCCAGCACGTGCCAGATGAACCAGACGTTGTGGCGCGGATCGTCGCTGATGGAACCGATGTAATGGCTGCCGAACGTGCGCGCGGCGGGCCAGGTCATGGCCAGGGTCAGCAGGGCAAAGTAAAGGAGGGGTAGCGCGACCGGCAGCGCCCGGCGCGCCAGGAAGCGGGCACGGGCTGCGCCGGGCTCCTGGCGCGGCGCGGCGGGTAAGCTTCCCATCTTACTGCTGGCGGAAATAGGCGACTGTGGCGCGCAGCCCCTGCTCCAGGTCGAAGCGCGGCTGCCAGCCCAGCTCGCGGCGGGCGCGGCCAGCGTCGAGATAGCTGCGGTAGATGTCGCCGGCCCGGGTCGGGCCGTGGCCGCGCTCATGGGCGTAGCCGGTGATAGCGGCCAGCTGGTCGAAGAGGGCGTTAATCGTCGTGCCGGCGCCAACGCCGATGTTAAAGATGCCGTCGCGCTGCTGTTCGAGAGCGGCCAGGTTGGCCTGGGCGCAGTCGCCGACGTAGACGAAGTCGCGCTCCTGCTGGCCGTCGCCGTGGACAGTCGCCGGCTGGCCGGCCAGCATCTGGTTGGTGAAGATAGAGACAACGCCGGCTTCGCCGTGGGGGTCCTGGCGCGGCCCGTAGACGTTCGCATAGCGGAGAATGGTGTAGCCGAGCCCGTGTAGCTGCCGGTAAAGCTGGAGATAATGCTCGACGGCATGCTTGCTGGCGCCATAGGGCGAGAGCGGGCGAATGGGATGCGCTTCGTCGCAGGGCAGGTAGGCCGGCTCGCCATAGACGGCGCCCCCGGTGGAGGCGTAGATGACGCGCTGTACGCCGTGGCGGCGCGCCTGTTCCATCAGGTTGAGCGAGCCGAGTAGATTCACCTCGGCGTCATAGAGCGGGCGGCTGACCGAGAGCGGCACGCTGGCCTGGGCGGCGTGGTGATTGACCACGTCAGGCTGCTCCGCGGCAAAGATCTCAGCCAGCGCTTCGTCGCGGATGTCCATCTCATAAAAAGCGGCGGCGGGGTTGACGTTCTTTCGCTTGCCTGTGGTCAGGTTATCCACAACCACGACCGCGTGCCCGGCATGGACGTAGCTATCGACCACGTGAGAGCCAATGAAACCGGCGCCGCCGGTGACGAGGATTTTCATGGGGAGCTGTTAGCCTTTAGTCATAAGTCGTGGGCCATAAGCCCTGGCTGACGGCATTCAACTTTTAACTTCCCTGACCACTGTCCACCGCCCGCTAATAGACCGTTTTCTCCTGCACGCCGCTGCCGTCAATCTCCTTGATGATGCGGGCGGGGACGCCGGCGACGACCGTATGCGGCGGCACGTCGCGCGTGACCACAGCGCCGGCGGCGACGACGGCGCCTTTGCCGATGCGCACGCCGTCGGTGACGACGACGTTAGCGCCCAGCCAGACATCATCCTCGACGACAATGCCGGCGGCGGTGATGCCCTGCTCGACAAAGGGGCGGGCCGGGTCGTCGAAGACGTGGTTGACGGCGATGATCTGGGTAAAGGGGCTGGTGTAGACGCGGTCGCCAATCGTCACGCCGCCCTGCCCGCGAATCACGGTATATTCGCCCACTAGGCTATCGCGGCCGATGGTAATATGGCTCTGCGGCATGTCGCGGAAGTTATAGACGTGGAGCACGGCGCCGTGCATGACGATGGTGTTGGCGCCAATACGGATGCCGCCGGGTGTGGCGTGCAGGTAGGTATTCTCGTCCAGGTAAGCGCCGCGGCCCAGGTGAATATTGCCGGCAAAGCGCAGGCGCACGTTGCGCTCGATGGCGGCCACGCCGTCCATCTGCAGGATGAGGCGGTAGAGCAGGCCGCGCAGGGCGATGCCCAGCGGCGTGGGCACCCAGCCGACCAGAAAAAAGAGCAGCTGCTCCACCAGGTAGCGCGGCAGGCTGCTGGCTTGACGGCTGAGATAGAGCCGGATACTGTCTAGCATGGCCTGAGAATGGTACAGAAGAAGGGGGAGAGATGCCAGTGGACAGTGGACGGTGGACAGGTAGAAGTTGAAAGTTAGAAGTTGTAAGCCGTAAGCCAGGGCTTACAGCTTATGGCTAGACGCTCATGGCACTCACCGACTATCTCGCATTCGCAGTAGAGACGGCCTGGCAGGCAGGACAGCTGACGCTGGGTCATTTTCAGACGGGCTTGCGGCCGGATTTGAAGGCGGACGAAAGCCCGGTGACGGTGGCCGACCGGGAGGCCGAGCGGCTGATCCGGCAGCGTATTGCCGCCGCCTACCCGCACCACACGGTCGCCGGCGAGGAGTACGGGGAAAGCGCCGGCAGCGAGAGTGGCTTCCGCTGGCTGATCGACCCCATTGACGGCACGCGCAGCTACGTGCGCGGCGTGCCGCTCTACGCCGTGCTGCTGGCGCTGGAGGTGGAGGGTGAGGTGCAGGTGGGCGTGGCCCATTTCCCGGCGCTGGGGGAGATGGTCGCGGCGGCCACCGGCGCGGGCTGCTGGTGGAACGGGCGACCGGCGCGGGTATCAACGGTGAGCAACTGGCGCGAGGCGGTGGTCGCCTTTACCGACACGGTCGCCTTTGCCCCCTACGGACGCGCGGCCGCCTGGGAGCGTATGCAGGCCAGCGGCGCGACGCTGCGCGGCTGGTCGGACGCCTACGGCCACATGCTGGTGGCGACCGGGCGCGCCGAGGTGATGCTCGACCCGATCATGAGTGCCTGGGACTGCGGCCCCTTTGCCGTCATCCTGAGCGAGGCCGGCGGCTACTTTGGCGATTGGCAGGGCAACCGTACTATTTACGGCAACGAGGCGCTGAGCTGCAACGCCGCCCTGCTGCCGCAGGCGCTGGCGCTGGCGAGGGGAGACGCGGATGGTGGATGAACGGTTGTTTGCCACGGCAATGAGGGCGGGAGTTGACCTGGGAGAACAGGTGAAAGGCTGATGGCTGAACTGCCGGTGATGCAAGCTGAGTCGGAAGAGGCGTGGGAGCAGTGGCTGGAAGCGCACCATGCCGCGTCAGATGGCGTATGGCTGAAGCTGGCCAAGAAAGGGTCGGGCGTACCCTCGGTTACCTACGCCGAGGCGGTGACAGTAGCGCTTTGCTTCGGTTGGATCGATGGCCAGAGCAAGCGGCTGGACGACCGCTTCTATTTGCAGCGCTTCACCCCGCGCCGGCCGCGCAGCATCTGGTCGAAGATCAACTGCGCGAAGGCGCTGGCGCTTATGGCCGAGGACCGGATGCGCCCGGCCGGGCTGCGCGAGGTGGAAAGAGCGCAGGCTGATGGGCGCTGGGACGCCGCTTATGATCCGCCGAGCAAGGCAACCGTGCCCGATGATCTGCAGGCGGCCCTGGCCGAGAATCCGGCGGCGCAGGCGTTCTTCGCGGGGCTGAACAGCCGCAACCGCTATGCTATACTGCAGCGGATTCAGACCGCGAAGCGGCCGGAGACGCGACAGAAGCGCATCGCCGCAACCATCAATATGCTCGCCGAGGGCCGCAAGCTGTATGATTGACAGGCAGGCGGCAACCGGCTGGAGAAGGATCAACGCATAAGGAGCCCAGGCATGACGCATAAATTGACCTATCCCCCCGCACATCAGGACGACGTAGAGGACAATTATCATGGCACAATCGTGTCCGACCCGTATCGCTGGCTGGAAGAGCCGGACTCGCCGCAAACCCGTGCCTGGGTGGCGGCGCAGAACACGCTGACTCAGGATTTTCTGGCCAAGGCGCCGGCCCGCGACGAGATCCGCAAGCGGCTGGCGCAGCTCTGGGATTTCGAACGCTACAGCGCGCCGCGCGTGCGCGGCCCCTACCACTTCTTCCTCAAGAACGATGGGCTACAAAACCAGCCGGTTCTCTATCGCCAGGAAGGGCGGGAAGCCGAGCCGCAGGTGATGCTCGACCCCAACAACCTGAGCAGCGACGGCACGGTGGCCCTGATCAACTACTTCCCGACCCATGATGGCAGGTTGCTGGCCTTCTCCCTTTCGGCGAGGGGTAGCGACTGGCAGGAGATCCACGTGATTGACGTGGAGACGCTGGATAAGCACGACGACGTGATCGAGTTCGTCAAGTTCACGAGCGTGGCCTGGGCGCCGGACAACAGTGGCTTCTACTATAGCCGCTACCCGGAGCCGGGCAGCATGCCCGACGCGCCGCCCAGCACCCACCACCGGCTCTACTGGCACCAGCTGGGCACGCCGCAGGCCGAGGATAAGCTGGTCTATGCCCGGCCGGACGAGCCGGACTATGGCTTTGACCCGCACGTGACCGAGGACAGCGCCTATCTGGTGGTGACTGTCTGGCAGGGGACGGACACGCGCAACCGCTTCTACTACCGGCCCATCGACAGCGACGACGAGCTGATCCGGCTGCTGGACGAAGGCGATGCGCGCTATGAGTTCATCGGCAATGTCGGCAGCCGCTTCTATTTCCTCACCGATCGCGATGCGCCCACGGGACGGATCGTGGCCATCGACGTGGAGCGGGCGCGCGCCGGGGACGCGGTGGAGCTGGCCGAGGAGGTGGTCGCCGCCGGCAGCGCCGTCGTCGATGCGGCGCGCATCTATGGCAGCCGGCTGGTGCTGGTAACCACGGAGCATGCCACGCACAGCATCAGCATCTACAGCCTGGCGGGAGAGCCAGCGCACGGCGTGCCTCTGCCGGCGCCGGGCAGCGTGCTGGAGCTATCGGGACGGCACGGCGACCCGGCCTTTTACATCCAGTTCCACAGCTTTCTCTACCCGCCCACCGTCTTTCGCTATGATTTCAGCCGGCGCGAGCTGGCGCCGCTCTTTGCCCCGCCCGTCGATTTCGGCGCGGACGATTACGAGACGAAGCAGGTCTTCTATGAATCGGCCGGGGGCGTACAGGTGCCCATGTTCATCACGCACCGTAAAGGGCTGGCGCTCGACGGCGATAGCCCGACCATTCTCTATGGCTACGGCGGCTTTGCCATCAACGTGATGCCCGCCTTCGCCGTCTCCTGGCTGGTCTGGCTGGAGATGGGCGGCGTCGTCGCCATCCCCAACCTGCGCGGCGGCAACGAGTATGGCGAGGCGTGGCACCAGGCCGGCATGCTGGCCAATAAGCAGAACGTCTTTGACGACTTCATTGCCGCCGCCGAGTGGCTGATTGCCGCGGGCTATACCAGCCGCGAGCAGCTGGCGATTATGGGGCGCAGCAACGGCGGGCTGCTGGTGGCTGCCTGTATGGTGCAGCGGCCCGACCTCTTTGGCAGTGTCATCTGCGGCGTGCCGGTGGCCGACATGCTGCGCTACCATCGTTTTACGGCCGGGCGCTACTGGATTCCGGAATATGGCAACGCCGAGGAAGACGCGGAGCATTTCCGCTTTCTCTACGCCTACTCGCCGCTGCACAACGTGAGGCCGGGCACGGCCTATCCGTCCACGCTCATCTTCACCGCGGATACCGACGACCGGGTGGTGCCGCTGCACGCCAAGAAGCTGGCGGCGACGCTGCAGGCGGCCGACGCGGGCCGCAACCCGATCCTGCTGCGCGTCGAGACCAGGGCCGGGCACGGCCTGGGCAAGCCGGTGAGCAAGGTCATCGAGGAGCAGGCCGACATCCTTGCCTTCCTGGCCCGGACGACCGGCATCATGGAAGATATGGGGGTCAATACGCTAGAGTAAGCCCGGAGATAGCATGGCCAACATTCGCTCCTTTCTCAACGTTCGCAGCGCCTACTATCCCGGCTTTGTGGGGGACGGCGCGCACCTGCTGTTCATCTCTGACCTCACCGGCGTGCCGCAGGTGTGGCAGGTAGCGGCCGACCCCGGCCCGCGCCCCTGGTGGCCGGAGCAGCTTACGTTTGGCGACGAGCGCGTGCTTGGCGTCTGGCCGGCGCCCGCCGGGGATCTCGCCCTCTACGCGCGTGACGTGGGCGGCGACGAAAAGGCGCAGCTCTTCCTGCTAGAGACGGCCGGCGGCGGCGAGCGGGCGCTGACCGCAGGCTACGAAGGCGCCATGCACAGCTTTGGCTGCTGGGGCCCGGGCGGCGAGACGTTCTACTTTGCCGCCAACCGGCGCCATCCCGGCCGCTTCGACCTCTACCGGCAGCGGCTGGGCGAAGCCGAGGCGGAGCTGCTCTGGGAAAACGACGGGCCGGGCTACCTGGTACACCTCACCGTCAGCCGCGACGGGCGCCGGCTGGCCTTCGCCCGCGCTCGCTCCAGCTTTGCCTTCGACCTCTTCCTCTATGACCTGGAGCGCGGGCGGCTGCGCCAGGTGGAGACGGGCGACGAACCGGTGGCTTTCCGGGCGCTGGCCTTTGCGCCGGCCGGGCTCACGCTCTATGCCGTCACCGATCTGGAATCGGAATTCCTGCATCTGCGGCGGCTGGATGTGGCTACCGGGAGCTGGGAGACGCTGCTGGCGCCCAACTGGGACGTGGAGATGATGGCCCTTTCGCCCAACGGGCGCTACCTGGCAGTAACGATTAATGTGGCCGGGGAAGGCCGGCTGGAGCTGATTGACATGGCGACGGGGACAGCCCGGCCCGGCCCGCAGGTGAGCGCGGCGCCGGGGGTGGTTGGCTGGATGGACAACCTGCACCTCTCCTTTGACCGGGCCGGCGAGCGGCTGGCCTTCTCGCTGAGCGGCGCGGCGCAGACCAGCGACATCTTCATCTGGAACCTGACCGGCGACGAGGTCCAGCGGGCGACGGCCAGCGGTCATGGCGGGCTCGACCCGGCCACGTTCGTCGCGCCCGCGCTCGTCCACTACCCCACGTTTGACGGGCGCGAGATTCCGGCCTGGTACTTCCGGCCGCGGGCGGCAGCGGGGCCGTGGCCGGTGGTGGCGCTGGTGCACGGCGGGCCCGAGAGCCAGTTCCGGCCCTATTTCAACCCGGTGGCCCAATTCCTGGTCCAGCACGGTTACGCGGTACTGGCGCCTAACGTGCGCGGCTCGACGGGCTACGGTAAGAGCTATAGCCATCTGGACGACGTGGAAAAGCGCATGGACTCGGTGGCCGATCTGGCCCACGCGCACCAGTGGCTGGCGGCGCAGCCCGAAGTAGACCCGGCGCGGATCGCCGTCTATGGCGGCAGCTACGGCGGCTTCATGGTCCTGGCGGCGCTGACCCACTACCCGGAGCTGTGGGCGGCGGGCGTGGACATCGTGGGCATCAGCAATTTCGTTACCTTCCTGGAGAACACCAGCGATTACCGGCGTGGGCATCGCGAGGCGGAGTACGGTAGCCTGGCGCGAGATCGCGCCTTTCTGGAGAGCATCGCGCCGATGAACCGGCTGGGGGCCATTACGGCGCCGCTGCTGGTGATCCACGGCGCCAACGACCCGCGCGTGCCGCTGAGCGAAGCGGAGCAGCTTGTGGCGGCGCTGGAGGCGCGCGGCGTGCCGGTGCAGTTCCTCGTCTTCGACGACGAGGGGCACGGCATCGTGCGGCTGAAGAATAAGCTGGTGGCCTATCCGGCCGTGGCGGCCTTTCTGGATAGGTATTTGTAGGGTAGGTCAGGTTTTTCAATCCGGCACGGCCCTTTGCCGCGCCGGGCGGCGGCGCTATCATTAGTCGAGCTATTCCCAACCCCACGAGGCAAACCATGAGCACCCTTCTCATCCACCATGCCGACCTGCTGATCACGATGAACGACGCGCGCGAGGCCATTGCCGGCGGCGCCGTGCGCATTCGCGACAACGCCATCGAGTGGGTCGGGCCCTCCAGCGACCTGACCGACGAGCAGCGGCAGGCGGACCGGGTGATCGACGCCAGCGGCAAGGTCGTGCTCCCCGGCCTCGTCAACACCCATCATCACTTTTACCAGACGCTGACACGGGCCATGGCCCCCAACAGTGTGCTCTTTGACTGGCTGAAGACGCTCTATCCCATCTGGGCGCGCATGGACGGCGAAGCGGTCTATGTCAGCGCGCTCACGGCGATGGCCGAGCTGATCCTCAGCGGCTGCACGACGAGCAGCGACCATCTCTACCTCTTCCCCAACGGCGCCCAACTTGACGACGAGATTCGCGCCGCGCAGGAGATCGGCATGCGCTTCCATGCCGCGCGCGGCAGCATGAGCCTGGGCGAGAGCGAAGGCGGGCTGCCGCCGGACAGCGTGACCGAGAGCGAAGAGGCGATTCTCAAGGATTGCGTGCGCGTCATCGAGCAGTATCACGACCCGGAGCGCTACGCTATGCTGCGCGTGGTCGTCGCCCCTTGCTCGCCGTTCAGCGTGACGCCGGCGCTGATGCGCGAATCGGCGGCGCTGGCGCGCAGCTACGGGGTGGCGCTGCACACCCATCTGGCGGAGACGCAGGACGAGGAGCAGTTCTGCCGCGAGCATTTTGGCGCCCGGCCGGCCGAATACGCCGAACAACTGGATTGGGTGGGCAGTGACGTCTGGTGGGCGCACAGCATCTTCGTCAGCGACGCGGAAATTGCCATGATGGGCCGGACACAGACCGGGGCGGCCCACTGCCCGAGCAGCAATATGCGCCTGGCGAGCGGCATTGCACCGGTGCCGCAGATGCTGGGCCAGGGGGTGCCGGTCGGCCTGGGCGTGGACGGCAGCGCCAGCAACGACAGCAGCCACCTGCTGGGCGAGGCGCGCCAGGCGCTGCTGCTGCAGCGGCTGCCGGGCGACCCCACGGCGCTCACCGGCGCCGACGCGCTCTGGCTGGCGACGCGCGGTGGGGCCAGCGTGCTGCGCCGCGACGACATCGGCCAGCTGGCGCCGGGCATGGCCGCGGACCTGATTGCCTTTGACCTGGAGCGGCTGGCCTACGCCGGCGCGACGCACGACCCGCTCAACGCGCTCGTCTTCTGCGCGCCGCAGCAGGTCGATTTGTCGATCATCAACGGGCGGGTCATTGTCGAGGATGGGGAGCTGCGCACGCTGGACATCGGGCCGCACGTCGAGCGGCACATCGCCATTAGCCGGCGGATGATCCGGGGGGAGTAGGAGCGGGACAACGACGAGATAAATATCCCTCCTCTTTCTATCCCGTAGAACGCCCTCTCACGTAACGATCCGGAGACGCTTGCCGGCTATGCTTTGGGCAGTTCACCGGCTCAGGAGGTGCGCGATGGGAGAGTTGAGAGCTATTCGCACGATGACCACCGGCGATGCCGCCGTCAGTGGTCTCCTGAAAGGGATGGTAGGCGGGGCGGCGATGGCGGGCTATATGATTATTGCTCTTGCCAGCAACGGCGAAAGCCCGGGAGAAGTGTTGCAGCGCTTTGGGCCGGAGGGCGGGGCCGGCTCGCCGTTGACTGGCGCGGTCAGCCATCTGGCAATAGGCGCTATCTACGGCATGCTCTTCGCCCTCGTCTGGCGGCAAGCCGCGCGTCGTGTGGCCGGCTGGAAGCCGGCGCTCCTGGGAGGCCTCCTCTACGCGCTTCTGCTTTTCGCTCTGGCCCAGCTAGTTTTGCTGCCTGCGGGCCGCTCGCCGATGCCCGATGTTCCCGTCCAATTTGCTCTCGCGCATATGATCTATGGCCTGGTACTGGGTTACCTGCACCGGCCGAAGGGATAGGATAGGCATTTCGTCATGACGACCCCCGCGATGACGACGGCCGGTCCATTGCCTCTCCATCGCGTGTTCATGGCGCTGATGGCGCCCTGTCTCGCCTACTATGACCGCGTCGTCCTGACGGCGCAGCGAGTAGGTGTTGTGCAGGAGACCACGCAGCTGGACAAGGTAGGCCTGTGGGTAAGGGACCTAACTCCACCGAACTTGATGGAGAACCAATAATGTCTCTTCTGCAGCGAACACGCATGTACCGCTTTTGGCAGGCACTTACCGTGCCGGCGCTCTTCGTGTTCATTCTGCTGACGGTTGATCTACTATTACACCCACTCCAGCCGGAGACTTTTTACAACTCCGTTCCCTTCCGCCTTGTCGTCGGGCTAATTATTCTACCGCTGATCGTTGCGACTGGATTACTGTGCATGTTGCGCGTGCCAGGGAACATCCTGGGGCCGTTACTGATCTTTCTGGCTACAGGCGGCGCTGTGGGGCTGATACGAGATGGCCTCGACCCCACTTCTCACGTTGTGGTGACTACTTTTGGCGTCGCGATCTATTGGACCAGTACACTGCTGTTCCTACTCTACTTCCCGGATGGGAAACCCTATTTCCGCCGGGTGGGGAAGTGGGTAGAACGTCTTCTTATCTCAGTATTGACATTTGTCTTTTTCTCGGCGTTTATCTCCTCGCCCACGCTTACATACGGGACAGTTTCGGCGCCGTCACCCTTTTACATACCTGCTGCGGTGCCCGTTGTACGCACGCTAGAGGAATCGTTTGTAGTCTTCGGTACTCTTTATCTCCCGTTTGTCCTTATTTCGCTCGTCTCCCGATATCGTTTCGGGAATCTACGGGAACGCCAGCAGTTGAAATGGCTATTATGGAGCCTGTCAATGTGGGCCGCGCCGCAGCTCCTGATCCCTGTTTTCGAGCCACCGCCCTGGTTGGCCCAATCAGTGAACGTCTATTCCATCGTATTTTCACACGTGCTGCCACTCGCTGTAGGGCTGGCGATAGTCCGTAACCAGTTGTACGACATCGACATTATCATCCGCAAGACGCTGGTCTACTCCGTCCTGACCGCGCTCCTGGCAGGGATCTACTTTGGCAGTGTGGTACTTGTCCAGCAGCTTATCCGTGCCCTCACGGGAGAGACATCTGATCTCGCCATCGTGCTATCCACGCTGCTTATCGCCGCCCTCTTCAGCCCCCTGCGCCGCCGCATCCAGGAGACGATTGACCGCCGCTTCTACCGCCGCAAGTACGACGCGCAGCAGACGCTGGCCCGCTTCAGCCAGTCGCTGCGCGACGAGGTGGATATTGAGGCGCTGCAGGCGCAGCTGGCCGGTGTGGTGCAGGAGACGATGCAGCCAGAACACGTCAGGTTATGGCTGCAGATGGGGACTGAGGGCAGAGCACGTTGGGACGATCTGGAGACAGGAAGCTGATTCGCGGGGATAAAGAGAGGGGAAAAAAGAGGGCGCATGACCACGTTCGGCCATGCGCCCTGCCAGAGCTGTCCGTACACCATACACAGGCTTTCGCCGGTCCAGGCGACCGCCTTTTCTTGCTAGGCCCGCGCCAGCCTTCCTGGCCCGCGGTTGCCGTGGCGATCGAGCGTCCAGGCAGGCGGGCGGCGCCGGGGCGCGACGGCTGCCTTCATCCGCTCTACCCACCAGTCGAGCAGGCTGGGCTGCTCCAGGCGTCGCAACGTCTTCTGTTTGTTCTGGTGACCAATCCTGTTACCCATGGCTTGCCTCCATATCACCTGCCGCCAGGGGCGGCGCGGTCCTTTCACCGAAGCTCGGCGGACGGACGGCCGGGCCGTTCCCACC
>CAZOGK010000055.1:0-9868 GCA_964579295.1 uncultured Ardenticatenaceae bacterium
CGGCTGCACTGTCGCACGGCCTCGTCGTAGTTGCCGTCGACCACGCGCACCTCGGCGCCAAACTCGGTAATCGCCTCGATGCGCGCCGGCGAGGTGCCTTTGTGTACGTAAATGACACAGGGGAATTTCAGCTTGCGCGCCGCCCAGGCCAATCCTTTGCCGTGGTTGCCGTCAGTGGCGCTGGTGAAAGTGATCTCGCCGAGCTGCCGGCGCACGGCGGGCGACATCAGGTCGGCAAACGATAGCTGCGGATTATCGAGCAGGCTGCGGATGTGCTGGTAGATGGCAAAGGAGCCGCCCAGCGCCTTAAAGGCGTTGAGGCGCATGCGCGCCGACTCATCCTTGACCCAAAGATGGTCCAGCCCCAGGTGCGCCGCGAGACGGAACAGGCTCTTCAGCGGCGTTACCTCGTAACCCGGTAGCTGGGTATGAAACTGCCTGGTGATGCGCGAGATGCGGTCGGGGAGCAGCCGCTCTACCGCCTCGTTCGGCTGATCGCGCCGCACGCGCTTATTCTCAATCCAGACAATGGGCCGATCGTCGTTCATCGTGGCTCCTTAGTTTTGCTCGTGATTATACAGAAAACGGCTCCGTGGCAAGGCCTCGGCAGTAGGTGGGCGCCACAGCCAAACAGGGGCTGTTGCCAGCCCCTGTTCTTGCTACCGGTCGGTTTTCATACGCCGGGCGTTAATGGACCTGTACCGGCTCCTTGATAGCTCCACGCTCGGTCAGCGGCTTCTGGTAACCTTCGTCCCAACCTTCGGGAGGCGTCGTCTTCGCAATCTTCACCGCCGTTATCTTATAGTCCGGAATCTTGGCGCGGTCGTCGATGCGGTCCAGTGTGAGCAGGTTGGCCGCCGCTTCCGCAAAGTGGAAGGGGATAAAGATGGTGCCTTGCGGCGAGCGCCCGGTGACCAGCGCCCGCAGCTTGATGGCGTCGCGCCGGCTGCCCACCTCGACCCAATCGCCGGTGACCAACCCCAGCGCCTCGGCGTCGTCCGGGTGTATCTCGCAGATCGCCTCGGGGAAGATGCGCTCCAGCGCGCTGCGCCCGCTCATCGTCGAGCCGTGCCAGTGGTAGAGCACCCGGCCGGTGCTGAGGATGAACGGGTATTCGTCATCTGGCTGCTCGGAGCGCGTGCCAAACTCCACGCTCCAGAACTTGCCGCGCCCGCGCGGGAAGCTATCGGCGAAGAGGAAGGGCGTGCCCGGATGGTCCAGGTCCGGGCAGGGCCAGTGCACGCCGCCTTCTCGTTCCAGCCGCTCGTAGGTGATGCCGTAAAACTCTGGCGTCACCAGGCGCATCTCTTCCCAGATTGCCTCGGCGCTGTCGTAGGCAAAGCCGGCGCCGTCCTGGCCCAGCAGGGCGGCAATACGCCGGCCGAGGTCGGCGAGAATATCCCAGTCGGCGCGGCTGTTGCCCACCGGCTCCACCGCCTTGCGGCAGCGCTGCACGCGCCGGTCGCTGTTGGTAAAGGTGCCGTCCTTCTCGGCAAAGCTGGTAGCCGGCAGGATCACGTCGGCCATCTGGCCCGTCTCGTTGATAAAGATATCCTGGCAGACCAACAGCTCCAGCTGTTCCAGCGCGTGGCGCGTGTGGTTCAGGTTCGGCTCGCTCATCATCGGGTTTTCGCCCATGATGAACATGGCGCGCACCGCGCCGGCCGCCGCGCCGTCCACCATCTCGGTCGCCGTCAGGCCGGGGTTGGGGTTGAGGGGCACGCCCCAGACCTGCTCGAACTTGTGGCGCACCTCCGGGTCACTCACCGGCTGGTAAGCCGTAAAGACGCCGGGCAGGCCGCCGCTGTCGCTGCAGCCCTGGACGTTGTTCTGCCCACGCAGCGGGTTCAGCCCCGTGCCCGGCTTGCCCAGGTGGCCGCACATCAGCGCCAGGTTGGTCAGCGAGAGTGTGTTATCGGTGCCGTGCGTGCTCTGGCTGATGCCCATGCCCCAGTAGATGGCCGCCCGGCCGGCGTTGGCATAGAGGCGCGCCGCCTCGCGGATCGACTCCGCCGGCACGCCGCTCACCTCTTCCGCCCACTCCGGCGTATACTGCTCCAGCGATTCCACGTAGTCGCTAAAGCCTTCGGTGCGCGCGTGGATGAAGTCGGTGTTGTACAGCTTTTCTTTGACGACGACGTGGGCCATCGCCTGGAAGACGGCCACGTCCGTGCCCGGCTTCTGCCGCAGCCAGAGCGTGGCGAAGTCGGTCATGCCGATCTGGCGGGGGTCGACGACGATCAGCCGGGCGCCGTTCTCGCGCACCGCTTCCTTGAGAAAGTTGGAGATGACCGGATGTGTCTCGGTGGTGTTGCTGCCGGTGACGATGAACGTATCGAGCTGCGCCATCTCGGCTATGCTGTTGCTCATGGCCGAGCTGCCGATAGCCAGCTGCAGCCCGGTGACGCTGCCGGCGTGGCAGAGGCGGGCGCAATGATCGACGTTGTTCGTCTGCAGCAGCGCGCGCACCAGCTTCTGGAAGACGTAATTGTCCTCATTGGTTGCTTTGGCGCTGGCATAGCTGGCAATGGCGTCGCCGCCGTGTGCGCGGGCAATGCGCACCAGCGTTTCGGCTACGAACTGCAGCGCCTCGTCCCACGACACCTCGCGCCACACCGGCTCGGCGCTGCGCCCTTCCTCGCGGTTGGCGCGGATCAGCGGCTGCTTCACCCGGCCGGGATGCTTGACGTAGTCAGTGCCGTAGCGCCCCTTAACACAGAGCATGCCATAGTTGGGCGCAGCGTCGAATGGCGCATCCACGCGATAGATGAAACCATCCTTAATGCTGAGCGTCATCTGGCAGCCGACGCCGCAATAGGGGCAGGTGGTACGGACTTGGCTATCCGCCTGGATCATGGTCTCCTCCGGAAAATGGTCTCAGCACATTACTGTAACCGTATTGTAGCATACCCACCGGGCAAAGGCGTAGCCGCTCAGGGGACGGCGCCGCCGCTAGAAGGGCCAGACGATCGGCAGGAGCAGCACTGCTGTGACAAAGACGAGGAGGGTCAGCGGCAGGCCGACGCGCAGATAGTCGGCGTAGCGGTAGCTGCCAGGCCCCATGATCAGCACGTTAGCCGGGTGGACGACCGGGCTGATAAAGGCGGCCGAGGCGGCGATGGCCACGGCCATGACCGGCCCCTGTGGCGCCACGCCCAGCTCGCGCGAGGCCGTGATGGCAATGGGCGCCAGCAGCACGGTGACCACGGCATTGGGCATCGCCTGCGCCGCCGCCGTTGCCAGCAGGAAAAGGGCGGCCAGCAGCGCCCGCGGCCCCCAGGCGCCGGCCGTGCTCACCACGGCTTCGGCGATCATCTGCGCTGCGCCGCTGTTCTCCATGGCAATGCCCAGCGGGATCATGCCGGCGATGAGAAAGACGGCCCGCCATTCGATGTGGCGGTAAGCCTCGTCCATCGTCAGGCAGCCGGAGATGACCATGATGGTCGCGCCGATGACCGCGGCCACGGAAATGGGCAGCAAGCCGATCAGCGCAGAGAGGACCACGCCCAGCATAATGAGCGCCGCGATGGGCGCCTTGGCCTGGCGTACCGGCTCCTGCAGCTCTTCTTCCAGCAGAAGGAAGTCGGGGTCATCGGCCACCAGCAGCAGCCGTTCGCGCGGGCCGTAGAGCAGCAGCGCGTCGCCAAAGCGCAGCTCCATGTTGCGTAGATTAGAGCGATAGACAGTACCGGCGCGATAAATTGCCAGCACCGTCAGGTTGTACTTCTCACGAAAATGCAGCTCGCGCAGTGTCTTGCCCACCAGCGTCGTGTGCGGCGAAAGCACCGCTTCGACCATGCCCACCGCTGCCGACTGGAGATGGTCCAGCTCCGGCGCCGTCTCTCCGCCCATTTCCAGCGCCTGCAGCCCCTGCAGCGTCGCCAGCTCTTCCAGCCGACCGGCGACAATGAGCGTATCGCCCGCGCCCAGCCGCGCTTGCGGGCCGGGCATCAGCTCCGTCGTCCCGTCGCGCACAATGCCCAGCACGCTCAGGTCAAAGGCGTCGCCCAGGCGGCTCTCCTCCAGCGTCTGCCCATCCAGCGGTGATTGCGCCGGCACGCGCAGCGCCACCAGATAATCGCCGAGCTGGTAGAAGCCGATACCTTCCGGCGCCAGATCGACCGCGAGGTGCGGCTCGGCCGCCAGCTTCTCCAGCTGACCCTGCGTGCCCTGCAGCAGCAGACAGTCGCCGGCTTGCAGGGGCAGCTCCTGCAGGTCAATGCGCCGCACCTCGTCGCCGCGGTGGATAGCCAGCACGTTCACGCCATAGCGACGACGAAAGCCGCTCGCCAGCAGCGATTGGCCGGCCAGCGGGCTATCCTCGCCCAGCGTCACCTCGGCCAGCCGCACCTCGCCGCCGGTCAGATCCTCCACGGTGAAGGCGTTTTCTTCAAAGTGCAGGTACTGCCCGTCGTTCAGCTCGGCCAGGCGGTCGGGCCGGCCGCTGACCAGCAGCTTGTCGCCGCCGCGAAGCGTGAAGCCCGGGTCGGGCGCGAGCTGTGTCTGTCCGTTGCGGATAATGCCCAGCACGTTGAGGCCGAGCGCCGAGCCGATGCGGCTGTTGGCGAGGGTGCGCCCGGCCAGGGGCGTGTCCGAAGGCAGCCGCACCACAAACAGCCGCTGGTCGAGCCGGTAGACGCCGCTCCAGCTATCACTGGGATCGAGCGCGCGCATCGGCGCATGGTGCGGCAGCAGGCGCCGCCCAAAGAGCACCATATAGGCAATGCCCACCAGCACGATGGTCCCGCCAACCGGCGTGAAGTCAAAAAAGGAAAAGCCGGGCAGGCCGGCGTCGACGAGGGCCATGGACGCCAGGATATTGGGCGGGGTAGCAATGAGGGTGGTGAGGCCGCCCATCAGCACGGCGATAGCCAGCGGCATGAGCAGGCGGCTGGGCGCGCGCCGGGTACGCCGGGCAATATCCATGACCACCGGCAGCAGCAGCGCCGCCACACCGGTGTTGTTCATCGAGGTCGATAAGAGGCTGGCGACGAGCATGATAACCAGCAGCAGCCGCGCTTCCCCGTTGCCGGCCAGTCTGAGAACATGCCGGCCGATCATGTTGGCGACGCCCGTCCGTGACAGGCCGGCGCTGAGGATAAAGACGGCCCAGATGGTGATGACCGCCTGGTTGCTGAAGCCGCTAAAGGCCTCTTCCGGCGTGACCAGCCCGGCGATTGCCAGAGCGCCCAACACCAGCAGCGCCACGATATCCACGCGCAGCCGCCCACTGATAAAGACAATGAGCGCCGTCGCCAGGATGACTAATACGAGAATGACGTCGAGATTCAACAGGACCTTTCCTTGCTGCACTGCGCCGCCGCGACCCGCCCCCATTCTAATAAAGTGCGACCGCCGGTCAACCGGCTCGCCCGGCGCCTTTGTGCAGCCGGACGCCCGCGCGCCAAACTGGTAGAATTCAGCGTGGTCTCCGGCGCGAAGCCCACGCCGCCTTCATCGCGAGCGGCCGGCTGCTTGGCGCCACTGCTTCCTGGAGGGTTACATGGTCAACGGAATCGTCTTGCTGAAGGTCGAGCGGGGCGCAGTCAACGAGGTCGCGCAGCGGCTGGCCGACCTGGAGGGCATCTCCGAGGTCTATTCCGTCGGCGGGCGCTACGACCTCGTTGCCATCCTGCGCGTGGCCGACAACGAGGCGCTGGCGCGGCTGGTCACCGAGCAGATGCTGCACATCAACGGCATTACCGACTCGGAGACGCTGATCGCCTTCCGCGCCTTCTCGCGCCACGATCTGGAAAGTATGTTTGCCCTGGGCCTGGAGTAAGCGGGCGCGCCGCTTACGACTCGTACCACCAGAGCTCTTCTTCGACCGTCTCCTGCCCGCGGCTGCCCTGCTGCCAGCGGCGCACAAGGCGCCGCACAAACACGGCGCTCACCCGGCCGGCCGGCGGCATCGTCCTGGCCTGCGGCAGGCCTGACTCTGGCGAGGCCGGCGCGGCGCCGGTGGCCCGGCGCCGCAGCCAGGAGAGAGCAGCCTTCGCCGCGATAGCCGCCAGGCTGGCGGCCGCGGCGCGCCCTACCGGTCGCAGCGCCGGCAGCGACGAGCCGCGCCCGATGGTCAGCTCCTGGCGGCGCGGGGCCAGCAGCGGCCGGTCCAGCCGGCTGCCGCATTGCCCACAAAACTGGTTTTCCAGCAGATTTTGCGCCGCGCAGGCGGGGCAGAGTTTCTGGGTCATAGCCAGGCAGCTCCTTACAGGATCAATTTCGTCTCAGTTTGCCGGGCGGCTGGCATAGGCCAGCGCAAACGGCAGCCGCCAGGCGAGCAGGAAGAGCGCGCCAAAGCCGAGCGTGGCGGCGAAAAAGAGCGTGGGTATGGTGGCCCGCTCCAGCAGCAGCGCCCGCAGCAGCAAGCTCAGCGGCGCCGCCAGCAGCCAGGCGTGGAGCGCCCGGCCGGCCAGCGCCCAGAGCAGCGCGCGCCGGCTGCCAGGCGGCGGGATCTGGAAGGCGTCCACCAGCCAGCCGCAGGCCAGCCAGACGCCAACGAACGGTAAAGCGCGTGTCAGCGTGTACCAGATAGGATTGGCCTCGGGCAGCAGCTCATGATCCATCTGCCCGACAAGGACAAAGAGAAAGAGGGCGAGGAGATCGCCCAGCACGAGCAGCGGTCGCCAGGCTGAGGATCGGCTGCGCCGCTCTGTGGCAACGGTGTTTACATCCATGTCGTCTCTCAACATATCGGCTCAGTTTCCTGTAAGTCGTCGATTACCCCGGTGCCGCGCCGGCTCGCCCATAGCCCAGCGCCTCCATAGCCGGCCCGTGACGCTCCCAAAAGAGCGCGTGCAGGTCGCCGGGCATCTCGTCGCGCCAGGCGCCAGCCCTCCCCTGGCGAAAGAAGCCGGGCCAGCGTTGCTGCAGCGAGGCAAAGTCGGGCGTTTCGTCCTGGAGCGGGCCGGCCGGAATCGCTAGCTCGTCGAGGCTGCGGCGCAGCGTGGCCAGGGGCGCGGCGACAAGATCTTCATAGCGGACGACGGCTGTCACTGCGCCGCTCCGGTGGACGGTCCAGCTCAGCACGTGGTTGCTCCAGCCGCCCCACTTCTCGCTATCCACGATCAGGCGCGCCAGCGTGCGGCGGAAGTCGTCAATGCCAAGCCGCTGCAGCAGCCGTCGTCGCGCGCGCTGCAGCGGCTCTTTCGCCCTGGCCGTGTCGTTCAAGAAATGGGCATAAGAGACCAGCACATCGCGGCCGTCGCGCACGATGTAGACGGCCGGGTTGGCGTCGGCGGGCAGCTCGTGGCTCTTCACAAAATGGAGAGCCTCGTCGGCCTGGAGCGCGGCCAGCGGCCGGGTGCGCGCCTGGTGCCCAACCACGGCCGCCGCTCCTATGCGCTCCATCAGGGAGTGGTCATAGGCTGTCTGGCTCGCGAAGCCCGCCGCGTGGTGCAGCAGCATGCGGTAATAGGTGTTCCCCGAGCGGGGATAGGAGGCGAGCCAGATGATCATCTTGCCGGTGTCAGCCCTGTCGGCCGGCCGTCTGCACGCAGCGGCTGCCTACGTCTTCATCAGAGGCCAGACGATCTCCACTTCCCAGAGGCCCGCTGCCAGGTCGCCGAGGTAATGTTCCCACGGCGCTCCCTGCGCCTCGTATTCATTCTCCCTGATCCATGCCTGCAGCTGTTCATAGGCGGCGCCGATATCCTCGTAGTCGCCGCGATAGCGCAGCACGGCCGCCGGTCCGGCGGGCAGCATACTGCTGGCGTATTCGCTGGCGGCCGGGCACTCGACCGCCTCGGCCACCGGCACACCTACCTCGACGTCCAGATCGTCGCGCTCCACCTCGCCATAGTTGTGCAGGCGGGCGAAGGGATTGCCCTGGCTCTGGCCGCGCCGGCCGGCGACAAACGCCTCAATCTCCGTCACCCGCTGCGCCAGCATGTCGTTGACCATGTCACGCTGCACCTGCTCGCGAATACTCACCGTCGGCTGTTCGGCCAGCTCCCGTACCTCAATCTGGTTAGTCATCTGCTGTAGGCTCCTTTTTGCTGGTGTTCCTGCCATTGTACGCCGCTTCTGGCCCGGCTGACCAGTGCGGCTGCGCGCCGGCGGCCGTAAACAGGAGCAAATTTCGGAACTCGAGGGAACATTTCACCAACAAGTAACGTTTATACTTTATAATGGCGATGTTAGGACCATCGCGTCAAAAACGATTTAACCATGTAAGGAGTTTAAGATGGCTGGCAAACATGTAACCACTTCTGTCCTGGGGGGGACAGCACGGCTCCTCTCGCTGGCTGTGGTTCTGGCCTTGCTGGCAACGGTGTTGCTGGCGGCGGCTCCCTTAAGCGCCGCGCCGGCCGCGGCCCAGAGCTGCCAGGCAACGCACACCGTACGCGCCGGCGAAACGCTGGCCAGCATTGGCCGGCAATATGGCGTTAGCTGGGCGGCTATTGCCCAGGCCAACAACCTGGCGAATGCCAATCGTATCTTCAGCGGGCAGGTTCTCTGCATTCCGGCGGCCGGCACGACGCCGCCCCCGGCCCCAACCTGCATCGCCACTCACACCGTCCAGGCGGGCGAGACGCTGGCTGCCATTGGCCGGCGCTACAACGTGAGCTGGTCGGCTATCGCCACCGCTAACAACCTGGCGAACGCCAACCACATCTTTGCCGGGCAGCGCCTCTGCATCCCAGGCGGCGCCACGACACCACCGGCTAACGCCGTCGGCACTGTCTCCGGCGTTTCCTTCCTGAACCTGCGTTCGGGCCCGGGCATGACCTACGAGCGCATTAATGTGCTGAGCAACGGCAATCAGGTCACCCTGCTCGGCCGCGACAACTTCGGCGGCTGGCTGAAGGTACGCCTCGCCAGCGGCCAGGAAGGCTGGGTCGGCAGCGCCTACATCACCAGCAGCACGGTCTTCTCGACCCTGCCCGTGGTCAGCGGCTCGGTGGTCACACCGCCACCGCCGGCCGGCGGCGCCACCGGCGTGGTCGCTACCTACGGCCTCAACCTGCGCACCGGTCCGGGCACCGAATACCCGGTCATCCTGGCCCTCTCTCAGGGCACGACGGTGCCGGTGAGCCACCGCAACAGCGCGGGCACCTGGGTGCGCCTCACGCTCCCCGGCGGCACAGTCGGCTGGGTTAGCGCTCCCTACCTGAACCTGAGCACGGCGATAGTTAACCTGCCTGTCTGGAATTGAGTCTGACGAAGCCACCCAGTGGAAGAAAAGCGGAGCCTGCCGGCAGGCTCCGCTTTTCTATGTTGCTCGGGCTGGCTGCCGGGCTGGCTAGCTTGCTGGCGAGCGCTTCCCTCGTTCTGGTACGGCTGAACGGGGAAACGCTCGCCGCGGCGCCGACGACCGGCGCCGCCATTCTCGCCCTCTCCTTCACCATCGTCGGCGCCATCCTGGTCGCCCGCCGCCCGGACAGGATGCTGGGCTGGCTGTCATTGCTGGGCGGTATCGCGGGCAGTCTCAACGCCTTTAGCTGGGAGTATGCCCACTTTGTCCTGGTCACGGCAGCGGCGCCCTGGCCGGCGGCCTCGTTCAGCGCCTGGCTTTCCACCTGGGTTTTCGCGCCCGGCTTCGCCGCCATCTCGCTCATCCTCCTTCTCTTTCCTAGCGATAGCCTACCCTCGCGCCGCTGGCGCTGGCTGCCCTGGCTGGTGGGCCTGGCCGTGCTGCTGGCCGTCCTGCCGATGGCCGTGGCTACCTGGCCCCTGCGCGGCCCGGCGCTGGTGGCTACGCGCTCTCCGGCCGGCCTCGTACCCGCCGCCGTGCTCGTTGCCCAGAACAGCGGCATCTTCCTGCTCCTGCTGGCGCTGGCATGCGCCGCCGTGGCTGCTCTGTTGCGCCTGCGCCGGGCGACCGGGGTAGAGCGCCAGCAACTCAAGTGGCTGGCCTATGCCGGCG
>CAZOGK010000055.1:9968-19332 GCA_964579295.1 uncultured Ardenticatenaceae bacterium
ATTGCCGCCCTCTTCCAGCCGCTGCGCCGCCGCATCCAGGCCTTCATCGACCGACGCTTCTTCCGCCGCAAGTATGACGCCGCCCGGGTGCTCGCCGCCTTCAGCCGTCTGGCCCGCGACGAGGTGGAGCTGAACCGGCTGGGCAGCGCTTTGCTGGCAGTGGTTGACGAGACGATGCAGCCGGAACAGCTTTCCCTCTGGCTGCAGGAGCCCGACGGGTGGCCTACTGCGCTACGCTAGCGTCGCTTCTGCCAGATAATCGGTATAGCCACCCTCATAGGTGGTTAGCCGCCCGGCCCGCAGCTCGACAATCTTATCTACCGCCTGATCGAGGAAGTAGCGGTCGTGCGAGACGACGAGCACTGTCCCTTCGAACTCGTCCAGGGCTGCTTCCAGCACTTCAATTGAGGCAATATCCAGATTGTTGGTCGGCTCGTCGAGCAGCAGCAGATTCGGCCGCGTCGCCACCAGCAGGGCTAGCTGCAGCCGGCTACGCTCGCCGCCGCTGAGGTTGGCAATGGCGCCGCGCACCTGGTCGTAGCTGAAGAGAAAGCGGCCCAGATAGGCCACGGCGCCGCTTTCGCTCATGGGTGTCGTGTTGCGCAGGGCCTGCAGCGGCGTCTGGCTCATGTCGAGTGTCTCCTGCTCTTGCGAGTAGTAACCAAGGCGCGTGCTCGGCCCGACGCGGATGGCGCCGCTGTCGCCATTATCGCCGACGATTTCCTTGAGCAGCATCGATTTGCCGGCGCCATTCGGCCCGACAAAGCCCACCCGCTCCCCATGCCAGAGTGTCAGGTTGATGCTATCCCAAAGAATGCGCCCATCCGGCAGCTGTTTGGTCAGGTTCACCAGCTCCAGCGCTTTCTTGCTACCACGCCAGCCTTCCAGGTTGAGCCGCATGCGTCGCTGCTCCACCACTTCCTCGACCTTATCCATACGCTCCAGCAGCTTGCGCCGGGAGCGCGCCTGGCGGATATGGCGCTCGTCGACGACGATGCTCGCCCACTGCTCGAAGCGGGTAATCGCCGCCTCGATGCGCGCAATCTCTTTTTGCTGCGCGGCATAGAGCTGCTGTTGGCGCAGGCGGCGCAGCTCCCGCTCGGCCGTGTAGGCGCTGTAGTTGCCGTGGTAGAGGCTGAGGCGTCCGTCTTCCAACTCGGCAATGTGCGTGGCTACCCCATCCAGCAGGTAGCGGTCGTGCGAAATCATGAGCACGCAGCCGGGATAGCCATTGACGATCCGCTCTAGATTCTCCTTGGCGCCGATGTCCAGATGGTTATCCGGCTCGTCGAGCAGCAACAGCGCCGGCTGCTGCACCAGCAGCCGCGCCAGCAGGATCAGCTTCTTCTGCCCACCGCTGAGGACGGCAACCGGTGTCTCCCACGTCTCCATGCCAAGACCCAGCGCCGCCAGCATCGCCTTCACCCGGCTTTCGTAGCTCGGCCCGCCCAGCCGCTCGTACTCGTCCAGCAGCCGCGCCTGTCGCGCCAGCAGCTTCTCCAGCCGCTTGCCGTCCTCATAGACGGCGGGTTCGCCCATGCGCGCCTCCACCTCGTCCAGCTCCTGCTCCAGGGCAAAGAGCCGGGCGTCGGCGGCCAGCGCCTCTTGCAGCACCGTCCGTCCCGGCGGCATCTGCGGCTCCTGCGGCAGCCGGCCCCAGGTCAGCCCGCTGGCGCGGAAGATCTCGCCACTTTCCGCCGGCAGCTCGCCAGCCATCAGCCGCATCAACGTCGATTTGCCGGCGCCGTTTGGGCCTACCAGGCCGATGCGTTGCCCCGCCTGTAGCTCCAGGCTGAGATTATCGAAGATGGAGCGCCCGGCGAGCGTCGCCGCCACCTTTACCAGGTTAATCAAGACTCGGGCCATACCTACCTCGCCACGCCGCGCAGTGCGGGCTGGAATGCGGGCGTCTATTGTGTGCATGGTCAAGCGCTAGCGCAAGCAGCATCTCCGCCAGTAGGCCGGCCCCACGCTGCGCCGCACTGCCGCCTCCTGCCCACCACCATCACCTTCCGCAGCGAGGGCCCGGCGCCAACGCCTATCTTCGAAGAGACGGTCGCCGTCGTCGAGATGGAAAATCGCGTGGCGATGGTTGTCGAGCACGTCGGCGTGGAAATCGGCGCCGGCTCGCCGGATTGTCGCCCAGTCCAGCTCGGCCTTCCCTCTGGCATCACGATTCCGCTTAAGGGTGTGGAGCTGGCTGATGGCCATTATACCGTTTCCGTGCATGGCCTCAGCGCTAGCTTTGACGTACCGCTTGTTGCAAGCGCGCCAGTCGACGAGACGCCCGAGCCGGTTAGCGGCACCTTCTGCCCGTTGGTCTCAGCCCCGGCCGTCGCCCTCTTCCTGCCCGGAGAGGGCTACCTGATCACCAACACGCTGACCGGCGCGAGCGCAGGTCCTGGACGCGGCGCCCAACGGTAGCTTCATCGCCATCCTTCCGCTGCCCTGACCATTCCTTTCCACGACAAAATCCTCCCGGAAGCTTACTCTTCGGAGGATCTGCTTTTATTCCTGTCACCCTGTCGATCTGCGCATCGCCTATTCGTCGTTATCATAGAAGGTGAGCGCGCCTTTTGGAGAACAACCAATCGGAGGTATCGAATGCGTTATATGTTGTTGATCTACGGCGACGAACAGGCTGAAGCAGAGGCAGGACCGGAAGAGTGGCAGCGTGTCATGGAAGCGCACACTGCGTTTTCCGCCGAGGCCCAGCGGCGGGGTATGAATCCCGGCGGCGAAGCGCTGCAGCCGACGAGCACGGCGACGACTGTGCGGCTGCGCAGCGGCGCCGTGACGACGACGGATGGCCCCTTTGCCGAGACGCGCGAACAGCTTGGCGGCTTCTACATCCTCGACTGCCAGAATCTGGACGAGGCTATCGAGATGGCCGGCAAGCTACCTCTGGGCGACACGGACTCCGTCGAGATCCGGCCGGTCATGGTGTTCGATTGACGTGACAAGCAGTAGCGCTCTCCTGTTGCCGGTGACAAAGCGAGCAACAGGAGGGCGCCGTGCCCTGTATGAGCAGCATCCACGAAACTGTCGCCAAGACCTTTCGCACGGAAGCCGGACGAGTGATGGCGACGCTCGTCAACCAGTTTGGCGACCTTGATCTGGCTGAAGATGCCCTGCAGGACGCCCTGCTCGTGGCCCTCGAGCGCTGGCCCGGCGATGGGCTTCCCGATAGGCCGGGCGCCTGGATCACCATCACTGCACGCAACAAGGCGATTGATCGGCTGCGCCGCGAGCGGGCGCTGGCCTCCCGCCGCCCCATTCTGGAGACTGAAGCAGCGGAACGGCAGGGTATGATCCAGCCGCCTGACGAGGTGGCACAAGATGCCATGGAAAGCATTCCCGACGAACAGCTCCGCCTCATCTTTACCTGTTGCCACCCTGCCCTGGCGCCAGAAGCGCAGGCGGCGCTGACCCTGCGCACCGTTGCCGGTCTCTCCACGACGGAGATTGCCGCCGCCTACCTCGTCGAGGCGCCGGCAATGGCCCAGCGGCTGGTGCGCGCCAAGCGCAAGATCCGCGATGCTGGCGTTCCGTTCCGCGTGCCTCCACCCCATCTCCTCGACGAGCGGCTCGACGTCGTGCTGACCGTACTCTACCTCATTTTCAGCGAGGGCTACCGCGCCGTCCAGGGAGAGCAGTTGCTGCGCCCTAATCTCTGTGCTGAAGCTATCCGCCTGGCACGCTGCCTAATAGAGCTGCTGGCGGCGACCGGACATATAGCGCACCTGCCGGAAGCGGAAGGGTTGCTGGCCCTGATGCTGCTCACAGACGCGCGCCGCCCAGCCCGCACCGGCCCACAAGGAGAGCTAATCCTGCTGCCCGACCAGGATCGCCGCCTCTGGCGGCAGGAGGCCATCGTTGAGGGGCTGGCGCTGGTGGAACAAGCGCTACGCCGGCACCGGCCGGGCCCCTACCAGATCCAGGCAGCCATCGCCGCCGTGCACGCCCAGGCAACCCGCGCCGAAGAGACCGACTGGCAGGAGATCGCCGCTCTCTACGATGAGCTTTACCGCCACCAGCCAACCCCGGTCGTCGCCCTCAACCGCGCTGTCGCCGTGGCTATGGCCGATGGGCCTCTCTACGGCCTGGCCCTGCTGGAGCCACTGGCAGACTCTCTCGACGGCTATTATCTCTTCCACGCTGCCCAGGCCGATCTGCTGCGCCGCGCCGGCTGGCATGAGGCAGCATTGGCAGCCTACGAGCGAGCCCTGGCCCTGACAGAAAATGAGGTGGAACGGCAATTCCTCAGAGGGCGTATGCGCAGCGCGCAGGAGGATGAACCGGCTGCGGGCGCCTAGAATGCCCTGAAGCCAGTCAGCCGCGCCAGATAGGCCAGCGCGGTGCGTGCCCGCGGCGGCGGAAGCTCAAAGCCGAATGGCTCGGCCAGCCGGTCCTGTACGCCGGCAAGAAAGCAGACCAGCAGCGCCTCGCGAATGGCCTGATCGGTCACGCCCGCCAGATGGAGCCGCTGGATGTCCTCCCCGGCGACGTCGGCCGGCAGCAAGGTTACCTTTTCCAGAAAGATCAGCGTCGCCCGCAAGCGCTCGCCAATCGGAGCCGTCAGGTAGTCGTCCAGCATCCACCGTACCTTGTCGTCTCCCAGGTAAGCTGCGGCCACCGCGCCGTGCGTCGCCATCCCATAGGCCGACTGGTTGCGCGACGAAACAAAGGCCGCCATCAGCGCCAGCTCGCCCCGGCTCCATGCCTGCCCGCGCAGTGCCTGGCGCAGCGCCGCCGCATAATGGCGCCCAAAGAAGTCGGGGCGATAGCTCATGACCACGGCGCGCCCCGGTATTACCCCCAGCAGCTTTTGCAGAAGCCCTACCTGCCACCCGGCTGCTTCCGTCAGCAGCTCCAGCCTCACGTCTCCGCCTCCTGCAGCGCCGCCAGGCCCCGCTCCAGCCGCGCCAGCGCGGCCCCCAATGCCACACTCACCGTCAGCTCAAAGATCTCCTCTTCGCCGTAGCCTGCCAGGCGCAGCGCGGTGATCTCGCTGCCGGTCACAGCGCCCGGTTGCTCGGCCAGCTGCTCCACGTAGGGGGCCAGGTCGGCCGGCAGCGACACCGGCTCGCGTCGCGCTCCGGCCGGCGCGCCGGCCCGCGCCGCGACCACCTGGCGCAGCAGGGCGCTGGTCGCGCCCGGGCCGTGCAGCACGCCGTGCACCAGATCGGCGATAACCGCCGGGAACCTGACAGCCTCACGGGACATCTTCTTCCTCCTTGCTTCCGCCGTCCCCGCCTCCCGCCTACATCGAGATCGAGCCCTGGCGAAAATCGGTGACGCCAATCCAGACGTTGAGCAGCGCCGGCCGCCCCGCCGCCGCCAGCCGCTGCGCCTCGCGCAGACAGGCCGCTGCCTCCCCCGGCTCGCGCAGCAGCAGCCCGGCGCCGCCGTAGCCTTCGGCGACCGTGTGGTAGGCCGTGCGCGCCAGCTCGGTGCCCAGGGCGCTGCCAAAGATAGCCACCTGCTCGCGGGCAATCTGCGACCAGCTCGCGTCTGTCCCTACCACGGCAATAATCGGCACGTTGTGGCGGACAAAGGTGTCAAACTCGGCAATGCTGTAGGCGGCGCTGCCGTCCCCGTAGAGCAGCCACACCTCTGCCTCTGGCCGCGCCAGCTTGGCGCCCAGGGCGAAGCCGGCGCCGGCGCCCAGCGTGCCAAAAGCGCCCGGATCGAGCCAGGCGAGCGGCCGGCGTGGGCGCAGCACGTAGCTGGCGGTCGCCACGAAATCGCCGCCGTCGCCGACAATGACGCTCTCCTCCGCTATCACCTGCTCCAGCTCGCGGCAGAGGGCAACCGGGTTGACGTATTCGGTCGCCGCCGCGGCGGTGGCCGCTATCTCCTCGTCGCGCTCGGCGTCGCGCGCCTGCAGGTGCATGAGCCAGGGAGACCAGCGCTCGCCGTTGCCCTGCCAGGCGGCCGCCGCCGCGCGCAGAAATGCCCCGGCGTCGGCCAGCACGGGCAGGTCAGGTTTGCAGTTGAGCTTCAGCTCGTCGGCGTTGCGGTTGACCATGACCAGCTGCGCCTCGCGCCCCAGGCTGCGCCCATAGCCAAGCCGGAAGTCGCAGGGCGTGCCGGCGAGTATGATCAGATCGGCTTCTTTTAACGCCTGGCTGCGCCGGTGACGGAGGTGCAGCGGGTGGCGGCCCAGCAGCCCGCGCGCCATGCCGGAGAGATAGGTAGGCAGGCCCAGGCGCAGCACCGCCTCCTGCAGCGCTTCCGCCTGCGGCTGCGCCGCTCCTGGCTCGGTGGGCAGCAGCGCCTGGCTGCCGACGAGCAGCAGCGGCCGCTGCGCTCGCGCCAGCGCGTCGAGCAACGCCGTGATGTCTTCCGGGTTGTGGCCGGGGATAGCTACCGGGCGCGTCTTCTGCTCGCGCGGCGTCTTGCGGTTGAAGAGGCCGCGCAAATGGCGCTGCAGGTACAGGCGGGTCACGCGCGCCGGCAGGCTGCGGCCGCGCGGCGTGCTCGCCGCATACCACTCCTGCACCACGGCTTGCGGATAGAGCAGGTCCACTGGCAGCTCGACAAAGACGGGGCCGGGCACGCCGGCGCGCGCCCTGGCAATGGCCGTTTCCAGCGCCGGGCCAACGTCGCGCAGCTGATCGACCATCGTCGCCCACTTGACATGCGGGCGCACCAGCGCCATCTGGTCGATATCCTGCAGCGCGCCGCGCCCTTTGAGCACCGTAGCTGTGGCCCCGCCCAGGAGCAGTAGCGGCGACTGCGCCAATTGCGCGTTTTTCAGCGCCGTAATCGTGTTGGTCATCCCCGGCCCGGCTGTAACCGCCGCCACGCCCACCGTGCCTGTCAGCCGCGCCACCGCGTCGGCGGCAAAGACGGCCGTGGCCTCATGGCGCACGTCCACCACGCGGATACCCTGCTGCTCGCAGCCCAGGAGAATGGGTGAGATGTGCCCGCCGCAAAGTGTAAACAGGAAACGCACGTCGTGTCGTGACAGCACCTCGGCGACGAGCGCGCCGCCATGCTCTTCAGACGCGGCTGTTTCCGTTTTCGCCATGCGAATCCTCCTGACTGCATGCTGTTGTAACTGCTGGAGACCCCGCCCTATCTTAGCACAGCGACGCAAATAGCAAACAGCGGCCGTTTGCCTGGCCCTGTGCCTGCTTGCTGCCGCCCCTCGCCTGAGCATGAGGAAGCGGGCGGCCGGCGCTCTGCGCCCGGCTGCCCGCTTTTCATCTTTCGCTTCCCCACTGGCCGGCCTCTACCCCGCCAACAACGTTAGCGCCGGCCGGGCAGGTTACAGCGTCTCTGCCCGCCGCTCGCGCAACATCATGAACGCGCCGGCGCCAACGAGCAGCAGGCCGACGACCAGGGCCAGCCAGAGGAGAGGCCGGGCCGGCGCGCCGGACTGCGGCAGCACCACGTTGCTCGCCCGCGCCGTACCGATGCAAAAGTCCACCCCGGTCGCCAGCGGGTTCTCTTCCGTCAGGGTGACCGAGCGCTCCGCCGCCGAGGTAACCACGCCCTGGTCGGCCGACGGCTCGGCGGCCACGGTCCATGCGCCCAGCCCGGCCGCGACCAGGCCGAAGGTGCCGTCACTGCCAGACTGCAGATAGAGCTGGTCGGGACCGTTGCCGAAGCGGATCGGCACCCCTGCCAGCCCTACTTCGCCGGTTCCCACACAGTGGCCGTCGTTATTCACGTCGCGGTAGACCGTGCCGCGAATGCTGCCCGAAGCCTCATCTTGCTGCTCGGTCGCCGTCGGCGTCGGCGTCTCGTCCTGCGCCAGGGCCAGCCCGGCGACAGACAGGGCCAGCAACAGGCTAATGACCAGGGCCAGCGAAAATCGTCTGCGCATCATTTATTCCCTCCAATCGATCGCGGCGTGACAGCCGTGTCTGCGCCGCCCCGCCAGATAGAGCCATGTGTCTTGTATTATAATCAGAGAGGGAAAGGCCTGTACACTCCCATTTTGGTACCGGTCCTGCTCCGGCGCCCACGGGTGGGAGGCCGGCAGCCGCCGGCGCCCCCTTCATCCCCCTCTTAACTACATTGTCTGCGCGTAAAGCGGCGTGTTATGATTGCCGCTGGCGCCCGATCCACTGGTCGCCTGCCAAGCCACAGCCAGAATAGAGCAGACCATGAGCCTATCTCCGGCACGGAAAGCCCGATGAGGATAGAGGAGCCCCAGCCAGCGGCCCCCGAACTGCAACCAGAAGCCACCTGGCGGGCGCGCTGGCTGCGGCCGGCCGGGCTGGCCGCGCTGCTCATCGTCGCGGCGCTGGCCGGCGTCTGGCTCTACAGCCTCCTCTTCCCGCCTCCTGCCCCACTGGAGGCGCGCGACGTAGACCGTATCGTCGCCGCGGCCATGGCCTCAGCCACGCCGCCGCCGGCCAACTCCGCCCTTGTCTACCAGGCCATCTTACCCTCGCTCGTCTTCATCCAGACGACGGGCGCCGGCGAGGCCGACGACGGCTTTGGCGTGGGCAGCGGCGTCGTCGTCAACGCCAACGGCGACATCCTCACCGCCCTACACGTTGTCCTCGACGCGGCCGAGATTGAAGTAGCCTATGCCGACGGTACGCGCGCGACGGCCGCCCTCGTCAGCGCCGACCCCGACAATGACATCGCCGTGCTGCAGGCCAGCCAGCCGCCGGAGGTCATCGTGCCGGCGGTGCTGGGCAGCGCCCGCGCCATGAACGTGGGCGATGTGGCCTACGCGGTGGGCAACCCGCTGGGGCTGGCCGGCTCGATGAGCGCCGGCGTCATCTCCGGCTTCGACCGCTCGTTTACGGTAAGCAGGACCGGGCAACGGCTGCAGGGGCTGATCCAGTTTGACGCCGCCGTGAATCCCGGCAACTCTGGCGGCCCGCTGCTCAACCGTGCCGGGCAGGTGGTGGGCATCGTCACGGCCCTGGCCAACCCCGCCGAGACTAACTCCTTTAGCGGTATCGGCTTCGCCGTGCCCATCCAGACCGCCGCGGCTGCTGCCGGCGCGCTGGACTATTGAGAAAGGATAGACGCATGGATTCCTCCCCCAATTCTGAAAAGCCGATGGAGCGTGTCCTCTACGAGGTGAAGAAGGTCATCGTCGGCCAGGATAACCTGCTGGAGCGGCTGATCGTGGCCCTGCTGGCGCGCGGCCATATTCTCGTGGAAGGCGTGCCGGGGCTGGCCAAGACGATGACCATTAAGACGCTGGCGCAGACCATCGGCGGCCAGTTCCAGCGCATCCAGTTCACCCCCGACCTCGTTCCCGCCGACCTGATCGGCACGCGCATCTACAACCAGAAGACAGGCGAGTTCAGTACCTCGCTCGGCCCCGTCTTTACCAACCTGCTGCTGGCCGACGAGATCAACCGGGCGCCGGCCAAGGTACAGAGCG
>CAZOGK010000056.1:0-17838 GCA_964579295.1 uncultured Ardenticatenaceae bacterium
AGTTCTCGAGCGCGGGGTGATCGTGAAAGCCTTGCATGGCAACTGGAGATAGGAAGGCTGGAATTGTCGTCAGCGTCTGAGCGAGAGGCCGTGCCCCACCTGCAGCGAGCGGCGACTGGTTTTGAGGAACAGAAGCAAAATCATCAGGCCGCCGCCGCTTACCTCGCTCTGGCAGCGGCGCACCACAAGCTGAGTCACAAACCGGAGGTGGACAAAGCCTTCGGTAAAGCGCTCGGGCTGGTCGCCGGCAGTTTGCCGCCGTCGTTTGTTGTCGCGGCGCGCGAACATCGAGACCTCGTTGCCGAAATTGCTGAATCAAACGCCGGGTCCGAGGGCGCGCGCCACTTATTAGAAGCGATTGATGCGTTTGAAGAGAAGCTGCCCCTGCTGCGGCGCGCGCTGCGGCGCAAGATTGCTACGGTGCCCCTGGGACCGCCGCACATTCGCATTCATCTTCTGGGCGAACCTCAGGTAAGCGTAGGCGGGCAGCTTGTCACCCGGTCTGAGTGGCAAACGCCGATGGCGCCCGCGCTGCTCTATCTGTTGTTAGCCCATCCCGAGGGGATGACCAAAGAAGAGATCGGCTCTGTGCTCTGGCCCGATTATTCGCCGGGCCGGCTCAAAATCAACTTCCAGAAGACTATCTATCGGCTGCGCCGGGCGCTGGTGCAGGATATTGTCGTTTATGATGAGGAGACACAGCAATACCGCTTTAGCCGGGCGCTCGACTACACCTACGACGTCGAGCTTTTCCGTATGTACTTACTGGAAGCTCGCACCGCTTCGGGACCCTTGGAGCGCGCCAGCGCCTACCGCAGCGCTCTCGAGCTGTACCGGGGCCCTTACCTCGACGGCGAAGAAGAACTCTGGGTCTGGCCGGAACGCGAAGCGCTGGCCGAGGCCTACCGTGAGGCAGCCCTGGAGCTGGCCGAACTCGACCTCAAGGAGGAGGCCTATACCCGTGTGTTAGTTCTTTGCCGGCGCCTGCTGACCGAAGATCCCTGTCTGGAGGAAGCTCACCGCCTGGCCATGCGCGCCCATTTCGGCCGCGGCAATATGGCCGCCGTCGTCCGCCAGTTCCACCGCTGCCAGCAGGCGCTGCAGGAGGAGATCCACGTCCATCCCTCGCAGCGCACGATTGAGCTCTATCAATCGCTGACGGCCGCGGCCTGAATCTGACCCAATTTACCAACAAGATCGAAATCTAATCGTCCTGTCCCCACCCTCGTCCTTACCCTCGTCCCTTCCCCCGGTCTAAAGTCTCTTATGTATACGCTTTGAGGGTGATTTTGAGGAGGACGACATGAAATCGATGTTTGTTAGCCGCTTGGGAAAACTAGATCGCCGTTACGCGCAGCTGATCGTGCTGTTGGTTACACTGCTGCTCTTCGTGCTCGCCGCCGGCGCTCCCGTCGATAGCTTCGGCTGCCTTGGCTGCCTGGCTTCCATCGGCTGGTAGGGACCCCGTTGCGCCGCTTCAGCGGTTGCCAACGCTTCCCTTTACATGATTCTGGCATTTGCTGTGATGGCGGGCTTGCTGGCCGCGCTGGCGCGCGCCGCATATTCTCGCCAACCTTTACAATCCCCTGCACTGAAGAGTGTCTGGCTCGTCGTGGCAGCGTTCCTGCCGCAGTGGCTGGCCTTTCAATGGGTAGCCACTGCTCGGCTGTTGCCGACGCCGGTAGCCGCCAGTCTGCTCATCGTCTCCCAGGCCATCCTGCTGGTCTTCGTCTGGCGCAATCGTCGCCAGCCGGGCCTGCCGCTCCTGGGAGCTGGCGCCGCCCTCAACCTGGCCGTCATTCTGGCCAACGGGGGGCTGATGCCCATCTCTCCCGAACTGGTCGCGCGCTTTGCGCCCGAGGCCGCGGGGACGTGGGCTGTCGGGGAGCGCCTGTGGTTGAGCAAAGACATCGTGCTGCCAGCGGCGGCGACGAACTTGCCCTGGCTCTCCGATCGCTTTCTTCTGCCGGGTTGGCTGCCGCTGCGCGCCGCCTTCAGCCTGGGGGATATCTTGATCGCATTGGGTGCTTTCCGGCTGCTCTGGTCATTGAGCGACACAACAGAATTAACCCACGATGCTCTTTCTGAGCAGTTGCGGGCCATATCTTAAATACGCCCTGTCTTCATAACGTCTGTCTTCCCAGGACGAATTGCCGTTAAGTCTCGCAGAAACAGACCCGGAGATGTACCCGAGTAATGTTCATTAGTTCTGTGTAGCTGGTATTTCGTATATCTGGAGTGAGACATTATCATGAACAGAACAGGACAATCTCAGTTCAGCCCTGGTCTCTCGCGACTGTTCGCGGCTGCCGTGGTCAGCCCTGAGTTTTGCCGCCGTCTGCTGGACAACGCCGCCGAGGCGCTGGAAACAGGCTACAACGGCACGACTTTTGCGCTGCTCCCGGCAGAAAAGGCGTTGGTCTTGTCGATCAAGGCCGCCACGCTGGCAGATTTTGCCAGCTACGTCGTGAATGGGCAGACGGTTCCCGCCGAACAGGGGATTCGGGGCCGTGAATACGAGATGGTCGGTGCTTTTAGTGGCGGGGGACTGCCAGCACTAGCCGCTTTTCGCGCTCGTTAACTGACCCACATAACAGTGAACGAGGCGCAGGAAAGGCGTTCGCCGCTGACGCCTCCCCTGAGCCATTTGCCGGGCATGGTCTTCCGTTGTCGGATCGACCGTGAACGGACAATGGAATTCGTCAGCGATGGATGCCGAGACATTACCGGCTACGATGCCGCTGATCTGATCCAGAATCAGACGCTCTCCTACCGCGACCTGATCTATTCTAAAGATAGGGAGATGGTGCTGGAGGAGATTTCGCGTGCGTTGCACGAACGCCGCCATTTTCAAATCAGCTACCGTATCCAGACACGGGTGGGCGAGGAGAAGTGGGTTTGGGAGCAGGGCGATGGTGTCTATCTGGCCGACGGCGACGAGCCTGTTGCCGTCGAGGGTATCGTCGTCGACATTACCCCGCGGCGCTCCCTGACACAGCAGATTGAGACCCGCGATAGGCTGGCGACTGTGGGCCGGATGGCCACGGGCATCGCTCATGACTTCAACAATATCATGTCGATCATCACGCTCTATAGCGGTCTGCTCGAGCGACAGCCCGATCATCCCCGGCGCAACCAGTATCTCTCCCTCATCAGCCAGCAGGCTTACCACGCCTCCCGGCTGATCCGGCAGCTGCTTGACTATAGCCGCAACTCGATTGTCGAGCAGCAGTCAATCAATTTGGCCTCTTTTCTTGAAGAAATGGTCGTCCTCCTTCAGCGCGCCGTGCCAGAGAACGTGGCCGTTGAGTGCAACCGCTTCGTCGATGAGGCGTTGGTGCGAGCCGACCCTACCCGGCTGCAGCAGGTGATGATCAACCTGGCCTTTAATGCGCGTGATGCGATGCCTTTCGGTGGTACCCTCTCCGTTCTCCTCGACGCCCTCGAAGTGAGGAGAGGGGACCAGCCCGCGGACCTCGACCTGCAGCCCGGGCGCTGGCTGCGCGTCCAGGTGACAGACACCGGCTTTGGCATTGCAGCCGAGGTCTTGCCGCACATCTTCGAGCCGTTCTACACCACCAAAGATCCCGGCCGCGGCACGGGAATGGGATTGCCGCAGGTTCAGAGTATCGTCGAAGAACTGGGCGGGGCGATTGGCGTGCAGAGCCAGCTGGGCGAAGGAACGACGTTCAGCATCTATCTACCCGCATTGTCGCCGGCAGAGGGCGCCGCCGCTGCCGGCGTGCCTATCCCGGCGGCGATAGCCCACGTGGATACCGTCCTGATTGTCGAAGACAACGAGGCAACTCGCCTGGCTGTGGCCGAAACGGTGGCCGGGCTTGGCTACCACGTGCTCGTCGCCAGCTCAGGACGCGAGGCGCTGGAGCTGTTTGCCAAACATGGCGATAGCATCGACCTGTTGCTCGCCGACATCGTTATGCCAGAGATGGGCGGCATTGACCTCTACCAGCGAATTCACCAGCAGTGGCCCAGCGTGCCCTGCATGCTTATGAGCGGTTATCCTCTGGACCGGGAGCGCCAACGCCTGCTGGAAGAGCGCAGCATTTTCTGGATTCAGAAGCCTTTTACTATGGAAACGCTCGCCGAGAGTCTCCGACTCGTCCTCGGCGTATAAGCATCTTCCGCTGCCCTTCTCTCACCTGTCTGGCCGTTCGCGGCGGTTGCCGGCCGCGAACGGTCTTTCATTTTCGCCGCGCAGGGCCCGGTAGGTGGCCGGCGCCCGATGATGCAGGTACCAGCCCGTACGGATGCGGGCAGGATCGATACGGACCGGCTGCACCTCCGCCACCAGCAGCCCTTCTTCCTCGGCGCTGCTCTCGGCGACGATCGCGCCGAGCGGATCGACGATGCGGCTGCAGCCGAGGTAGACGAATTCCCCGCCGGGGGCTGCACCTACCTGGTTGCTCTGGAAGAGCCAGCGACCATTCTCCGCTGCACGGGCCCGGGCAAAAAAGTCATAACGCTCGTCTGAGGCGCGCTCTCCTCTGGCCCACGCCGTGGGCAGCGCCAGCAGCTCGGCGCCCCGTAGCGTCAGCTCCCGCGCCGCCTCGGGGAAACACTGGTCATAGCAGATCATCATGCCCACGGCGCCCAGGGGTGTGGGGAAGACGGGCCAGTCATCGCCCGGACGGTAGAGGTAAACCTCTTCGCTTGGTTGATGCACCTTACGGTAGACGCCGGCAACCCCCTCCGGCCCGACCAGGACGGCGCTATTGTAGAGGAGGGGAGCCGCCGCATCTTCGTAGCGCTCCATCATACCGAAGACAATCCAGAGGTCGTGCGCGGCGGCCCAGCCGGCGATGAGCTGTGTGCTTGGCCCCGGAATGGACTCGGCTTGTTCCCAATGGTAGGCCAGCTCGTCGGCGTGGAAGCAGCGATCGTCGTGGAAGAGGAAGCCCTGCAGCGACGCTTCCGGCAGGACAAGCAAACGCGCTCCTGCTGCTGCCGCCTCGTGAATGAAGCGGTGGTAACGTTCAAGGTTGAGCGATTTGTTATGGACAGCGTGCATCGCGGCAACCGCTGCCACAAAAGAGTCAGCCAAGCTCGGTTCTCCTGCTGAGGCGCCAGATCAACGTGCAATTGTGGAGTGTAACGGCGCAGTCGTCACCGCGCCACCGGCTGCCAGCGCTGTAGAGGGTCGGCATGGCTATTGCTTGCCTGCCCTGGGCTTCCTGCCATAATAAGAGGGTATGGATTCCTTACTAGGCATCACGGCTCCGCTTGTGTCGGCTTCACCTACCTGCGACGGGGCGCCTGAGCCCGGCCGCGCGCCAATCCGGTCTCAGAGGTAATATGGACCCAGGCGACTCCGTCTTCCGCCCACAGGATGTCAATTACCTTGGCTTCCTCGAGGCCCAGCTGCGCGATCTGCAGGGCATCCACACGCTGGTCTATGAGCTGGTCCAGAATGCCGACGATGTCCAGCGCGAGGACGGCGGCTGGATTACGTTCGACATCACGGACGAAGCGCTCATTGTCAGCAACGATGGCGCCTTCCGCCCGCTCGACTTCGCCCGCATGCAGGACCTCGCCGGCGGCGGCAAGCGTGCGGAAGCGGGAGCCACTGGCGCCTTCGGCATTGGTTTTCTGGCCGTTTACCAGGTGACCGATCGGCCCGAGATCATTTCCGGCGGTCGTCACTGGATCATCCGCCCGGAAGCGGAGCCGGCCCAGCGCATCGAAGAGCGCCGGCTGGCGACGGAAGGCACGCGCCTGCGCCTGCCCTGGGCCCTTGACGAACGTTCGCCTGTGCGCCGCGCCCTGCGTCTGCCCGCCGTGCAGCCAGAGGACCTGGATGGCTATGCCGCGGCCTTTGCCGGGGCCATTGAGCTGGCGGGGCTCTTCTTGCGCCGGCTGCAGCGGCTGGAGGTGCGTCGCAATGGGCAGCTCGTCCGTCGCATCGAGCGCGAAGCCTGTGGCGAAGACGAGCTGTGCCTGCGTGACGAGTCGGGAGCAGTCCAGCGCTGGCTCTTGCTCGCAGGCGACTTCGCCGCGGCGGCCGCCGCGCTCCGGGCGCGCTATTCCTGGCAGATTGAGGATCATCGCGCCAGTAGCGTAACCGTAGCGCTGTCACTGACCAGCAGCCTGATGCAGGGACTCCTCTTTGCCGGCCTGCCCAGCGAAACGGCGTCGCCGCTGCCATTTCACATCAACGCCGACTTTTTCCCTACCACCGATCGCAGGCGAATTCACCTCGAGGCCGGCTACCAGGCAGAATGGAACGAGGCGGCCCTGGCTGCTGCGGCAGAGCTGCTGGCCGCAAATCTGGGCTCGCTGCGCGACGCGCTGGGGCCGGTACCGCTGTGGCGGGCGCTGGCCCAGATTGCCGCTACTGCCCGCATGGCTGCCCAGGGCGATCTGCCGGCAGTATTCGCCGCGTTCTGGCAGGCGCTGGCGCGCTGCCTGTCGCAGGAAGCCGTCGCCTACACGCTGGCCGGCGCCTGGCGCTTGCCAGGCCAGGCGCGCCTGTGGGACTATGGGCTTACCCATGAGGTGCAGGCCGTGCTGCTGGGTCTGCAGCTTCCCGTTGTCCACCCTGACCTGCGCCCTTACTTCCCCTTGCTGCGGCGCGCTGAGGTGGGCGCTCCGGCCCTTAGCGCCGTGGATGTGGCGCAGGCTCTCCAGGCAACCGGACTGGGCCAGCGCATGCCGTTTTCTGCAGCGCCTTCTTTTCTCGGCTCTCTGACACGCCTCCAGGCGCTGTGGGAGGTGATTGACTCACTGCTGCTCATCCCGCCCGATGCGCGCGCGTCCGCGCTGGCTGCGCTTACCCCGTGCGCCATTGTGCTGACCGAACAGATGGGGCTGCAGCAGCTGGATCGCGTCTATCGCGGCGACGCCGAGACCAGGATGCTCTTCCCGCATATTGCCTGGCTGCACGAGCTTGCGCCGGAGGACGGCTTTCCCGGACGATATGTGCCTGAGTTTGGCGTGCGCGAGGCGGTGGATCTGCTTGCCGAGATGGCGCCCGATCAACTGGCGAGCGAATGGCGCCTGGGTCGGCTCGACCTGCCGCGTCTCTTCCGCTGGTTCGCTTCACGGCCCATTGAGATTTTCGGCGACGATCCTGCTCTCGTCTCTGCCCTTCGCCGGTTGCCGTTAGGCCCGGTCGGCGGCGAGCTGCGGCCACTGGCGGATGTATACATTCCCGGCGGATTCGTCGATCCCCTGGGCGTTGCCGGCATTGTCGATCTAGAAGCGCTGGGCGGGCGCCGTGAGTTTCTTCTCGATCTCGGTGTGGACGAGCTGGATTTTGAAACGTACCTGCACGAGCAAATGCCGCGCGCGCTGCTGCAAAACCCTGACCTACCCTCTGATGCGCGCCACCATTTGCTGCAGCTCCTGGCTGGCCGGCTTGGCCAGTTTCGTGATGACGAGGATCTGCAGGAAGTGCTGCGCGGGCTGCCGCTGCTGCCGGCGATGGATGGTTCGTTCCGAGCCGCGCGGCATCTCTACGCGGATCGTGCCGCGCGTGAGCTATTGGGCGAGCGGGCGCACATTGTCGAGCCGCCGGCCAACAGCGCTGTGGTGGCGCTCTACCATTGGCTGGGCATCCGCGAGCTGCCGGAGGCTCCGGACCTGGTCGCCGCCTTGCTGCAGCTTGGCGACACGGTTGCCGCCCGGCCCACGGCCGGCCAGGACGCCGCGCCCCAGGCCAGGGCTATCTGGCACAGGCTGGACAGGCTATTGGCCGCGGGTCAGGCAAGCGCCGCCGACTTCACCCCCCTGCGGCAGCGGCAGGTCATTCCCGACGCTGCCGGCCGCTGGCGCCGGCCAGATCGGCTCTTCTTCGCCGACGATCCCGAGCTGGCCGCCCGCTTCCCGGCGCTGGGCGAGAAGCTGCTGCCGCCCGACGCCGACGCCGCCGGCGCCTATGCGGCCAGCGGCGTGCGCTCCCTATCACAGGCGCTGCAGCCGGGGCTGGCGGTCGGCGAGCCCACTACGGAAGACCAGGAGGTCACCAGGCGCCTGGCAGCGCGCTCGCCGCTCGTCGGGCGCATCCTGCAGGTGGAGCTGGACGCGGCGGCCCGCAGCGCCGCTCTGGCCCTCCTGCAGCGGCTGGAAGTGCGCCGGAGCGAGCGGCTGCAGCGCACCTGGCGCCTGCCGGCCGGCACAGAGGAGGTGGCGAGCGAGCCGGAGGACGTGGCGGCCGCGCTCGACCGTGAAGCCGGGCAGCTTTACGTGCGGGGTGGGGAGCCAACGCCATGGCTGGCTATCGCTCGCGAGCTGGCCCGCGCCTTCAGCGGCGAACGAGTCGCCGGCGGCCTGGCGATTGCCTTGCGCGAGGTTCTGGCAGCCGAGACGGAGGCGGAAGCCAGCCGCCTGCTCGACGAGCTGGGCTACCCGCCGCCCGAGGCCGGCTAGGGGAGAAACCCATCACGTAGAGCCATTGTCCTGTTGCCCACGCCCAGTTGCCGGGCTATAATATGTCAACTTGAGCTGAGAGAGCGGGAGCTGAAAGCTTCTGCCCAGCCACTGCTTGCACGAAGGAAGAGGTCCCCTCGGGCATGCGTATCAGCTAACGAATATTGAATGTAGCTTCAGCTTTGCTGTGCTCTATTTGATCCTGATGAGGCGAGGATGGTCTCTTTGATTCTATGAGCCTCCTGTCCCTACCAAGCCTGGCCTGTCGCTCATTCCCACCCATCATAGCCGGCGCCATCGACCTGGCCGCGCTTTCTGGACTGATTGTATTTCGTGAGATGAGATCATGAGCATCTATCGTCCTGAGTATCCTCGTCCGCACTTTGTGCGCTCTGATTGGCAGAATCTCAACGGGCCCTGGCAGTTCGCCTTCGACGACGACGACCGCGGCCGCGGCGAGCGCTGGTTTGACCCGGCCGCCGCTGCCTTCCCGCTGACCATCGAGACGCCCTTTGTCTATCAGAGCCGGCTGAGCGGCCTCCACTGCCGCGAGGTGCACGACATTCTCTGGTACCGTCGCGCCTTTACGCTTCCCGACGGCTGGACGGAGCCAGGGCGCCGCATTCTGCTCCACTTCGGGGCCGTAGACTATCGCGCCTGGGTCTGGGTAAACGGCCAGCTCGTTGCCTTCCACGAAGGCGGGCACACGCCCTTCCACGCCGACATAACGCCCGTTCTCGCCGCCACGAATCACGTCGTCGTGCGCGTGGAGGACATCACCGCCGATCTGACCCAGCCGCGCGGCAAGCAGTATTGGAAAGAGCAGTCAGAGGGCATTTTCTACACGCCAAGCAGCGGCATCTGGCAGACGGTCTGGCTGGAATCGGTCCCCGCGCATTACCTGACGCGCGTGCAGTTCACACCGGACATTGCGGCTGGTACGGTCATGGTTGCCTGCTTTTCCAGCCGCCCGCAGCCGGCCGCCGTAGAGTGCGAGATCTCCTTTGCCGGCCGGCCCATCGCCCGGGCGTCCATTCCGCTGCTGGATGGACAGGGCAGGGAGATCATTGCTCTGCCGGAGCTGCATCTCTGGTCGCCCGAGCAGCCGGCTCTTTACGACGTTACGCTGCGCCTGGCAGCCGGTGACGAGAGCGCCGACGAAGTTCGCAGCTACTTCGGATTGCGCGCGCTGGAGGTCGTGGACGGGCGTGTGCTGCTCAACGGCGAACCCTATACGATGAAATTGGTGCTGGATCAGGGCTATTTCCCTGATGGCTTGCTGACCGCGCCCAGCGATGAAGCGCTGCGCCGCGACGTCGAGCTGACCAAAGCTATGGGCTTTAATGGCGTGCGCAAGCACCAGAAAGTTGAAGATCCACGCTATCTCTACTGGGCTGACCAGCTCGGCCTGCTCGTCTGGGGCGAAATGGCGAACGCCTACCGTTTCTCAGATACCGCCGTGGCGCGGCTCGTCGCCGAATGGCAGGAGGTCATTGCCCGCGACTATAATCACCCGTCGCTCGTTGCCTGGGTGCCGGTCAACGAGAGCTGGGGCGTGCCCGAGCTGAAGAAGGACGAACGCCAGCGCCAGTTCCTTCTCTCTCTCTACCACCTGACGCGGGCGCTCGACCCGAGCCGGCTGGTGATCAGCAACGACGGCTGGGAGCACGCGCGCAGCGACCTGTGCACCATACACGACTATTCTGGCGAGGCAGAGCTGCTGGCTGCGCGTTATGCCTCGCTGCCGGAGACGCTGGCCTACGAGCCGGCCAACCGGCCCATCTTCGCGCCCGGCTTTCGCTATGAGGGGCAACCGATCCTTGTCTCTGAGTGTGGCGGTATTGCCTTCCGGCTGGGCGAGGAAGCCGGTTGGGGCTACAGCACGGCCGCCGATGCGACCAGCTTTGCCGACGAATATGGCCGCCTGATGCAGGCGCTGACCGCGGCGCCGCTGCTGCAGGGCTACTGCTATACCCAGTTGACTGATGTTGAGCAGGAGATCAACGGGTTGCTGACCGACGACCGGCGCCCCAAGCTACCGCTGGCCCTCATCCGGGCGCTGAACGAAGGGGCCACGGACTATGCCGGGGAACAGGAGGCCGAACTGGCCCTGGCAGAGACGGCTCTCGTGTGAAGGGTCACTATCAGCAACCCATTGGTTCCATTGACTTTGCGCTGCTTTGCTTCTATACTGGCAGCATCCATTGGAGGGATCGTCTTTAAGTCTTCCTCGCCTGGTTGCTAACCGGTCGCGACCCGATCGCGCCGGACTACCTCTTTTCAGGGAGCTGCACGTAAGTGTGGCAGCATAGACAACGCTCAACAACCGGATACGCCGATCTGACTGCGCACTGCCACGTACGTTTTGCCCTTCCTCGAGCGGGCTGTAAGTGAGAACCTTCAACGAAGGACTCCATTGAAGGAGAGAAAGTCTAGTTGACCAAGAGAATATATGTAGGCAACCTGCCGTTTCAGACGACGGAGCAACAGGTGCGCGAGATCTTCGCACGTCATGGTGCGGTGAACTCGGTGACGATGGTTGCCGACGCGCAGACAGGCCAGTTCCGCGGCTTCTGTTTTGTGGAGATGGCGCCGGCGCAGGCCGACAAGGCGATTGCTGCGCTCAACGGCAGCGCCGTCGGCGGGCGCAAGCTGCGCGTCAACGAAGCCCAACCGCGCCCCAATCGCAATAAGGAGCGGCGTCGCAGCCGCAAGCCGCATAACGATGGGCAGAGTGGGGAGTTCCGGGTGCGTGACGCCTATGGGCAGGGTCGGAACAATCGCGACGAGAATTTCAGCGTGCGCGACGATTTCCTCAGGGGCGTCAATAGCGGCGAGAGCTTCCGCGTGCGCGATGCTTACCTGGAAGCCGGGGGCGATACGGGTGAGGGCTATCGTGCGCGTGATGAGTTCCAGCATATCGAGGCCAGTAGCCGCGATAATCGCAAGGCGGGCAAGGACAACAAGAGCAGCTCGAAGACCGGGCGGAGCAAATCCGGCAATAAGAACCGGCGCCGGCGCTAGCCGATCATCGCCGCTGCCCGCCGTCGCCCATCGCTATCTCTGGCTTCCCGCCCTGAGCAATCGCAGCCATTGCCGCGCTGGCCGCTAATGGCCATGCGGGCCATGTACGTGCCCGTGGTCCAGCTCCTCTGGCGTCGCGGGCCGCAGCCCGGCAATTGCCACGTCGAAGGTAAGCGTCTCGCCCGCCAGCGGGTGATTGAAGTCGATCGTTATCGTGTCGCCGTTAATCTGGCTGATAACCCCCTGATAGAGCTGGCCGCTATCCGGGTCCTGCATTTGCACGCCCATCCCTGTCTCAAGCTCAGTGTTCGGCGCAAATGCGTCACGGGTAACCATCTGCATGCGCTGCTCGTCCCGTTCGCCGTAACCATCGCCGGGCGGCACCGTCACCCGCTTCTCGTCGCCGACCCCCATCCCGTATAACTCACGTTCCAGGCCGGGAATGATCTGGCCCTGACCCTGGATAAACTCCAGCGGCCCGCGGCCCTGGGAGCTGTCGACGATCTCGTCGTTGGTCAGCCGCAGCGTATAATCCAGGCTGACAATCATATCGTCTTCTACACGATTGCTTTCACTCATCTGTCAAACTCCTCTGCAGTTGCCCGGCGGCGGGCGCCCTTCAAAAAGCCGCCCGGGCCGTAATAAGCCCGGGCGGTATCAGCACAGACTGTGCACGGTGCACCTTTTCTCTAGGGTCACTATAGCCAACCGGGCGCACCGGGTCAATCGGCCCTTTGCCTCTCGTATGACTCTCTTATACGCTGACCATATTGTGCTGCGCGCTTCCCGCCCCCCTCAATCACGCCTGCTTTCTTGTCGAATATGCCAGATAGGTTACAGTCAGCCACCGCAGGCAAGGACGGCCAGAGGAGGAGGGACAATGATCGTTGGGCTTGAGTTTCTGTTGATCGGGCTGGCAGCCATCGGCGCAGGGGCTGTTAATGCGCTGGCCGGAGGCGGGACGCTTATCACCTTTCCCATCCTGATTGCCGTCGGGGTACCGCCGGTGAACTCCAACGTCACCAACACGGTCTCGCTCATGCCCGGCTATCTAGGCGCGACCTTTGCCCAGTTAAAAGATCTCAAGGGCCAGGAGGCGCGTCTCTGGTGGCTGCTGCCGTTGAGCGCGGTCGGCGGGCTGGTGGGCGGCGTTATCCTGCTGACCACCGAAGAGGCCGTCTTCCGGGCGCTCATCCCGTACCTCATCCTCTTTGCGGCGCTCCTGCTGGCTGTTCAGGAACCCCTACGCGCTCGGGTCATGCGCCGTCTGGGGCAGGATGGTGCGCAAAGCGCAACGCCCTATTGGACCGTCCTACCGGTTGGCCTGGCGGCCATCTATGGCGGCTACTTTGGCGCCGGCGTCAGCGTCATCGTTCTGGCGGTGCTGGGGCTGGTCTTTGACGACTCGCTGACGCGGCTGAACGCGCTCAAGCAGGCAATCTCCTTCAGCATCAATATTACCGCCTCCATCTTCTTCCTTTTCTCCGGGCAGGTGGTCTGGTCTGCGGCGGCGGTCATGGCTGTCGGCGCGCTCATCGGCGGCGCGCTGGGCGGCCGCATCGCCGGGCGCATCAAAGCCTCGACCCTGCGACTAATCGTGGTGGTGATCGGCGTGGTCGTGGCCGTTATTTATCTGATTCGCTAGCAGGTGGCCGTCACGGCTGCCCTACGGCTGCTGGCCGACCAGCTCCTCGGCGCGTGAGAGAAGGATCTTCCCCTCAGCAATAAGCTGGTTGACGATGGTCTCTACCTGGTCCGGTGTGGCGCCGGCGGCCATGGCTACCTGGCGCGCGTGCAGGCGCATGTGTCCCTTCTGGATGCCTACAGTAGAGAGGGCATAGATAGCCGCCAGGTTTTGCGCCAGCCCCACGGCGGCCAGGACCATCGCCAGCTCCTGGGCCGAGGCCGGGTTCAAGATCTTCATCGCTACCTGAGCCATCGGATGCACGCGGGTGGCGCCGCCGACCGTACCGACGGCCACCGGCAGCGTGAGTTCGCCATACAGGTCGCCGTCGTCGTTGACGTGCCAGTCGGTCAGCGCGCTGTAGCGCCCCTGGCGCGCGGCATAGGCGTGCGCGCCGGCTTCTATCGCCCGCCAGTCGTTGCCGGTGGCGATAACCACGGCGTCGATGCCATTCATGATGCCCTTGTTGTGGGTTGCCGCCCGGTACGGGTCGGCGACGGCAAAGGCGTTGGCCTCGGCGATGCGCTGGGCGGCCTCCGCGCCGCTGAAGCCCTCTCCGGCCAGCAGCGCAGCGGGCACCACCCCTCGCGCTGTCGCCAGCCGCTGGTCGGCCAGGTTGGAGAGGATGCGCAGGTTGGTGCGGCCGCCGGTAATCTCCGCAACCAGCGGCGCCATCGCTTCCACGGCCGTGTTGACTGTATTGGCCCCCATGGCATCACGCACGTCGTAGTGCAAATGGACGATGAGCATGGGGCCGGCCGGCGTGTCGGGCAGGGGGCGGAAGACGAGGTCGCGCGCGCCGCCTCCCAGCCGCAGCATCAGCGGATCACAGCAATTGGCCTGTTCCATCAGCTCCGCGCGATGCGCTTCCAGCGCCGCCACCGCCTCGTCGAGGTCCCGCAGGTCGAGCACCTGGATCTGCCCAATCATCACGGGTTCGCTCGTCTCCGCCTGGAAACCGCCCCCGGCGCGCACGAGCTTGGCAGCGTGGCTGATCGCAGCGACCACGCTGGGCTCCTCGACGGCCATCGGCACCAGGTAATCGCGCCCGTTAATCTGGAAATTGACGGCAATACCCAGCGGCAAGGAGTAAACGCCGACCACGTTTTCAATCATATGGTCGGCCTGTTCCAGGGAAAGCGCCTGGCCGGTCAGCGCGGCCCTCTCCGCCGTGCTCAGTCCCGCCCAATCGGCGACCAGATCCGCCCGCTCCTCAAGCGTGAGTTTGTAAAATCCCGCCAGACGCGACGATTTCTCTGTCATTTGTTCCCTCCAGGTGCGCTAGTTGCCGCTGGCAGCGGCTCTTGGAGAGAGACTATATCACCAACCTGGCCGGCTTCCCATAATCACCTTGGCGCCGCAGCAGACGACAGCGGGTGCAAGCCACGGGCATAAAAACAGCGCGCGCGAAGGATCAGCCTTCGCGCGCGCTGGCGGTCAGTCTAGCCTGTGCGGTCTGGCGCTTTAAGAGCCAGCCTCCCAGACTGTCAGGTCTGCCGGGACGTTGCTCAGGAAGCTGGCGGCGACCCAGCCCACCGGATAGCCCTCGGCGTCCACCTGCACCCAGTCGCCGCTGGCGTCCATGAAGCCGGTGAAACCGACGACTGAACCGTTGGGCAACGTGTCCAGGAGCTCACCGTCCAGCCCCGGCGCATCGCGCAGGTTGAGGTTGGCAATGGTCGTCGCCGTTACCACGTCTTCACTGAAGACATCTTCCGGCAGCTCTTCTGAGCTTGCGGCGTCATCGCCAGCTTCATCGCTGGAGTCAGCGCCGCCCTCGGCCCCGGCCACTGTCAGCCCGGCCGGGACGTTGCTCAGGAAGCTGACGGCAACCCAGCCGACCGGATAACCTTCAGAGTCCACCTGCACCCAGTTGCCGGTGGCGTCCATGAAGCCGGTGAAGCCCACGACGGAGCCGAACGGCAGCGTCTCCAGGAGGGCGCCGTCTAGGCCAGGCGCATCACGCAGGTTGAGGTTGGCGATAGTGGTCGCCGTTACCACGTCTTCGCTGAAGATGTCGTCCGGTACGTCTTCGGTGCTCTCGGCTTCGTCGTCACTGCTGTCGTCCGTCTCCGCCGGAGCCACCTGCAGGCCGGCCGGGATGTTGCTCAGGAAGCTGGCGGCTACCCAGCCCACGGGATTTCCTTCGGAATCCACCTGCACCCAGTCGCCTGTGCTATCCGTGAAGCCTGTAAAGCCGACGACAGTGCCGTTTGTTAGAACGGCCAGAACCTGGCCGTCCAAACCGGGCGCGTCACGCAGGTTCAGGTTGGCGATGGTAGTTGCCGTCACCACATCTTCGCTGAACACGTCGTCGTCCGTCTGAGCGGCGACGCTGGCGACGCCGCCGAACAGCAAGGCGACCGCCAGCAGGGGCACGATGAAAATCGTTGCCCATCTGAACGAACTGGATTGGTTATGTCTGGTCATTTTCACGCTCCTGTCTCTGTGCACTCTCGCATCTCTTGTCGCGCTCCCCTTTTTATGCTTGCCACCAAGTATCAGAGTGACGTAAGAGCGGCTGTGGGCCGGGCGCACATCCTGCCTGCGACCGGAACTCGCGCCGCAATTTCAGCGCTCCCTTCTCTGGTAGAGACCATTTCTGAGAGGTTGCCTAAAAAGCATGCAGCGAATGGCCCGATGTGCCGGCACATCGGCCCAGCCTGCCGGTTTGGCCGCAGCAAGCCCGGATGTCTCCCATCAGAATAGCGGGCACGCTCTGGTTAGGATGTTTTCTCGACCGAGGCTCATGAAAAAATCTTGCTACTGGTGAAGAAATAGTGTATCCTTTGAATGTCGTAAGTTCTGAATGTGATCAGTGCGGGCCGTCCAGACTTCGAGCGTCTGGGCGGTTTTCTGTTTACAGGACGCTGATCACGAGTAGTAGGCCAGTCTGGCCTCGGAGTACAGATAGGGTATGGATCAACAGGAGACGGGTACGGTCAAGTGGTTTGACGCGCAGAAAGGCTTCGGCTTTATCGAGCGCGATGGCGGCATGGGCGATATCTTCGTGCATGCTACGGCCATGAGTGACAACTTTGCCGAACCCCTGAAGGATGGCGAGCGGGTGAGCTTTGAGATCGGCCCCGGCCGGAAGGGACCGGCTGCGCAGAACGTGCGCCGCATTGCGGACTAACGTCCGGATAGTGGTGCAACGATAGCGCGCAGTGACGTTGATGGAGCCAACCTGGTAAACGTGCTTCGCCTGACAGACGGCAGTTCCCCCCACAAGCTTTTGCTTTCCCCCGAATCGCTTCACTCTTTGCATTTTTGCTGGCCGGCGGCTGCCGGTCCGGCGGCGCTGCGCGGCGCGCTCGACGCCCGCACGATGCAACAGACTGTCGTGGTCCGGCCGGAGGGGCCGCCTGCAAGCGATGAAGCGAGACGCCTCGTTGCGCCCAACGGTCACAGCCGGTTAGCGCCAGGCAACTGGCGAGGGAGTGGCCGCCCTACCTGAAGTGGGCGGCGAGGACGCGCCGGGCCGCATTGTCGGATCGGCCCTGAACAGACTGGCCGGAAAACGACCAGGGTCAATTCACAGGAGTATGGTTGGATGAACATCTACGTAGGTAACTTGTCGTGGGGCACGAATGAGCAGGATCTGCAGGAGGCCTTTGAGGCTTTCGGCGAGGTGAGTTCGGTCTCAATTATTACTGACCGCGAGACGGGCAAGTCGCGCGGTTTCGGTTTTGTCGAAATGCCCTCGGACGCCGAGGCGCGCGCCGCTATCGCCGCTCTTAATGGCGCCGATATGGGCGGCCGTAACCTGACTGTCAACGAGGCGCGCCCGCGCGAGGATCGTGGCAGCGGCGGCGGTGGTCGTCGCGACTTTGGTCGCCGTGGCCCCTCTTCGGGCGGACGCTCGTCCGACCGCGGCGGTCGCCGCTAAGTCGTGAGGAGCCCCGCGGCGGTTTTCCCGGTGCGGGCTGATTACAACTAAATATGCCGGGGGCCGGCGCACAGCCGGCCCTTGTCGAGAAAAAAGAAGGAGCCTCCAGCTCGCCTGGGGCTCCTTTTTCGTTCCTGGCGACCTGGCTCGCCGTCCCTATCACAGGCAGATTTTGGCTGCACGCTATCTCCGCTGCCGCTCTACCTTTATGGGCGCGTCCGGCTTATAATTTGAATGCGTGCCAACAGCCGGCAGCTTGCCCATCAGCAAAGCAAGCCCCGCTGCCAAGCTAACAAAAGAGCCAGGAGGCAAACACCATGGATTGGACGAGTCTGATTATTGGCATTGTAATTGGCTGGATGATTGCGCTGCTAATCTACGGCTTCTACGCGCGCCTGCGCGCGGCCGATGCTGCGGTGACGATGCCGTCCAGCGATAACCTGGGAGTAGAGGCGGCGCAGCAGGCCCGGCTGCAGGTTGCCGAAGTGCGTATTGCCGAGCTTGAGGCCGAGCTGGCGGGCGCCGCATCTATGCACAGCGAAGCATTAGCCGCCGCCAATGCGGAGATCGGCCGCTTGCAGGCGGAGCTGGCGCGGGCGGCAGCTCCCGTGGAGGTGGCAGCGGCTTCTGTTGAGCCCGTGGTCGCTTCTGTCGCGCCCCTCGACCCGCCCGAGCCGTCTGACCTAAAGCGCGTCGAAGGTATTGGCCCCAAGATCGAGGAGATCCTGCATAACGCCGGTATCTATACCTTCGAGCAGCTGGCGGCGACCACTACCGAGGCGTTGCATGGGATGCTCGAGGCGGCCGGCGAGCGCTTTAACCTGGCCGACCCCGGCACCTGGGCCGAGCAGGCCCG
>CAZOGK010000057.1:0-16574 GCA_964579295.1 uncultured Ardenticatenaceae bacterium
GTCGTCTCCTCTGTCGGGCGATCTAGGCGGGCACGCTTGCCGGTTAGTGTAGCGGCTGAAAGCAGAGCGCGCCCGCAAGCGCCCGACCTGCACTGCCTGGCACGGAGGGGAAGGCACGCCGGCAGGGGCGCTCGGCAGCCGGCTTCCGAGCGCCCTCCAGCTTTCCGTTGCGTTGCCCCGCTGCTGCCGCTGCTCGCCGTCCTGGTCCCGCTGGCGGCGGCCCGGGATCGGCTGGGCAGGATCGAGCCAGCAGCGCTCCATGGCGGCGAAAGGCCCCCGGTCAGGGTGGCGCGCCTGTTTCAGGGCTTGCGCCGGGTGGGCGTGCTGCTGGCTGTTGTCTAGGGCCGGGCGCGCTCCCGTTCCTGGGGCTGCCCGGCATCACGTCGCGGCAGCGGGAAGAACATCGGGACGCGCTGGCGATAATCCTGGTAGCTCTGGCCAAAGCGGTGGAGCAGGTCGCGCTCCTCTAGCTGCAGCGCCAGCAGGATGTAGCCGGTGGTGGCGATGGCGAAGATCAGATGGCCCACCGTCATCGTCGGCGTCGCCCAGAAGGCGATGAAAAAGCCGAGCATGATTGGATGGCGCAGGTAGCGATAGAGGCCGGGCGTCTGGAAGGCCATGGTCGACGGCTCCTCGCGGCGCAGATGCTGGTAGACCTGCTTGAGGCCAAAGAGGTGGGCGTGGCTGATCATGAAGGTGGCGAGGAGCACAATGCCCCAGCCGATGCCGAAGAGCGCCCACAACAGCCAGCGCGCCCACGCGCTCTGCACGTCCCAGACGACGGCGGGCAGCGGCCGCCACTGCCAGAAGAGCAGGATCAGCGCCAGGCTGGCGAGCAAGACATAGGTGCTGCGCTCGACCGGCCGGGGCACGATGCGCGTCCACCAGCGCTTGAAGCCGGGGCGGGCCATGCCGCTATGCTGGACGGCGAAGAGCCCCAACAGGAGCGCGTTGACCAACAAGGCTTGCCAGAAGGGGACTAAGGCGCCGGTATCGATCGACTTGGGTACAAGCAAGTTGCCCACAAAGCCGATGGCATAGAGGAAGGCGCCCAGGAAGACCCCGTAACTGACGAGGCCATAGACGAATGCCACTTTTCTGCTCATCTCACTTTCTCCTTCGTAAGCCGGCCGGCTTACAGGGCCATCACGCCAGATTGACTTCGTGGCGGAGGATGGCATAGATGTCGACGTCGTGGTTGCATCCGCGGTGATACCAGGCGCCGCGAGCGGTCCCTTCACAGACGAAACCACACTTCTCGGCCACGCGCCGTGAGGCGAGGTTACCCGGGTGAATGACCAGCCGGATGCGGTTCACCTTCTGCTGGGTAAAGAGGTAGCGCACCAGCAGATTGACCGCTTCCGTCATCTGGCCCCGGCCCCTTTCGGCGCTCTCGTAGATCTGGTAAGATAGCTCCAGCTCGTCGAGGTAGCTCACCGTGCGGAAGAACTCGACGTGACCCACAATGCGCCCGCCACCGTCGACGATCACCAGCATGCCACCGTCCTTGTTCCAGAAGCCGCTTTCCTGGAAGCGGCGGTAAAACTCGCTCTCGGAGAGGACGTTTACCGGAAAGAAATCGCCGCGATTGGCGATGTCCAGGTGGCGGGCATAGAGCTCGTCCAGATCATCCTGGCGCACGGGACGCAGCGAAATGGAGGCGGCTTTCAACATGGGATCACTCTCTCGGCGACCATTGACCTTTGCCTGCCATTCTAGAGAGCGACCCTCGCGCCAGGCTCGCACAATCCTCGCATCGCGCTGCGGTTGGCCGGGGAAGAGCGACTCCGGCTGTTACCAGGGAGAAGATGGGCAGGTGTGAGTTAGCCCTTCTTGGCCCGCCGGCGCTGGCCTGCGCTGGTCGCCCCCAGCCCATATCCCGCCGCAAGGCCATGGCCTTGCTGGCCTACCTGGCGGTGACCGGGCAAAGCCACACGCGGGAAGCGCTGGTCGCCCTTCTCTGGCCCGACTATGACCCGGGCGAAGGGCGCGCCGATCTCAGCCGGATGCTGTCCACGCTGCGCAAGGCTCTGGGCGCGGCTGTTCTGGCGGCCGATCGCGAGCGGGTGGCGCTTGACGAAGATGCGGGGCTATGGGTGGATGCCGTCCACTTTCGCCAGCAGGTGCGCGCCGCCCGGGCAGCGGCCCCGGCCGGTCTGGACGGCGACGACCTGCGGAAGCTGGCGGCGGCTGTCGCCCTCTATCAAGCCGATTTTCTGGCCGGTTTTACGCTCCCCGGCTGCCCCAGCTTCGACGAGTGGCAGCTGCTGCAGACGGAAGCACTGCGGCGCGATCTGAGCTGGGCGCTGGCGCAGCTGGCCAGCGCCAGTGCAGCCGGGCAGGATCTGGCCCAGGCGATCGATTACGCGCAGCGCTGGGTCGAACTGGATCCGCTGCACGAGCCGGCGCAGCGACAGCTGATGGCCCTCTACGCGCGCAGCGGGCAGCGGGCCGCGGCGCACCACCAGTACCAGGTGTGCGAGCGTGTGTTGGCCGACGAGCTGGGCGTGGAGCCGGAGCCGGCCACGAGAGCGCTCTATGAGCAGATCCGCAGGGGGGCGGCACCACCGCAGGCAGCCGCCCAGGCGCCGCCGTTTGACTGGCCGGAAGCGGAGCAGGAACGAGCGCCGACCTTTGTGGTCCGCGAGCGGGAGCTGGCCCGGCTCGACGCGCTGCTGGCGGAGGCCAGCGCCGGCAACGGCCAGGTCGTGTTCTGCAGCGGCGGCGCGGGTTGGGGCAAGACATCGCTGCTGCAGGCATTCATTCGCCGGGCCCAGGCCGCTCATCCCCAACTGGTCGTCGCCGGCGGGAGCGGCAGCGCCTTTGCCGGCGCCGGCGACCCCTATCTGCCGTTTCGCGAGGCGCTGAGCCTGCTCGCCGGCGATGTGCTGGGGCGGACCACAATGGGGGAGATGAGCCGCGAGCAGGCGCGCCGGCTGTGGGAGCTGGCGCCGGAAACGGCGCAGGCCATCGTCGATTACGGCCCGCAGCTCCTGGCGGTCTTTGTCTCCGGCAGGCAGTTGCTGGCGCGCGTGGCGGCCGCCGCGCCGTCAGCTGCCGGGCTGCTGGCTGCCCTGCAGCAGGAAGTGGGCCGGCGAGAAGAGACGCCCGGCCAGCTCGAGCAGTCAGCGCTGTGCGGCCAGTACACCAGCGTGCTGCAGCAGCTGGCTCAAAAACGGCCCTTGCTGATTACCCTCGACGACCTGCAGTGGATTGACGAGGCCTCGGTCGGGCTGCTCTTTCACCTGGGGCGCCGCCTGGCGGGCCACCGCATTCTGGTCGCCGGCGCCTTCAGGCCGGATGAGCTGTCCCAGGGTCGTGATGGCAATCCCCACCCGCTACGCCCGCTCCTCGACGAGTTCCAGCGGCAGTACGGCGACATCGTCATCGATCTGGCGCAGCCCGGCGAGGGCGAGAGACGAGCCTTTGTCGAGGCGCTGCTGGACACGGAGCCCAACCGCCTGGACAGCGACTTTCGCCAGGCGCTCGCCCGCCAGACAGGGGGCCATCCGCTGTTTACCGTCGAGCTGCTGCGCGATCTGCAGAAGCGGGGCCAGCTCGTGCAGGACGAGACAGGTCGCTGGTTGGAGGGAGACACGATCGATTGGGAGACGATGCCCGCCCGTGTGGAGGCGGTGATTGCGCGGCGCCTGGGCCGGCTGGACACGGCCGCGCGGGAAATTCTGGCCGTCGCCAGCGTCGAGGGGGAGCAGTTCACGGCTGAAGTGGTCGCCCGCGTCCTGGGGCTGCCGGAACGAGCGCTGCTGCGCACGCTGGCGCAGCTGCAGGAGGGGGATCGCCTGGTAACGGCGCCGGCAGAGGTCGCCGCCGGCCAGGGGTACGTCTCCGTATATCGCTTTCGCCATCTGCTGTTCCAGCAATACCTCTACCGGCAACTGCAGGCCGGCGAGCGGCGGCGCCTGCATGGCGATGTGGCCGATAGTCTGGCCATGCTCTATGCCGGCGATCTCGACCAGATCGCCGTGACCCTGACAACCCACTATGAGGCCGCCGCTGCCTGGGAGAAGGCCGTTCCCGCCTGGCGCCGCGCCGGCGACCTGGCCTACCAGAAGGGTTCCCTGCGTGACGCGGCCCGCCATTACGCGTCGGCCCTGGTCCATTGGCCCGCAGCCGACAGCGCCGGGCGCGCCGAGACGATGCGCAAACGGGCAGAGTGTCTGTGGATGCTGGGCCAGCATGGGGAAGCGCTGGCGGCGCTGGAGGCGAGCTCCGAGCTATTCTATGGCGCGGGCGACAGGCAGGGCGCCGCGGCGGCGCAGCGCCTGTCGGGCCGTGTCTACTGGGAGCGGGGAGAGGTCACGGCAGCCGGCCGCGCCTACGAACAGGCGCTGGCGCTGCTGGAAGGGGAGCCGGAGAGTGAGGAGCTGGGCTGGGCCCTGGCCGGCATGGCCAATTACCATATGCACCTGGGTGACTACGAGGCGTCGATTACCCTGGGAGAGCGCGCGCTGGCCCAGGCGTGGCGTCATGACGCCGGGGCGCTGGTGGTCCAATCTCTGTGCGACCTGGGCAGCGCCCTGTCTGGACAGGGCGACTGGCAAGGGCTGGTTCTGCTGCGAGAGAGCCTGGCACAAGCCCAGCGACTCAATCGACCGCATGACGCCGGCCGTGCCTATCTCTATCTGGCCGAAGGGCTCGGCTATCTCGGTCGCTATGAAGAAGCCAGGGAGACGCTCAGGGAAGCATTGGCGCACAGCCAGCGCCTGCACATTCCCTATCTGGCCGCGGGCGCCACGCGCCAGCTGGCCGAGATAGAGTGGCACACCGGCCGGTGGCGGGAGGCCCTCGCCGCCCTGGAAGCGATGGCGGACAGGCTGCGCAGCGATGAGCCGGCCGGCATGCTCGAGCCCTACCTGGCGATCACGCTCGCTCACGCCCACAGTGACCTGGGACAGCACGAGCTGGCTTACGGCTACGCCGGCGGCGCCGACCCTGGCCCGCCCGACAGCCTCGACCCGGGCGTCGCCTTTCTCGGCGAACGGGCGCGCGCGGCGCTGCTGAGCGGCCGGACGGCCGAGGGCGCCTCTGCTGCTGGCGCCATACTGGAATGGACTGATCAGGCGCGCCACCTCTATCCCAATACAGCCAGGGCGCTGCTCTTCATCTGCCAGGCGCCGGTCGCCGCGGGCCAGCCGGCGCTGGCGGGCCACGCCCGTTCCGCCTGGCAGCAGCTGGAACGGCTCGACCGCCAGTACCAGACGCCGCTCACGGCCGCCTATCGCCTTGAGGGTCAGGGCTGGATACACCTCGCCGGCGACAGTGCGGCAGAAGCGGCCGAGGCCTTCGCCCAGGCGGCTGCCGGCTGGCAGACGGTGGGCCATCCTTACGATCAGGCCCGCGCGCTGGGCGGCTTGAGCCAGGCTCTCTCCGGCAAAGGCGATAACCAGGGGGCCAGGACGGCCGCAGAACAGGCGCTGGCCCTCGTCGAAGCCCTTGCCGCCCAGCTGCCGGAGCCGGAGCTGAAAGATTCGTTTCTCAATTCGCCGTTGCTGCGGGAGATTCGGAGCGGGCTGGATTGAAGGCCCACGTCGTGCGCCTGCAGCGCTCTGTCAATCATCTGTGCAAAGAAGGCTGTAACCGCTTCATTGCGCCTGCCCCAGCGCCTCCCCATCTGTCATTCGCCAGATCTGGCCTTTTTCACAGGTTCGAGCTCCAGCCAGCCCTCGCCCCAGGCATCAGTCTGCCAGCGGCCGGTCGGATGCAGCAATCGCCAACCTGAACTGGCGGGACGAAGCCATATTCCCAGAAGGATAGCTGCCAGGAAAACGCCCAGGCACGATCGGGCAAGCCGGCCGTGCCTGGGCTGCTGGCGCGAAGTCAGGCGAAGCCCTGCACCTGCCATGCGCCCTCTGCTCACAGACGCTCTTGCCGACGGAGATGTTGCGCCATGGTCAGGGTCATGGCCCCTATTCATCCAGAGACGTCGTCTCGACTGACAGGTTCCGCTCGCGCTTGTCCTGCAGGCGGATCCGGTCGGCCATGGTTATGGTTGGACCCTGGGCGGGGGCGGTCCCGGCGGAGAGGTTCCGCTCGCGCTTGTCCTGCAGGCGGATCCGGTCGGCCATGGTCACGGTCGAGCCGCGTTCTTCGTCGAGACCGGGCTCCGTCGCGCTGCCGACTGGCCTCACTATCTCTGACCAGGAGATGATCGGGTCCGGCGCTGCCACGGTGGAGGTCGAATCCGGGGCGCAGGCGGCCAATAACCAGAAGCCGGCGACCACCGCCAAGGCCAGCATCACCGGGAATAGAAGCCTGGGTTTCCTTTTCTGGTTGGCTTGTCTGACCCGGCGATCTGCTTCGCCCTGCTGCAAGCCTGCCCGCACCCGTTCCCGTGTCTGAAACTGCTGCCACTCGTAGTTGCTGCTCATGAGGTTCTCCTTTCTGGTGGGCCGGAGGCCCGTGCTGATCAACACCCTCCAGTCTGTGCAGCAAGCATTGACCGAGCGTCACCCAGCCGTTAACAATTCACGCCGTGCCGTTAACAACTGAAAAAAGGAGCCAAAACTGTGCTAAGATGAACGGTATCTTATCCAGCCGGTAAGCAGGAGAACCCCATGGGCCAGCTGTCGCTGTCTCTCCTTGGCCCGGTTCAGATCGTGCTGAATGGCGCGCCCTTGACGGCCTTCCGCACGGTGAAAGTGCAGGCGCTGCTCATCTATCTGGCGGCCCAGCCGGCTGTTGCCCACCGGCGCGAGCGGCTGATGACGCTGTTCTGGCCGGGCATGCCCGAAAGTTCAGCGCGCTCCAATCTGCGCCAGATCCTCTTCCACCTGCGCCAGGCCATCCCCGACTTTGAGGCGACCATTCCCCTGCTCACCGCCAACCGCCATACCATCCAGCTCAATCCCGAGGCGCCTGTTACCAGTGATGCCGTTCAGTTCGATGACCTGCTGTACCGGGTACAGCACCACGATCACGTGGACCTCCTGACCTGCCATGCCTGCTATCAGGCTCTGGCCGGCGCTGCGGCCCTCTACCAGGGTCCATTTCTGGCCGACTTCTATCTGGCCGACAGCAATGCGTTCGAAGAGTGGGCGGAAGTCAGCCGCCAGCAATACCAGCGCAAGGTGCTGGATGCCCTGGAGATACTGGCGACCATCGCTACCCGGCGGGCTGCTTACGTCGAAGCACGGGGCCATGCCGAGCGGCAGATAACGATCGACAACCTCCATGAACCGGCCTACCGGCAGCTGATGGAAATACTGGCGCTCAGCGGCCAGCCGTCGGCGGCCCTGACGGTCTATGAATCATGCCGCCGCCTGCTCTACGAAGAGCTGGGGATGGCGCCGGCCGGCCAGACGACCCGGCTTTACGAGAAGATCCAGGTTGGGGAGCTGCGTTTTGACCGGCCCCCGCTGCCCGGCGTACGCGGTTACGAGCTGCAGGAGCAAATCGGCGCAGGCGCATACGGCGTCATCTTCCGCGCCGTGCAGCCGGCCATCGGCCGTGACGTCGCCGTGAAGATCATCCATCCGCGCTTCGTCAACGACCCGGCGTTTGTCCGGCGCTTCGAAGCGGAAGCACAGACCATTGCCCGTCTGGAGCATCCCCACATTGTCCCCCTTTACGACTACTGGCGGGAGCCCGGCGGCGCATTCCTGGTCATGCGCCTCCTGCGTGGAGGGAATCTGCTGGCGAAGCTACAGGGTGGTCCCTGGACGGCCGCGGCGACGACCATCTTCCTGGACCAGATCGCCGCGGCCGTGCACGCCGCACACCAGCAGGGCATCGTTCACCGGGACATCAAGCCGGCTAATATTCTCTTTGACGAGGCCGGTAATGCCTATCTTACCGATTTCGGCATCGCCAAAGACGTTCTTCAGGACCGGGCGCTGACCCGTGAGCCCGAAGCGGTGGGCGCCCTGAACTACGTCTCGCCGGAACAGCTGCAGGCCGGCCCCGTCACTGCCCAGTCGGACATTTACAGCCTGGGCGCCGTGCTCTACGAGATCCTTGCTGGCGAAAGGCCTTTCGCCGATTTGTCCCTGGCGAGCATGGTCCAGAGCCACCTTGCCTCGCCCTTCCCGCTGCTGGCCGAGAGCGTGCCCGGCCTGCCGCCGGGCATCGACGATGTGATCCAGAGGGCAACGGCCAAGCGGCCCGAGGAGCGTTTCCCCACCGCGCTGGCGCTGGCCCAGGCCTTCCGGGCTATAGCCGCCGGCCCGCCGGCTGCGCTGGCTTCGCAGCCTGTTCCGTCTGTGGAACCACCCGGCATTTACAACCCGTATAAGGGATTGCGCGCCTACCAGGAAGCCGATGCAGGTGATTTTTTCGGGCGGGAAGCGCTCATTGCCCAACTGGTTGCCCGCCTGGAGGACAGCCGTTTCCTGGCCCTGGTGGGCCCCAGCGGCAGCGGCAAGTCGAGCGTGGTCAGGGCAGGCCTCATTCCGGCCCTACGCGCGGGCGCACTGCCTGGTTCTGAAGCGTGGTACGTCGCGCAGATGGCGCCGGGTACGCACCCGCTGGAGGAGCTGGAGCTGGCCCTGTGGCCCGTCGCCGTCGATCCGCCCCCCAGCCTCGTGGAGCCGATGCAGCGCGACAGCCGCGGATTGCTGCGCACGCTGCGCCGCGTTCTGCCAGATGCGGAGAACGTCCAGCTCCTGCTCGTCGTCGATCAGTTTGAAGAGCTGTTCACCCTGGTAGACGACGAAGCCAGACGTACCCATTTTCTGGAAAGCCTCTATGTGGCCCTGACGGCCCCGCGCACACCGCTACGCCTCATCGTCACCTTGCGCGCCGATTTTTACGACCGCCCCCTGCAGGTCCAACCCCTGGCTGGGCTATTCAAGGAGCATACCGAGCCCTTGCTGCCGCTTAGCCGTGACGAACTCCTGTGGGCCGTCCAGGAACCGGCGCGACGGGCCGGCGTCAGCTTCGAAGACGGTTTGCTCCCGGCGATCCTGGCCGATGTCGAAGCCGAGCCGGGGGCCCTGCCCCTGCTGCAGTATGCCCTCACCGAACTCTTTTCTGCCCGCCACGGCCGGCAGATGACGCGCAAAACGTATGCCGGGCTTGGCGGCGTGCCGGGCGCCCTGGCCCGCCGGGCCGACGAGACCTATTTTGCCCTGTCCCCGGACGAGCAGGCGGGCGCTCGCCAGCTTTTCCTGCGGCTGGTGACACTCGGCGAGGGCATAGCAGATACCCGGCGGCGCGTCCGCCTCGCGGAAGTCAGCCAGCTCGGCGCCGCTGGCGGCAGCCTGCCGGCAGGCACAGTCGGAGCCGTCCTCGAGCAATTTGGCCAGGCGCGCCTGCTGGTCTTCGACCGCGACCCTCTCACGCGCGAGCCAACGGTGGAGGTAGCCCATGAAGCGCTGCTGCGCCGCTGGGACAGGCTGCGCGACTGGCTGGCCGAAAGCCGGGCCGACGTTCGTCTGCAGCGCCAGCTGGCGGCTGCCGCCGCCGAATGGGAAGCCGGCGGGCGGGATGCAGGTTTCTTGCTGCGCGGCGCCCGCCTCAGCCAGGTTGCTGCCTGGCGAGAACAGACTGCCCTGGCCTTGCTGCCCGGTGAAGAAGGCTTTCTGCAGGCGTCGCTCGCGGCCAGGGCAGCGAGGCAGGAAGCCGAAGCCGCCCGGCAGCGGCGCGAGCTGGAAACGGCCCAGCTGCTGGCCGCGACGGAAAAGCAGCGGGCTGAGGAGCAGACCCGGGCAGCCGCCCGCCTGCGCCGGCGCGCTTTGGGTCTCGCGGCCGCCCTGGGGATAGCGGCCATCCTGGCCATCCTGGCCCTGTTTTTCGGCCAGCAGGCCGAGCGTAACGCGGCCGCCGCCGAGCGCAGCGCCATGGCATCACGGAGCATTGCGCTGGCCGCAGGCGCACAGGCAGCGCTGGCCGACGACAACGGCGATCTGGCATTGGCCCTGGCCCTGGCTGCCAACGAGGGCGACGCGCCCCCCGCCTTTGCCCGGCGGGTTCTGTACGATGTCGCCCTGGCCCCGGGACTGGCGCGCCAGATTGTTGCCGGCGGGGGGTGGCGCTGGGCCATGGACGTGAGCCCGGACGGCAGCCTGGTCGCCTCCGCCGGCGACGATCCGGCGATCACTATCTGGGAGCTGAGCAGCGGGGAGGAGCTGCGGCGCCTCGCCGGCGAGCACGACGATTCCCTCGGCGATCTGGCCTTTACGCCGGACGGCCGGTTCCTGCTCAGCAGCGCCTATGACGACCAGATTTTGCTCTGGGATGTCGTCACCGGAGCCGTTGTATGGCGGGCCGTAAATCCGACCGGCGATCCGAACGTGCTGAGCATCGCACCAGACGGCGCGCTGGCCGCGGCCGGAACCGAGGCCGGCGTGGTCACCCTGTGGGACATGGCTACAGGCACGATGGCCGGAGAGCTTGCCGGCCATGATCCGGCCTGGCAGGTTCTGCCGGTCAGCTTCAGCCCGGATGGGCGTTTCCTGGCCAGCGGCTCGGAAACGGGCGAGGTCATCATCTGGGAGGTGGCCGGCCAGCGACTGCTGCGGCGCATCCAGGTCATCGACGACGTGCTGTTTTCCCTGGCCTTCAGCCCCGACGGCCGGACGCTTGCGGCAGCGGGCAAATCCGACAGCATCTGGCTCTTTGACGTGGCCAGTGGCCGGCCGGCCGGCGTGTTGCCGGGGCTGCCAGACTGGGTCTTTGAGGTAGCGTTCAGCGCCGACGGGACGCGGCTGCTCGTATCGTCGCGCGATGGGGCGGTGATGGTGTGGGAACTGGGCTCAGGGCAGCCGGAGCAGGCCTTTTATGGCGAAGACGGTTTTCCGCTGAGCGTGGCTTTTGCCGGAGACGAAACCGCTGTCGCCAGCTACAACACAGGCAATCTGCGCATCTGGGATCTGGCAGACGGCCGGCGCCAATGGCAGTACGAGGCCGAGGCGTTTATGCCCGCCTTTGCAGCGGGCGCCGGCGACCAGTTTGTAGCCGGCCTGAGTGACGCCATCCGCCTGGTCGAGGTAGAGTCAGGCGAGACGGTCCGGGAGCTGCCGGTGGAACCGGGTGACGGAAGCCTGCTGGATGCCGAGAGGCTGACCGCACTGGCCCTCGACGCGACCGGCCGCTGGCTGCTTGCCGGCGCCGGGGATGGCCGGCTGGCCCTCTGGGATATGGCCTCGGGGAATAAGGTCCGGCAGTTTGCGGGGCACAGCGCATTCATTCACCAGCTGGCGTTCAGCCCGCTGGGCGACCGCTTCCTCTCGGCTGCTGACGACCGGAAGGTCATCCTGTGGGATACACAGACGGGCGAGGCGCGCTTCACCTATACCAACCCGACTGATGCGGTAACGGCCGTCGCCTTCAGTCCGGATGGTAGTCTTTTTGCGGCGGGGATTGGCACCACCCGTTATGTGGCCGATTTTGAGGTGGATGCACCACGGGATATGCGCATCTTGCTCTGGGAGACGGAGACAGGCACGGAGCGCGGTCAGCTCGCCGGGCACACCGGCTCGGCGACCGCCGTCGCCTTCAGCCCAGATGGGCGGTTCCTGCTCTCGGGTGCGCTGGATGGAACGCTGAACCTGTGGGAGCTGAACAGCGGCAGACGGTTGCGCCGCTTCGACGGGCACACGGGCGGCGTCATGAGCGTGGCCTTCAGCCCGGATGGGAGTTACGGCGCGTCCGGCGCTCAGGATGGCACGGTCATTGTCTGGGATCTGGCCAGCGGTGATTTGTTGCGGCAGATCCGCGCGCACGCCGGCGTCGTCCACCACGTTGCCTTTACGGCGACGAGCGATGGCCTCTGGTCGGCCGCCGAGGATGGCGCCGTTAACCTGTGGACGCTGGCGCTGGACAGGCCGGCTCTCCACGACTGGATAGAAGGCCACCGTTACGTCGAGCCCTTAACCTGCCTGCAGCGCCTGCAGCTCGGTCTGGTCGAGGCGTGTGCTGGGGGCACGTAGGCGATCTGGTTGGGGCGGCTGGCTATTACCTCCCAGCGCGACCAGTCCGGCCCTGACCGCTGGTCGTCGCAGCCCCTCTTTCCCGCGTCACGTGTGGCGAATGCTCTCCGTATGGCCGGGGATGCCATGCTGCACCGACTGCCAGCGGCCGTCTCGCCAGACCTCGTACGTCCGGAAGCAGCAGGGGATGCCATGCGCCCGCCGGGGATCCTCGCCGTCCATCAGGTGAAAGTGCAGGTGCGGCGCCGTGCTGTTTCCCGAATGGCCGACGTTGGCCAATGGCTGGCCGGGGAACAACCCGGTCGCCCGCGGACACCCGGACCGAGCCTGTCTGCGCGTGGACGTAGACTGCAACTCCTTCGCTGCTCTCCACGATCACGGAGTTGCCCATCAGCGGCCGGAGATCTGCGGCGCCCTGCCCGTCAAACGTCCAGGCGTTTTTGAGCATGATGGCCAAATCTCTGGCCGGGTGCACCGGATTCCGCTCCGGCCATCCGTCCACCGCCTGCACCACCGTCCCGGCCGTCGCCGAGAAGATCGGCCGTCCCCAGCCGTAACAGGCCTGCAGCGGCGCCCCCATCCTATATCTACCGGTGTGCTTGCCAGCCAACCCCATATCTGCCATCCTCGAGCATATGAGTGGCGCTTCCCAGACCGCTCTCCCGACTGTCCAGCGACCAGCCAACCGCCCCGCACCGCCATACCCACACGCCCGACCCAACACCACCGGCTGCCAGCCGCTGCGGCGCGCAATAGGAAGGGCCAGCGCAACCGCTGGGACGGCCAGCCTGGCTTAGCGTCGCCGAGCCGCTATGGCCTGAGGAAAACGGCTGATGAAAGCGGTGGTATGGAGAAGATACGGCGCCGCCGTCGGTCTGCAGCTGCAAGAGGTCGCCAAACCGGCGCCGAAGGAGAACGAAGTCCTGATCAAGGTGCGGGCGACGACCGTCACGGCCGGGGAGGTGGCGGCGCTCATGCTATGAGCAGACAGGTCGGGAACAAACAAGCAACCAACGTAGGAGGTTACCATGTCCAGGAAATTGTCTGCTCTGTCGCTCGGCGTCATCCTGGCCGCGCTGCTGTTCGCCGGCTACAGCGCCATCTCCGGGCAGGCCGCCGGCCGGCAACCCGCTGTGGGGGCGGACAGAAGGGGGAGGAAACCCAGGAAGCATCCTGCCAATTTGAATCCGCGGTACAGCATCTCTCGTATCTATCTGCAGAACCGGGACCCTGGACCATAGCATAGACGGAGCCGGACCATTACCCCCGGCTTCGGAAAGCGCGCACGTTCTCGACCGCATCGCCGCATCATCCTGGGAGCCAAACCACCCCGCTCGTAGAACGTGACCACAGCCCCTGACCCGCGCCCACAGGGAGGTGAAGAGATAAAGAAGCAAGCACGCGCGGAATCCAGGCAGGGGTAGCCGGCAATCTGATTCCACCGGGAAGAGACAACCAAATCAGCGCTCTCTGGCGTGCGGTGGCCCATGGCGGGCCGGCGCCGGCGCCTGTCTGCGAGGCGGCTGGCCGCCAGGCGGCTAACCGTCAACCAGCTGTGAGAGCGTGTCTGAAACCGATGGAGGATAGCATGAAGAAACAGATTACCCTTGTCCTGACCCTGTTACTGGCGGCGCTGCTGCTGGCAGCCTGCGCCGACAACACCGCCGACGATCTCTCGACGCCGGCGCTGCCCGAAGCCTCGCCGCCGCCGGATGAGGGGCTGGGCGATGCGACAGCAGAGGCGGAGCCAACGGCGGAAGCGACGGCAGAAGTCGCCGCCACGGCGACCAGCGAGCCGACGGCGGAAGCCCTCTCTCCGGCTGTCGCCGTCTCTGACCAGGAGCTGAGCGAGGGCACGGTGACCATCGACGCGGTCACCGCCGCCGAGCCGGGCTGGATCGTGATCCACGCCGACGATAACGGCGGGCCCGGCCCGGTGATCGGCTTCGCCCCGGTCGCCGCCGGCGAAAACGAGAACGTCGTGGTCGAAGTGGACGAAGCCGGCCTGACCGAGACGCTGCACGCCATGCTTCACGTGGATGCCGGCGTCGCCGGCGAGTATGAGTTCCCCGGCGAGGACGGCCCGGTGACGGTGGATGGCACCGTCGTCATGCAGCCATTCACCCTCAGCGGCGGGCTCGACCAGGCCGGCGCCGGCGCGGTGGGGCTGGAGCTGGTGGTCGAGGGGCTAACCTCGCCGGTGGTCTTCAAGCCCATTCCCGACGGCAGCGGCCGCTTCGTCGTCGTCGATCAGGTGGGCGTGGCCTACATTCTGGACGGCGACGGCAGCCTGCTGGAGGAGCCTTTCCTCGACCTGCGCGACCGGATGGTGGAGCAGATGACCGACTTTGACGAGCGCGGCTTCCTCGGCCTGGCCTTCCACCCGGATTACGCCGAGAACGGCCGCTTCTATGTCTACTACAGCGCGCCGCTGCGCGCGGAAGCGCCGGCTGACTGGAACCACACCAGCCACATCGCCGAATTCCAGGTGCCGGCGGACGATGCCAACGTGGCCGATCCCGATTCGGAACGGCTGCTGCTGCAGGTGGACCAGCCGCAGTTTAACCACGACGGCGGCCAGATCGCCTTTGGTCCCGACGGCTATCTCTACATACCTCTGGGCGACGGAGGCGGCGCCAACGACACCGATCTGGGCCACGTCGCCGACTGGTACGAGGCCAACGAAGGCGGCAACGGGCAGGATACGGCCGACAATCTCCTGGGCTCGATCCTGCGTATCGACGTCGACAGCGAAGGGGCCGATGGGCAGCCCTATGCCATCCCGGCCGATAACCCGTTCGTGGACGACGACCAGGTCTTGCCCGAGATCTGGGCCTACGGCTTCCGCAACCCGTTCCGCATCAGCTTCGACAGCGGCGGCGACAACGCGCTGTTTGTGGGCGACGCCGGGCAGGACCATTGGGAAGAGGTGAGCATCGTCGAGGCCGGCGGCAACTACGGCTGGAACGTCAAGGAGGCGAGCCACTGCTTCAACGCCGCCGAACCTGAGAACCCGCCGGCGGAGTGCCCGGACAGCGATCCCGACGGCAACCCGCTCGTCGATCCGGTCATCGAATACATGAATGCCAACCAGGAAGGCGGCCTGGGCCTGGTCGTCATCGGCGGCCACGTCTACCGCGGCGCGGCGCTGCCCGACCTGGAGGGCCAGTACATCTTTGGCGACTGGAGCGACGACTTCGCCGCGGGCAACGGCAAGCTCTTCGTCGCCGCGCCGGCCGAATCAGGGCTGTGGCCGATGCAGCCGCTCACCCTAACCAACACCGCCAGCGGCACGCTGGAGAGCTTCCTGCTCAGTTTCGGCGAGGGCGAGGACGGCGAGCTGTACGTCCTCACCTCCAGCTCGCCTGGACCGACCGGCGAGACGGGCCGGGTCTACCGGCTGGTGCCGGGGGACATGGCCGAACCGCTGGCGATGCCCGAGGAGACAGAGGAGATGGCGACAGAGGAAACCGAGGACGAAGGGGCGGCTGGCGAGATGACCGTGACCATCGAAAGCTTTGCCTACTCCCCGGCTGAGCTAACCGTGCCGGTGGGCACGACCGTCGTCTGGACCAACGAGGACGACGTGGCCCACACCGTCACCGCCGGCACGCCCGACGCGCCCGAGCCCGACCTGTTCGACTCCGGCTCGTTAGGGTCCGGCGAGAGCTTCAGCTTCACCTTCGACGAACCGGGCAGCTTCGCCTACTTCTGCACGCTGCACCCCAACATGCGGGCGACGATTACGGTTGAAGGGTAACCCCTCCCCGCCGGCGCCCAGCCGGCCGTGACGGCGACCAGCGCATAGAAAGAACAGCCCCTCGCCGGTGGAGGGGCTGTTCGTGTGACTGGCTGCGCTGCGCCTAGGCCGGTCTGGCGCGCCAGGGCGACCTCTTGGTTGTAGCCTTCTGCCGGGATGCCAGACCCTTACGCCGTTTGCGTGGCGCGCCGCAATGGGCAAACATCAGGGCCGGCTTATAACCGGTGAACGCCAAGGAGGCGGCGATGGAACGTTATCTGGCTCTGCTGCGCGGCATCAACGTGGGCGGGAAAAATCTGATCAAGATGGCGGCGCTGAAGGCGTGTTTTGAAGAGATGGGGCTGGCGCGCGTGCGCACCTATATCCAGAGCGGCAATGTCATCTTCGACAGCCAGAAGACGGACCGGGCGCGGCTGACGGCGCAGATTGAAGCGGGGCTGCTGGCGACCTTTGGTCTGGAGCTGCCGGTGGTCGTGTGCTCGGCCGCCGCGATGGAGCGGGTGGTGGCGCAAGCGCCGGACGGCTTCGGCGACCAGCCAGACGAATATCGCTACGACGTCATCTTTCTCAAGGAACCGCTGACGGCGTCCGCGGCGCTCGAACGGGTGACGGCCAAACCAGGCGTGGACCAGGTCTGGGGCGGCGCCGGCGTGCTCTACTTTTCACGGCTGACCAGCAAGGCCACCCAAAGCCGGCTCGGGCGCATCACGGGCACGCCCATCTACCAGCAAATCACCATCCGCAACTGGAAGACGACGACGAAGCTGGCGGCGATGATGGCGGAGGGGTGAGGGCGCGCAGCGCCGGCGGCCGATCCGGAATCTGTGTCCCGGTGCAGAAGGCGACGACAAAGTCGCCGCTGCCGCCGTGACAGGTGCTGCCGGATCCCCGTTCCCCGGACCGCCGGGTCGCCCTCAGCGACCGCC
>CAZOGK010000058.1:0-16543 GCA_964579295.1 uncultured Ardenticatenaceae bacterium
ACAGCGCGCGTATTGCCCTTGCGGCGCTGTAGCTGGCGCGCCTCTTCCAGGGCTTCAATCGCAGTCGTTGGCCTGCCCAGCCGGTGCAGCGCCAGCCCAAGCGCACGCAGAGCACTGGCGCGGATATCTTCAGTTAAGTGACCGCCGCTGGCAAGCTCGAGAGCCGCCTCGGCGTCCTGCAGCGAGCGTTCGTTATCGCCGAGGAGCCGGAGCACGTTGGCACGGCGCACCAGCGTGCGCATGAGTGAATCCTTGTCCCCAGCTTCCAGCGCCAGGGCATGGGCAGCGTCGAGCAGCTCCATACCTTGCTCCGGGGCGCCCATATCCCCCGCAGCGACGCCCCGTGATGATAGTAACTCGGGGCGGGTGTTCACGACCGCTGGCGGCAGATCGTCGATCCATTTCGCCAGTGTCTGCTGTCGCCCCGCATGGCTCATCGGCACCCCGGCGACTTCGATCAGGCTAACAATGCGGTCAAGATCACCGAGGGCGGTATAGAGCCGGTGCGCGCGTTCCCAGTCACCCCGCTGCGCATAAACGGACGCAAGCTGGCGCCGGACGCGCACGCTTTCATCCGGGTAGCGAGAGATCATCTGGTTCTGCAGGAATTCGCGGAAAAGCTGGTGATAGCGAACCCAACCGCCCTTCTCGCCCACACCCTGGATAAACAGGTTGAGGCGAAAGGCTTCGTCGATAAACGACTGCCAGGAACGGGTGCGCAGATAGTGGGCCGGCTCCAGCACGGTGGCGCAAAACTCAGCGTTAAACTCATCCAGCAGCGCGCTATGGAGCAGGAATTGCTGCATAGCCGCCGTCTGCCGCTCCAGCACCTGGTGGGCCAGGTATTCGTAGAGCCCCACCCCGGATACCTGGCTGGCGCGGGCGCGATCGGGCATGTCATAGCCCATTGTCTGCGCCGAGAGCAGCAGGCCCGTAATCCAGCCCTCCGTCTGCTCCAGAAGCATGTTCGCTTCGGCGTCGTGCAGGGTAACATTGTACTTTTGCAGGAGCAGCGTCTGCAGCTCCTGTCTCTGGAAGGTCAGCGCCTGGAAACCGATACCGCCAACCTGCGAGCGCGCCACCATGAGCGGCAGATCGGGCAGAGCAGGCAGCCTCCGCGTGGAGAGGACGACGTGGCAGTTCTCGTCAGCCTGCTGCACGAACTGGTTGATGAAGTAGACGATGTCCTGCTGGTCGTCGATGAGGTGATAATCGTCAAGGACGAGCAGGAAGTGCTCGCCGATGTGGCGGTAGGCGTCGTTGACCATGATGGCGACCAGCCGGTCCCAATCAAGATCGCCGGTCATGGACTGGATAGTGGCCGTCGTCTCCTTGCCGAAATCGGAGAATTGGTGCGCGATAGCTGCCACAAAGCCGGCCAGAAAGCGGCGCGGCTCCCGGTCCAGCTCGTCCAGGTTAAACCAGCAGGTGGGCAGGTCGGCCTGGTGGGCAAAGTCCACCAGCAGCGTTGTCTTGCCGTAACCGGCAGGAGCGGCCACAATGATCAGGCGGTTGTCGAGAAGCTCGTAGAAAAGCTCCAGTAACCGCTGGCGGTTGAGCACGTCGGCGTGACGACTGGGCACGACGATTTTCGTTCGCGCCACGGGTAGGTTGGTCATGACACGGTCCCTCTTCCGACTGCGGCAACCTAACAGCAACCTCCGTGCGCGACGCCGGCGGAGGCGCTTCTCCCAATATTATCCAGGATCTGCCCGAGAAAAAAAGTGCGCCGCCGAGAAAATCTCCTGCAGTTTGCGTGAACATCCCGTAAAGCAAAGCTGCGTCGCAGGGAGCGCCCTCGTAGCCCTTACCGCCGCGAGTCCTGGTTTCCAGTCGCCGCTGTGAGCCACGATCATAGTATAGCACAATATCGAGACCGCTCTCGTACGAGAGCCGGCCGAACGCGGAGCCCAACCGGGTCGTCGGGACAAGTCCGGCGCGCAATGCTGCTGCCGCCCCTCGGCAATTACCCTTAGCATTTGTTGCACATTTTGTCGTACAGTCTAGAATAGCCGAGGGTCTGTTTTCGTGCCGTTTCTTTGTGGGCGATTCGGGGGAATTTCACCCAGCGCTATACTGGGCCTGCTATTCCCCGGCGCCCTGTCTGTCCAAAAGAAGAAGGAGGAATCCCAATGTTTAAGCGCGCCGCTCTCCTGTTGGCTGTGTTGCTGTTTCTGGCCGCCTGTTCGGCACTGGGAGGGACCGAACCAGGCGCTCAAACCGATGGGCAGGAAATTAAGATTGGCGTCATCGCCCCCCTCACGGGAGACATCCCTAAAGTCGGCGAAAGCACGCAGAACGCCGCTAATATGGCGGTTGACGAAATTAACAACGCCGGCGGTCTGGAAATCGGTGGCACGACATACCAGATCGCCATCCAGATTGAAGACAACGAAGCCAAGGCGGAATCAGCCGTGGCCGCCGCGACCAAGCTCGTCACCCAGGATAACGTCATCGCCATCGTCGGCCCCCAGGCGTCGAAGCAGGCAGTGCCCACCGGCCAGGTGGCCAACGATCGCGAGACGCCCATGATCAGCCCGTGGTCGACCAACCCAGACACGACGCGCAATCGCCCCTGGGTCTTCCGCGTCGCCTTCCTCGATCCCTTCCAGGGTCCGGTGGTAGCTAGCTTCGCCGAGGGCGAGTTTGGGGCGCAGACGGCTGCGGTGCTCTACGACGTTGCCAGCGACTATCCGAAGGGGCTGGCGGAAAATTTCCGCGATGCTTTCCAGGCGCAGGGCGGGCAGATCGTAGCCTTCGAGACCTTCAGCACCGGCGATACTGACTTCAGCGCGCAGCTGACGAAGATTGGCCAGGCCAACCCCGACGTCATCTTCACGCCGCAGTATTACAATGAGGTGCCGCTGATTGTGCAGCAGGCGCGCGAGCTGGGCATCAACGTTCCGATTCTCGGCAGCGATAGCTGGGGGACGCCGGACCTTCTCAGCCTGTGCGGCGACGCCTGTGATGGTCTCTTCTTCAGCACCCATTACGCGCCAGACATCGCCACCGAGGTTGCCCAGGGCTTCATCACCGCCTACGAAGAGCGCTTCGGCGAAAAGCCCGATGACGTGGCCGCGCTGACCTACGACGCGTTCCAGCTTCTCTACGAGGCGATGCGTCAGGCAGGTGAGATCGACAAGACGGCGATCCGTGACCAGTTGGCTTCGATCGATCGCTTCGAGGGCGTCACGGGCATCATGAGCTTTGACGAACAGGGCGACCCGACCAAGTGCGCCGTGATCATCCAGATCCAGAATGGCGCCTTTACCTACTATGACCAGGCCTGTCCGGCTGGTTTCCCCTAAGTAACTGACCTGACCAGGAGAACCGGGGCGGATAATCCGCCCCGGTTCCTTTGGCTCGCAGGGGTGTCATGGAACTCCAACCAGTATTAGACCAGTTCCTGCAGCAGTTCTTAAACGGCCTACAACTCGGCAGCCTGTACGCCCTGATCGCGTTGGGCTATACGATGGTGTATGGCGTGCTGTTGTTAATCAACTTCGCCCACGGCGACATCTTCATGATGGGCGCCTTTTTTGGCGTCTTCTTTGCCTTTACCTTCGACCTACCCTTCCTGCCGTCGCTCCTGCTGTCGATGGGCGTTACGGGGATGCTGGGCGTTCTCATCGAACGCGTCGCCTATAAGCCGTTACGCCATGCCACCCGGCTGTCCGTGGTCATCACCGCCCTGGGCGTGGGGTTGCTGCTGGAAAACGGCATGCTGGCGCTTACCGGCGCCAATCCGCGCAGCTACCCGCAGGATTTCATCAACACGCGCGTTTTCAACATCGGCGGCGTGAGTATCAGCAACGTCAAGATCCTGATCATTGTGCTCGCCTTCGTCCTGATGGCCGGCCTGTACACGCTGGTGCAGCGCACGAAGTGGGGCATGGCCATGCGCGCCATCTCATATGACAAGTTCGCGCTGCCCCTCATGGGCGTCTCGCAGGATCGCGTCGTCTCCCTGACCTTTCTGGTAGGGGCCGGCCTGGCCGCAGCCGGCGGCATCCTCTGGGGTGTGGCATACCCGGTACTCAATCCCTACATGGGTCTGCGTATCGGCTGGAAGGCTTTCATTGCCGCGGTGGTGGGCGGCATTGGCGACATTCGTGGCGCCATGGCCGGGGCGATGATTCTCGGTTTTCTCGAGGTCTTCGTCGCCGCCTACCTGGCCTCTACCTACCGCGACCTGATCGTCTTTGTTCTCCTTCTAGGTATTCTGGTTATCCGGCCCACGGGCATTTTCGGCGTGGCCCGCCGGCAGAAGGTGTAAGCTCATGGCCGACGTCACAGATGTACCACGCGAACGACGAATGGTGGGCGCCCGCAACAGGCTGGCAACGCGGCTGAACGCCTGGTTCCGGGGCAAGATTCTGCACGCCTATCTGCTGGGCGCCTTTGCCGGCGTCCTTCTGGAACGGACGGTAGGGCTGTCCGTGGCCCGCATGCTTGGCCTGCGCGAAATGCCCGTCCTGTTCGGGCTGCTCAACTTCTTTGAAGCCTTTGGCGATCTTGACCTGTCGGGCATCTTGCAGCCCCTGTTTCCCACCTCTGACATACCCGATCCCTGGCGGCAGGCCGGCGCGGCGCTAGTGGACGTGCTGCTCACCTTTGTGGGCGACATCCCGCTTGCCCTGTTGACCCTGTTTCAGGTTGTTAGCTACAACCTGATCATCTTTGGCGTACCCATCCTCCTCGCCGGTCTGGTGCTGAACCCAGCCCTACGCGGCGTGGTGCGCCGGCTGCCGCGACCCTTTAACCTGGGCCTGCTCGTCGTCCTCCTTTACGCCACGTTCTGGACATGGGGCAGCGAGACCGCCTACCGCGAGCTGGTGCTCATGTACCTGGGCATCAACATCATCCTCACTGTCAGCCTGAACCTGATCAATGGCTACATGGGTGAATTCTCGGTAGGCCATGCCGGCTTTATGGGCGTGGGAGCCTATGCGGCCAGCGTCCTGACCATCTGGCTGTTTACCGATAGTGAATCATTCGGCCCGGCGCTGCTTCCCTGGGCAGCCGATCTGCCGCTGGGTCTGCATGTGTTGATCGGCTTTCCGCTGGCTCTCCTTGTCGGCGGCATCGCGGCGGCCATCACGGGCCTGCTGGTCGCCTTCCCCAGCTTCCGCACCCGCGGCGATTACCTGGCCATTGTCACGCTGGCCGTCAACTTCATCGTGCAGGCAGCGCTGAACAATATGGAAGTCGTCGGCGGGCCGCGCGGCCTGCGCGGCGTGCCCCTGTGGAGCAACTTCACCTGGGTCTTCGTGGTGACGCTGCTGTCTGTCTTTGCCATCCGCAACCTGGTCAACTCCACGTTCGGCAAAGGCATCGTGGCAATCCGCGAGGACGAGATCGCCTCCGGCCTGATGAGCGTCAATACACGGCGGGTCAAGCTGGTCGCCTTTCTCACCTCGTCCTTCCTGGCCGGGGTGGCCGGCGGTCTGTTTGCCCACGTCCTGGCCTACGTCAATCCGGGCGTTTTCGGCATCTTCAAGTCCACTGAAGCGCTGGTGATGGTCTATCTCGGCGGCATGGGCAGTATCTCCGGCTCGATCATTGCCGCCTTCATCTTCACTTTCGTTACAGAGGCGTTGCGCCCGCTGGGCGTGTTGAAGTGGGTGCTGATCCCCCTGCTTCTTATCCTGCTGATGCTCTATCGTCCGCAAGGATTGTTCGGCAATCGCGAGCTGAAGATTGACGTCGGCGGGAAGGAGGAGCGCTAGCCGGCGAGGGCCGAGCTGGGAACGACAGTATGGAACCTTTATTAGCTATCAACGACATGACCCATTTCTTCGGCGGCCTGCGCGCCGTGGATGATTTCGAGCTGGCGCTTTACCCGGGCGAGCTGGTCGGCCTGATCGGGCCCAATGGCGCCGGCAAGACGACCATCTTCAACCTGGTTACCGGCGTCTACACGCCGAGTGAAGGTGAGATCATCTTTGACGGCGAGCCTATCGCCGGCAAGTCGCCCCATGCTATCACCGGGCTGGGCATCAGCCGCACCTTCCAGACGATCCGCCTCTGGGATGAGATGACCGTGCTGGACAATATGCGCGTCGCTCATCACGGGCAGGTCGGCTACAGGCTGGTCGATGCCATGTTCCACACGCCGCGCTATCAGAGTGAGGAGCGGCAGATCGTCGAGCACTCGATGGAGCTGCTGCACCTCTTCGGCTTTGAGCGCTACGCGGCGCTGCCGGCGCGCAGCCTGCCTTACGGCGACCGCCGCCGCCTGGAGATCGCGCGGGCGATGGCGACGCGGCCCAAGCTGCTGATCCTCGACGAACCGGCCGCGGGTATGAATCCGGGCGAGGTGGATAACTTGATGGAGTTCATTGCCTGGCTGCGCGAGAAGTTCAACCTCACCCTGTGGCTCATCGAGCATCAGATGAAGCTGGTGATGGGCATCTGCGAACGGCTGACCGTGATCGAGTTTGGCAAGACGATTGCCCAGGGCACACCGGCCGAGATCCGCACCGATCCACAGGTGTTGAAAGCCTATCTGGGCGAGTAAAGGCAGGAGGAGAGCGCGTGTTACTCAGCGTCAACGACCTGGAAGTAAGCTACGGCAGCATCAAAGCTGTGTACGGCGTCTCGTTCGAGGTAGATGAAGGCGAGATCGTCACGTTGATTGGCGCCAATGGCGCCGGCAAGACGACAGTGCTTAACACCCTGGTGCGGCTGCTGCCGGCCGATAGCGGCAGCATTGTCTACAAGGGACAGGATCTGCTCTCCATGGCTCCACATCGGGTCGTGCAGCAGGGGATGACCCTTGTGCCGGAAGGCAGGCGCATCTTCGGCAACCTGACCGTTGGCGAGAACCTGCGGCTCGCCGCTTTTGCTCGGAAGGACAAGGAGCAGGTGACGCGCGATGTCCAGCGCGTCTACGACCTCTTCCCGCGCCTCTACGAGCGGCGCACCCAGCTGGGCGACACGCTCTCCGGCGGCGAACAGCAGATGCTGGCTGTCGGGCGCGCCCTGGTCACGGGCGGCGATCTGGTGCTGCTGGACGAGCCTTCGATGGGCCTGGCGCCAATTCTGGTGCAGGAGATCTTCCAGATTCTGCGCGAGATTAACGAGCGGGGCATCACTATCCTGCTGGTCGAGCAGAATGCCCGGCAGGCCCTCAAGCTGGCCAGCCGCGCCTACGTCCTGGAAACGGGCCGTATCGTGCTGGCCGGCCCGGCGGACGTGCTGGCCGAGGATCCAAAGGTGCAGCAGGCCTATCTCGGCGGTTAGCCAGGTTCGCCCATGCGCCCCACCTTCGCCGAGGTCAATTTAGCCAATCTCAGCGCAAACTATCGCGCCATTGCGGCGCGCGTGGCGCCGGCGCAGGTGATGCCCATCATCAAAGCCAACGCCTACGGTCATGGTCTCGTGCCGGTTGGCCGCCACCTCGAACAGCTGGGCGCGCCGTTCCTGGGCGTTGCGCTGCTGGAAGAAGCCATCGAGCTGCGCAAGAGCGGGATCAAGGCGCCCATTCTGGTCCTCGGCGGCAGCATGCGCGAGCAGGCGCCGCTGTTCCTCGAATACGGGCTGACGATCACTGTGGCTTCCATAGAAAAGCTGGAACAGATCGCGGCCGCGGCGCGCCGCCTGGGCCAGACGGCGCGCGTCCACCTGAAGATCGACACCGGCATGGGCCGGCTGGGCGTGCAGCACGACAGCGCTGGCCCCCTTCTAGAAGCGGCGCTGCGCTGCGAGCATTGCCAGGTAGAAGGCATCTTCTCCCACTTTGCCAGCGCCGACGCCGCCGACCTGACCTCGGCCCGGGAGCAGCTGGCCCGCTTTCGGGCCGTGCTGCGCTTCTACGAGGAGCGCGGCATTCCCCCCCCACTACGGCACATGGCCAACTCCGGCGCGATCCTGCAGTTGCCCGCTAGCCACCTGGATCTGGTGCGGGCCGGCATCCTGCTCTACGGCGTTTACCCCTCGCGCGAGGCGGCGACCACGGTTGCCGTGCGCCCCGTGCTAAGCTGGAAGTCGCGCGTTGTCTATGTAAAGAGCCTGCGGCCAGGGCGGCCGGTGAGTTACGGCTCGACCTGGTGGACGGACCACGAAGTGCGGCTGGCGACCATCCCCGTCGGCTACGGCGACGGCTACTTCCGCGCCCTCTCCAACCGCAGCGAGGTCCTCATCGGCGGGCGCCGCTATCCCATCGCCGGTCGCGTCTGCATGGACCAGATCATGGTCAACGTGGAGCAGGACAGCGTCTATCCGGGCGATGAGGTGGTGCTGCTGGGCAGTGCGGGCGAGGAGACAATCGAGGCAAATGACCTGGCAGATTGGGCAGGGACCATCGGCTACGAGGTGCTGACCAACATCAGCAGCCGCGTGCCGCGCCTCTACGCCGGCGCTTCCTAGCTTCTCGTTGGCGTCCGGCGTCTCCCGGCAAACGAGGTCTGGCCTGGCCCCGAGCGCTTAGTTTTCCCCTCAGACAGCGCCGGCAACAGCCGCGTCACACGGTATGCTGTACCATTTGGCGGCCTAGTCCGCTATACTATAAATGGTACTTTCTTCCCAGCAGAGTCAAAGCCGTGAGCCTCCTCCACGTTCAATGCGCCGCTCACCTTACAGTCTTGGGGACGTGTGGGCGCTGATCGGCGCGCGTTTGAGCAGGTGCAGCAGATAGAAACGCTGGAAACAGCAGCCGGTTTGCGGTTCCCATGCCTGGGCAGTCAGTGGTAATGATAGAAGGGTATGCCAGAGTAGACGTCATCGGGCGCGCCTTGCGGGCCGGGGGCGCACACGCGATCCAGCCAGCCCCGTCATGCCGGCGCCGTCTACGCATGCTGCACCCCATCCGGGAGAGGCGGCAAGGCGTATCGCAGCCAGGGTCGCGCCCGCAGCGCCGGCTATGCGCAGGGGAGGACAGCGGCCAGGCGCTGGTTGAATTTGCCCTGATCATCCTCGTTCTGACAATGCTCATCTTCGTCTTAATCGAAGGAGCGCACCTCTTCCAAGCGCAGCTCACAGTGCAGAACGCGGCCCGCGCCGCCGGCCGCTATGCCGTTACCGGGCAGTATGACACAGACTGCCTCGCCGATATCCCACCCTGCGAGGACGTTCGTCTGACGTCCATCCGCGCCGTGGCTGAAGAGGCGCTGACCGGCTTACGGCTGGATCCCAACGCCGGCTTTTTCGATCCGCGCTACTTCGAAGTCCAGATTTTCGGCGCCGACGCCAACGGCAATCTGGTCGAGAACAATCCGGGCCTGGCCGGCCAACCGGTCATCATTCGCGTCGTCTACCGCGCCGAGGTCATCACGCCGCTGCTGCGGCCTATTGCCGAAACGGTGCTGTTGCAGGGGCAGACGGTGATGAACAATGAGGCGCCGGCGCAGACGAGCAGCAGCGGCCTGGCGCCGGTCATTCCGGGCCTGCCGCCCGTGGGACCCACCGCCACGCCGCCGCCGCCACAGCCGCCCGACCTCACCGTAGAAAAGGACGCCCCGGAGCGCGTCCTCGTCAATACCGGCTTCCGCTACCGGCTCGAAGTCGCCAACCTGGGCGAGGAGACGGCAACACAGGTGCGCGTAAGCGACGTGCTGCCCTCTCAGGTCATCTATGCGTCGGGCTGCTCCTACGAGGGGACAACGGTTGAATGCCACATCGGCGACCTACGTGGCGGGGAACAGATGACGTTCTTCATCAACGTCGTTGCCGGGCCAGACGTAGCCACAGACGTTGCCAATACCGCCACGGTCAGCGCGGGCAACGAAGACGCGACGAAGCTGGACAACAACTCGTCTACCGCAAGGACCGATATTGTCGACGGGACCAGCACAGATCTCGCCGTGACCAAAAACGGCCCTTTAGAAGTCTGGGCCGAGAGTATCTTTGCCTATTCGCTGCGCGTGCAAAACCTGGGATTGCAGCCAGCCGAAGGCATCGAAGTCACCGACACCCTGCCAGCCGGCATGAGCTACCAGGCAGAGGGCTCGGATGGGCGCTGCCGCGCGGCGGCTCCCGGCGAAGTCGTCTGTACAGAAGTCGCGCTCGCCCCCGGCGCCTCGACCACTTTTGAGATTCACGTGCAGGCTCCGGCCGCTGTCGGCGCCTACGTGAATCGCGCCGAGGTGCGGATGGCCTTTCCGGCCGATTCCGACACCAATAATGACTGGGCCGAGCACACGGTGGAGGTGCAGCGTATGGCCGACCTCTGGATCACCAAGAGCGGCGCCCCCAGCACGCTGCACGCCGGCGAACAGCTTGTCTATACGCTCCAGGTGGGCAACAGCGGGCCGAGCGCGGCGACTGCCGTTGTCGTCGACGACGTGCTGCCGTCCAGCGTGGCCTTCGTTGCGGCGACGCTGGCCGGCGGCGAGCCGTGCGCGCGCAGCGGCAGCGTCGTCACCTGCCAGGTGGGCGAGCTCGCCGTAGGAGAGACGGCCACGGCGACCATTGTCGTCACGCCGCGGCGGGGCGGCATCGTCGTCAACAGCGCCCAGGTCAGCGGCAGTGAGAGCGACCCCAATACGAGCAACAACACCGCGGCGGTATCACACCCGATAACCCTCCTGGCCGACCTCTCCATCGTTAAGAGTGCGCCGGCCAGCGCCCGGTCAGGAGAAGCCTTCGACTATGTAATTGTGGTGACCAACAATGGGCCATCAGCTGCAACCGGAGTGACCGTGCGAGACCTGTTGGCAGGCAATAATCTGGAGCATCTGGTCTTCCGCGGCGCCGTCGCCACCCAGGGATACTGCGAGTTCGACGAGACGACGCGGCTGGTTTCCTGTGCGCTCGGCCGGCTCGCCGCGGGTAACTCGGCGACGATCAGGCTTCGTGTCATTCCTGCGCTCCCTACGGGTGGCGGCAGCGCGCAAACCTACACAAATGTGGCCGAAGTGACCTGGAACGAACCGAATTACGGTCCGCAATCCAGCGAGCATAGCAGTACAGTTGTCACCGGACCAGCCTCCATTCACCTGGACCCAACCTGCGGCCCCGCCGGCGCCGAGGTTGTGATTCAAGGCTATAACTGGAGCAACGATAGCCGCGATATCCGGCTCACCTGGAACAATGCAGCGGGTGCGGAGCTGGCCGTCATCACGAGCGACGTGCGTTCCAACAGTGAGACCCACTCCTTCACGCACAGCGGCTGGAGCATTCCCACAGGCACAGCGGCCGGCGATTATAAAGTTATCGCCACGCAGGGCACGACATCAGTCGCAGCGCCCTTTAAGGTGCCCTGCGCTGGGCCGGATCTGGCTGCCGGCTCCATCAGCCACGCGGCGACAGCGGCGCAGGGAGATCTGGTCTCCTTCAGCGTCGTCGTCAGCAACGTGGGCACGGAGCCGGTCGTCAGCCCCTTTTACGTCAGCCTCTATTTTGCTCCCGTTCCTGAGCCGGATCTGACGACCACCACGCACATCTCCAGCGTCTACCGCCAGAATGTTGCCGCGCTCAGCGGCCTGCCGCCGGGCGCCAGCCAGGCCGTGACTTTCAACGTCGAGAGCCAGAACCTGCCCGCCGGCTCTCTGCCAGTCTACGTCGTCGTCGATTCCGACCCCGGCCCCACCGGCAGCATTACGGAGATGAATGAGCTGAACAACCTCGCCGCTTCTTCGCTTACGGTATTACCGGGTGCGGGATTTGGCGAACCGCCGACCGGCAGCCTGGTCCTGACCGGGCAGACGAGATTGTTGCTTGGGCCGGAACTGGTTGTTCAGCCTTACGTACCTGTACACGTCTTCAGTGGCGGCATCCTGCTGGCAAGCGCCTTCTCCGACGCCAGCGGCGTTTATCGCTTCGACTCGTTACCAGCGGGAACGGGTATCCATTATGATATTAAGAGTTGCTACGTGCTGGATGGCGTCTCTTACTTCAGCATTCTGCTGCACAGGCAGGCCACTGCCAATCCGTGGACGTTAGATCTGCAGCTGGAGGAAGGAGTATGCTCATGAGCGGGCGACGAATCCGGGCTGGCGCCGGGCCGGTGGCGCCAGCGCTGCTGGTTCTCTTCGGCTTCCTGCTCTGCGTCGTCCTCCTGTTTGCCGCCGCCTATGCCGTCGGGCGGGCAAGATTGAGGGCTGAGCAGACGCTGGAGCGCCAGGTCTCAGCTACACTCGCCCCCGCGGAGAAGCCCTATGGCGTCGAGGCGGCTTTTGCCCATGGCTGGGTCGCTGCGCGCAACTGGGCAGACGACGCGCAGCTTGTCCAGGCGCAGGCCGAGGCGCCCGGCCGCGACTGGCTGCGGCTGGCGGACGCAGCCTGGGCCTTTGTTTACTATTCGCCGCAGCAGCAGGCAACTGCCCTGCTGGCAGCTGCGCCAGGCCGGCTAGATCTGCTCAGCACGCAACCGGCGCCGGCTCCGGTTCCGGTGGTTGACGTTGATACGCTGGCCGTGGATAGCGCCGCGGCGGCTGGGCAGCTTATGAACCGGGGCGGCAACCTCTTTCTGCAGGTCTACCCGGAAGCCACGCTGACGCTGACGCTGGCGGCAGCCGGCGACGGCGCACAATGGCGCGGCCGCCTCCTCGACGACCAGAGCGGCAATATCATGCAGCTCACGATTGACGGCAGAACGGGGGAGAGCCTGCCCGAGCCGGCCGGTCAGAAGTAGCCTATGTCTGCAGCTCAGCCTTTGCTCCCGAGTGGGCGGCGCGGCTCTGGCGGTCAGAGCCTGGCGGAGACGGCGCTATTTCTGCCGCTCATCATCTTCCTCATTGCCGGCGTGCTGGAAGTGAGTAACCTGCTTGTCACGCAGAACCGGGTGGCGGCGGCTGCGCGCGCCGGCGCGCGCTTTGCGGCCGCCAACTTTGGCGCCGAGCATTGGGCCGACTGGGAAAAATATGCCGCCGAAGCGGCCAATGTCACCCTGAACAATGTGACTGAAACCCTCGATCTCGACCCGGCCCGCTGGGATATCTGGGTGATAGAGGCGACCGTTTCAGTCGATGCAACCAGCGGCGAGCGTTCATTCGCGACTGGCGCCTGGAACGCCGTGCACGTCGGCGACGAAGACGAAGCGACTGATTTCACCGTAGTTACAGAAGAAGAGTGGCTGGCAGGCGAGCCGCAGATTCAGCAAGAGATCCTCGATGCGCTGGAGACGGTTCCCGACGGCACGCGCCTGGTAGCCACCGACGCCTATCATCACCGCCATGCCTTTCTGGGGCTATTGCCCTATGACCTGGGCGCGCTGACCCGTATCCGCGGCTTCACCGTGATGCGTGTGGACGAGGTCGGCGGGGCCTACGGCGCCTGTGACGCCTTCCCGATTGCCATCAGCCTGAACAGTTATGCGCTGCATCCGGTTGATGCAGTCGCTATTCCGACCGGGCACGAAAGGTATCCTTTCGATCCTGAAGCTGACCCGGCCGACTACGCCGGCGATAGTTTTCATTGGCCGCAGCGGCCGGCGAACGCCGGCCCGGATGAGGTCATTGCCTTTCCGCCGCCCGGTTACGCCGGTCCGGATCTGCATCGCAGCGCGTTCCCGCACAATGTTCCCGGCCGCTTCATCGAGCAGGCGCAGAAGGGCGACATTTTTCTGGCGCGGCAGGTTGCCGATGACCAACCCGGAGCCTTCCGCTGGCTACGCTGGAACGAGGGCGGCCCCAACGGCACATTTGCTCTGCTTACTAGTCTAGAGTGGCCCGGCAATTCGCAGAGCTACTACCATCCTTATGGGGACTTCCTGGAGCCAGGGTATATCAACCGCTTTGATCTGGTGAAAGCCAACACGGCTGCCAGAAACGCGGCGCACGTGCGCGAGCCGCTGAGGAGCCACGTTGACAGGGGCGTAACCGGCCGTCTCCTTCGTCTGATCGTCTTTACGCCTCCCGGTCCCTCTTCGTATGATGGCGACGCCAACGACGACGGCTCCGCCACAGGAGGGACAGGAGAAGATCGCGACCTGGAGGTCTACGCCTTTGTGCTCGGCCGCATCGTTGCCTGGAGACTCACCAACGCGGAAGGCGCGTTCAATCCAGAGAACTGGCTCGTATTTGAGTTCCATAGCTGGGACATCGCCTGCGCGCCCAATCCCGCGCCGGCCACTCCCTGATGACTGACTCAGAACGGTCGATGAAACTACCTGAAGGACGGGTATCTACTTTCGGCGCCGGCGCATCGGGGCAAAGCATTGTCCTGATCATCCTGCTCATCGTCGGCCTCGTCGCTCTGGCCGGCATCGCCACCGACGTTGGCTTCCTCTTTGCGCGCAGCTCGCAGTTCACGGCGGCGGTAGACGCGGCGGCGCTGGCCGGCGTTGTCGATCTGCCTGCCGGGCTTGATACCGCTATCGAGCGCTCCACCGAGTTTCTTGTCGCCAACTGGCCGGAAATGAGCGAGGCCGCTATCAGCGGCGCCGAGTCGATGACAGGGCAGGGCTATCCAGAATATATCCTCACGGCCACGCTGCCGGTAGAGACATACTTCCTGCGTATCGTTGGCTTCGGCGAAATCCCGGTCACGCGCTCGGCCGGAGCAGCGCTTTACACCCAGGCCGACATGCCCACGGCAACCCAATCGGCGCTGGGTGTGACGCGTATTGCCGGCCAGTTTGTCATGGGGCCGGATAGCTGCACGGCGCAGGGTGATCCCATTTCGGCGACCTGGATTGCCCCAGGCCAGCGCAACCCGCTGCGCCATCTTACGGGAGGGCGCTATGTCTACCGCATCCAGATTCCGGCAGATTTCCCGGCGCCGCTGGAAGTCCAGCTCTTTGACCCTGACTCGCTCAACCAGAACGCGGGTTTTGAAGCCACTGTCACGCGGGCCGACGGCTCGGCAGAGCCGCGCACCTGTCCGTCGCGCGGCAACGGCGACACGTGCCTGATGATCACGGGCGATGATGAGCGGGGTAATCCTGTCTGGCTGTGGCGGGTGGACGAGACCTGGGGGCCATACGGTGCGGGCTGCCCGGGCCGGCAGGTATCCAACCCCAACGGCAATACCGTTACCCAGTACAGGCTTTATTACATCGGCGAAAATGACGAGCAAGAGGAGATTGCGACCTTTACGACGGGTCCGGCGACAGATTCATTGACTGACATGAAATGGGTGACGCCGGGCAAGACAGCCGGGATCGGGCTGAGTAGCGGGTCGTCATTTTTGATCGGCGGCGGCCTGCTCGACTCGCTACCTACTGACAGTCGTGGTAACCGGAGCGTCTACCTGGGCGTCAGCGCGATCGCCGGCACCTCTAAAAATGGCTGGGATCTGTGGGCCGGGCCGGCATCGATCGCGGACAGGTTGCCGGCCGGGGGCAACGAGCGCAACCTGGCGATTTTGGACGACCCGGCAGGTTTAGGCACAGGCGGCGTGGAGATATTTGCCCAGGGCTACCTACCCGTCACATCCTACTTCTTTGTGAGCGATGTGACATTGCCGCTGGCCGCCGTCTCCAGGGCGGAAGGAGGCGGCGCCCTCTATGGGACTGTGTTCGACTTTGACGAGGATGCCAGCGGCCCGATACAGTTCGGCTTTAGCACGATGGATCTAGAGGACCGGCCGGCAGCTCTGGCCGCGCCGCGCAGCCCGAGCTGCCCCGGCGGGAACTGCGACAACGGCTGGGTGGAGCCCCCCTTTGACATCCCCATTCCCAGCAATAATCCGGCCGATCATGGTGTTAGCCCAGGAACACCGTGCCCGCCGACGATATGCGCGCCCTTTTATGGCGGCCACCTCACTGCCGGCTATACGATAGGCCTCGACGAGCAGGTCTGGTCCATCTCCCTCCACGGCGGCCGGCCCTTTCTCACCAGATAGCGAACGGCAACTCGGGCAGGCTTGCTCGCGGGGCCGGACGCTCGCGGCCGAGCCGGGCTACGGGCTGCGGGTCAGCGTCCCGGCGACTGTGGGGTCGTTGCTGCAGAGCGCCGGCGTGAAAAGCGTCGCCTCGACAGCCATCGTCTGCCCATCCGGGGCCAGCGTCGCCCGAAGGGTCAGGGGAATCTCAAACCCCTCGACGTCGACCGTTGTGCGTGCTTCCAGCAGACGGCTGTCCGCGGCTGGCAGCGTCTCGCCGGCCGCAAAGGAGGAAGCGGGCACAGGGAAGCGACCGCAGAAGCCGCCGGCGTCAATGCTCAGCCCTTCGCCCAGCGTCGCCGTCCCGGCCACGGTCAGGCCCTGCTGAATCAGCTCCAGCCGCAGCGGGGCCTGACTATCGTCATCGCCGCGGATTGCGCCTGTGAAGGTTCCGGCGAAGGGGCCAGACGCTGGCAGGGCTTCCGGCGGTACTGTGGCGCCGCCGGGCGCCGGCTGACCGGCGGTTGGGTTCACCTGAGGGGTCACGCTGGGCGCCAGCGTCGGTGTGGGCAGCGCCACAGGATCGCGCGGCGTGTCCTGCGCCCCGCTAAGAGCGCCGAGCCAGTCGCGCAGCGTCTCAGCCGAAGGGACACAGCCGCCCAGCACTAATATGGCTGCCAGCGCCAGCATAATCACCGTCAACCGCGGTGAAGTCGTTTTCATAGACTATTCCTCCGTCGCGGCGACAGCCTGGCTGCCGCCGTACGCCGCTCCGGCCACTCAGACGGCGCCGGAGCGCCTACGGCCAGGACTGTAACCCAGCAGTCTTAGATTTCTA
>CAZOGK010000059.1:0-16403 GCA_964579295.1 uncultured Ardenticatenaceae bacterium
TGCCGGCTTCGTCGGTGGCGAGGATGGCGTCCATCAGGTGGATGTTGTCCAGCGGCTTGAGGATCGGCTCCGCGGGCAGGCCGAAGCCGTTTTCGTGCAGCCACTGGATGTAGCCAATCCAGACCGTGGCCTGGGCCAGCTGGTGGGCGTAGGGGTTGATTTCGATGCCGTGCAGCTGCGCCGGGGAGACGCGCGGCCGGTAGCCGCCCGTGCCCAGGTCCTGGGCCATGAGGATCGCCTTCTTCTCCAGGTGCAGCAGCTCGCGCAGGGCGACGTAGAGGAAGTTGCCGCTGCCGCAGGCCGGGTCCAGCACGCGCACGGCCGCCAGCTCGTCGCTGAACGCTTCCAGGGTGGCCTGCACCGCTTCCGGCAGCCCGCGCAGCGCCATATCTTCGGCGCGGTCGCGCACGTCTTCCCAGCGCCGCCGCAGCGGCGCCATGAGCACCGGCTCCACGATGAGCAGGATATCTTCCTTGCTCGTGTAATGGGCGCCAAGCTGGGCGCGCTTGGCCGGGTCCAGGCTGCGCTCGAAGAGCGTGCCCAGGATGCTCGGCTCGATGCTCGACCAGTCGAGCCGGGCCACGTCGAGCAGCACGTCCACGACAAAGCCGTCCATGCCCAGCACGAACTCGTCGTCAAAGAGGCCGCCGTTGACATGGGGAATCGGCTCCGCGCCAAAATAGCCACCGGTCGCCATCTTGTGGAAGAGGTCGCGTAGCTGTTCCTCCAGCGCCGTGTGCGTGCTGACATGGGAGAGCAGGCGGGTGAAGAGGCCGTTGGGCAGCAGGCCAATGTCCTCGGCAAAGAGGCAGAAGAAGAGGCGGATCAGGTAGTGGGCGGTAACCTCCGGCTCTTCCTTGTAGAAGTCGCGGAAATGCTCGGCAATGCGCGCGAACTGGGCGGCCGCCTCGGCGGTGACATGGGCCGTGGTCTGCCGCGCGCGCAGCCGCTCCGGGTCATAGAAGACGGCGCGCAGGATCTCCCGCTTTTCCGGGATGAGCAGGTCGTCCAGCGTCAGCTCGTGCGTCTGCTTGACCGTGTTCGTGAAGTTGGTGTGGACGACGATGCGCTCCATGTCGGAGACGACGAGCAGCGGCGGGTTGACCAGAGATTCGCGGTACTGCAATAGCTGCTGGTAGGCGGCGTCCAGGTTGGCGTGCTTGCCCTTATACTCCCAGGCAAAGAAACCCTTCTTCCAGACGTCGGCGTAGCCCTGGTAGCCGCTCTGCTTGGTGGCGCCGGCCTCAAAGGTGAAGCTCTCGCCGCTGGGGTCGGCCTCGTGCGGCGCGGGATGGCCGACAAGCCTGCAGACGTCGATGAAATGGGATTGAGCGCCGGCGCTCTCCTTCAGCTTGCTGTGCTTCCAGGTATGGACAAACTGCTGCGGCGTCATGAACCTCGCCCTCTCTTCCTCGTCTGCGCTAAGGGTAGCGCAAGGAGGGGGTAGGGGCAAGATAGTGGGTAGTGGGTGGTTAAAAGTTAAAAATTGGAAGCGGTGTGAAGACGTAGGGGCGCGGCATGCCGGCTAGAAGTCGCAGGAAACGAAGGGCGGTACATCCGGCATGCCTCGCCCGTCCCGCTGCCGCCCGCCCAGCCCCGGTAGGTCGGGATTGCATCCCGACAACGCCGCGCCGCCCGCACCGTGAATCGTCCGGGTGGCGCCCACAAGGTAGGGTCATTCACCCACAAATGGTAGGAGGGTTCCCCATTGCTTCCGCCGCCTTCTGCGGCGACCATGTCAGCGTACAACGGCTCGCCGGCGCTCATCAGCAGCCGTGAGCCGCAACCTGACCCTAGACACGAGGGGCGGCCGGTAGCTAGGAGGAATAGACGATGGATCAAAGAAATTGTGAGCAGGCCCGGCAGCAGCTGAACCGGCTGCGTACGGATATGAGCGAGCTGGTGGCCCGCGCCGAGCGGGACAATGGCGCGGCCGGCGGCCAGACCCTGGCCCGGCTCGACGAGATGCGCGTGGACGAGGCCGCGCTCCTCGCCTGGCTTTCCCAGAATGGCTGCGATGACGCCGAGCCGACCCGGCTCGAAACAGTCAACCAGATTACCATCCAGCCCGTCGGCGATCTCGTCCGCAAGAACATTCCGCCCTTTAAGGCGCCCGAAGACGGCTTTGCCGCGCGCGCCCTGTGGATGTTCCTGGTGGAAAATCTGCGCGAAGGCTTTGTGGTGGAGCTGGAGATTCCCGGCGATTCGCTCGACCTCTCCCGGCCCAGCGGCGCGGCGCTGCCCCAGGATCTCTACCGTGCCGTCTTGCGCGGCGACGTGGTCAGTAACGACCAGCTATAGGCCCTGGCGCCCGACAGCCTTGCCTTAACCGACCCTGACCACCCCCGGCAGCGCCGCCAGCGCCGCCTGCAGCGCCTCGTCCAGCGCCACCGGGTAGTCCGGTAGGGCCATCGCTAGTTTCTCGCCGGACAGCGCCAGCGTGAGCTGGTCCTGCCCCTTGTGCCGCGCCGCCAGCGATGCCGCGGCGCGAAAGGTGCGCTGCCAGTTCGCCGCCGGGTCCACTTCCACGCGGATGGTGCGGGGCAGAGCTGCCGCCAGTGGCCTTGCCTTGCCATTCTGCGCCACGTCCGCGCCGTCGTGCCCATTAGCCCCGGCTTCGGGCGGCCCCGCCGTCGCCACAGTCACTACTTCCATCTCGTCGTCCCAGGCCGGCGGCGGAGGCGGCGTGTAGCTGGCCCGCGGCTCGGCCGCTCGCGGCGGCTCGTCTGGCGCCAGCGCGGCGACGGCCGCCTGCTCGTCTGCTGGCAGCGCCGCCTCTATCTGCGCAAAGAAGGCCGAGGCGGCAGCAGCCGCTTCCGTGTGCCAGTCAGACCCGGCCGGCGTCGCCGCCTGCGCCACCTGCAGGTTCGTCTGCATGCTGTCCACCAGAATCGTCGCCCCTTCCTTGCCCTCCTCAATCTGCACCTTGCCGCGCACGACCACGATCTGGTCCACCTTCACGTTCTCGCGCACGGCTTTCCACACGCTGGGGAAGAGCACCAGATCGACGCTGCCATGTAAATCCTCCAGCCCGGCAAAAGCCATCGGGTCGCCCTTGCGCGTCGTGTGCGTGCGCAGCCGCGAGACGAGCCCGGCCAGCGTCACGCCGCGCCCATTGCTGTGCGGCCCCAGGTCGGCCGTGGTGGCATTGACCACCGGCTGCAGCGCCTCCAGCCGCGCCTGCAGCGGATGCTCCGAGAGGTAGACGCCAATCAACTCCCGCTCCCAGTCGAGCAGCGTGCGCTGCTCCACCGGCGGCGCCTGCCCAGCCGGCTGCAGCAGCTCGACGTCAATCTGCATCGCCGCCGTGCTGCCGCCGAACAGGCTCATCTGCCCCACCGCCGCCGCCTCGTGGTGGCTCCCGCTATAGGCCAGCATCCGGTCCAGCGCGTCCAGTAGCTGCGGCCGCGTGCCCCAGCAGTCGAACACCCCTACCTTGATCAGCGATTCCAGCGCGCGCCGCCCCACCCGGCGCAGGTCTACCCGCTCGCAGAGCGACTGCACGTCGGCGAACGGGCCGTTGGCCTGCCGCTCGTCCAATAGCTGCTGGATGGCCCCTTCGCCCGTGTTCTTAATCGCCCCCATCCCATAGCGGATGGTCGGCTCGCCGTCCTCCTCTTCGATGCTGAAATCCAGCCCGGCGCGGTTGATGTCTGGCGGCGCAACGCGGATGTTCAGCCGCCGCGCGTCGGCCAGATAAATGGCCACCTTCTCCGTGTTGTGCCGCTCCACGCTGAGCAGCGCCGCCATGTATTCCACTGGATAGTGCGCCTTGAGGAACGCCGTCTGGCAGGTGATGACCGCGTAGTCGGCGGCGTGCGCTTTGTTGAAGCCATAGCGCGCGAAGAACTCGATGTCCCCCCAGATAGCGGCGCACACCTCCTGCGAGTAGCCGCGCGCCATCGCGCCTTCCGTGAACTTCTGCCGGTGCTGCTCCATCAGCCGTCGCTTCTTCTTGGCAACCGCCTTGCGGATCATGTCCGCTTCGCCCGGGTCGTAGCCTGCCAGCTCGGCGGCGATGCGGATGATCTGCTCCTGGTAGACGAGGATGCCGTAGGTATCCTGCAGGATTGGCTCCAGGTCTGGATGGTGGTACTCCACCTTCGTCTGCCCGTGCATGCGCCGGATATACTCCGGGATGTTGTCCATTGGCCCTGGCCGATAGAGGCTGATCGCCGCGATGATATGGTCGAAGCGCGTCGGCTTCATCTCCAGCATCAGCCGTCGCATGCCCGCGCCTTCCACCTGGAAGATGCCCAGCACCTCGCCGCGGCCCAACAGCTCGAAGAGCGCCTCCGCCTTCTTCTCCGGGTCCGGCCCCACGTGCCCCTGGTCGTAGGGGATGTTGTCCATGGTGTAGCGCACGCCGTGGCGCTGCTCGATCAGCTCGCACGCGCGGCGCATAATCGTCAGCATGCTCAGGCCCAGGAAATCGACCTTAAGCAGGCCAATCGATTCCAGCACTTCCATCGGCCACTGGGTGACAACGCCCATGCCGTTGTCGGCGCTGCTCGTCGGCCGGTGCAGCGGCGTGTACTCCACCAGCGGCCTGTCGGCAATGATCACCCCGGCGGCGTGCGTCGAGGCGTGGCGCGCCACGCCCTCCAGCTGCCGCGCCGTGTCCAGCAGGCGGCGTACGCTCTCGTCGCCCTGGTAACGCTCGGCCAGCTCCGCCGTGTAAAACTCATGCGTCTTATCCAGCGCGTTGGCAATGGAACAGGGCTTGCCGGGGATGGCCGGGATTAGCTTGGCGATGCCGTCTACTTCCTCCAGAGGCACGTCCAGCGCCCGCCCCACGTCGCGCACCGCCGCGCGCGCTCCCAGCGTACCGAAGGTGATAATCTGCGCCACCCGGTCCGAGCCATACTTGCGCACCGTGTACTCAATCATCTCGTGGCGCCGGTCGTCCGGGTAGTCCAGGTCGATGTCCGGCATGGAGACGCGCCCCGGGTTGAGAAAACGCTCGAAAATCAGGCTGTTCGCCAGCGGATCGATGCCCGTAATGCCCAGCGTAAAGGCCACCACGCTGCCCGCGCCGCTGCCGCGCACGTTCCACCAGATGTCACGCTGCCGGGCGAACTCGCACAGGTCCCAGACGATGAGGAAGTAGGCGGCAAAGCCCATCGACTGGATGATCGTCAGCTCGTGCTCCAGCCGCCGCCGCAGCGCCTCGTCCTGGGCCGCCCGGTCTTCGCCATAGCGCCATACCAGCCCCTTCTCGCACAGGTGGCGCAGGTAGCTATCGGCCGTGAAGCCCTCCGGCACCTCGAAGTGGGGCAGGTGATAGCCCTCCTGCACCGGCTCCACGTTGCACATCTCGGCGATGAGCAGGCTGTTTTCCAGCGCGCCCGGCACCTCGCCAAAGAGGGCGGCCATCTCCGCATGGCTCTTCAGGTAGTAGCCCTGGTCCGACAGCCGCAGCCGGTCGCTGGCGTTGACCGTCTTGCTCGTCTGGATGCAGAGCAGCACGTCGTGCGGGCTGGCTTCCTCGGCGGTAGTGTAATGCACGTCGTTGGTCGCCAAATAGCGCAGGTTGTAGCGCGGCGCCATCTCCAGCAGCGCCTTGTTTACCGCCTGCAGCGCCGGGATACTGTGCTCCTGCAGCTCGACGAAGAAGCGTTCCGGCCCAAACACGTCCACGTACCAGCCCATCAGCCGCTCGGCCTTTTTGCGCTCGCCCGCCTGCAGCGCCCGCGGGATCTCGCCGGACAGGCAGCCGGTGGTGGCAATCAGCCCCTCGCTGTGCGCCGCCAGATAGTCGTGGTCGATGCGCGGCCGGTAATAGTAGCCTTCTAGCTGCGAGTCGCTGGCGATCTTCAGCAGGTTCTGGTAGCCGGTCTGGTCTTGCGCCAGCAGCAGCAGATGAAAGCGGTTGCGGTCCTTTTGCGGATCTTTGTCGCTCATGCGCCGCGCCGCCACGTAGGTCTCCACGCCCAGGATCGGCTTCACGCCCTCCCGCTTGCAGGCGCGGTAGAAGTCAAGCGTGCCGTGCATGGTGCCGTGGTCGGTCAGCGCCAGCGCCGGCATATTGAGCTCACGCGCCCGCGCCGCCAGCTGCGGAATGCGGCTCAGGCCGTCGAGTAATGAGAATTCGCTGTGGACGTGAAGATGGACAAACGGTTGTTGCTCGCTCATTTCCCTCGTAACTGGCGTTGGCGGCTCGCGACGCTTTTGTTGTACTACCCCGCAGAATCAGTATAGCACACAAGCTGGCGCCTACTGGATATTTTAAGGAATTTGCGCCGGCTCGCCCGAAACGGTCGCCAACATCATCCTATATTGATTTCGGGCGCTTCGCCAGTGCGAAAAGGGAGAGCAGATTGACCTGTGGCCAGCGCGGGCTTCTCCCATCCAGGATTGTATCGTGACGCCGGCAGACGCGGACCTCGCTTGGCTTGCACAAGGGCGCCGGCGCGTCCAGCTTCACCCGTTCTTCCGCATCCGCGCCTAACTCCAAACCGCCGGTTACGTGGCAGACAACCTGCCCTGTTGTGCGGATCTCGGCGCAGCTTTGTGCTGAAATTCGCAGAGAGTTGCCAAGCGAGCGCAGGTAGAGCGGGATAGCATGACTCCATCATACGGAGCGGTCGGTGTATGAGCTATCAAAAGAAGTCTGCTATCAGAATCCTATTCGTCCTACTCACGATTCTTTTTCCGACTTTCGGGCGAGCACAGGACGACCCGGAAGTGCCTGGAGTAATCGAAAACAGGGTGTCCGTCTCGTTCCCAAGGTCGATTACCTACCATCTTGAGCTTGCCGCCGGTCACGAGATCAGCTCGGTCGGCCTGCGGTACGGCACAGAAGCACGCACATGCCAGCCGACCGGTGCTTTCCAACCCGTTGAGCCTACCGCTGACGGCACAACCTTTTCCTGGACCTGGGATCTTGTGCGTTATGGAACCTTACCTGCTTTTTCCGAAATCTGGTGGCAGTGGGAGTTCGAGGATCGAACTGGCCGCAGTTTTTCTGCACCGCGCGAGATTGTTCAGCTCGCCGACGACAACTTCACTTTTCGCGAACTGGCCACTGATGATGTAGCGGTCTACTGGGTAGTAGGCGACGAGGCCTTCGCCACCTTTCTGAGCGACCTGGCTGCGCGATTTCTTTCCAAGCTGGAGCGCGATTTCGGTTTAGAGGTGCCCCGGCCTGTAAAGCTCATTGTCTATCCTTCGGCAAGCGATATGCGCGCGGCGCTGATTCACATTCCCGAATGGTCCGGCGGTGTCGCGTTTCCAGCCTACAACTCGATTATGGCCGTTATCCCTCCCGGAGAGCGTGCCTGGGCCGAACAAGTGATTTCGCACGAAATGGGACACCTTGTAGTTGGAGCTGTCACTTTCAACTGCCTCGGCCGCGACCTGCCCGTCTGGCTTAGCGAGGGATTGGCTACCTATGCTGAGGGGCCGCTCACAGCGCACCACAGGGAGAAAGTCGACGCTGCCCTTGCCGCGAACACGCTTCCCCAGCTGCGAAGTTATGCCCGGAGCTTTTCGGCCTATGCCGGCGATGCCAACCTTGCCTATGCTCATAGTGCCCACGTCGTACACTATCTAGCCGAGCGGTTTGGACCCGATAAGCTCGGCGTGCTCCTTTCCGCCATGCAGGCGGGAGAGAGTGTCGACGAAGCGCTCTCTGCCGTCTACGGTTTTGACACTGACGGCCTCGACTCGACCTGGCGACAGTCCTTGGGTTACCAGCCCCTTCCCACTCGACCGGCCGTGACCAGCACGGCCACCGTCGTGCCGACGCTGCCCCCACTCGGGCTGACCCTACCTACGGCTGTGCCGGCTGTGTCTCCGACGATCGAGCCTGGCGCTACTCCAACTGCACCTGCACCAACTCCCGATCTTACCTCCCAGACGCATTGGACGCCTGTAAGCGTTTCGCAGGCTGAAGGCGGGTTGGGGGCGCCCGCACCGCTACCTCCGGAATCAAACACCTTCACCTCGCATGAAGTAGCGGAAGAACAATCCGCTCGCCCTGAGACTTATTTTGTGGCGCTGGGCGTGACTGTACTCGTTGTCGTTCTCATTATCAGCATGCTTGCGAGACGTACTCTAGCGGGGACGTCTGGCGAAGGCAACCATTAGGAGGTGTACGATGGCGCGTCAATGGTTGGTAAGTTTCGCGCTCCTGATTGTTCTGGCCAGTTGCCGGGCTGAACCGGCGGCTCGGCAGGAGATTGCCAGTTCAGCGGCCACTCCCAGCCCGCAGTCAACCGCTACGCCAACGCCACGGCCTACATCGTCGCCGACACAACGGCCCTCGGCAACCCCGACAACCCTGCCGACGGTGACGCCCACGCCTTCACCTACCATGCGGCCATCACGCACTCCAACGCCGGCGCCGACGGAAATGCCGGAGAACTTCTTCCGCAGCCCCGCCGCCGGTTATGAGATACTGCTCCCGCCGGGGTGGGAGATTCTGGAGAGCGATCCGGGTGGCTATCTTCTTGTCGCAGGGCCAACCGCTCCCACTCCGCTGTTTGTAACTGTGATACCGCTTGCCGTTCCGGAAGACGTGCCCTTCACGGAGATTGCGGCGGGTTGGAAGCAAACGCTTGAAAATGAGCTCCAGACGACGCTCGTCACCCAATCGCAAGGGAATACGGTGCCCTTCAATGACCAGACCAGCGCCCAGCTCGCGACCTACGGCAGTACCGAAAACGGCCTGACGTTGCAGTTCTTCTACATCGACCTGAACTGGCGCCAATATGGTATTACCGTTTTTTCCGACCCGGGTGCTGATGAGCAAAGTCTGACCGCCTTCTTCCGTGGCGTTACCTTTTTCTCCCACTATCTCTACGGCCTGGAGCGCCATGAAACCCTGGTTCTGCTGGGCAGCGATCCGATTGTGGATGAGCTGGACCCGGCGCTGCAAAACGATTCGGCAGCTGACTACGCCGGCCACCTCTATAGCGGCCTGGTCCGGCTTTCACCCGATCTCGCGATCGAGCCTGATCTGGCTGAGACATGGGAGCTAAGCCCGGATGGTACGGTATATACCTTTACCTTGCGGGCCGATACGGCATTTGCCGATGGTGCACCGCTCACCGCAGCCGACGTCAAATACAGCTGGGAGCGGGCTGCCCATCCAGATACCAACTCGCAGACGGCTGGCACATATCTTGGCGATATCGTCGGCGTCGAGGCCATGCTCGCCGGCGAGGTGGCTACAATCGAAGGCGTGCGCGTTGTCGATGATCGCACGCTTGTGGTTACCATCGACGAGCCTAAGCCCTACTTCCTGGCCAAGCTGACTTATCCCACAGCCTTCGTTGTAGACCAATTTGACATTGCCAGCGGCGGTGAGGAGTGGATGTACTATCCGAACGCCAGTGGACCTTACCGGGTGCGCGAGTATCACCCTGATGAAGCGATTATCTTCGAACGGAATGAGGCCTATCACAGCCCTCCCCAGATGCCGTATATCCTCTACAGCTTTAACATACCAGGCAATAGACTCAGCCGCTTTGCGGCCGGCGAGATTGACATGGCAGGTATCGGCGGTGAGGAGCTAGTGCTCGTCCGTGAACCTGACCACCCTTTACATGAGGATCTTCACAGTAAGGTGTCCCTGTGCACCACCTACTTGCAGTTTGATAACCAGCTGCCCCCCATGGATCATCCTGATGTCCGGCGTGCATTTGCCATGGCTATCGACAGGGAGACGTTTGTCCAACGCCTTGGTAACGATGCCGTAATACCGGCCGGGTCGATTCTCCCGCCAGGGCTGCCTGGTCACTCCGCTGCGATGTCAGACGTGTCGTATGATCCAGCAGCGGCGCGCGCACTGCTAGACAGCGTAACGGCCGCAGGCGAATTGCCCCCCGTGATACTCAGTACAGTCGGTCACGGTTACGGTGACGATCCTTATCACAGCGCCCTGATCGCCATGTGGGGTGAGGTGCTCGGCGTGGACGTGACACTGGAATACCTCGATCCAGTCGAGTACACACGCGCCGCGCGTCGGCGCAACGGCCAGATCGTCAGCCGTGGCTGGTGCGCCGATTATCCCGATCCTGAGAATTTCCTGGATATGCTCTTCCACAGCGAGAGTGACTTCAATCTATCCGCCTACAGGAACCCGCTGGTCGATGCGCTGCTGATAGAGGCGCGCACAGAACAGGACATGGACCACCGGCTGGAGCTGTATCAGGACGTGGAGCGCATGCTCCTGGAAGATGTCGCTGCTTTACCGATCTGGCATTCTCTCTGGAGTGTCGTGGTTAATCCGCGTGTTCAAGGATTCCAGCTGGCGCCCATGGGAGCGCCCATCGTCCATCGCCTTTCTATCGATCCTGGCCTGGCGCCATAGACTATCCGAGCTGTCCAACTCGGCGGAGCACGGCTCTGTCCGGCCGCACCGGCTGTGGCTACGACGCTCGAGCTCCCCTGACTGCTCGCCCGGTCAGTCCGGTCCTATTGCCAATTGCACCCGGCACAGTACAATCGGCCTGCTACCCAACCGCTAGGAGGCCGAGACGATGGATTATACAGTCAGGCGGCTCACCTCGGGGGCCGACCAGCCGCCGAACTATCATCTCCTCGATCTGCAGGATACGGTCCTCATGGTCGCCGACCAGAACGTCGCTCCCGATACCGAGGAGCGCCGCCAGGTGCGGCTGGCGCGGCCCGACGGGCGCTTGCTGGCGACCATCGAGCTGCCGCTCCTCGACAGCGCCGCCGAGACGGCCGATTACGCCATTATCCACGACTACGCCGTCTACGCGATTCTCAGCCGCCACGCCCGGCTGAACGAAGAGGGCTCGCCGGCGGCGCCGCACTTTACTCTGGAGGTGGAGGGCGAGCGCTGGCTGGCTCTACCCGACCCCAAGCAGGACGGCTGCTATACCCTCTACGACGAGGCGCCGCGCGGCCTCTCCTCCTACGGCGCGCCCGCCGACCTGGACCTGCCGCCGGCCGTCGGCAACATCTGCCACCAGGACGGCGATGGTGACCACGCCTATGTCATTTCCCTCGACGACGAGCGGCTGCAGCAGCCGGAGCTGATCGCCCTGACCCTGGCCTATCTCATCGACCGCAGCCGCCCCTCCTGAGCGCTAACTGCCCAACAACCCTTCGCTGAGCGCCGCGGCGATGACCGCCTGCGCATAGCTCCACAAACCCGCCGCGCCGTCGCCGATGCAGGCCAGCCGCTGCTGCACCTGCTCGCCGCGGATGCCGTGCTCCAGCCAGACGCGCCCGCCGCTGTGATAGTTGTGCAGCAGGGGCATGAGCCGGTCCAGCGCATTCGCAAAGCGCGCGTCTGCGCTCTGCCGCGCCTCGAACTCCCGCCACAGCTCGAACAGCTCCGCGCCCTGGTCGGGCGGCAGCAGCCCGTAGAGACGCGCCGCCGCCAGCTCCTCCCGCTCTTCCTTGTCGAGCTGGCCGGCGTCGTCGTAAAGATAGGTATCGCCCGCGTCGATCTCCACCAGGTCATGGATCAGCACCATCTGCAGCACGCGCAGCAGGCGCACTTCCTCGTTGGCGTGCTCGGCCAGCAGCAGCGCCATCAGCGCCAGGTGCCAGCTATGCTCGGCCGAGTTCTCCATCCGGCTGCCATCCGCCAGCAAGTTGCGCCGCTGCACGTTCTTCAGTTGGTCTGCTTCCAGGATGAACTGTAACTGCTGCGCCAGCCGTTCTTCCGCGCTCATCGGCCTCTCTCCTGCGTCATATACTTGTTCACGGCGCGCTCCGGCAGCGGCCCCTGCAGCGCCACCTGCTCGTCGCGCCACAGCCGGTAAAGCGCCAGCGCCCGCCGGAACAGCCAGCGCAGCTCTGGGGGCACGAGGATAGGCAGCGCTTCATCTTCCAACTCGTCCACCGTGAACCAGCCCACCTCGCTGCCGCGCATGTCGTCGCCGGGCGTTACCTCGCCCCCCTCATAGGCGGCGACGAAGCTGAGGCTGAGCATATAGCGCACCTGCTGGTCATAGTGGAAGTTCTGCATATGGACCGGCCCTAACAGGCGCACGTGCACGTCCGGGCCGGCCTCTTCCTGCACTTCGCGCAGCGCGCCGGCGGCCAGCGTTTCATTCGACTCCAGCGCCCCATTGACCACTTCCCAGCCCGCTCGCTGCGGGTGGCGCAGCAGCAGGAACTCCTCCTGCTCGTTGATCACAAAGACGAGCAGCGCCGCCGGCGTGCTGGCAAACGCGCGCCCATGCTCGCTGACGACGACTCGCCCGGTGGCCGCAGCCTCGCCGCGGCGGCCCTTCTCCTCCAGCTCCAGCTTGCGCAGCCGGTACAGCGTCTCCTGCGTGAGCTGCCGGTGCTTGCCGGCGATGTCCGCCAGAATACCCAGCACCATAATCAGCGCCCCCACCACCAGCAGACCGGTGCCGATGGTCACCGACTGCACGAAGCGGTTGGCGTCGTCCGTGGTCAGGTAGATGAAGAGAAAGCGCAGCCATAAGAGCAGACCGGCCAGCAGAAAGGGGGCCGAGAGGTAGCTGAAGCTGCGCAGCGGTTCGTAGAAAGCATAGATGCGCAGGATGGTGCTGGCCTGCGCCTTGACGAAATGCCACATGCTGCGCTGCAGCCGCGAGGGCCGCGTAGGCGCGTTGCTGCCCACCGGCACGCTGATCACCTCCAGCCCCAGCTTGCCCGCCTGGATAATCGTCTCCAGCGTGTAGCTGAAGCGGCTGACGATGGTCAGCCGCAGCGCCGCCTCGCGCGAGTAGGCGCGGAAGCCGCTGGCCGCGTCCTGTACCTCGGTGCCGCTGATGGTGCGCACCGTCCAGCTTCCCAGCCGCTGCAGCAGCCGCTTTAAAGGGGAGAAGTGCGCGACAGCCGCCACCTGTCGGTCGCCCACGACCAGATCCGCTTGCCCGGCCACAATCGGCGCCGCCAGCAGGGCAATGTCCTCTCCCCGATACTGGTTGTCGCCGTCCGTGTTGACGATGATGTCCGCCCCCAGTGCCAGCGCTGTGTCCAGCCCTGTCTGGAACGCCTGGGCCAGCCCGCGTGTGCGCCGGTGTAGCACCACGTGGTCCACGCCCAGCCGGCGCGCCACGGCCACCGTCTCGTCGCTGCTGCCGTCGTCCACCACCAGCGTTTCGACCACGTCCACGCCGGGCAGCGCCCGCGGCAGCCCCTCCAGGACGGCAGGCAACGTCTCCGCCTCGTTCAGGCAGGGGATCTGGATAATGCACTTCATGGTGTGGATTGTAAGAAGGGCGAGGGTGGGTAGCAAATGGTAGGCGGTGTCGTCCCGCCGCAGCCGGCCTCGCCGCGCGGCTCCTGCCACTATTCTACACGGTCAGTTAGCCGCGGTTGAGGATATCGTCCAGCTCCAGCCAGTGCAGCCCCGTCCACAGATAGCGCTCCAGGTCGATCTGCAGCTTCGCGTCCACGAAGACGCCTTCGGCGCGCAGCAGCTCCGCCTGGCGCGCCGCCGACTTATCGCGGTTCTGGATGCTGATGCGGCCGCGATGATTGACCACGCGCTGCCAGGGCACGTCGTCATATTTCCCGCTCTTCTGGTCGCGCAGGGCGCTTAACGCATAGCCCACGGCGCGCGCGGCGCGCGGGCGGCCCAGCATCTGGGCAATGCGCCCATAGCTGGTCACCGTGCCCGGCGGAATGCGCCGCACAACCGCGTAGACCTGCTCGTAGAAGCTGCTGGCGGCCATGCGCTCAGTCAGACAGCGGCTGCTCGCGCAGCGCCTGGCGCGACTCCTGCAGCAGCTTCTCCAGCCGCTGCGCCATATTGCTCAGCTCCGGCGCTTCGTCCAGCTTGGCGGCGATGCGCACGTCGGTGAGCCGGTTGCTCAGCGCCTCTATCTCCGTGTTCTCAAAGGCAGGCGTGGACTCTGTATTGCGCCGCTGCAGCAGCGCCGCCAGCAGCGTCTGCAGCATGACCGCCAGCGGGGGCGCCGCCAGCAGCCCCAGGATGCCGAACGTCTCCGCCAGCGGCAGCAGCATGAGGATGACCAGAATGGGGCTGAACAGCCGCCGCCGGAAGAGCCGCGGCTGGATGACGAACTCCAGCAGCAGCAGCACCAGCATCGTATAGATGACGCCGACGACGGCGATCTCGACGCCGATAGAGAGGCCGGCGAGGAAGGCGGGCACAATGGTGAAGATGAAGCCGACGACGGGTATGAGCCAGGCCAGCGCGCCAATAATCGCCAGGATCGTCGGGTAGTGAATACCCATCACCGTATAGCCGACCCAGAGCAGGACGAAGGCGATAATGGCCTGGGCTGCCTCGTTGCGCAGGTAGCTGCCCAGTCCCCACTCGGTGGCCCGCCAGATTTCGCGCGCGCGGGCCCGCTCGCTGGGCCGCACCAGCGAAAGCCAGACCCGTTCAAAATGCGCCTGATCCACCGTCCAGTAAATGCTTACGACCACCACCAGTACCAGCGCCGCGATGACGGCGCCCACCGTCTGCCCGACCGAGAGCAGGGCATTCGCCAGCACTCGCCCCTCTTCGGCGGCCAGGCTCTCATACAGGTCGTTGGGCTGCGGCAGGCGACCTGTCACCAATTGCTGGAACTCGCTGCCGCTGGACCAGCGCGCATAACCCATGTCATAGGAGCGCCCCAGAGCGTCGGCCAGCTCCTGCCCCTCGATCAGCAGCGGTTGGCTGATGGCCACCACGGTGAGCAGGGTCAGCAGAATGAGGCCGCCATAGGTCAGCGCCAGCGCCAGCCCGGTGCGCAGACCGCGCTGCTTGAGGCGCGTAATGATCGGGCGCACAGCTGCCGCAAAGAAGAGCGACAGGACGAAGATGCCGACCACGGCGCGCAGCAGCCAGAGCAGGTAGAGCAGGGCCAGGGTCACAGCCACGACCAGAACGTAGGCGGCAAACCGTCTCACGAACCGTTCTCCTCGTCGTCGCCATTGGCGAACTCACTCAGCAGCTCGTCCAGCTCCATGACCAGCCCTTCCAGGCTGTCGCGCAGCGCGGCTCGTTCGTCGTCCAGCTCCGCGCCGCCCGGCTCACGCCGCTCGCGCTTGGCTACGTCCGCCAGCAGCTGCTGCGTCTCATAGCGCAGCACGCTCAGCCGGTCGCGGCCGCCCGGCTCGATGGCGTTGGCGCTCTCCGGCGCCAGCAGAAAGCGGCGGAACAGCACGGAAATCGTCGCCGCCAGCGGAATCGCCACGAGTGCGCCGACCACGCCGAAGAGAATGGTGAAGGCGAGGAAGGCCAGTAGCGTCACCACCGGATGGACGCCGACGGTATTGCCCATGACCCGCGGCACGAGGACGATATTTTCGAGCTGCTGGATGACGATGGAGGCCACAATGACCCACAGCACGTGGGTGGGCGAAATCGAGAAGGCGACCAGCGCCGCCGGAATGGCCGCCAGGGGCGGGCCAATTGTCGGCACACCTTCCATGAGGCCGGCCAGAATGGCGAGAAAGAGCGCGTTGGGCAGCCCGATCAGCAGGTAGGCCACGTAGGAGAGCGCGCCGATGATCACCATCAGGATGACAACGCCCACTGTATACTGCCCCAGGCGATCCTCAAGGTCGTTGAGCAGCTCGCGATACTCCTCCCTTCGCTCCCGCGGGAAGAGGAGGACGATTGAGCGCTTGACGCGCTCGCCGTCAAGCGTCCAGTAGAAGGAAATTAGCAGGGTGGCGACAATGCCCAGCGCCACCCGCGCCGCCACCGAGAGCTGGTCCAGGGTCTGCCGCAGCAGCGGCAGCGCTTCTTCGGTCGTCGTGGCCGGCGCCGCTAGCAGCGACATCTCCGCGGGCAGACGGAGCCCCACGCGGAAGATAGGGCCAATGCGCCCCTGGATGAGCGAGGCGCGTAGCCGCTCGTACAGCTCGGGTAGCTGCGCGGAAAAGTTCGTCGTTTGCTCGACGACCAGAGGGGCGCCCGAAATGGCGACGGCCGTGACAAAGAGCACGAAGCCGGCGTAGACGATAATAATCCCTGCCCAGCGCGGCACGCCACGGCGAAACAGCCAGCCCACCAGCGGACGGATGGCCGTGCTGATAAAGACGCCAAAAAAGAAGATGAAGACGACAATACGGAAGCGAAAGAGCAGCACAAAGCCGGCGGCAATCAGCACGGCCACCAGCGTCGCGATCATAACACGGCTGGCGTTGACCGGCGGCAACGATGAGGCGACTTTACTATTCATGCAAATCTGGCCCGGGCGCGACCATAACCCCTATCACAGACTAGACCGCCCAATACCCAACATCTGGCGTCATCTACAGCCTATTGTAAAGAGCGCCGCCCTGTGGAAGCATGTATCGTGGATATAATTCTGACCACGAGCCATGCCCATTACCCCTCAATAAATTCGCCGTTAACAGATTTGACTATACCCCCTGCCTATGGCAAAATCAACCCGCAATCCGCGCCCCGATAGCTCAGAGGATAGAGCGTTGGCCTCCGGAGCCAAAGGCCCAGGTTCGACTCCTGGTCGGGGTAC
>CAZOGK010000060.1:0-16243 GCA_964579295.1 uncultured Ardenticatenaceae bacterium
AAGCGGTCGTGGTCGGCGAAGTGGACGCCCTGCAGGTTGGTAGCGCTGATGGCGTAAACGCCGGGCGCAGGGTCGGCCGGGTAGAACGGCCGCGCTGCCGGGTCCATCAGGCGCGGCGGCCAGCTATCCAGGCCCGTGTAGGAGATGCCGTAATAGTCGGGCCGTCCCTCGCCGAAATAGCTGAGCCAGACGTGATCCACACCCTGTTCGTCCAGCCACGGCTTCAGGTTCTGCAAATCCTGGCCCCAGTCGATGTTGCTGTCTACCAGATAGCGCCAGCCGTTGTCCGGCCCGCCGGCCAGCAGGTTGAAATAGGCCAGGTAGTGCGGGTAGATGCGCAGGGCGCCGATGAACAGCAGCGCGGCCAGCAGCGCGCCGGCCAGCGGTGCGGCCCGGCGCGGCAGCCGCAGCGCCCTTGCCGGTCGCCACAGCTCGGCCGCGCTGAAGACGGTGAGGAAAGGCAGCACCGGCAGCAAGTGGCGGTAGCCGAGGTTAATGCTGGTGGTCAGCGCAAAGGCGAAGTAGCCGAGTGCAGGAAGCAACAGCGCCGCCGCATCAAGCAGCGCCGGTGGCGCAGGCCGCGCCCGCAGCAAACGCGCCGCCGCCAGGGCCAGCGCGCCGCCTATGAGCAGCAGCGTGGGCAGCGGCGTCTTCAGCAAAAAGGCTACCGGGAAATAATACCACCAGCCGCTGTCGGAATAATCGCCCAGCAGAAAGGCGGGTGTGCTGTGCTGCATGCGGCCGCCAATGTCTAAGAGCTGCTCCAGGTGATGGGCCAGCGGCAGCGTGCGCCCGGCAAGCTGCGGCAACAGGGGCAGCGATGGCGGTAGCGTGCCGACTGCAAAGCCATAGGCGGCCCAGAGCGTGAGCAGCCCGACCAGTGGATAAGCCAGCAGCATCAGCAGCAACTGGCGCCACCGGCCGCGACGCTGCAGCGCGGGGATGGCGGCCAGCAGTACCAGGGCAAAGAGGGGGATGAAGAGGCCGGCGGTGAACTTCGTGTTCTGCAGCAGGCCCAGGGCAACGCCGGCCGGCAGCAACCGGCTCCACGACGGGGCGCGCAGGAAGCGCTGCCAGGTATAGCCGGCCACCGTCGCCGCCGCCGCCAGCCCCAGGTCGGTCGTCGCCAGCCGGCTGTGCGCCAGGATGTTGGGGTCCAGAACGAGCAGCGCCATTGCCAGCCAGCCGGCGGCACGCCGGCCAGAGAGCTGCCCGGCCCAGCGCCCGACAAAGGCCGCCAGGAACATGCCCAGCCAGATGGTCGGTAGCCGGCCGAGAAAGATGACGCGCTCCACGTCGTTGCCAATCTCCCAGAGGAAAAGCTCGGACGGGCGGTGAAAGCTGGGCTCCTGCCAGGAAGGATGGTCCAGCGGCAGCCGCACGCTGGGGTCGGCGGCGAGAAAGGCGGCGTTGAGCGCGTTCAGGCCCAGCGGATGCCCCACACGCATGATGCGGTTTTCCGCGCGCAGGTAGCCGAGGCCGCGCGTCAGGAAGCCCTGCTCGTCAAAGGTCGGCCCATCGTGGCGGCTGCTGGACAGAGCCAGGGCGAAGAAGAGGAGGAGCAGCAGGCTGCCGGGGAGCGGGCCGCGTGCCCTGCGGCGCAAAAAGGTGGCAGTTGAGCGGGTGGGCAGTTTCACCGCGTGAGAGAGGACGGCGCCGGACGCTGCGCCGGCGCCGTCCCCGAAGGCGGAGTGGTTACGAATCCAGGCGGGTCACCCGGAACCAGTCGTAGATCCAGATGGAAGGCTTATATTCGTCGGTCGAGGCAAAGGTGCCGAAGTAGGGCTGGTCCAGATAGGTCGTGTCCGGGAAGTGGTGGACGAAAGCGTCATCGACATAGAGGCGGGCGCCGTCCTCGCGCACTTCGACGCGGTAGGTGTGCCAGTCCAGGCTCGGCCCATTGGGCAGGACCGGGTCAACCTCTTCGGTATCGGCCAGTCGCTTCAGGAGACTGCCGCCGCAGGTGGGGCACCAGTAGAGCTCGTTCACCTTCTCCCAGAGCAGCTTCAACGGCCCATAGAAGATGTAATTGTGCGTGTAGAACTGGTTGAAGCAGTTGTTCGTCTCGTAGATATTGCCCGGGTCCGGGCAGGCCTCGCCGTTCCAATCTCCGCCATAGACGACGCCGCCGGAGACAAGGTTGGAGGCGTCGTGCACGTGCGCGCGGTACTCAATAGCGTAGGGCACGGCTGGCGCCGGCCGCAGCGGGCTGCCTACTACCCAGTCCCAGCGGTCGGCGACCAACGTGACCAGCTCGCCGTTCAGGTAGTAGACGAACGTCTCCTCCAGATAGGAGGTGCGGCGCATGCCCCAGCCTGAATCGGGATCGCTGAAGTCGTCGAAATAGTTGCCGACGACGGTCACGACATCTGAGTAGTCGGAATCGCCCCACGGGCCGACCGGGGCCACGCGGTAATAATAGACATTGTCCGGGCCGGCGTCGTGCTGCACGGGCAGGCTGTTGACGTTGGCCGCCAGGCTATGGGTGTCATAGCTGGCAAAGGTCGGGTCTTGTGTCTCGTGCACCAGGAAGCCGGTGATGTCGCCAACGTCGCCGCCGGCGACGATCCAGCTCAACGTCCACTGGTTCTGTGAGTTGGGCAGCGAAGCGGTCAGGGTAATGCCGGGCACAACCGGCTCGCGGATGAAGGACGTCAGCGGCAGGTAGGACGTTGAATCGGCGGCGTCGGCGACAACCGTCAGGATCGTCTCGCTGACTTCCTGGTTGCCGCCGGCGACGACGAGCGTGCTGCGCAGCGACTCGCCCGGGCTGGCCCCTTCGGCGACTGTGGCCGCGTAGCTCAGCACAACCTCCTCGCCCGCCACCAGCGCGCCGGACCAGGAAATCACGTTGCCATCAATGGCGAAGTCGGAGCCTTGCGGGGCTACCAGCGAGCCGGGCACGTAGGCCAGCCCGGCGTCGAGCGACTCCGTTAGCTGAACCTCGGCCAGGCTGCTCTCGCCGCTGTTGTGCAGGCGGATGGTATAGCGCAGCTCGGCGCCAGCCGGCGCTCTAGAGCGGCTGACCTCTTTGGTCGCTTCCAGCACGGCCGCCGTGGGCATGCGGAAGTTGAACTCACGGGTGGAATCGCCGGCGCCGTCCTGCTCCTGCGCGTAGAGCAGGCTGGAAAAGAGCGCCAGCAGGCAGATAGCCAGCGCCAGCCCTAACAGGAGAAGGCGCGAGCGCCTCCAGGTGATTGCAGTTCGTTGCATGGTAATCCTCCAGCAATAGGTAATGGTGGAACGGCATGTAGCGCGTTACGACACGCGGGCGATTGTAGCGCGAATCCGCGAAAGCCGCCGCATGTGCGGCCGGTTGGGGTCAGACGAATGGCCTACGCCTAGCCATCGGCGGGCAGCAGCAGGGCGTCGGCGGGCGCCCCGCCGTCGTGGGGCAGCCGCATGCCATCGCCGCGGCGGTAGAGGCCGAGCCGGATGGTCGCCTGCCCCAGCAGCTCCGGTGGCAGCGGGTGGAGCTGGGCGACGCGATCCCCCGGCCGGAGCAGCGCCGCCGCAGCGTCAAAGGCGTCGTGCTGGGCAATGATGTTGCCGCCGGCGTCCAGCAGATGGACGAAGATAGCCAGGTCCGCCGGCAGCGGCGCCAGCACGCGCCAATAGGTCACCAACGGCGCGGCCGCCTCCGGGCCCGCGTCCAGCGTATAGCCGGTGAGGGCGATGCTCTCGGCGAAGGCCACGTCCAGCGACCGTCCCGGGGGCGGCGGTTCCGGCGGCAGCGGGTAGACGGCGAACGCCGGCGCCCGGCTGCTGCGGTAGGCCGGCTCGGCGCCGGCGCCAGCCAGGGCCAGCAACTTGGCCGGCGCGCCGGCGTATTCCGGCAGGTAGAGCAGGCTCGCTGTCTCTGCCGGCCAGACGAGCGCACCGGTTACGTCCGGGCCGACCTGAATCCAGCGCGCCGGCAGTGGGCGCCCCAGGTTGCGCCGCAGCGAGTCGGCGTCAATCGGCTCGAAATAGGCGTCGGCGACGACGAGAGCCGCTGCCTCCTGCTGCCCATCCCAGTGGCGGGCTATCTCCAGCAGCGCCGTCTGGTAGCTCAGCCGCGTCTCCACCGCCGCCGGCCACCTCTGAAATCCGTCGCGTAGCGTGCGGCCGGCGTTGAGCAGCAGGAGCGCGACCCCGGCCACGGCCAGCGCCGCCGCCCAGCGGCCGGCCCGCTCGCCTGCCCGCTGCTGCACGGCCCGCCACAGCCCGCTGGCGGCCAGCCCCGGCAGCAGGTAGACAACGGGCATGGCGCCGACGAGGCGGACGGTGCTGGGCGCCTGTGGCGTCAGGGCGCTGGGCAGCAGGGTTATTGCCAGCCAGAGCAACGGCAGGGCATAGCGCGGGCGCCGCCAGCGGGCGGCCGCCAGCGCCAACCCACCGTAGAAGAGCAGCGCCGTCGCCGGCGCAAAGAGGGGCCGGCCGGGAATGCTGTAGGTCCAGCGCGGGTCGCCGGCGATGCTGAAGACGCCCAATGTTGCCAGCGTCGACTGCCACACCGGGCCCGCGTCGCCGGCGCGTAACGCTTCCAGCGGCCCGCCCAGCTGCTCCACCCGCTGCTGCAGCGTCGGGTCGGCGCGCAGGGTGAGCGCCAGCGGCAGGAAACAGGCAAAGGCGACGAGGAAGACGACGGCGGCCGCGCGCACGCTGCGCCAGCGCCCCGGCCCCCTGGGGCGAGTGGCGAGCAGATAGAGCGCAAAGAGCAGCGGCAGCACGAAGATAAAGCGGGCAGCCGTATAGCTGTAGATGGCGCCGGCAACCAGCAGCCCGGCCAGCCAGGGCCGCCGCGGCCAGGCGAGCACGGCCAGGACGAGAAAGAGCGGCGCGGCAATGGGCCGGATGCCGATACGGCTAAAGATGATCGGCCACCAGGAGACGGCCAGCCCCGCCCCGGCGACCAGCGCCGCCAGCGCGCCATAGTCGCGCCGCGCCCAACGCATGGCCGCGGCAACCAGCAGCAGGCCGAGAAAGACGGCGGGCAGCCGCACCGACAGCACGTTGTCGCCCAGGAGCAGGCGTATGAGCGCGGCCCAATAATGGTAGAGCGGCTCATGGCCGTAGCCCTCGCGGAAAAAAAGCGCGTGGTGGCCTTGCAGGATGAAGCCGGCGATGTCCGCGTCCAGCACCTCGTCCTGGGCCAGCCCCGGCGGCACGTCGTGCAGCGCCGCCAGCCGCAGCAGCGCGGCCGCCAGCAAGATGGCCGTGGCCGCCGGCAGAAAGGCGCGCCGGCTGGCGCCGCTACTCCACTTCATATATCAAAATCGAGTAGGCCACGCGGTCGTCCGGCGCGCGGGCGCGGAACCAGGGGAAGACGACCTTCTCCTCCTGCAGCGGCAGCTCCCACAGGTTGCTGGCGCTGATAGCATAGACGCCGGGCGGCGGCGCGGCCGGGTCGAAAGGTACATCCCACCACAGGTCAAAGTGGCGTGGCAGGCCGGGCAGCGGCCTGTAGCGAATGCCGTAATAGTCCGGGTCGGCCGTGCCAAACCAGGAGAGATAGACCTCGTCCACGCCGTTCTCGGCCATCCAACTGCGCAGGCGCACCATGTCCTGGCCCCAGTCGACGTTGCTATCGGCCAGCACGCGGTAGCCGTTGGCCGACCCGCCCGCCAGCACGTTGAAATAGCTGAGGTAGTGGGGGTGGATAGCCAGCGTCGCTAACAGCAGCGACGCCACGCCCGCGACCGCCAGCCAGCGCAGCCGGGGGCGCGGCGCGCGCCACAGGCGTGCCAGCCCCCCGGCGATAAGCAGATAGAAGAAGGGCAGCACGGGCAGCAGGTGGCGGTAACCAACGTTGAGCCCGCTTTGCGTGCTGGCGGCAAAGTAGAGCGCCGCCGGCAGCAGCAGAAAGAGAGCGCGGCGCCGGTCGCGGGCCGGGGCGCCGGGCCGCGCCAGCAGATACAGGCTCAGCGCGCAGAGCAGCAGCGCGGGCAGCGGGGTCTTCACCAGGAAAGCGACCGGGAAATAGGTGATGAAGCCGTCGACCGACGTTTCACCTAGCAGGAAGGAAGGGCGGCCGCCGCCGCTAAGGGTCAGCACCTGTTCCACGCCCGCCCAAAAGGTGGGCATGGGGCCCGGCAGGCCATCGAGCCGGGCCAGTAACTGGCCCAAGGCGCCGGTTGGCTGGCCCGCGGCGGTCAGCGTCGCGCTCTGGAAGCGCAGCGGGCCCCACTGGAAGCCGTAGCTGAGCCAGACGACCAGCAGGCTAATCAGGCCGGCGCCGATGACCTGCAAACGCCGGCGCGAAGCCGCTGCGCCATGCCACGGGTCCGCCCACAGCGGTAGCAGGGTGAGCACGACAAAAATAGGCGCAAAGAGCAGAATCGACAGCTTGCTGGCGAAGGCCAGCCCCAGCCCGACGCCGGCCAGCAGCAGCCGCCGCCACGACCAGGCCGAATGGCGCCAGGCGCGCCAGAGCAGGTAGGTCGCCAACAGCAGGAAGGCGGCGCCGCCCAGGTCGGTCGTCGTGTAGCGCCCGTGCGCCAGCAGGTTCGGGTCGAAGAGCAGCAGCGCGTAGGCACAGAGCCCGGCCGGCGCGCCCCACAGCGCCCGGGCAAAACGGTAGCCGGTCAACGCCAGGCCGATAGCGAGGAAGACAATGGGCAGCCGCGCCAGGAAGATTATGCGCGTGACGTCGTGGTTGTACTCCCAGAGCAGCAGGTCGGCGAAACGGTACCACTCACCCTGCTCCCAGCTCACATCGTCCAGCGGCAGGCGGATCTCCGGCATGGTCAGCAGGGGCAGGGCGCTCAGGCCGTTGACCAGCGGCGGGTGCTCCACGCTCAGGCGCGGGTCGCCGGTGCGCAGGAAAGCCAGCCCCCGCGCCAGGTGGTTCTGCTCGTCCATCGTGGGGCTGTCGTCGTGCAGGCTGCTCAGCGCCAGGTAGAAGAAGAGCAGCGTGGCGACGACAAACAACAGGGAGCGCTTCATGGCCTGGGATTATAGGGGAGCAGGGGGGGAGTTGCGAGTGGCGAAAGGCAAATGGCGAGTGGCAGGGGTGCAGGATGCAAGGTACCGGGTACAAGGCGCAGCGTCGCCGGGCGGTAGGGGGCAAGCCTGCCCCGCGCCGTTGGTCTCGTGAGACCTGTCGGGATTCCCGAGACTGACCGCTCTTTGGGGTCGTTAATAGGGGAACAGCCGGGGCAGGAGAAGGAGGCTGGCAATCATCGACACGAGAATGAGGGGCACGCCGGCGCGGGCGTAGTCGCCAAAGCGGTAGTTGCCGGCGCCCATCACCAACGTGTTGGCCGGCGAGCCGACGGGGCTGGCGAAGGCCAGCGACGAGGCCACGGCCACGGCCATCAGGAAGGCCTGCGGCTGGATGCCCAGGCCGCGCGCCGCCGTCAAGGCAATGGGCGCAATGACCACGGTGGTCGCCGTGCCGGAGAGAATCTGCGTGAAGATGGCCGTCAGCAGGAAGAGGCCGGTGAGCACCGCCTGGGGACTCTGGCCGCCCGGCGTCTCCAGCAGCAGCCGCGCCGCCGCCTCAACCAGGCCCACTTTCTCCAGGGCCAGGCTCATGGGCAGCATGCCGGCAATCAGCACAATGCTCTGCCAGTTAATCGCCTCATAGGCCTCGTCCACGGTCAGGCAGCGGGTCAGCACGACGGCCAGCGCCGCCAGGAAGGCGACGGTGGTAATGTCCAGCACATCGACAATCATCAGCGCAATCATGGCGACAAAGATGACGAAGGCGATGGGCGCCTTGTCGCGGTTGGGCGCGGCGAGCATCGCTTCCGGCTGGCCGGTGACGATGAAGTCGCGCCGCCGCTCCTTGAGGGCGATGATGCTCTTCCACGGCCCCTGCACCAGCAGCGTGTCGCCAAATTGCAGCTTGCGCTGCTTGAAGTCCGGGCGGGCGGTCCCGCGCGGCTCGCCCGGCCGCTGCACGTCCAGCACCGTCAGCCCATACTGCTGCCCAAAGCGCAGCTCGATCAGCGAGCGGCCGACCAGCCCACTGCGCGACGGCAGAATCAGCTCGGCGACGCCGGCCTCCTCGTCGATGAGCGCCTCCTCGTCGGCGGCCGTCGCCTTCTGCACGCCCAGGTTCCACGACGCCGCCAGGTGGCCCACGTCGTTCCCTTCGCCGCGCACCAGCAGCACGTCGTCTACCTCCAGCAGCGTGTCGGCGGCGGTCTCCACCGAACGCCGCTCATGGCCCGGCCTATCCAGCTCGTCAAGCCGGCGCGCGGTCGGCTCGCCGCCCAGGCGGAAGCGCGGCCGAGGCTCGACGCGTCGCAAAACGTCGAGAACAGTGACGCGGTAGCGCTCGCCGAAGCCGGCGCCGCCAATTGTCTCGCCAACCAGCGGCGAGCCGCGGCGCACGCGCAGCCGGAACATATTCTCCGGCAGCCGGTAGCGGCTGAGCAGCTCCTCCGGCGTCTCGATGCGCTGCCCCTCGTGGCGGGCTACGGTCGTCGGCAGCACCCGCCGCCCGACCAGCAGCATGTAGGCGATGCCCAAAATGGTTAGAACCAGGGCCATAGGCGTGAAGCTGAAGAAGCTAAAGGGCGCCATTCCTTCGCTTTGCAGCAGGTCGCTGACGATGAGGTTGGGCGGCGTGGCAATCAGCGTGCTGCTGCCGCCGAGCATGGCGCCAAACGACAGGGGGATGAGCAGGCGCGAGGGCGGAATATTGGCGCTGCGCGCGACGACGAGAATAGCCGGCAGCAGGACCGCCACCGTGCCTGTGGTGCTCATGAAGCTGGACATCAGGGCGACGGCGCTCATCAGCACCAACGTCAGCCGCCGCTCGTCGGTGCCGGCCACCGCCAGAATGCGCCGCCCGATTATGCCGGCCAGCCCTGTCTGCAGCACGGCGCCGCCCACGACAAAGAGAGCGGCCACCGTCAGCACCGCCGGGTTGGAGAAGCCGGAGAACGCCTCGGCGGCGGTGAGGACGCCGCTTACCGCCAGCGCGACGGCGACGCCCAGGGCAACGATGTCGACACGAATCAGTCCTGTGATGAAAAGAAGGACAGCCGCCAGCAAGACGGCCAGGACGATTCCCATTTCCAGGCTCATAGATAACGTTCCTCTGCCTACCGGGCCGGCGCTGCCGCGGCCCAGGCTCTGCGCCGCCGTCCACTATAACCTGTTTGCCGCTATTTGGCCTATGGCGCGCGGTCCGCAAAGGGCGCTATAATGCCGCCCCGGCGGGCATGCCCGGCCGGGAGAAATGAGAGGTAGCCGCACCGATGAGAGAGTACGAGTCCCTAACCACGGCGGGCCAGGTACGCCGCCTGCGCCGCCTTGCGGCTGAGGCGCTGGCCGCCTACCCGCTGCGCGTGCAGCGGCTATGGCCGCTACATCACGGCCACAATACCACTTTTGGCGTCGCGGCCACGGCCGCCGACGGCGAGACCCGGCGCTACGCGCTGCGCGCCAGCCTGCCCGGTTGGCGGCTGCCGCAACAACTGGAGGCCGAGCCTGCTTACCTGACCCTGCTGCGCGAAAAGACGAGCCTGGGCGTGCCGCGGCCGGTCGCCGCCCGTGACGGCGCCTTTGTCGTGCAGGCTGCGGCGGCGGACATTCCCGGCGAGCGTTATTTCATGCTCAATGAGTGGGTCAGTGGCCGCTTCATGCGCCGGCGCCTCTCTGTCGCGGGCATGCGCCGGGTCGGCCGCTTCACCGCTCTGCTGCACAACTTTTCGCAGATGCACGCCGCCGAGCTTGCGGGGCTGCAGCGCCCCAGTGTGCAGTGGGAGCGCCGCGCCGGCCTCGACGGCGATATGGCGCGGATAACGGCGCAGGCCTTCAGCCACGCGGGCCCGCTGCTGGACCGGCCAACGCGCGCGCTCTTCCGGCGGGCGCGCGAGCGGCTGCAGCCGGCGATGGAAAGCCTGGGAACGGGCGAGGACTGCTTCGGCCTCATCCATGCCGACCTGCACCAGAGTAACATCCTGCACCACCAGGGCGAGGTGCGCGCCATCGACTTTGACGACTGCGGCTGGGGCCACTATCTCTACGACCTGGCCGTGACTCACTGGTATTTCCGCCGCCGCCCGGACGCTGCCCGGCTGCGCGCTGCACACCTGGACGGATACCGCGAGCTGCGCCCGCTGACCGCGGCCGAGGAGCGGCTGCTGCCCACGTTTGGCAGCGCCCGCACGCTGCTAATGGCCTGCTACATCGCCGGCCGCTCTGACCATCCGCGCTATAGCCGCTGGGCGCCCGACTTTGTGCGGCAGTGCGCGGCAGAACTGGAGGAATTCCTTGCCTAGACGATGGACGCTGCTGCTTCTGTTGCTGATTGTCTGCCTGCTGCTCGCGCCGGCGCTCGCCACGCGCGCTGCCACGACGCCCCATCTTGGCTATGGCTTTAACGTGGCCGGCGTGGACGTTGCCCGGTTGCAGGCGATGGGCTTTGACTGGATTAAGCTGTTCGGCCCGCCGGGCTATCGGCTGCCGCTGCACGTACTCATCCGCGTAGACGCCACCGCGGCCGCGGCCAGCGACAGCGGGCTGGCGGCGCTGCGGGCGCAGCTGGCCGGCATGGCCGCCAGCCAGGGCGCCTACATCGAAGCCTACGAAATCGGCAACGAGCCGAACCTGGACGCCTCCTACGGCTGGGCAGCGCCGCCGGTGGCCGCCGACTACGCCCGCGTCCTTTGCGGCGCCGCCGAGGCCATCCACGCCCACGATCCGCAGGCGACCGTCGTCTCCGCCGGCCTGGCCCCGGTGGGCCGCGTCACCGGCAACTGGCAGGGACACGCCGGGCACAACGGCGCCTACCAGGACGAGCGCGAATTTTTGCGCGAGTTCATTGCCGCTGGCGGCGCCGCCTGCGCCGACGCCATTGGCTACCATCCCTATGGCTACAGCGCCAATTACGACGCGGCGCCCGACATACCCAGCGGCAACCCGGACCAAAACTGTGACAACGGCTTCTGCTTTCGCGGCGTCGAGAAGATTCACGAGATCCTGGCGGCCGAGGGCTATGCCGATAAGCCAATCTGGGCGACGGAGTTCGGCTGGATTGTGACGCCGCCGGCCGACTGCTTGTCGCATCCTTCCTTCCAGGGCCGGCAGTGGCAGCTCGTTAGCGAGGCGGAGCAGGCGGCCAATCTGCAGGGCGCCTTCACCTACGCCGACGCCCACATGCCGTGGATGGGGCCGATGTTCGTCTTTAACCTCAACTTTAACCAGGCTTCCTATTACGAGCCGTGCGAGCAGATGCGCTTCTACGCGGTGCAGGGCCGGCCAGCGGAGAGCGCGCTGGCAGGGATGCCCAAGAACCCGGTAGGCGCCGTGCTCGACGTTGATACGTCGCCGCGTGTGCTGCTCGCCGCAACTTCCGAGCAGCCGCTGGCTCTCAGCCTGGCCATCGAGCTACGCAATCCCGGCACGGCGCCCTACAGCTTTAGCGCCAGCGCCGGCGGCGGCCCGCTCTTGCTCTTGCCTTCGCCAACCAGCGGCAGCGTGCCGCCCGGCGCGACGGCGCTGGTCACGGTGTCCGTCGCCGCCAACGGCCTGCCGCCCGGCAGCCACGAATCGCTGCTGACCATCGCGGCCCCGGAGGCGGCTGGCTCGCCGGCCACGGTTCCTATCCGGCTGCTGCTGGTAGATGAGGTCTATCGAGTCTATCTGCCCGTATTGCCCTGATATAGCGCAGGGGAGAAGCAGGCGGGCCGAAACCCTCAATCTGCAGTGACCGGCGCTCCGGATGTGCCGGTCACTGCGGATACGAGCAAGCTGGCTGGCCGCGTGAGCTTGCCCGCCGTTTTCCCTTCGCTATAATCATCGGCGCGAAGAGAGCGCCAACCGATGCCGGCCTGTCGATTTGCCCCGGCCCGGCTCAGCCACCGGAGAACACGGACAAGAGGAGATAGTGTGCCTACAGCACTGATTACGGGAATAACTGGTCAGGATGGCTCATACCTGGCCGAGCTATTGTTGCAGCAGGGCTACAGGGTGGTCGGCATGGTGCGGCGCACCAGCACCGTCAACTTCCACCGCATCGCCCACATTCAGGATGAAATTGAGCTGGTTTCCGGCGACATGCTGGACCAGATTTCGCTGGTGCATATCCTCGAGGAGCACCGGCCCGACGAGATCTATAATCTGGCCGCCCAATCGTTTGTGCAGACCTCGTGGGGGCAACCGGTCTTTACCGGCGAGGTCACGGCGCTGGGGGTGACGCGCTTGCTGGACGCCGTGCGCATTGTCGATCCCTCCATCCGCTTTTACCAGGCCAGCAGCAGCGAGATGTTTGGCAAGGTACGCGAGGTGCCGCAGCGCGAAGAGACACCCTTCTACCCGCGCAGCCCTTACGGCGTCGCCAAAGTCTACGGCCACTGGATTACGGTCAACTACCGCGAAAGCTACGGCATGCACTGCACGTCGGGCATTCTCTTTAACCACGAGTCGCCCCGGCGCGGCCTGGAGTTCGTCACGCGCAAGATTACGCACCACGTGGCACAAATCAAGCTGGGCATGGCCAGCGAACTGCGGCTGGGCAACCTCGACGCCCGCCGCGACTGGGGCTTTGCCGGAGACTACGTGCGCGCCATGTGGCTCATGCTGCAGCAGGAGAAGCCGGACGATTACGTGGTTGCCACCGGCGAGACCCACGCCGTCTCTGAATTTCTTGAAGAGGCCTTTAGCTACGTCGACCTCGACTGGCGCGATTACGTGGTGCAGGATCCGCGCTACATGCGGCCGGCCGAGGTGGACCTGCTTGTCGGCGACGCCAGCAAGGCCGGGCGCGAGCTGGGCTGGGAGCCGGCTGTCTCCTTCCGCGAGCTGGTGCGGATGATGGTCGACGCCGATATCCAGATGCTGAAAGATGGCGGTACGCCGTTGTAGCGAGCCTTAACAAGACCTGACAGCTTTCCAAGAGCTGTCAGGTCTGGACACGGAGAGGAAGACATACATGACCCAGATCGAGTTTGGCACCGACGGCTGGCGCGGGCGCATCGCCGCCGACTATACCTTCGACAGCGTACGCCGGGCGGCGCAGGGCTTTGCCGCCTATCTGCAGCAGCGCGGCCTGGCCGAAAAGGGCGTGGTCATCGGCCACGACAAGCGCTTCCAGGCGCGCGACTTCGCCAAGGCCACGGCCGAGGTGCTGGCAGGCAACGGCATTCACGTCTGGCTGACGCAGGACGCTACGCCGACGCCGGCCATCTCTTTCTCGGTGCACAATAAGGGCGCGGGCGGCGGCGTGAACATCACCGCCAGCCACAACCCGCCGCACGACTGCGGCTTTAAAGTGCGCGACCCACGCGGCGGCGCCATTCCCCCGGACAAGCTCAAGGAGATTGAGCGCTTTATCCCGCCGGACGTTGCCGGCGTACAGGCAAGACGACTGGACGACGCCCTCGGCGACGGAACGGTCGAGGTCTTTGACCCGGCCCCCAACTATATTAAGCTGCTGCAGGGGCTGGTCGATTTTCAGCCGCTGCAGGACGCCGGCTACCGTGTCCTGGTAGACTGCATGTGGGGCAACGGCGCCGGCTGGTTCCCCCGCCTTCTCGGCGGCGGCAAGACGGAAATCATCGAGGTGCATAACGAGCACAACCCACTCTTCCCCTACATGAGCCGGCCAGAGCCTATCCCGCCCAACGTGGACCACGGTCTGAGCTTTGTGCGCAAGCTGGGCGCCGACGTGGCGATTATCAACGACGGCGACGCCGACCGCGTCGGCTTTGGCGACGAGAACGGCGATTTTATCGACCAGCTCCGCGTCTATGGCCTGCTCGGCTACTATTTCCTGGAGGTGCGCGGCGAGCGCGGGCCCATCGTCAAGACGATTTCCACCACCAAGATGCTCAACAAGCTGGCTGCCCTCTACGACGTTCCTGTCCACGAGACCGGCGTCGGCTTCAAGTATATCGCCCCCAAGATGATGGAAGTGGACGCGATGATTGGCGGCGAGGAGAGCGGCGGCTATGCCTTCCGCGGCCACGTACCGGAGCGTGACGGCATTCTCGCCGGCCTCTACCTGCTCGACATGATGGTGCAGACCGGCAAAAAGCCGTCGCAGCTGCTGGACCTGCTCTTCGAGAAGGTTGGCCCGCACTATTACAAGCGGGTTGACAGTACCTTTGACCAGGAGCGCAAGGCCGAAATCCTGAACAACGTCGCGACGGCACGTCCCGAGACGCTGGGCGGGCTCAAGGTCACGGAAATCGGCACCATCGACGGCCACCAGTTCATCATGGAAGACGGCGGCTGGCTGCTGATCCGCTTCAGCGGCACCGAGCCGATCATCCGTGTCTACGGCGAGACCACCCAGGAGCAGCGGCTGGACGACATCCTGGCCGATGGGCTGCGGCTCGCCGGGTTGCGCTAAGACGAAGGTAAGTCAGCTTTTCAAGCTGACGACTTGAGCCGTCGGGTAACAAAGCCGATCGTCGGGTAACAAAGCCGACCTACCGCTTGAGACCAAACATGGACAAACTTGCCTTCCAGGACTACTACGACGACCACGTTGCCCACTGCTACGGCTGCGGGCGCCTCAACGAGCACGGACTGCACATCCGCAGCTTCTGGGAAGGGGACGAAGCGGTAGCCCGCTTCCAGCCGCGCCCTTACCACACAGCCATTCCCGGCTACGTCTACGGCGGCCTGATTGCCTCGCTGATTGACTGTCACAGCACGGGCACAGCCGCGGCCGCCGCCTACCGCGCCGCGGACCGGGAGATGGGTAGCCAGCCGCCGCTGCGCTTTGTCACTGCTTCGCTGCACGTTGACTACCTGCGGCCGACGCCAATCGACGGTCCGCTGACCGTGCGCGCCCAGGTCAAAGAAGTGAAGGGGCGCAAGGTGGTCGTTGCCTCCACCCTGTACGCCGGCGACGAAGCCTGCGCCCGCGGCGAGGCCGTCTGTGTGCAGATGCCCGACCACTGGATGGACGAGGGCGGTCCCGCCCCGGCCTGAGGCGGGCGCGATGCTGGTCGATACCCACTGCCATCTCGACTTCGAGCGCTTTGACGAAGAGCGGGACCAGGTTGTCGAGCGCGCCGCCACCGCCGGGGTGGGCCGCATTATCGTGCCCGCCCTCGACCTGGACAATGCGCCCGCCGTGCTGGCCCTGGCTGAGCGCTACGAGACTGTCTACGCCGCCGTCGGCGTGCATCCCAACAGCGCCGCCGGCTGGCAGGAGAGCTGGCTGGCGCCGCTGCGCCGCCTGGCGCGCCACGAGAAAGTGGTGGCCATCGGCGAGATTGGCCTCGATTATCACTGGGAGCGCACCCCTCACGACGTGCAGCACGCCGCCTTCTCCGCCCAGTTGGCGCTGGCCGCCGAGCTGTCGCTGCCGGTCATTGTCCATAACCGCGAAGCCGGCGCGGACGTCATACGCCTGCTGCTCGCCTCGCCGCTGGCCGGAAAGGCGGAGCCGGGCGTGCTCCACTCCTTCTCCGCGCCGCCGGAGATAGCGGCGCAGGCGCTGGCCGCCGGCTACTATCTGGGTTTCACCGGGCCGCTCACCTTCAAAAAGAGCGACGAGCTGCGCCGGATTGCCGCCGCCGCCCCGCGCGACCGGCTGCTGGTGGAAACCGACGCACCGTTCCTGGCCCCGCACCCCCACCGCGGCCAGCGCAATGAGCCGGCCTACGTCGCCCTGGTCGCTGCCGAGCTGGCCAGGCTCCATGGGATGGAGCCGGCGGAGATGGCCGCGCAGACGACGGCCAACGCCACCCGCCTCTTTGGGCTGGGGCTGTGAGGCGCCCATGCCGGTAGAGCTTTCGGTCATCATCGTCAGCTGGAACGTGCGCGAGCTGCTGCGCCGCTCCCTGCTCTCGCTGGCGCCGCACCGGGATGCCATTGCCACGCAGGTCATCGTCGTCGATAGCGCCTCCGGCGACGGCAGCGCCGAGATGGTGGCGGCTGACTTCCCCTGGGTGGAGCTGGTCGCCTCGACGGAAAACGTGGGCTTTCCCGCCGCCAACAACATCGGCCTGGAGCGGGCGCGCGGTCGCTATATTCTCCTGCTCAACCCCGATACCGAGGTCGTGGGCGACGCGCTCGCGGCCCTCCTTGCCTATCTGCAGGCCAATCCCGGCGTTGGCCTGGCAGGGCCGCAGCTGCTCAACCCCGACGGCTCGCTGCAGTCATCGCGCCGCCGCTTTCCTACCGTGGCGACCGGCTTCTTCGAGAGCACCTGGCTGCAGCCGCTGGCGCCCCGCCGGCTGCTGGCCCGCTACTACGCCGAGGACTTGCCCGACGACGAGACGAGCGACGTCGATTGGGTGACCGGCGCGGCGATGATGGTGCGCCGCCAGGTCGTGGAACAGGTCGG
>CAZOGK010000061.1:0-7958 GCA_964579295.1 uncultured Ardenticatenaceae bacterium
CTGGATCTGCTGGCGGCCTAGCTGCTTTCGTCCCTACCCAGGCCGGCCTCGCGACCACGACCGGCCGGTACGCCTGCCGGCGAATCAGGGAAGATCGGGCTCGAGGTCGTAGATTGGAGGATCTTCCGCGATGCGGCTGGCGCCGGGCTGCGCCGGGACATACTGGCGCCCGCAGAGCACGCGGTAACGGCAGGCGCTGCAAATGGACAGGTCTCTGGTCAACGGCCAGATGGCCTGTTCCCGGTCGAGGGCGCCGATTTCGGCGGCAACGGACTGTAGCTGCTGCCAGACGCGCTCATGGATAGTGGCGTCGTAGGCGAGCCGCAGGGGCTTCCCCGGGATAGCCGCCGACCAGAAAGTGAGGGAGACGTTCTCGGGGAGCAGCGGCTCGGCAGTGGGGTGCAGGGCCGGTCCGGCGGCGACGACCAGCGCTGGGTAGAGCCAGGTGAGCCAGCTCGCTCTCAACGTTTCTTCGTCGGGTAGACGCCCAGTCTTCCAGTCGAAGATATGAGCGCCTTCCTCGTTTAGGATCAGCAGGTCGAGCCGGCCCGATAGCAGGTGGGCCCCAAGGGGTACGGTGATCGTTAGCTCCGGCAGGCGCAGACCGGGCGGCAGCGGCGGTCCGGAGGAAAGGAATTGCTGCCACCACTCGGCAAGCAGGGGGTCGGCGCCCGGCGGCGCCACGGGCAGGCCGAGAAAGTGGCGCTGCACCATCTGGTGGAACTGCAACCCGCGCTGGACGGCGAGCTGCTGCTCCTCGTCCTGCGGGCGCGCAGGCCAGGGGAAGTGCTCGCGATAACGTAGCTGGAACTGGCGCCGGCAGGCGACAAAGGTTTCCAGATGCAGGTTGGCGAGGGTCAGCGACTCAGCCACGGGCGAGGCTATGACGACGGCTCATCGGGTAACTCTAGAGGCGCCGGGGAATCTTGTCCAAGCAGGCGACGCACCTGCCGGCTCAGCTTTCCCAGGCGACCGGCGCCGTAGTCTGCAGCCAGCGCGCGCGCCAGATCCTCAAGGCGGTCATAGCCGCCATACAGCTCCGCCAGCTGCTGGCGCATGAGAGACAGCCAGACGAAAAGATCGGCCTCGGTGCGGCCGGCGAACTCCTGCAGCAGGCGGGCGTCGTGCAGAATCTGTACGGTGGGCAGATAGACAAGCTCATACCAGCCGAGGACCGCATCATCGGCGGTAACCGGTTCCTCGTCAATCAGCTGCAGCTTCTCGCGCAGCTCCTCGATCTGGGCCAACAGCTCGGTATAGCGGCCAGGCGTCGTGAACTTGATTTGATGGTCGGGTACCAGCTGGTCGAGCCTTGTCTGCTCGAGGAAATGTCGCTCACCGAAGCGAATGAGCACATCGTCGAGCCGGTCGTTGGGTCCCAGCTCTACCTCGGAGGGAAAGGCCCAGACTTGGGCGTCGATGACGTCCAGCTTCATCTGGCGCGCAATGGCGATGCGATGATTGCCATCTTTGACGAAGTAGACCTCGCCGATGCGGTAAAGCTCGGGTGGAGGCCAGCCCTGCCCCGAGAGCGCCAGCGATTCGACCCGCACCCAGCGGTCGCGAAAGCTGTCGTGCAAGGGGAGGAACTGGCGGGTAAACTCCTGGTAGCGCCCAACGCTGCCGGCGATCTGGGACAGCGGTACAGACAGGATACCCTGGTAGAGCGGGTTCTTTTGTTTGAGCTGGGCGCGGATGGCTGCGAACGGCAGCAAATGCTCATCACGGCCGCCCAGGCGAGCCGACAAGCGCTCGCGCCAGGCGCGGCGGCGCGCCAGGTCAAAGTCGCGGTGCGCCTTGTGTGTGGCCAACGGATCGGTAGTCATAGCGACGCAGTGTACTGCCGGTACCGATTGCCGGTCCAGTGACAACATGCCAGAATTCTGGCCGGCATTTTCGTACAGAAGCAGAGAAATTATACCTGTTTCTAACACAAAAGCGGAACTCTGGGCTGGCTCTCTGGCCGGGGAATGAGTCGGAGAGCCGTCTTTAGTTGACATAGCATCGGATCAAGATATGGTGTTAGTCATGGAGCCCGACACGCTGCAGCTTCATCCCGATATTGCTGCTGCCCTGCAGGAGCACAGGCCGGTCGTTGCCCTGGAAAGCACGGTGATCACCCACGGCCTCCCCTACCCCGCCAACCTGGAGACGGCGCGGGCCATGGAAGCAGCGGTGCGCGCCGGCGGCGCAACGCCGGCCACGATTGCCATCCTGGGCGGGACGGTCCAGGTGGGCCTGACGGAAGCGCAGCTGGCCTATCTAGCGAAGCGCCCGCCCGGTAGCGTGCGCAAATGCAGCCGGCGCGACCTGCCGCTGGCGCTGGCGCGGTCGGAGGACGGCGCGACCACTGTCGCCGGGACGATGCTGCTGGCGCACGCGGCCGGCATCGAGGTATTCGCCACCGGCGGTATTGGCGGCGTGCATCGCGGGCGCCCGCACGACGTCAGCGCCGATCTGAGCGAGCTGGGGCGAACGCCGGTGACGGTCGTCTGCAGCGGCGCCAAATCGATCCTCGACCTGCCCCTGACGCTGGAGGTGCTGGAGACCAATGGGGTGCCGGTTATCGGCTTCGGCACGGACGAGCTGCCGGCCTTTTTCGCGCGCAGCAGCGGCCTGCCGGTAGACGCGCGCATGGACCATGCCGAGGAGGTGGCAGCGGCTATCCGGGCGCGGCGCCGGCTGGGCCTGCAAAGCGGTATACTCGTTACCGTGCCCGCGCCGGAAGAGGCCGCGCTCGACGGCGAAGCCAGTGAAGCGCTCATCCAGCAGGCCACGGCTGAAGCCGAGGCGGCCGGGGTGCACGGGGCAGCGACGACGCCGTGGCTGCTGCAGCGAATTGCCGTGCTGAGTGAGGGACGCAGCCTGCGCGCTAACGTCGCCCTGCTGCAGAACAACGGCGCGACCGCGGCGGCCATCGCCGCGGCGCTGGCCAGGCAGGACATTTAGGCTGTGCTCCGCCAGTCCACTTTCGGCTATAATCAACGTGAGCAGAAGAAGTAGTAGAGGACAGGCTGGCGCGAACGATACGATGGCTGAGCAGCTAGGCAAGCGCGTTCGTGGCGCATTTTTGCGCTTCTACCTGTTCCTGTTTGTAGCGCTCGTCCTTCTGCTGGCGCTCGTCGCTGCCGCCGTCCGCGCCCTCAGCACGGCCGGCGCGATGGAAATGCGCGACTGGCTGCCCACACTCCTCATAAGCGGTCTGGCCCTGATTACCCTGCTTATTGTCGTGGTGCTGCTAGCGGGCCGCTTGCGGACGTGGGTCAGCGTCGCCGCCCGTGAGCAGGTGCAGGAGGAGTACCAGCATCTCCGCGCCAGCAACAGCCGGGCCCGCTTGCTGCAGTATATGGCGTCGACGCTGCGGGCCACGCTGAGCTTCGAGCGCGTGGTAGAAGCGGCCCTCGACGTCTGCAGCGAAGTTTTGCAGGAGCTGGGGGTGCCGCTGCGGGCCATTGCCGGGGCCGTCTTCCTCTACGACAGGCAGCAGCTGGTCCCGGTCGCCACGCGCAGCTTCATTCCCAACGACCTGGATGTGCGTATCGAGCGTGAGGCAGGGATCATCGGCCTGGCGCTGGAGACGGCCGAGCCCGCCGTCTCCCATACGCCGAACGACGACCCGGCGCTGAGCCGGCTGCTGACCTTCCGCGATTGTGAGACGGTGGTCTGCATCCCGTTGCGCGCCGGCTTCCAGATATTCGGCGTGCTGGTCATGGGCAGCGCGCGCCGCCTGCAGTTTCATGCCAGCCAGCTCGAGTATTTCAACTCGGTGGCCGACCAGGCCGTTATCGCCCTGCAAAATGCCCAGCTCTACCAGGATCTGCGCGCCGAGAAGCAGCGAATGGTGCAGGCGGACGAGGACGCGCGCAAGGAGCTGGCCCGCGATCTGCACGATGGGCCGACGCAAAGCGTGGCGGCCATTGCCATGCGCATCAATTTCATCCGCTCGCTGATCGAGCGCGACCCGGAGCAGGCAGTGGAAGAGCTGGACAAAGTTGAGCGGCTGGCGCGGGAGACATCGCAGGAGATCCGCGGCATGCTCTTTACGCTGCGGCCGCTGCTGCTGGAGACAGAAGGGCTGGCGGCGGCGCTGGAGGCCGTCATCAACCGCATCCGCGAAACCGATAAGCTGACGGTGCGCATGGTGGGCGAGGAACATACGGAGATGCTCAACGAGCGCGCGCAGGGCGTCATCTTTTCCGTCGTCGAAGAGGCCCTGGGCAACGCGCGCAAATATGCGCATGCCTCCCTGATCGACGTCCGCTTCTGGCGCGAGAGCGACCTGTTCGTGGCGCAGGTGCAGGACAACGGCGTCGGCTTTGACGTGCAGGATGTGAATGACAGCTACAGCATCCGCGGCAGCCTGGGGCTTGTCAATATGCAGGAGCGGGCCGAGCGCATCGACGGCTCGCTGCGCATTGAGTCAAAGCCGGGGGCCGGCACGACGGTGACGATGGTGCTGCCGCTGGGGCCGGACGTGGTGCGGCAGCAGCACCCCCTGAGCCAGGTTTTTCGCTAACGCCCGTTCTCTTTCCGTTTTATGTCTACCGCCGCGCGCCGGCTCCCGTCCCTCCGAATGTGGGCGGCCCTCAGCTTCGCCGTCTACCTGCTCTTTGCGCTGTTTTTCCCGCTGCTGCCCAATTACGGCCGGATACCGACGCTCGACGTGCGCAGCTTTACCCCTTCTTTGTGGCAGGGGCTCGGCTATGCCCTGCTGGTCGTCCTTCTCTATGGCTTCTATCTGGGCGCGTATCGGTCAGTGCAGGCCTCGCCGCCGTCGCTGACCGTGATTCTGGGCGGCGCGGCGCTATTGGCCCTACCGCTTCTGTTGGTCTACCCGCTCAACGCCACCGACATCTTCCGCTATTTTATCCGCGGGCGCCTGACGGCGGTCTATGGCGCCAACCCGCTGGCGGCAGCGCCCAACCAGTTTGCCGGCGACCCATTCCTGGCGCTGGCCGGCGAATGGGCCGACGAGACATCCCCGTATGGCCCGGTCTGGGAGCTGGTTGCCGGCGCCGTCGCCGCCGTCAGCGGCGAGAATCTGCTGCTGGCGCTGTTCCTGTTCAAAGGGCTGGCGACGGCGGCCCACCTGGGAGGCGCTGCGCTCATCTGGCGGCTGCAGCCGGAGCGTGAGTTAAGGGCGGCGCGCGCGCTGCTGTGGGGCTGGAACCCGGCGCTATTGTTGATGTTTGCCGTCGATGGGCATAACGACAGCCTCATGATCTTCTGGCTGCTGCTGGGCACGGCTGTGCTGGCGCGGCGACCCGTTCCGGGCATGCTCATTGCCTTGCTCGGGCCGCTGACCAAGCTGGCCGCGCTGCTGCCGTTGCCCTTTCTGTTCATCTGGGCGTGGCGACGCGAACAGGGAGCGGCTGCGCGGCGGCTGCTGCTGGGGGGCACGGTTGCCGGCGGCCTTGTGCTGGCGACTCTGGTTTTTGTTCCTTTCGGCTCCCCGTTCGCCCTGGTGCAGCGGCTGGCCTCAGAGGCCACGGAGAATATCGGCTTTTCGCCGCTGGTGGCGATCTGGCTTGTGCTGAACAGCCAGGGGATTGCACCCGATATTGACCGGCTCGACCTGCTTTCGACGCTGCTCTTCGTGGCGCTGGCGGCCGGGCTGCTGTGGCGGGCCTGGCGCGGTAGAGAGGCGCTGCGTAGCGCTGCCGATCTCTATTTTGCCTATCTGGCGACGTCGCTCACCTTCCGCATCTGGTACACGATCTGGCCCTTCCCCTGGCTGCTGCTGGAAAGGCAGCCGGGCCGGCGTCTGGTGGGAGGCCTGGCCTTCCTGCTCGCGGCGCAGCTATCGGTTGTCGTCTACGGGCATCTGCGACTCTTCTGGATGGGCGGCGACCAGACGGCGGCTCACGTTAGCGGCGTGCTGCTGGTGTTTGTGCTGCCTCTGCTGGCGGCAGCCGTCGCTGGTAGAAGCCGACGTTGAGGTAGGCGCCAAAGATGAGCAGAATGCTGCTCACGTAGGCCCAGGCCAGAAAGGCAATGACGGCGGCCAGCGAGCCGTAGATGAGCTGGGTGAGATTGGGTTGGGCCAGGTAGTTGGTGGCGTAGAAGAAAAAGATGCGCTTGACCACCTCCCAGAGCAAGCCGCCGACCAGCGCGCCAATCCAGACATCGCGCCAGGATACCTCGGTATTGGGTAAGAAGCGGTAGAGGATGCCAAAGAGAGTAATGCTAACAGCCGCCGCCGCGAGCTGGGTGCCGAAGCGGGTGAGATATTCCAGCTGGGCGGGCATGAAGAGTGTCGCCACGGTGACGACCGTGCCATGAATAAGGGAGGTGAGGAGCAGCAGCCCGCTAATGCCCAGCACGCTGACCAGGGCCATGCCGCGATGCTGCCAGAGCGAGCGGCGCTTGACGACGTTCCAGATGCGATCCAGGGTACGGGTCATGACGTAGAAGATGCTGGAAGCCGACCAGATCAGGCTAAGGGCGGCGACGCCAGTCACGCGCTGTTCCAGCCCGGCAATGCGCTGCAGCTGGTTTTCAAGGAGGAAGCCCAGGGCAGGCGCCAGGAAGTTAAACTGGGCAATAATCTCGCTCTGGTCGAGGATGGGACTGAGCCAGGTGCCGGCCACGAGAGTGGTAAAGACGAGCAGGGGGAAGAAGGAAAAGAGAGCGAAATAGGCGATGGCCGCCGCCGTCAGCGACGATTCCACGGTGAAGGTGTGGCGCCAGGCGTTGAGGACCACGCCGAGCCAGCCGCGGCGCATCTGGCGCAGCCAGCGCAGCAGACCCCGATTTCGCCGCCACAGCTCAAACATCATCAGGCAGTGTACCAAGAAGCGGCCGGCGTCTGCGAGGCGCCGGCCGCCTGCGGCTGCGCTGTGTGCGACACCAGATCACGGTACGACAACTGGCTGCAGATCAACAGCGTCATCCTCCTCCAGGCCAGGTACGACGACCTGCAGCCGTCGCCCCGACTCCAGCAGGAACAGGCCAACCTCAACCGGATAGGGACCCGGCGCCAGATCGGCGGGAAGGGTCAGCTGATAGCTATCGACAACGACCTCGCCGCTCTGCCAGCGGTCAGTCGGGTAGGCGCCCTGCTGCGGCATGGCGTCGCTCTGCCAGACGCAGCAGGAGCCGTCCGGCCGCAGCAGGTGCACGAAGACGTAATAGGCCGCCGACGGCTGGCGCGCGGCCTGCCAGACCAGCTGCAGAGCTGGACCGGCCGGCGCTGTCTGCTCCCAATTATAGCCCAGGAGCGCGATCTCGTTGCCGAAGAGCGCCTGCAGCGGATAGTCGAGGGGCGGCGCCGTGAATGTCCGCTCCGAGGCGGTCACCGTCAGGCCGCCCAGGTCGCGCGTGAGCAGCGTCTGGTCGGCAGCGTCGAGCAGCCGCAGCTGCAGGCGGTAGCTGCCCGCCTCCAGGTCGAAGGGGACAGTGGGATCGAGGCGATCGACGACGAAGGCCGGCGTCGCCCAGCGCGAGAGCGGATAGGTACCGCGCGCCGGCGTTGTGCTCATCCAGAGGCGGCCGGGGGATTGTGCGCCGGGCGCGCTGCCGTATAGCTCCAGGCGCACGGTCAGCGGCCCCTGCGGCTCGGTGGCCCACCACCAGAGAGCGAGGGCCAGGGGCTCGCCCGTCGCAACCGCCGCGTCAGAGCGCTCGTAGCCGAGCAGGGTGAGGCCGGGGCGCACGTCCTGAGCCGGGCCGCGCGGGGCAACTGGCTGCTCGGGCGGCGGCGGGCCGGCCACGACGCGGGCATCCTCGACGAAGAAGGAATCGCCGGCGTAGCGGCCCGCGTCGTCCAGGCGCGGCAGGCGGGCGCCGTCCTGCTCGGCAAAGAGGCCCAGCCGCAGGCGGTAGCGACCGGGCGGCAGGCCGTCCGGCAGGGGCAGGTCAATGCGCTGCACGATGGTCTCGCCGGCCTGCCACTGCTCGGCGGGATAGGCATCCGTTTCTATCTGGCTCCAGCGCGTGTCCCAGGCGTCGAGGAGATG
>CAZOGK010000061.1:8058-15135 GCA_964579295.1 uncultured Ardenticatenaceae bacterium
CCGTCCGCGGGCAGCGGCAGCGCGTCGCCGCCGGGCAGCCAGCGGATCTCCTCGTAGCGCTCGCTGAGGAAGGCGAGTGTCGGATGGCGATAGTGGCGCGCGGCGACAAAGAGATGGTCGGTGCGCGGCGCCTCCTCGTCCAGGAAGCGGGCCACGGCGGCGAGGTCGGCATCCGAGTCGTAGAACAGGTCGGCGCGCGTGGCCCATTCGTCAAAGTAGAGGCGCTGTGTGTTGGCCGCGCCCAGGAGCAGGATGAGCAGGGCGAGAAAGGTATAGTTGAGCTCGTAGCCATCGAAGAGCGTGAAGCGACGCAGCGATTCGGCGAAGGCGAGCCCCGGGCGGCGCAAGAGGCCGGCCAGCTGCTGCAGCAGCAAGAGCAGGCCGAGCGCTGGCAGGTAGAAGATAAAGGGGATGAGGCCGATGGCGCGCAGATTGCTGGGCACGATCTCGCCCACGGCCAGCGCCGTGGGCAGCAGCATGAGCGGCGGCGCGAGCAGCAGGAGCAGAACCGAGGCCTTCTGCCAGTCGTACCACCAGCGACGCCAGCGCCAGAAGAGGCTGAGCCAGCCGACAAGGCCCAGCCCACCCCAGAACCAGCTAAAGAGGGGCCGGCCGGGCAGGTTGAAGCGCCAGTAGGGATCGCCGGCCAGGAAAAACATGCCCAGCGAGCGCAGATAGCTTTCGCCCACGCCGAGCGCGGCGTCCGGCGCAACCTGACCAATGCGCACCCAGAAGGCGTCGGGATGACGGGCGAAATAGAGGAGCAACGGCGCAAGGACGACCAGGGCAGCCAGAGCCACGACGGCGAGCTGGCCGAGGCGCCGCCGGCCGGCGGCCAGCACGGGCGCCAGCGCCAGCAGCAGCGGCAGGGGAAAGAGCCGGGCCGCGAGGTAGGTGTAACCGGTCAGGCCGAGAGACAGACCGGCCAGCAGAAACCAGCGCCACTGCGGTCGTTGCAGGCCACGAAAGAGGGCGGCCGCCGCCAGCGCCTGCCAGAGCGGCTGGCTGATGGCGCGGAAGCCCAGCCGGCTGAAGACCAGGTGCCAGAAGCTGACGGCGAGCAGGACGGCAGCCAGCACAGCCACGCGCCGGTCGGCCAGCATGGCGCGCCCCAGCCAGTATGCGGCGGCGATGGTCAGCAGGCCGATAATGGCGGCAGTCAGGCGCAGGCTGAAGACGGATGCGCCGGTCAGGCGCATCATGCCCCCCGCCAGGTAAAAGAAGAGCGGCTCCTTGCCCGTGTAGCTGGCGATGAAAACGGGCCGGGCGCCCTCGTAACCGATCTCGGAGGCCAGCACGCCATTCGCTGCTTCATCGTAATGGAGCCCCGGCGGCGTCGTGGAAAGGCCGGGCAGGCGCAGCGCCGCCGCCGCCAGCAGACAGATGACCATGAGGGCGAGGGCGCGCTGACGTGACATGGGCTGATTCTAAAACGAGAATGATGGGCCCGCCAACCGCATACCGATCGCCAATAAGGCACAGCCGGAGGAGGCGGTAACCCGGCCAGCCAGCCGCCGTGACCGGGCCCCCAACCGAACACCACTCAGTTGCTTATCTGGCAGTTGTATCTGTCGCAGGAGCTCGGAAGGGATGGCAGAGAAGTGTGGGTCGCGATGGACAAGCGTCTATGGACCAATCCAGCCGTGTGCCCGGTTGAAGATTAAGCTGCCTGACCAACCGGGAGCGAATGGTGATCTGATTCTTTCCAGTTATTGTCGTAAGCAAAAGCGTTACAGCGGCCGCGCGTCTGGGCGCGAAGCGGTTCCTTGCCTCACCTGCTATCATAGCATAAGGGCGCTTTGCCAGACCTTATGATATGGTAGCAAACCAGAGTGCCAGTTGGGCTCTGGCGTAGGGATTGGCGTGAACGAGAAGTGCAGTCCTGAGGGAAGTCCGGCGCAATGCCTGCAGGGCGGGTCGCGAGGCCGGCCATGAGCCGGCTTATTGTTCGCCTGCTCGGCCCTCTGCAAGTATGGCGTGGTGAGCAGGGGCTCCACGAATCACTACACAGCCAGCGCGCCAGAGAAGTGCTGGCTATGCTCGTCGGCGAACGTGATTCGTACGTGCCCGCCGAGCGGATCATTGAGCTTGTCTGGCCGCACCTGACGCCCAGGGCAGCCGCAAACAATCTCCAGGCAACCGTGCGCAAGCTACGGCGCTGGCTAGAACCGGAGCTGAAACGAGGCCGCCGCTCGCGCTACCTGCTCACGGAACCGGCAGGCTACCGCTTCCATAGCGAGAGCTGCGATGTGGACGTCGACGAATTCAATGACGCCACGCAGCGCGGTTTGGGCGCCCTGCGCAGCGCCAACCCGGCTGCAGCCCTGAACGCACTGGAACGGGCCCGGTCGCTCTATCGCGGCGACTACTTGCAGGAACTTCCTTATGCCGAGTGGGCCTTCGCTCGGCGCTTGCAGTTGCGTGAGCTGCATCTAGAAGGGCTGGCAGCGCTTGGCGAATGCTATCTGCAATTGGGGCATTATGGCCTTGCCGCGACGGTCGCCGATCAGGCGCTGGCGCTCGACCCGTTGCGCGAGGGCCTGGCGCGCCTGGTGATGAAAAGCTATGCGGCGCAGGACCGCCGCGCCGAAGCGTTGACGACCTATGAGGATCATGCGCGGCTGCTGAGGGAAGAACTGGCGGTCGAACCTTCAATAGAAACGCGAGCGCTGCGTGATGCCATCTGGAGTGGCTCATTCGGTATAGCCGGGGCGACAGCGGAAGGCGGGCCACAGCCGTCAATCGAGCTGCCGTTTGCGGGGAGGGAAGCCGATCTCGACAGTTTACGCCAGGCCTGGTTGCGGCGGCAGCGCCTGGTACTCATCAGCGGTGAGGCAGGGGTAGGAAAGACGCGCCTATTGCGCGAATTCGTCGCTTCCCTTGCGGGGGATGCAGACGCTCCCAGCGTCTTCTGGAGCGGTTCACAGCGCGGTGAGGCGCCTTATGCGGCCATTATGCGCTGGGTAGAATCTTATTTGGGCCAGTCACCACCAGCCGGCGAACTCGCGCGCCTGGGTCCTCTTGGCGCGCCGCTCGCCCAGCGCCTTCCGCAACTGCGCCGCCACTGGCCCGGCTGTCCGCCCTATTCAGCTCTCGAGCACGATGCGGAGGAAGTCCGCTTGCGCCAGGCGCTGTTGGCCGCACTGCGCCAGGCAGCGAGCAGCAACACCATGTTTATACTGGATGACCTGCAATGGGCCGACGAGGCCTCGCTGACGTTGCTTCACCAGTTTCTCGACGGAGCGGGCCCCGGCTGTTTCCTGCTTGCGTTCCGCCCGGAGGAGGAAGGCGCAGCGGCCGGGCTCGACGGCTGGCCGCAAGTGGGGTCTCACAAGCACTCTATGCTCAACTTGCAGCCGCTGCGCGCCGTCGATGTCCTCAGCGCCGTGCGCGCTGTGATTCCTCTTGCCGACCCGCTGCCCTTCAGCCGCCGCCTGTTTGAACTAACTGCCGGTTACCCGCTCTACCTTACTGAAATGGTGCATGGTTTGATGGACGCCGGCTGGCTCTATCAGGATACCGCAGGCGCGTGGCATGCTGGCGATGCCATCCTTGAAGCCGATCTTTCCGACCTGCCACTGACTGCAACGTTACGCGAGACGCTGCTGCTGCGCGCCGGGCGCCTGATGGAGCTACAACGGGACGTTTTGGAGGCAGCCGCCGTGCTACAAACACACATTACGCTGCCTGCACTGAGCAACATGGTACAGGTGGGCGAAGCGAGGCTGCGTGCGCTACTCGCAGCGCTCGTTGCCCGTGGCTGGCTCCGGGCCGACGGCGACGACGGATGGTCGTTCACCCATCACCTGGTCAGAGAGGTTGTCTACGGTGAATTGGCGCCTTCACACCGGCGTCTGCTGCACCGCCTGGCTGCCAGGAGCTTGGTGGCGCACGTGCCGGCCGTTCCAGGCGAGATGAGTGTGGTCGTCACCCGGCACCTGCGCGCCGGAAGCTCCGGCGCGACCGAACTGGCATCGTGGGCATTGCTCGCCGCGCTCTGGTCTCTGGAGCAGTTTGCCTACCCCGAAGCGGAGAGATATTTTGAGCTGGTCCAGACCTTATGGACGCAGTTTCCGGAAGGAGAGGCGAAGCAAGCGCTTGCCCTGCGCCTTTACGAGGGTATGGCCCTCCTTCTGCCGCGGCTGGGAAGGAGCAGGGAGGCGTTAGTTCAGTTGGAGCAGGCTCTTGCCCTGGCAACCAATCCCCATGAGCGCGTACGGCTCCTGCTGGCCGCCGCACGCCTTTGTGAGCGCGATACCGGGGAGTATGAGCGTGCGCTGAAGTGGCTTGCCGAGGCAGAAGCGCTCCTGGAAGGTAGCGGCAGTGAGCAGCGTGTACAACGCGCCCGTCTCTTCACAATCCAGGCCGATGTCCATTACTGGAGCGGCCGCCATCACGAGGCCGTGCAGCTCGCCCGCCGGGCCGGCGCCGAAGCGCAGGGCACAATCGTCGAATATGATGCATTCCGCGCCCTTGCCAGTAGTCTTCACAAAATGGGAGAACTGGAAGAAGCTATAGAACTCTACCAGCGGATGTTGGCGCTTGCCATAGAAGCAGGTGATTTGGGACGCGTAGCCCAGGCGCACCTTAGCCAGGGCAACGGCTTCTATGCCATGGGCTTACTTGGCGCAGCGCATAGCGCCTACGAGGAAGCTGGCGCCGTTATAGAGAAACTAGGCGACCGACGGGCGCTGAGCATCAAGATGACCAATTGTGGCCTAGTCGCCTTCGAAATGGGAGCGCTGACCCGCTCCGAGCGCGAATTGCGGGAGGCGGTTGCTCTGGCGGAAAAGGTAGGCGCCCCCTACACCGTTGCCGTCGCCCGCCATCATCTCGGCAGGGTGCTCACGCTGCGCGGGCGCTTGAACGAGGCTGCGGTGGAGCTGGAGGGGGCCATCGAGCTTGCCAGATCAATCGGAGGTCACGTCATCGCCGCACAAGCGGAACTGCACCTGGCGCTATGGCAGTGGGCGCAGGATAACCTGTCAGCGGCCGAGCTGACTGCCACCAACGTCGTTGCCGCCGGCGACGAGCTGGAAGACAATTTCTGCCGGCGCGAAGGCCGCCTGCTGCTGGCGATGATCGCCCTGGCTCGAGGCGACGTGCAGGCTGCACGAACCCTGGCGCTGAGTGCACGCCAGATTGCCGCCGCCGCACAGCAGAGGCTGGCTATAGGGCGGGCCGAGCGCATTCTGGCCCAGGCGGCCGCTGCGAACGGTGAAAGCGTCAGCAGCGACGAACATCTGGTCAAGAGCGAACAGCTCTTCCGCCACAGCGGCGCGCAAATCGAGCTGGCGCAGACGTTGATGGTCCGCGCCGAAGCCGCGATTCATGCCGGCGCGGCGCCAGACCGCTACCGTTCGCAGCTCGTCGAAGCCCGGCGACTCTTCAGCGCTGCCGGCGCGACCCTTTGGCTCACACGCGTCGACGCTCTGCTCGCCCCGCACTAGTATCTACCACCCCAGAATTCAGTTGGGATTCAGATCGCTTGTTTACACTAGCAGCAGTTTTTACGGCGCTGCCGGTGGAGGTATATCCCAATGAAGCGATTTCCAATATCACTGGGCATTCTTGTCCTGGTCACCCTCTTATTACCCTTTAGAGGGGCACCGCCCGCGCTGGCGGACCCGCAGGCCACCATCTATGTCGATTACGCAGCCACAGGAGCCAACGACGGCACGTCTTGGTTTGATGCCTACACCAGCTTATCGATTGCCCTGGCCGCGGTGCCCGCGGGGCAACGTAATGACATGTGGGTTGCGCGCGGTCTTTACAGGCTGGAGCTCGGCGCGGACCGCGACGACAGCTATGTATTGGCCGATGGCGTCTCCATCTACGGCGGCTTCGCCGGGACGGAAACAGCGCTCGAGCAGCGCGACCCGGTAAACAACAAGACGGTGCTGAGCGGCGACATTGACAGGAATGACACGACCGATGCAGACGGGGTGACGCTCACCATCAACGGCGATAACAGCTATCACGTGCTCCGCGCCAGCGTTACCGTAAGTGGTACGGTCGCTTCCGGTTATGTGATCGACGGTGTGGTCATCACCGGCGGCGATGCCGACGGGTTAACCCCGCACGACCAGGGTGGCGGCATGCTAAACGCCAATGGCAGTCCCGTGCTGAATAATGTGACTTTCGTCGGCAACCGCGCCGGCGCCGGTGGCGGTATGTTCAACGAGAACGGCCAGCCCCTGCTGAATAACGTCACTTTCAAGGACAACAGAGCCGAGCTGGGCGGCGGCGGCATGTTCAACTACAACGGCGGCGACGCCCAAATGACCAATGTTACCTTCATTAACAACCGTACCGCCGGCGGCGGCGGCGGTATGGCTAATTCCTCGAATAGCAGTCCGGCATTGAGCGGCGGCGTCTTCCTTGGCAACGTCGCGGGCGATGACGCAACCGTGGGTCTCGGCGGCGGCCTGTACAATGAGTTTGAAAGCAGTCCGCTGCTGGTCAATAGCGTTTTTAGCGGAAACACGGCCACCGGCTATGGCGGCGCCATCTTCAGTAATCAGTCCAGTCTGAATATGGCCAACAACACGATGGCCGCTAACCAGGCGGGGATCTTTGGCGGTGGGATATTCATCGCCGGCAACAACCTAACGTTGACGCTCATTAACCACATTCTATACGACAATGCTGATAGCCGTGGGACTGGTCAGGAGGCCCAGATTATGTCCCAGACTGGCGTCACCATCGACGTACGTTATAGCCTGGTGGGAGGCAGCTCCGTCTATCCGGGCACGGGCAACATCAACGGTATCCCGCAGTTCGTAAACCTTTCCGGCCTCGACGGTTCTCCCGGCACCTTCGACGATAACCTGCGTCTGAAGAATGAGTCGCCAGCCATCGACGCCGGCGACAACAATGCCGTTCCCGGCGGAATCCTCGTCGACGCCGACGGCAATCCTCGCTTCCAGGAGTTGATCGCGGTACCCGACACTGGCAACGGGACGGCTCCCATCGTCGATATGGGCGCTTACGAGGTCATCTCCGACGATGATTCTGAGTTGCTGAATATTTCATACTTGCCGACCATCCTGTTGAACAACTGAGGTTCGTTGCGCG
>CAZOGK010000062.1:0-14389 GCA_964579295.1 uncultured Ardenticatenaceae bacterium
GCGCGGCGCCTACTTCCGCTATGGCGATACCCTCCTCGGCCAGGGCCGGGAGAACTCGAAGCAGTACCTGCTGGAGAATCCGGCGATGATGAACCGCCTGGAGGCGCTGGTACGGCAGGCTGCCGGCCTGCCCCTGGCGGGTGATCTGGCGGAGGTTCTTGACGAAAACGAAGCAGCCATGCCGGCGGCGGCAGAGCCGCTGGAGCTGGAGATGGAAGTCGAGGCCTAACAAAGGCCGACCCTCCCAATTGAGGCGGCGGGCTCTCAGCACTGTTTCAGGACAGTGTGAGAGCCCGCCTAATGTTTTGACACCCCTTTCCCCCCTGCTATAATCCTTTTCCGGCACGATGACCCTTCCGCCCAGACGTACCCGACACTGAACCAGGTCGCCGAGGGTCGCGGCGCTTCCTTCCCGGCGCCGCTTATGAAGGGGATAGCCACTGTGTGGGAAGCTACTCGTTGTGGAGAGACAGGTCATGACCGAAGAAAGCTTTGAGCCGTCCGTCGAGCCGGCAGCAGAAGAAACGGCGCCGGCGGCGCCTACGAGCATCAGCGAGCTGAAGCGCAAGATGCGTCTCAAGGGGCGGGTGGAACGACTCGAACTCTACGGCGCCTTTATCGACCTCGGGCTAGAGACTAGCGCGCTGGTTCACATTTCTAAGATGGGCAAAGGGCACGTCAACCGCGTCAGCGATGTGGTCAGCGTCGGCGACGAGGTGGAGGTCTGGGTGGAAAAGGTAGACCCCGGCCAGAACCAGCTCATGGTGACGATGGTCGAGCCGCTGGCCGTCGATTGGGGCGACCTGGAAGAAGGGCAGGTTTACACCGGAACGGTGAAACGGCTGGAGAACTTCGGGGCCTTTGTCGATATCGGCGCGGAACGTGAAGGTCTGGTACATATCAGCGAGCTGAGCCACGACTACGTCAAGCAGCCCGGCGAGGTTGTCAACGTGGGCGATGAGGTGGAGGTCCAGGTGTTGGGCTTCAGCCGGCGCAAGCGGCGTATCGACCTGAGCATGAAAGCGTTGCAGGATAAACCGGAAGCAGAGGCATCCAGCTACTCGGTTGCCACGCCGGCCGACATCGAAGATTACGAGGAAGAAGAGGAAGAGATGCCGACGGCGATGGCAATTGCCTGGCGCCGGGCGACTGGCAAAGATGAGAAGCGGCAGGGCAAAGGCAAGCGCGCGCGTCGCCATCGCCGCGAGGACCAGGAAGACATCTACAGCCGCACCCTGCGCGACGCGGGCGACCGCTGAGACCCGAGAACAAAAGACCCGCCAGTGGCGGGTCTTTTTTGTTGTCGAATATCCCCACTTAACCCAGCATTACGGCTTCCACTGGCGGAAGAAGCTAATCGTCCCCAGGTCGCTCGGCGTCAGGCGGCGGGCGCTGTTCGGGAAGAAGTTGGTAGCGCTGCAGGTGTAACAATGCTCCCAGATGACCACCATCGCAGCCACGGGAACCACTTTACCCAGCTTGGCGTCGTAGAAGTAGTGGTAAATCGGGCTGCCGCTGTGCCCGCCGCTCATGTCGCAGGAGTTGCGGATGACGCGGTTCCAGTTGTCGGGTCCGAGGAAGGAATACGTACCCAGCGCGCACAGATTCACATCGCCGTATAGGCCGGCCGCCACACAGCCCGCCGGCGCATTGCCCTTGCTTGTTCCACACCAGGGATAGCCGCGATTGAAATGGCTCTGCACGTTGAGCTGGCCCGCCGGCCGGGCCACGTAGCCCAGCCAGCCTGTCTGGTAGCCTAGATGCTCCGGGATGATGATCAGTCCCCAGTCGTACTCGCTGGCCGCCCAGCAGGGAGCGGCACAGTTGGCGCTGTTGTACTGGGAGCTGCGCCACTGCGCCGGCGTGAAGTACCAGCGGAATGGGTCGCCCGGCTGCGGATTAGGATTCATCTGCGAGTCGCCATAGGGTTTGCTGGCGCCGCTGCGCCCCGGCGAGACGGTGAAGCTATACCAGTTGTTGGTGCCACGCTGGTTGATGCAGTGCGCCGCCGTCAGAATATGGCGCGGGCCCACGAGCGCGCCGCTGCAGTTGTTGCTGAAGTGGACCATAGCCCGCCACGGCCAAGAAGTCGTCGCCGTCAGCCGCGTGCGGTTGTCTACCCCGCCGCTCCAGCCATCAGGGCTGGCGGGCAGCAGGGAGTTCAGCTGGGCGGTCGGCAGCCCTGGCGGGATAAAACCGGGCAGCCCGTCGGCGCCAGGGCCGCCGGGGCCAAGGTTGGCGCCGGTATCGCTGAGCTGCATGCTCAGCTGGTGCAGCTCCTGCAGCAGCGCGCCCTCGATGACAATCTCATACTCCATCTTGTTGTTCGTGTTGAAGACACGCAGCGCTTGCTGCACCGCCGGTAGGCCGCTATCTGGCTCGACTGGGTCACGCACGCCTGGCTCCTGCTCGCTGGCCTCCGGTTCTTCGACCTCGTCCTCAATCAGGTTGCCGGGCCCGATGGCGCGCACCAACAGCCAGTCGTTGATGCGCACATCGTCGTTGGGCGGCGTGGGCGACTCCAATACGCTGGTTAGCGCGTCCAGTCCGAACGGATCTGGTTGGCCACTACCCCCGGCGACCAGCGGCAGCATCAGCTGGCCCGCCAGCGACGGCTGCACTGCTCCGCCGAAGATGGTCAGGAAGGGGATGTTGCGCCCCAGGAGCCGCACGCTCTGTAACGACGGCGCGCTGTCGCCTCCTTCGGCCGCGAAATGCATCCGGTCAACCTCAACCCGCCCGGCCGGCGTTTCCACTCCAACCGGTCGTGGCAGGTTAATCTGCCACAGCCCACGGCTGTCTTCGCCAAAGAGTGAGAAGGTGAGCCGCGGCGCGCAGTCCAGAATTTCGGCAAAAGCTGCACAGAACCATTCGGGAACCCAGATGGCGGCGCTGCCGCTGGGAACGCCGCTCTGCTCGTAGACGAGGCTGTCACCATGATAGAGCGAAATGTCATACGGGCGGCCGCCGAACGATGCGCTGAGGCGGTTGACGTCGGTAATGTAGTGCGAGAACTGGATCGCGGCGACGGGATTGAGGAGATCGGCGCCGAATACCTGTGCCTCAAATCCGCCTTCGTCGGTCGGCTCAGCCGGCAGCAGCCACCCCTCCCACTGTGCAGCGCCAGGCAGTTTGCCGCCTGATTGAAGAGAGCTGAGCTGAATTTCCATGCCCTGGTCGCCGGAGCCGGATGTGCTGAAGCTGGTGACCAGCATGTTCTTCAGCTCCCAGTGCAGATAGGGTACGGCGTCGCCGATAGGCTGGTGCAACAACCCCCCGAAGCCAATGGCGACGGCGGTCTGCCCGTCGCAGTCCTCAACCTCTACCTGGTAATCCGGCGCCAGCGGCGTCCAGCTTACCGTGGCGCTGGTGGCGCAGGCGAACGTCTCATTAACGACCTCCTGCAATCCTGTCGCAGTAGCGACGCTGACGCGCACCGCCTGGATGCCGCCGGCGTCGCTGATGCTACAGACAATGTTGCCAGGCGTGGTACAGGCAATCGCCGTCTCCGCGGCCAGGGAGCGCGCGGCCCCGGCAAGCAGCAACCATACTGCCATCCCTGCCGCGAGGGCGACAATTAACATCGAACGGCTCATATTGTTCCTCCACAGAACTGGATAAGCGCGGAATAGGCATCCCGCGCGGGCGCTGTGAGGCAGCGCCCTGAAGGACGTCAGTGACGGCGACATTGTACGCTGGCTTGAGTGTCAGACAGACTATACTATAGTCGAGCGGCGTTCGCGTTGTCAGTAAAGCACGATACAGGCCGGATGTCAGCCTGTAATAGTCAACGTTAAATTAAGGAAGGCGCAATGGACCAGCCGGCGAACCCGCGAGAGAAGTCCGGCTATCGTCTGGAGTTCCACGACGAGTTCGACGGTGAGTCGCTGGACGGCGACCGCTGGATACCGTACTACCTTCCGCAATGGAGCTCGCGCCAGCGGTCCCAGGCGCGCTACCGGCTGCGCGGCGGCGCCCTCTGCCTGCGCATCGAAGCTGACCAGCAGCCCTGGTGCCCGGAATATGACGGCAACACAAAGGTCTCCTCGCTGCAAACGGGGCTCTTTTCCGGTCCAGTGGGCAGCCGGGCCGGGCAGCACTGCTTCCGCGGGGAGCTCGTCGTCCGGGAAGCCCAGCCGGCGCTACGCACCTACACACCGCGCTACGGCTATTTCGAAGCCCGGATGCGGGCCACGGCGGCGCCGGGCTTCCTCTGTGCCCTGTGGATGATTGGCTTTGAAGAAAGGCCAGTTGAGTCTGGCGAGATCGCCATCGCCGAGCTATTTGGCGACCGGGTTACGCCCACCGGGACAGAAATTCGCTATGGGGTGCATCCCTGGGGTGATTGCAGGCTGCGAGACGAGTTCTACGCAGAGCGCCTCCCGCTCGACGGCGCCGAATTTCACGTCTACGCCGTGGAATGGCGGCCCGAGCGGATCGATTTTTTTGTGGACAACGTCCGGCAGCGCACCATTGAGCAGGCCATCAGCTACCCAATGCAATTCATGCTGGGGATCTACGAGCTGGATGGCAGTAGCGGGCAGGCGGGCTACCCGCAGGAGTCTGTTGTCGACTACTTTCGCGCATACCAGCCCTTAACCGGCTACTAGCGGATCAACGCCACCCTATCTCATCCACCCAAATCTCCCCCGTCCGGCTGCGGTCGAAGACGAAGACGACGGCTGCCAGCTCTTCGCCGTCGAAGCCCGCGGCGCGCTCAAACTGCGCCAGCGGTAGCCAGTAGCTCTGGAAGATCGGCTCGCCGCCGGTGTTGCGCCGGGTGAAGATGTCGTGCTTCCACGGGTTGAACCGGATCTGCGGCGGCAGCGGGGCCACGGCGCTGAGCGGCAGCCGCGCCTCACGCCCGTCGCCATCCAGCAACAGCACGGTGAAGTCGAGCGGCTCCCCCTCCTCCAGCCCCGAAGCCAGCGACAGCGCCAGCGTCCCGGCGGCGCCCGGCTGCGGCGCGCCCGGAGCCAGCGCGACGCTATACTGCCCGCCGCCATTCCAGCGCAGCCAGAGCGCGCCGCTGCCCTGGTCTTCGGATTTGAGCGGCGCGAGCGCTTCCTTCCAGCCTGTCACGTCCACCGCCGCCAGCGTCACTCCGGGCGCCGTCGCCGTGGTCAGGTCAAGGTCTTCGTCAAAGGTCGCCAGCCAGACCGTTTGCGGGTCGTCGTAGCGACTGCGGTAGGCCACTTCCGGCAGCCAGGGCGCCGCCGCCCCTGGTTGCTGGAAAAGGAGTCGGTATTCGTCACGCCCGTGCAGCGTGGCTTCCAGGAAGCCGGCGATAAACAGCTTCGCCGCCTCCCGCTGCGCTTCCTCATCCAGAATCGGCCCCAGGTTGAGCAGCCCGGGATAAGGGAAATCGCCGCGGTCGGCGCGCCCCCACACCGTGTTAAACTGACCGTGGTTTGCCCGGTCCACGTAGATGGTCGCTTTGAAAGCGTCGCCGGCGGCGCCGAACGCAACCCGGTTATACTGCGCCATACCGTCGAAATAGGTCATATCCCCATCGTAAGCGCCCTGTAGGCCGAGGTAGCTGACCTCGTCGAGCGGCGTGCCCCGCCCGCCCGGCTCGTACTGGCCATCCACTTGGGCAATGGCGACCACAGCGCGGATGCCAAAGCCGTAGTCAAAGGTGTGCAGCGCGTCGTCCGGATAATGGGGCAGCCGGTTGAACGCCGCCGCTGCCGCCGCCGCCTCGCCGCCTCGCGAGTGACCGATGAGGGCCACACGCTCCAGGTCCACCAGGCCATAGAACGGGTTGTCCGGTTCGGCGTTCCACGCGCGCCACTGCTGCAGATGTTCCAGCAGCAGCCAGCCGCGCGCGTCGTTCTCTTCTTTCAGCCCGTTATTGCCGCCAAATGGCAGCAGGTCTGTCCAGGCGCCGTTGAAGAAATTCTGGTCCACGGAAACGGTAATCACACCACGGCTGGCCAGCAGCTCGCCCAGATAAGCATAGCCGGCCTCCGACGGCGCCGACATCTCGTGGTTACCGTGGACGATGAGCGCCAGCGGAAAGGGCCCTGGCCCCTGCGGGTACCAGACGCGGCCGTTGAGCGGCAGCTCCGCGGCGTCGAAGCCCCAGTAGCGGCTGCGTAGGCTGCCGTTCAGTCCGCTCCAGTTGTCGATAAAGGGGCGGCCATCTATACGCTGCGATTGCAGATCGGGCGCGTCGTAGAGCGGGCGCCGGTCGTCGCCGCTGCCATAGACCAGGGTAGCGACAGCGTAGGGGCCAGGCTGCGCTGGATTGTCCGCGGGCAGCGCCGCGCCGCTCGCCGAAAAGCGCAGCGCCGGCTCCACAGGCGGGCCCGGCCAGAGATAGAGTGCCAGTAGGCCGGCGAGCAGGCCTAGGCCCAACAGCGCGGCCACGGCTGCGGGCCACGGCAGCCGGTCGCCGGACCGCCGGTCGGCCAGCGCCGCCACGCCGCCGCCGAGAAGGGCCGCGCCAAGCAGCAGCGCCAGCGCGACGAGGAGCTGCCCGGTAAGTGTGGCGCTGCCCAGCAGCATGATCGCGAGGACAACCAGCGCGCCTATGGCCAGGTTGCGAAAGAGCGGCGGCAGCTTTGGCAGCAGCTCGTCAAAGACCAGGTTAGCCAACGCCGCCGTCAGCAAGAAGAGCAGCAGCGCCCAGAGGACAAAGAGCGCCGGCCAGGGCCGCATATCAAGCGCCTGCCGCAGCAGCAAGAGCGCCGCCAGCCCGGCCACGCCGCAGGCCGCTCCCCGCCAGGCGCGCGGACCAGGGCGCAAACGCTGCCTGACGGCGCCCCACCCTGCCCGGAGACGGCCCGCCTCCGGCCATTTCCTTTCGTCGCCCATCAATCGTCGCCAGACACCCGATTAGCGGATGTCCCCCTGGTCGTCGCGATTACTGGCGACGGAAGCGGCCGAACAAGCGCTGGAAAAAGCCGGCGATGCCCCCTTTTTGCGCTGTCGCCACCCGGCCGCTGCGCCGGCTGCGGCTGACTGCTTGCTGCTGAGCGCGCCGCGGCGTTTGTGCCTTTGGCTTCTTCACCGCACCCTGTTTGGCGGCGTGCTCCACTCGACCTTTGTCACGCGGGATGACTTTCTTTGCCATAGCTGGCCTCCTACCACTTCCCAGATGGACTCGCATTGCCGGGTAGAGCCGGACGAGTCGCACGGAGTATAGCAGAATACCGCTCCGCTGCTTATGCACTTACATTAAAGCTGCTAGAACGCGGGGTCCAGTTCCCTTCCATCCCCCGCCCGGCTGCGTATATTTGGGGCGGAACAGCCAACGTCTACCCTAACTGCAGCCCATCAGGACGGCCGAGTCTCGACTTATGAGTTTCGACTGGCGTACAGAAGAAGAGGGAGCCTGGACAGCAGAGCCGGAGCGCCCGCAACCCCCGGCCGGACCCAGCCGGCGCCGCCCTATCCTCGTCGGGCTGCTGCTACTGGCTCTCGCCGCCGCGGCCGTCAGCTATTTCTACCGGGAAGCTGCCCGCCGCATCGCCGCCACCGAGGAAGCGGTGACCGGCGACGTGCTCGCCAGCCACGAACTGGTGGCGCTGGCCGGCCGTTCTGCCGACCCGGAGCTGCTGCGCACCGTGCTTTCCGGCGCGGACAGCGGTTGGGCGCAGGCGCAGGCGCGGCGCGTGCAGAACGGGGCCGAGGCCGGTCTGGTCTATCTCGGGCTGCAGCCGGCGGCGGTAGCAGCCCAGCCGGACGTAACGCTGGACCCGGAGATGCGCTCGGCCGAGCTTAGCTGGGTAGCCCCATTTGTCGTCACCGATAGCGCCGGCATCACCCAGACCATTCATCTCACACAGACGGCCATCTATCGCCGCGGCAGCAGCAACTGGCTGCTGGCCCCGCCGCGCCCGGACTATTGGGGCGGCAGCGCCGAATTTCGCGGCCAGTATCTGGAAGCGATTTTTGCCAGACAGGACGAGGAGACGGCGCGCCGCCTCGCCGCCGGCCTGGATGAGCTGCTCGGCCGCCTCTGCAGCCGGCATCAGTGCCCGGCCGGTTTCCACTACCGGCTCATCTTCAGCACCGACCCGGCCAGCTTTGAGGGGATTGATCCCCATTCGCTGTTGCTGGCTTCGCGCACGCTGACGCTGCCCACGCCGCAGCTGGTCGGCCTGCCTTTAGACGAGCCTGCCTACGAAGCCCTGGAGCGCGGCTACGCCGGCCTGCTTTCCACGGCGGCGTTGACCCAAATCATCGGCTACGACTGCTGCCTGCACAGCCTTTATGCCGTCGCCTGGATCCATCGCCAGCAATATCAGATGGGCCTGCGCGCCTGGCCGCTGGACGAAGCGGCCTACGACCGGCTGCTGCTGCAGCTGCCGCCGGAATATGAGCTGCCGCAGCGCCTGGAAGCCAACCCGGTCCGTCTCGACGAAGCGCCGTTTGCCGAATGGGCGCCGGTCTACGCCTGGGCGCAATTTCTGGAGCAGGTTTATCATCCGGCGCTGGCGGAAGCGGCGGTGCGGACGCCGCTGGAGCCGCTCCTCAATGGTCTGGAAGATGGCGGCGCGGCCGAATCGAGGGCCATGCGCGCCTTTATCCGCTTCATCTACGAGAACAGCAGCCAGGCTGGCGGCGACGCACCCCTGACCGGCGTGCTGGCGCTGACCTGCAACACGGGCAATGGCGCTACGCTCCTGCGCAGCTATGATCTGGCTTCACGGCAGTGGCTGACGCTGTACAAAGATCCGCTACCCGTGGACCCCAATGGCCTGAACTACAGCTATGCCGAGCCGCTGGGCAACCGCAACGGGCTCATCGTCGTCACGCGGCGGACCACCATGGATGAGAACGGCTCGGTGGCGGCGGCCCTGACCTTGCAGCTCGCCATTCCCGGCAGCGGCGTCACCACCACGCTGCTCAGCGACACTGCCGCCAGGTGGGAAGACCTGCCGCTTTTTCGCGGCTTCAGCGGCAGCCAGGACCCGTTGGGCCGCTATCTGGTGCTGGCCAACTTCAACCCCGACTGGGGCATGATGCCGGGCCGCTACAATTACTCGCTGGTAGACCTGCGCGCCTGCAACGGCGCTGACTGCCCCATCACGCCGCTCCCCGGCCCCATCGGCTGGTCGCCTGACGGCGCAGCCACCCTGGTCATCGCCGACGGCCCGGAAGCGGGCGACTGGCAGCACCCGGAGCTGTCCATTGGCGACGCGGGCGCCGCCAACCGGCTCCCGGTAGAAAACGCCAGCGCCGCCGCCTGGCTGGACAGCAGCCATTATGCCTACGTGACGGCCTATGGGGAGAAAGACACCCTGGTGGTGCGGGCGCTGTCCGGTAACGCCCAGCTGCTGCGCGTGCCGCTGGCCGAGCTGTGGCGGCTGGCCGGTGAGCCGGAACCGGAGCTGCCCAACGGGGCACACCTTGCCGGTCTGAGCCTGACGGCGCACCCGCAGGATTCCCGCCAGTTCCTGGTCAGCGCCGGGTGGGTGCGCAGCGGTTATCCCGGAGAGCGGACGCTCTTCTTGCTGAAGCTGGACGACTCCCGGGAGGAGCTGCTCAGTAGTCGCTACCTCGGCCCGGACATGATGGCCGCCACCATGTCCGGCAGCGGGCGCTGGCTGGCCCGCTTTCCCAGCCGTGGCCTGGACGACCGCAGCGAGCTGTTAGACCTCACCGCCGCCCCGGGCGACCCCGCCGCCGTGCGCTCCTTACCGCTGCACCTGCAGGCCCGCGCCTGGTCCCCCGGCAGCGACTGGCTGCTGCTTAACGGCAGCAGCTACCTGTTGCTGTACAACCCCAGCGCCGAGGCCACCCATTTCATCCCCTTCGAGGACGAAAGCTGCTTCTTCACCACCTGGCTGGACCCCTAACCAATGGTAGGTCAGGTTTTTTACCTGACGGCGGGTTGCAGACCCGCCCTACCGTTCCGGCGCCACGGCGTTGTCGGGTTTGGAAACCCGACCTACCGCAAACCCCGCCCCACCCTACACAATCGCCACGCCTAATAACAGCATGACCAGGGCAAGCATCCCGCATGCCGTGAGAATCACCAGCCCGATGATAATGCCCAGAATCAATCCAACGACACGTTCTTCTTCCATCGGCACCTCACTCGCTGTAAGCTGTAAGCCATAAGCTGTAAGCCGCGGCTTACAGCTTATGGCTTATTGCTTAAGGCTATTGTAATCAACCCGGCGCGTTTGCCCACTCCCCGCTGACGCCTTCCCCCCATCCTCCCTACGGACCACGTTTTCTCTTCCTTTAGTCTCTAGACAGGCCTGGCAGATTCTTTTATGATCGGCATCGCTCGCGGTCGTTCGTTATGGCCGCGCAGTGATGTGTGACTGTAAGGAGATTGATAGCTAATGAAATCGATGCGCATCCTGCCCATCCTGTTGCTCGTGCTGGCCCTATTGGCGGCCTGCAACGCCCTCACCATTGTCGACGAACCCGGCGCCGCTGAACCCACCAGCGCCCCTGTCGTCGAAGTTCCGGCCACACCCACGGAAGCCGTCATCGTCGCAGAGCCGACGCCGCTGCCGCCCCCCGTTGCGACCGGCGAGCCGGAGCCGGCAGAGCCGGCCGGAACGCCGGAAACGCCGCCCGTGACCCTGCCTCCGGGCGCGCTCAACTACACCCTCGGCTCCATCTATGACGAGAGCCGCGGCAGCTGGGTGCTGCGCGGCATCGCCTACGACGGCGATGGCTGGGTCAGCGCCTCACTGCCCTTCCCGGACGGCGTCGACGGCATGAACAGCGCCTACTACCCGCCCATCCACCAGGCCCTCGTCACGGTCTACACACCCGGCGTCGGCGCTGGGGTGGCCAACATGGCCGCCGGCCCGCTGCTGCTGGTCGACTTCAATACCCAGACTGCCGCGCCGCTGGTGCCGGGCGGCGTCCTCAGCGCCGGCTGGGCGCCCAACGGCCAGGGCTTTGCCTACATTCGCGCCACCGACACGACCTACGAGCTGGTCTACCGTGATCCGGCCGGCGCCGACCATGTCCTCGCCAGCGACGTGCCCCGCGAGTTGAGCTTCGACCCGACCGGCCAGTCCATCGCCTTCACCCGCGAGTCGGGCTACAACCTCGGCGGCGCGCCCGGCGTTTACGTCGTGGACATCGCCAGCGGCGCCGAACGGCAGGTGAGCGCGGTCGACCGCGCCGGCATGGGCGGCTCCGATGCTGCCTGGGACATCAAGTGGTCGCCCGGCGGCGAGAGTCTGATCATGCGCGCCCTTGGCGACGGTGGCGAGCTGCTTGCCTGGGCCGACGCCGGCGGCGCCTGGAGCCACGCCATCGACTTCACAGACGTCAACGCCGCAGCCAGCGCGGCGCTGGGCATCGAGGACGCCTGTGACAACGGCGAGCTTCTTCTGATTGGCCCCACGACCCTCGTGCTCGGCGCCGGCCCCTGCCCTGAGGAACCGCTGATGGGCGCCTTGCCGGAGGCGACCCACGTCGCCGTGCTCGAGCTGGATCCGGCCAGCGGCGCCCTCACGCCCGCTACCAGCATCGCCGCACCGGCCAACATCTTCAACTTCGTAGCCTGGGACCCGGCCACGCGCACCTTCGTCCTCAGCGCGCCGCTCGACCCCACCGGCAACGACATCTACACGCTGCAGCTCCCCTAGCCTGCCAGCGCCCACACCAGAGCCGTAAGCCAGAGGCGCTGCCTCTGGCTTACGGCCTACAGCTTATAGCTTACAGCTCTGTCCCGCGCTACAATACCTCTCGTGAGTTACGAATCCCTTGACGACCCGGCCCTCCTGCAGCTGATGGCGGCAGGCGAGGAGGGAGCGTTAGAGGTGATTTACGACCGCTACAGCCGCCTCGTCTTTAGCATCGCCCTGCACCTCGTCGGCGAGCGGGCCGCAGCCGAAGAAGTCACCCTCGACGTCTTTACGCGCCTCTGGCACAACGCGGCGCACTACGATCCCGGCCGCGCCCAGCTCAGCACCTGGCTGACCAGCATCGCCCGCCACCGCGCCATCGACCAGCTGCGCCGACGCGACGTGCGGCCCGAAGGCCACAGCCTGCCCCTGGACGAGGTTGATTTTGTGCTCACGGAGCACAACCCGGGTCCGGAGGACAATGCAGCGCTGCACCTGCAGCAGCAGCGGGTACGCGCCGCCCTGCGCGAGCTGCCGGAGGAGCAGCGCCGTGTCCTCGCCCTGGCCTATTTGCGGGGCCTGACCCAGCGCGAAATTTCCGAACGGCTGGGCCTGCCGCTGGGCACGGTCAAGACTCGCATCCGCCTTGCCATGGAAAAGCTGCGCTTCCTGCTGCGCGAAGAGGCGTTGTGAGCCGGCTATGAACAGAGATCCAGATCCTCGTATGCTGCGTATCATCAATGAAATCATGGGTGTGTTTGGCGGCCGACTGACAACCCAGCACCCAGAAACATTGCCAGGGAAGAGGCGACCGGTCGCCGCCATCCGCGAGGAGCGGGCCTGTTGAGCATGCACGACGAACACGTGATGGAACAAATGCCAGCCTACGTGCTGGGCATCCTTGAAACAGATGAGCACGCGGCTGTCGCGGAGCACGTCGCCGCCTGCTCTGCCTGCGAGGAGGAGCTGGCGGCCTTCCTGCAGGTCGGCGCCGAGCTGGCGGCATTGGTGACCCCCGCGGTGGCGCCCCCGGAAGCGCTCAAGCAGCGGCTGTGGCAGGCGATTGGCGAGGCGCAGGCTCCAGCCGAGACAGAGGCGCCGCGCCGGCCGCAGACGCGCGCCAGCGCCGGCCGCACCTGGCGCGAAGCGCTGCGCGACTTCTTTGGCGGGCCCGTCTGGCGGCCCGTGGCGCTCGCCTTGCTGCTCGTCATTGCCCTCAGTCTCATCCTGAGGCCGCGACCGGCAGCGGCGCCGGGCGTCGAGGCGATTCCTCTGGTCGGCACCGAGAGCGTGCCGGAGGCCTATGCCGTGGTCGTCCTCGGCAGCCACTACGACCGCACCATCGGTACGCTTATCGTCGATAACCTGCCGCCGCTCGGCCCTGACCAGCAGTACCAGCTCTGGCTCACCGACGAGAGCAGCCGGTTCGACGGCGGCGCCTTTGACGTTGGCGACGACGGTTACGGGAGCCTCACAATCCGCGCCCCAGCCGACCTGGATACCTATAGCTTCGGCGTCACCGTCGAACCAACGGGCGGCAGCCTGGAGCCTACCGGCCCGCGTGTCCTCACCAGCGGGCCGTAAAAGGCCGGCCCTCGCGCTGCGGCCCCGCGCTGGGCCGATATACGCTCTCCAATTCGCGCCCAGTGATGCTTGAAATACCCCGCAAAATCTGTTAAGATACTGAGAGGTAGAACAAAGTTTCTATCCTCACTTATCCAGTTGTCAGCTGCGCCGCGCCCACGCGGCCACACCTTCCCCGGAGGTCTTTATGGTCCACACGCAACCCGACGGTTACTTAGCGACGCCTGCAGCCGGCTCCGGCCCCGGCGTCCTCGTCCTCCACGCCTGGTGGGGGCTGAACGACACCATCCGCGCTGTCTGTGACAGGCTGGCCGACGCCGGCTTTGTCGCCTTCGCGCCGGACCTCTACCATGGCGAAGTGGCCGACACCATTCCCGACGCGGAAGCGCTGGGCAGTTCGCTCGACGCCAGGTACGAGCAGGTCAGGGACGAAGTTGCTGCGGCCGCCTCCTACCTGGACGGGCTGGCCGGACTGCCTGGCCGCGGCGTGGCGGTCGTGGCCTTTTCCCTCGGCGTCTACTATGCGCTCGACCTGGCCGCCACCCAGCCGGAACGAGTCCATGCGGTCGTCATCTTTTATGGCAACGGCGAGTCCGACTTCAGCGCGTCGCGAGCGGCGTACCTGGGCCACTTTGGCACGGAAGACGACTACGAACCGGAAGCCGGCGTCGTCGCGCTGGAGGAGGCGCTGGGCCAGGCCGGGCGACCGGTTACCATCCACCGCTATCCCGGCGCCGGTCACTGGTTCTTCGAGCCAGACCGCAGCGACGCCTATGAGGACGAAGCCGCTCAGCTTGCCTGGGAGCGCACGCTGGCCTTTCTCCGTGATGCCGTTCGCTGAAACGACGGCACGCAGCCGTCCGCTAAAGCCGCAAGGAGTAGTTCCATGCCTCACTTTCTGAACGATATCATCTGGCAGCAATTTGGCGCGGCTATTGACACGCTCGGCGATGCGCTGCGCGCCTGCCCGGACGAGCTGTGGCAGGCCACTCTTTGGGAGAATCCCGCCGAGCCCCCGGCCTATTCCCAGTTCTGGCTGTTGGGCTACCACACGTTGTTCTGGCTTGACCTCTACCTCTCGGGCAGCAGGGAAGGCTTTGCGCCGCCTGACTTTCTGAGTCAGGGCGAGCGGGACGAGGAAGGTGTGCCGCTCGTTCCGTTCACCCGTGAAGAGCTTCTCGCCTACCTACAGCATTGCCGCGATAAGTGCCGCACCACGCTGGCTTCGCTTAGCACAGAGGACGCCCGGCGCC
>CAZOGK010000063.1:0-14333 GCA_964579295.1 uncultured Ardenticatenaceae bacterium
GGTCGCCTATCTGGCGCTCTGGCTCGTCGTCGCGGCGCTACTCGTCGCCGTCTGGCGCAATGCCCGGCAGCCAACAGTCCGCTTCATCACCGCTGGCCTGGCGGCGTGCCTGCTGGGTTTCTTCGTCTATGGCCTCGCCGAAGCAGTGCCGCTGGGCGACCGGCCGGATTTCATCTTCTGGTATCTGCTGGCTCTGGTGGCGGCTCTACACCGGCATGCCGGCGCCCGCCGCCAGGCCAACCGCCGCGCGGAACGCCCGGCTGAGTAGGGGCGGCGCAGCAAGCCGTTAAAGCACAGCGGAGCGAGGCCGGGCTGAGATGCGGCCGGACTATGGCCTCATAAAGAAGGCCTTCTGCCTGGGCAGGAGGCCTTTTTTCGTTCCTGGCGCGCCCGGCCGGCTACTGCTGCAGGGCGTTGACGGCGCCGACGAGATGGACGACGCGCTCGGCGAGGAGGTGGACGATGAGCTGGTGCAGCGCCGACGCCACGGCCGGCTCTTCGGCGCGCATCTGCGCCAGCACCTCCTGCGTCAGGCTGTAGACGACGCAGGGGGTGTCGGCGACGACGGCCGCCGTGCGCTCCCGGCCGAGGAAGAAGCCCAGCTCGCCCAGCACGTGGCCGCCCTCCATTGTCTGCAGACGCATGGGCTCGCTCCCTTCCTGCTCTAGCTGCGCCGTGACCCGCCCCGACTCGATGAAGTAGAGCATATCGGGGCTGTCGCCTTGCCGGATCAGGTAGGCGCCGGCCGGCGCTTCCTGCCGCCGGCAATAGGCCAGCAGCCGCGTGACCAGCTCCTCGCTCTTGAGGATGCGCAGCAGCTCCTGCCGCAGGGGATCGGGCGCCTGCTGGCTGCCGTCTTCCAGTTCGGCCAGCAGCTGTGTCTCGCACCACTCGCAGCCGCGGTCGAGGTCGGGGAAGATGGGGATATCGGCGGCGAAGGCGTCGCCCGCAGCAAAGGCGCGGCGCAGAGATGGCGACAGGCCGCTGAGCGCCAGCGTCACCTGCCGGGCGCGCGCCAGCTGCTGCATGCGCCGAAAGCTCCACAGGGCCGTGGAGTCGATGCCGGTCACCCGGTTGAAGTCCAGCAACAGGTAGCGCGGCGGCTTATCTTGCGGATGCTCGATGCGGCGCCGCACGCGGTCCAGCAGCCGTTCGGCCGTGCCAAAGAAGATGTAGCCCTGCAGGCGCAGGATGTAGCGCTGCGCTCCCTGTGCTTGCAGAAGCTGCTGCTGCGCCGGCCGGCGCGTGACGCGGCTCTCGACGTGCGCCCCGGTAAGCTCGTCGCGCACGATGTCGATGCGGCTGTAGTTGACCACGAAGAGGATCACGGCCACCAGCAGGCCGACGCCCACGGCTTCCAGGAAGCCGGCGCCGGCGGTGACCGCCAGAATGAGCAGGATAATGGCATAGTCGGTGCGCGGCAGCAGCGACCAGGAACGGATGACCCAATCGACGAAAAAGGAGAGGCCGAGATAAAAGACGAGCCCGCCCAGCACCACTTTGGGGAAAAGGGAGAGGACATCGCCGCCGGCGACAAGCACGAGAATGCTGAGCAGAGCGGCAATCAGGGGCGACAGGCGGCTGCCGCCGCTCACTTTGTGGTTCATCGCCGTGATGCTTAGCTGCTGGTAGCCGGTAAGCCCGCCAAAGAGGCCGGCGGCGAAGTTGCCCGCGCCGGCCGCCTGCAGCTCGCGGTCCAGGTTAACCTCCTGCCCCACGGCCAGCTCCAGGCCGCTGGCGTTGAGCAGGAGCGCGATGGTGCTCATCAGGGCGATGGTGGCGACGCTGACCAGCTGCGTCGCCAGGGCCGGCCAGTGTACCAGGGCCAGGTCGGCCGGCGCGAGGGAGGGCCAGAGGTTGCCGGAGGGAAACGGGCCGAGCAGCCAGCCGCCGGCCGTGGCGCCGTCCAGCCCCGCGCCGCTGAAGGCGACGACGCCGTAGAAGAGGGCGACCGCGCCGAACACGGTCGCCGGCAGCGCCAGCATCGTCGCGCTGCGGTTGAGGACTATGTAGATGACAATGCCCAGAATGACGCCGGGCAGCCAGCGCAGCAATAGATCGGGCTGGAAGAGGGTTCCCAATGCGGCGAGCGGCGGCAGCGTATCGAGCATGATACCCAGGCCGCCCTGCATGAGCAGCCAGCCGGTGCCGGCGAGGAAGCCGCCGAGCACAGGGTAGGGGAGAAAGCGGACGAAGCTGCCGAGGCGGAAACGGCCCAGCCCGTAGAGAAAAAGGCCGGTAAGCGCCGTCATCATGCCAATAGCGGTGGCCACCGTGGCAAACATCGCCCGCGGCTCGGTCGTCGCCGGCAGCGCGGCGACGAGCGTCCCTGTCGAAACGGCCATGATCGCCGCCGGCACGTCCTGGGTGCCGCCGACCATGCCCCGCAGCGAGGAGAAGAGGGCGATGGCGCTGGCGCTGAAGGCGCCGCCGGCCAGGGCGAGGCCAATGCCGGGGCCGACGTACGCAGAGAGAGGGCCGGAATAGATGAGGACGGCAAAGGATATCGCCAGGATCATCTGCAGCAGGCCAATCATCAGACCGCCGGTAAGGATGGGAATGATCTGCGCCGGGGATAGCGCCGGCCGCCAGCGGCGCGGCAGGGCGCTTACATTTTCGCCGGACGGCTCGCCAATCTTCATGGGTCCTCCCTGCTTTGCGCCGGATCGCGCTCGTCGCGAATCAGGGCCTCGAGGAGCTGGATATTGCGCTGCTTGCCTGTATCCCGTAAGGAGCGGGCGGCGGCCGTGTTATAGCGGTGCGCCCGCAAAAATGCCCGCTGTTGCTGCAGCCAGACGGGGCGGATGGGGCAGTTCTGGTTGGCCGAGACCTCCTGCCACAGCGCCTGGCTGCGCGCCGGGAAGTCGTCGCGCCCCAGTACGTCCAGGTCGGCGTCGGCCAGCAATGCCTGCAGCAGATTCTGCGGCCGGCTGGTCAGGCGCGTGGCGAGAATGAGGCCGGCGATACAATCAATGGCCTCCTCGTCAAAGGCAAACCGGGGTAGGACGGCTGCCGCCAGCTCTGCTCCGGCCTGTTCATGCGCCTCGTACTGGCAGACGAAGCCCAGGTCGTGGAAGGCGGCGGCCACGGCCAGCAGCCGCTGCTGCGCCCAATCCAGCCGGTAGGCCTCCGCCAGCCGCTGCGCGGCGGGCATCACGTCTTCCCGCGTGTGCCACAGATTGTGATAGGTCAGCGAGGGCGATAGCTCCCGGCGCAGGCGGACCAGGGCATAATCGATGGCGGCATCGTAGTCGGGTTCGGGTACGGGCATGGCCGTCTGCTTACGGTTCCATCCACACGGCGCGACAGGCTGTCAAGGGGAGCGCTCCAGTTCGTGCAGGCGCTGGCGCAGCAGCGCTACCTTCTCCATGTCGCCGCTTGCTTCCAGGCGGGCGAAGATGGCGCCGGCCTCGTCAAGCTGCGGGTGCACGTCGGCGGCGCGGCGGGCCGCCACGTAGAGCGCGGCCAGCGCCAGGCGCGAGCGGGCATTCTCATACTCGTCGCCCACTTCGTGGGTCAGGCGGCAGCTTTCCAGCAGATAGCGCTCGGCCTGGCCGTATGCCTCGCGCGCCAGCGCGATCTCGCCGCGCAGGCGCAGCGTCGGTCCTTCTTCACGCGGCATGCCGATCTCCCGCGCCAGGTTGAGCGACTGCCGGCAGAACTGCTCGGCCTCGTCCAGCTCGCCGCGATGCAGCGCCAGCTCGGCAAAGAGGCGCAGCAGCTCTGGCAGCAGGTCGCGCGCCTGAATCTGCTCCAGCAGATCCCGCGCGCGCTGCAGCTGGGCGCCGGCTTCGTCCAGCTCGCCCAGCTCCAGGTAGGCGTGGCCGGTATTGAGATGGAGCGCGCCCAGCACCCAGAGAGAGCCGCCGCTCTGTTCCAGCAGGGCGAGCGCGTGGCGGTAATAGCCGAGTGCGTCCTGTAGGCGGCCCTGCTTGAGGGCAATGCCGCCCAGATTGTTGTTGACCAGAACCTGGCTGTAGACGGTGCCCAGCTGCGTAAAGAAGTCCAGCGCCTGGCGATAGTGGCGATCGGCGTCAGACCAGGCGCCCTGGGCAAAGTAGCCGTTGGCGATGAGGTTGTGGGAAGCGGCCTGCCCGTAAATGTCCCGCAAAGCCTCATACTGCTCCAGCGACTGCTGGAAGCGCGCGACGGCCGACGCGGCCTGCCCGCGCAGCTCGATAATGCCCATCAGGTTATAGGTGCGCGCGCGGATGGCCGTATCGTCCAGGCGCTCGGCGACTTCCAGGCTGTGGCTGCAGCGCGCCCGCGCCGCGTCAAACTGGCCCTGCCGCGCATAGATCAGCCCGGCAATGAGGTCCAGCTCCGCCGCCTCGGCGGAGAGCTGCCCGGCCAGGCGCTCCAGCCCCTGCTCGACCCAGCTCAGCGCCGCCGGATAGTCGCCGCGCTGCTCGTGGGAGCGCGCCTGCCAGCGGAAAACGCGCGCTTCCGCTTCCCAGTCTTCCTGGTCACGGGCCAGCGCCAGCGCCGCCTGCAGATGCTGATCGGCATCCTCATGGCGGCCGGCAAGCACGGAAAGCTCGCCCAGGGCCAGGTGCAGGCGCTTGCGCTGGGCGGCTGTCTCTGCTTCGGGTAGCTGCTGGCTGCTGTGCAGCGCCTTCTGCAGCAAATCGGCGCCCTGCTGGTTGGCGTGGAGCTGTTTGGCCTGCTCGCCGGCGAGCAGGTTGTGGCGCAGCGCCAGGGGCCAGGCCTCGCCCAGAAAGGCATGGTGGGCGATGGCGGCGCTCGCCTCCGGCTCGCGGGCGGCAAGCGTCTCGGCGACGGCGCGGTGTAGCTGCCGCCGCTGGTGATAAAGTAGCGTCTCGTAGATGACGCCCTGGGTCGTCTGGTGGCGGAAAGCATACAGGTCGCGCGCCTCGTCTTCGACGCGCAGCATGGCCTGGGCCGCCAGCTCGCTCGCCTCCTGGCGGATGGCCGCCAGCTCTTTGCCGCCCGGATACGCCCCCGCCACCAGCGCCAGGTCGACCGGGTGGCCGACGACGCTGCAAACCTTGAGCGTCAGCTTGGCGGCATCGGGCAGCCTATCGAGGCGTGACAGGATGAGACCATGGATTGAATCTGGCAAACCCAGCGACACCGAGGAGAGATCGACGCCGGGCCGCAGCCGCCACTCGCCGGCCGACTGCTGCAGCAGATTGGCGCGCTGCAGCCGCCCCAGCAGCTCGGCGCTGACCAGCCAGCGGCCGGAGGGGTCCAGAACCACCTGCCGCCCCTCGCGCAGCGCCGCCAACAGCTCGCCGGCAAAGAAGGGGTTACCGCGGGCCACCTGGTGGATGAGAGAGACGAGCAGGACGGAAGGCGGGGCGCCCAGCTGCTGGGTGAGCAGCGCGGTCAGGCTCGCCTCGCTCAGCTCGCCCAAGGAGACGGTGGTGGCATAGGGCAGCCCGTCCAGCTCCGGCAGCAGCCGCGGCAGCCCGGCCGAGGGTGTCTGCTCGGTCAGCAGCAGCAGCACCGGCGCCGCGCGCAGGGTGCGCCGGGCCAGCACATTGGTGAGGCCTGCCGACGCCTCGTCCAGCCAGTGCACATTGTCGACGACGATCAGCACCGGCCGGCGTCGCCCCGTCGCCACCACAATTTCGGCAAGCAGCGAGAAGAGCGCTTCCTGACGCACATCGCTATTGAGGGCCGCCGTCGCCGGGTTGTCGGGTATGGGCAGCTCCAGCAGATCGCCCAGTAACGGCAGGCGCAGGCGCGAGCGGGGATGCTCAGCCTCCAGGTAGTTCTGCAGCCAGGCGGCGGCTTCCGGCCCGTCCCGCTCTTCCAGCCCTAGCAGGACAGAGAAAATCTGGCGCCAGGGCAGGTAAGGCATGTTGCGGCTGACGCTCTGCGCCTCGCCCACGGCCACCTGAATACCCTGGCCGGCGGCCTGTTGCGCGAGGTAAGCCGCCAGGTGGCTCTTGCCCAGGCCAGGGTCGCCGCTGAGGCGCAGCAGCTGCCCGCGCCCACTGGCGACGACTGCCGCCAGCGCCTGCTCCAGGCGCGCCTGGGTCTGCGCCTGGCCGACGGGCGGCTTCTGGTAGGCTTCGTCCAGGCGCGGCCCGGCCCGGCGCCGGCGCGCGCTGAGCAGGGCGTGAAGCTGAATAGGATCGCGCTTGCCCTTGACCTTGATGGGGGGCAGCGTTTCCCAGACAAATGCCGCCCCGGACCGCTGCCGGGCCTCGTCGCTAACCAGGATCTGGCCGGGCCGGGCAGCCATCATCAGGCGCGCCGCCAGATTCACCGAGTCTCCCTGAACGCCATAGGTACGGCGCTGCGTGCCGCCGTAGGCGCCAACGCGGGTACGCCCGTGCGTGATGCCGATCTGCAGCGGGCGGAGGAAGGGGAAGTGGGCGGTCAGCGGCTGCAGGGTGAGCGCCGCAGCCAGGGCGCGATCGACGTCGTCTTCATGGGCGACCGGCGCGCCAAAGGCGGCGTAGAGGTAGCTGCCTTTGTCGCCGATGGTGAGCTGCAGCAGGCTACCCTCGTAGCGGTGCAGGACTTTCTGGACCTCGCGCACAAAAGCGTCAAGCTGTTCGCCGGCTGCCGGCTCGCCTTGAAAGTCGATGCCTTCAAAGCGCAGGAAGAGGATGGCCGCCGGGCGCAGCTCGGCCAGATACTCGCCCTGGCCGGACTCCAGCTGCTGGAAGACGGGGCGCAGCAGCCAGGGCCGCACCTGGCTGCGCGAAAGCGAGCCCGGCGGCAGGGGTGACCAGGGCGCGCCGGTGGGCGATTCGTGCAGGCCGGCGACGACGGCAAAGCCGCTGGCGCCGGCGTCGCCCTCACGCCACTCGCCGATGCTGAGCAGCGGGCCTAATGCGGCGGCGGTGTCGCCACAGATGACAATCTCGCCGGTTCTGGCCTTCTGCTCGGCGCCGGTCAGCCGCTCGACCGTCGCGCCGGCCAGCACGTCTACCAGCAGGTATTCAGGGTCGCCGACGACGAAGCGCCTGACCCGCCCGGCGGCGATAGCCACCTTAGCGGCCAGGGAAATGGTTTCGCCGCCGACGGCGGCCAGGTTGGTGAAGCCGGCCATCGTCTGCTGCATAGCCAGCCCACCGGCAACCGCCCGCCGCCCGTCGTCGCCGGCAAACCAGCAGGTCATGCTATCGCCGGCAAAGCCGGTGACGCTGCCGCCGTACTGGTGCACATGGGTGATGAGCGCGTCATACACCCGGTTGAGATAGAGCGTCAGCTCTTCGGCGCCGCGCCTGGGTCCCAGCTCGCGCGCCAGCAGCTCGGTGAGGGCGGTGAAGCCGGAGATATCGGCGAAGAGGGTCGAGCCCTGGGCCACGGCCGGCAGCGTCTCGCCTCTAGCGAGGGCGTGCCGCCGGTCAATCGGCAGGTAAACAAGGGCTGCTTCGGCCATAGCCTCCTCCAGGCGTCGCGGCTATCCGCCACAACTGGCAGGCCCCAGGTAGCGGGCCGTGATGGAGAAGGGGCGCAGGCCATAAGAAAGGATCTCGACGCTTGCCAAATCGACGATGTGGTAGCCCGTATTGTCGCCGCTGCCACGCCAGGTGTCCCACACCGGCACGACAATCGTCTCACCGATGAGCAGGTCGAGCGCCTGGCGCACCGGCTCGCCGTTGGCGGCGCCGGGCTTGCTGCGCACCCAGTCGCCGGGGTCAAGTGTCGTGTCTGTCGGATCGGTGGGGTTGACGTAGGTGTCGCTGTTGCCGGGCGGTGTGAGGCTGGCGATCAGCGCCCTGTTGCTGGTGTCGCCGGTCCAGGTGAGCCAGCCGAAGCCGCTGCCGTGATGCCCGTTGAGGATGTTGGGCAGGATATCGCCGGGCATGGCCTCGGCCACGTTGCCGACGTAAAGGGCGATGGGATAGAGGCTGCAGACAGCCGGCGCTTCCTGGCAGGCGTCGCCCACGCCGTCGCCGTCGCTGTCGGCCTGGTCCGGGTTGTAGACGAGCGGGCAGTTATCGGCGTTGTCGTCGATGCCGTCGCCGTCAAAGTCGGCCCAGCGGGTGGGGTCAAAGGGGAAGGCGTCGAGATCGTTGGGATAACCGTCGCCGTCAATATCGCCATCACAGGCGTCGCCCAGACCGTCGCCGTCCAGGTCGGCCTGGTCGGGATTGCTCACTGTCGGGCAGTTGTCGTCCAGGTCGTCAACGCCATCACCATCCTTGTCGGTGTCGGTATTGTTGCCCACGCCGTCGCCGTCGCTGTCGAACCACTCCTCGCCGTCGCCGGGGAAGATGTCGAAGAGATCGGGCAGGGGATCGTTGTCGCGGTTCTGGTCGCAGGCGTCGCCGATGCCATCCTCATCCTGATCGCTCTGGTCCGGGTTGGGCATAGTGACGCAGTTATCGGCCTCGTCGGGGACGCCGTCGCCGTCGCTGTCGGCGCTGTCGGAGTAGACGTGGAAGGGCAGGCCGCGATCCAGCGCCAGGGCCACATTGCCCGCTTCGTCCACTGCCTGGACGAAAAAGGCGACGGAAGCGCGCGGCGCCGGCAGGGGAATGGCGCCGCTCGCGGCATCGGCCAGCGGGTCGTAGCTGAGGTCGACGCTCGACCAGCTCTGCTCATGCAGCTGGCGATAGAGAACCAGGACGCGGTGAACGCCGCTGCCGCCGTCGTCTACGGCCACGACGAGGTTGATACCCGCCGTCGTCGCCGTGGCCTCGACCGCGCCGATAATGGGCGCCGTGAAGTCAGGCTCGTCGGGCGGCGCGGTATAGACGATGAGGTCCAGGCTGTTGTAGAGCAGCAGCTGCCCGGTGGAGGGTCCGTCCATGCTGGTGGTCCGGTATTGGGCCGGGGTGACGACCAGCCGCTGCTGGAAGGCGCCGCCGACCGCAAGGAAGCGATTGACGCTGGCGAGCGTCGCCGGGTAGAGAGCCTGCGACAGGTAGAGCCCTTCGCCTTGCAGGCCGACTGACTGGCTAATGATGCCGGTAATCACCGGGTCAAAATCGTTTAGCTCCGTGAAGCTGCCGCCCGTCATGAGCACGCCGCGGGCGACCTCGCCGGCGGCGCTGAAGTTGCGCGTGGTCTGCGGCAGCAGCGGCCGGCTGCCCGTCGCCAGCAGCCCATCCTCCCCCTGGATGGTGTGGTAGCTGCCCGGGCGCTGCGGGCCGGCCGTCTGTTCGTCGTAGGCGAAGGTGAAGCTCTGCGGCCAGCCGGACGCGGCCGCCGGGCCGCCGCCGAGAGGCAGCGGCTCGCCGGCGAAAAGGCTCTCGCCGCCGGGCGGCGTCGCGCTCTGCTGCGGCATGCTCACCCGGCGCATGGGCAGGCCGTAGAGAGTCATCTCGGCGACGACCTTTTCGTCGTAGCTGGTCAGGGCGCCCTGGCCGAGGCTATTGACGTAGCGCTGCTTGGCGCGCAGCAGGGCGCCGCCGGCGCTGGGCAGGGTGTCCGTATTGCCCGGCGCCGGATTGTGGCCCAGCTCTTCGGTGAAGTTGAGCATGAGGCGCTCAGAATAGGCCAGGAGATCGGCGTCGCCGTAGCCAAAGCCGGTGTTGCCGATGTAGGTGGCGCCATGCCCGGCCAGGTATTGAGCGTAATCGTCGCCGGTGAACGGGAGCACGGTCTGCCCGTCGGCAATGTTCAGCGCGGCGTGGCAGCCGACCGAATAGACGAGCGCCCGGCTGAAGCTGGTTGCCGGCAGGAACTCCCGGGCGAAGACGTTGTCCGGGTCGTTGGGGAAGAAGCGGAAATGGTCGAAGTGTGAGTTGAGCGAGACGAGGTCGTAAGCGGTGGTGGAGAAGGCCAGGTTGCGGAAGTCGGCGCCCGTCCACTGGTTGTCGATAAGCGTATCGATCTGGCCGAGACCCTGCTGACCGAGCGTCTCCGTGACCTTTTCGGCCTGGTCGATGAGGAAATCATAGCCGGTGACCAGCGCCCGCTGCGGCGCGAGCACCGGCGCTTCCAGATAGGCGTCAATGACCGCCGTCATCTGCGCCGGCGTTTCCACCAGCCGCCCCAGCGCATACTGGGGCAGGTATAGCTCGCGCCCGTCCACGGCCAGCGGCAGGCTGGCGGCGTAATAGTCGTCGCTGAGGTAATAGCGGTATTGGCTGGCCGCCTGCAGAGCCGGGTTGTCGTAGTAGAGGTAGCGGCGTTCGTTGGCGACCAGGGTCAGGTCCTGTATACGGCGGTGGGGGATGATGCTATCGCCGCCGACGAGCACCATATATTCCACGTTGCGGTAGGCGAGGAGCTGGCTATAGAGCAGGCTTTTGATGCTGCGCGCCACAAAATTGGCCGTCTGCGGGTTGCCCTGCTGCGCGTCCCAGGACGCATAGGCGTCGTTCAGGGCGGGATAGCTATCGAGGTGGAGCACCAGCCCGCCAACGCCCGGCGCCGCCGCCAGCGTCTCCAGCTTTCCGGCCAGCGCGGCCGCGTCGGCGGCGCCATAGACGCCGGCCAGCCTGCTCTCGTTGAAGAGAATGAGCGTCCGCACCGCCGGGTCGGCGGGCTGCGGCACGGGGAAGGCCGGTACGAGCGAATCGTCTATCGGGACGGGTTCGTTCGGGGCGACGAGGCTGGCTTCCAGCAGGTAGGTATGGCCCACGGCGGCGGCGCTGTGCGGGACGACCGCCAGATACCAGGGGCCGGCCAGCTCGTGGACGTTGTACTCAATGCGCTCCAGCTTTTGCGGCAGCGGATTGGCCGAGATGGACGCCAGGTCGCCCAGGGCGCCCGATTGGCCGATGTCGCTGAGCTGGGCAATGTCAGAAAGCTGGGCAATGTCGTAGAGCTGCGCCAGGTCGAAGAGGTGGCCGATGTCGCTGAGCTGGGCAATGTCAGAAAGCTGGGCAATGTCGCTGAGCTGAGCGATGTCAGAAAGCTGGGCGATATCGCTGAGCTGGGCAATGTCGCTGAGCTGGGCGATGTCGCTCAGTTGGGCAATGTCGCTGAGCTGGGCGATGTCCGTGATCTGCGAGATGTCATAAAGCTGGGCGATATTGCTGAGCAGGGCGATGTCGCTGAGCTGGGCAATATCAGAAAGCTGGGCAATGTCAGAGAGCTGCGCCAGCTCGACCAGCCGGCCGACGTCGCGCAGCTGCCCGTTTTCCTCGTTGATGGCCGGGGCGAAGAGGAAAAGATCGTAGTCGCCCTCGCTGCCGAGGGTAGCGCTGATGACCGCGCCCGGCGGCGCCACATCGAGCCGGTACCAGTTGACGTGGCCTACCGAGAGAGCCGTGTCCTTGACGGTGACGCCCGGCTCCAGCAGCGTGGCGCCCGCGCGCGTGTCGTTGCCCACCTCGACGGCGCCGCTGTCACAGACGGCCTCGCCGTCGCCGTCGCCATCCTGGGGACGGAAGGCGCCGCGCTGGTCGACGGCGGGGCAGCCCTCGCCGACGCCCTGGTCAATGGCCGGGCTGCCCGCCGCCGGCAGCGCCGTGAGCGTCTGCCCGCCATAGTCGCTCAACGGCTGCAGCAGCGGGTCGGCGACGGTCATTCCCGACGGGCAGGCGGCGTCGCCGGGCCAGAGCAGATTACCACCGCCGTTGTCGATGGTTCCCTTGCACTGCTTGCCTCCTGATGGACCGCTGATGATGCTGTTGCTAATGGAGAGGCTGCCGCCCTGCGCGTCCTGCACCTGGATGGCGTGGCCCACGCCGCTGGCGACGTTGTCCACCAGCGTGCTGCTGTGCACGGTGATGGCGCCGGCGCGGCTGTCAATCGCGCCGCCGTTGCCGGCGCTGTTGGCGGCAAAGGTGCTGTTTTCTACGGTGACCTGGCCGTTGGCGTGCAGCGCGCCGCCGGAGCCGGCCTGGTTGAAGTGGAACGTGCTGCCGGTCACGGTCGCCGTGCCGTTGACGTAGAGAGCGCCGCCGCCCGCGCCGGCGACGTTGTCCAGGAAGGTGCTCTCACGGATGACGGCGTTGCCGCCATAATCGACGAGGATGGCGCCGCCGTCACAGTTATCGCAGGAGCCGGCGCTGCCGTTGCTGAGCGTGACGCGGTGCAGCGAGAGATCGCCGCCGGCCGCCACGTAGAGCAGCCGCACGTTCAGCTCGCCGCCGCGCGTAATGGTCGCGCCGCGGCCATCGACGATGACCGTGCTATTGACCGGCGGCAGCGCCGTAGGGCCCTCGACCTGCGCGCCTACCTCGTAGACAGCGCCGGCCGCCAGCTGGATCAGATAGGTGTGGGCGGGATTGCCGGCGGCGACGGCGAGGGCGCCGCGCAGGCTGCAATCGTCCGGTACGTCCGCCAGACAGGCGGTCGCCGCGCCGTGGTCATCCGTGCGGTCGACCACGAGCGTGACGACGCCGGCCTGTGCCGGCTGCCACGATAGTGAAAATAGGAAGACAAGCAGGAGCGGGAGAAAGAGAGACAGAGCATAAGGGCGACGTATAGACATGATATCTCCATCGACATGCCCGCTATCTATCTAATTGACCGGAATGATGTTTCTACCCAGGCGCGCGGCCTGGCCAGAAGGGACAACGCTGCGACAGATAGCGAGGTCAGCGCACGAGCAGCAAAAAACGGAACAAGACTGTTTGGGGAGGGCGACGAAACGCCTACTGGATAAGGGCCTCCCCTTGTGGATGATCTGCAGAGAATTGTACTGCAGTACCACCGGCGCTGGCAAGAATCAGCCGCGCCCGCCCGCCAGCCGCCTGGCCAGCGGCGATTCCTTCAGCCGCCACATGGCCCAGCCGCCGGCAAGGGGGCCGAGCGCCAGGCTCGTGAACGCCCACTGCCAGCCGGCGAGATCGACGAGAAGTGGGATGAGACGGATGGAGGCCAGGGTAAGCAGGAAACCCATGCTGGTCTGCAGGGTCAGCGCCGTGCCCATGTAAGCGGGCTCGGCCAGCTCGCTGATCGCCGCGCTGTACTGGGCGGAGTCGGCGACGATGGCGAAGCCCCAGAGGAGAGCCACCGCGGTGACCAGGAGGGGGCTGCCGCCAAAGAAGAGGCCAATGGCGGCGGCGCTGCTGCCGCTGATGGCCAGACTGAGCAGAGCGATGCGGCTGCGCCCCCAGCGGTCGGCCAGGTATCCGGCGGCAAGGCTACCGGCGCCGCCAACGGCGATGACGGCAAAGGCGGCGAGAGACGCAGCGCGCGCCGGCTGGGCGAACGTGCCGGCCGGCGCTGCCTGGTAGGTAGCCAGCAGGAAGGCGGGCATCCAGGTCCACATCGCGTAGAGCTCCCACATGTGGCCCAGGTAGCCGAGGTTGGCCAGGCGCAGGCCGCGCTCGCGCAGCGCCTCGCCGGCGTAGCGCCAGCGGAAGGGGGCGGGTGCGCTGCGGTAGGGGCCGAGATGGCCGGTGCGCCAGACGAGCAGCCCACCCGCCAGAGCCAGCGCCGAGGCGGCATAGAGGACGAATTGCCAGTGATCGACGCCACCGAGCGCGCGCAGCAGGTGGGGCCCGGCCGAGCCAATGGTAAGCGCACCGACGAGCAGGCCGAGCCCGAGGCCACGGTCTTCCTTCATCCAGGTGGCCATGATCTTCATGCCCACCGGGTAGACGCCGGCGAGCAGGAAGCCGGTGGCGAAGCGCAGGACGAGGGCCAGGGCGTAGCCGGCCGGGAGCAGGGGGATGAGGGCGTTGGCCAGGGCGCCAAGCGCTGCCGAGAGGGCGAAGAGACGGCGCGGCGACCAGCGATCGGCGACGTTGAAGAGGGCGCTGAGAAAGGCGCCGGTGACGAAGCCGATCTGCACCGTTGCCGTCAGCCAGGAAGCGCCAGCCGGGGTCAGCTGCCAGCGCCCGGCCAGCGCCGGGGTGACCGCCGAGGCCGAGAACCACAGCCCCATGGCCAGCAGCTCGCCAAGCGCCAGCAGCAGCACAGTGCGCCATTTGGTGGACATTGGCTGGTCTCCTGGGTTTGACGCGAACCAGGGTATTGCTGGACGGAGGGCATTGTAACGGATGGAGGGAAGGGAGGGCAAGGGGAGCGCGGCCGACCCCGGGTCAGGAGCAGATGTACTCGAAACAGACGAGATGCAGATCCTCGCGCTGGACGGTGTGGCGGGACGAGGGGCCGGGGCTTGCGGGCGGTAACCCTTGTTGTGCCCGCAGCAGCCGCAGCGTTTCGAGCAGCGGGCCGATACCGGCGCTGCTGCTGTAGGCGTTGACGGCTTGGCGCAGGGTTTTGACGGCGGCGCCTACCAGCGGCTGCTGGAAACCGTGGCTGCTGAAGTAGGCGGTGGCTACGTCGAGCTGGCGGCCCTCGTCCTGGAGCAGCTCGTTGAGCACCGCGGCGAGGGTGTGCTCGACGTTGTCGATGACGTAGGGGATTTTCATTGGCTAGCGGTACGGGTCCGCGCGGAGGGCTGTCCCGCGTTACTCCTTATTATCACGACTAGTAATAACGGCCGGCCTTATTATCATTTACGCCGGGAAGTGATGATAACGCCATGACGTCTG
>CAZOGK010000064.1:0-13806 GCA_964579295.1 uncultured Ardenticatenaceae bacterium
AACGGGGCAGTACCACGAATCACAGCTCCCGTAGAGCGATTTGAAAAAATCGCTCCCCAACGCGCAGGGAGCGATTTGAAAAAATCGCTCTACATCGCCCGGCGGCAACAGCTCAGCCATGCCGGACGATCCCTGATTCGCCCCCGGCCAACACCCGGCCGGCACGCCTGACCCCTACGCCCACCGCCCCACCATCTGCCATTCGCCATTTGTACCTTGTACCTTGTACCCTGCACCCTGCCATTTGCCATTCGCCATTCGCCATTCCCCCCAGTAGGTCATCCACCCCCAAATGGTGGGGGAAGACCCCATTCCGGCCCTGGCGCGGCGGCGCTATGCTGAGGTCGGGAGCCGTACCGAACGGCTGCCCATGAAACGACGCCAACGTAAGGAGGCAGATGATGAGGCACTTCAATAACCTGGAAGACTTACTGGCGCACGAGCTGGAAGACCTGCTCAGCGCTGAGCGCATGCTGGCCGAGGCGCTGCCGAAGATGGCGAACGCGGCCCACGACGATAAGCTCAAGGCCGCCTTCAACAAGCACCTGCGCGAGACGCGCGAACAGCATATCACCCGGCTCAACGACATGTTCACCATCCTCGGCCGCTCGCCCAACGGCGCGCAGTGCAAGGGGATGCAGGGCATCATTGCCGAGGCGAACGAGCTGACCAGCGCCAGCGGCGACCCGGCCACCCGTGACGCCGCGCTCATTGGCGCCGCCCAGCGCGCCGAGCATTATGAGATCGCCGCCTACGGCGCCGCGCGCGCCCACGCCGAGCAGCTTGGGCAGAAGAAGATTGCCGAAATGCTGCAGGAGACGCTGGACGTGGAAGGCGAAACCAACAAGGCGCTCACCAAACTGGCAGAAGGCGGCTTCCTGCGCAAGGGCGTGAATCAGGAGGCTGTGCGCTAAGGGAATTGCGAATGGCAAATGGCAGGTAGTGCAGGGTTCAAGACTCATGCACCCGCCGGGGCGAGGCAGGCCGGCCTGCCTCGCCCGCCCGGTAGGTCGGGTTTCCAACCCGACACCGTCACGCCCGTTGTACCGCAAATCGTCAGGTTAAAAACCTGACCTACCTTTTTATCCACCACACATAACAAGAGGCGCTCATGACCGAAGAACGCAACCAGAACCAGCCCCCGGCCGACCAGGACGACCTGGACGCCGTGCCGGAAGTGCGCGACGAAGAAGAAATGCTCGACGCGCCCAACTTCACCAGCGATACGCCGCAGCGGCAGAGCGACCAGAAGGTATTGCTCGACCCGGAGCTGGGCCACGACGACAGCTATCCACTCGGCCGCAACGAGGATATCGTGCGCCCGCTAGCCGCCGACAACGCCGCGCGCGTGATGGATGAGATGCGCCAGGCGACAGAAGAGATAGAAGTGCTGGAGGATTTCGCCGAGCGGCAGGAGATGTCCACGGACGAGCAAAACATGTTCCGCCAGTTGCGCGAGCACCATGCCGAGACGCCGCAACTCAGCGGCGGCGACCTGGACGCGCGCTGGGACCAGGCGGGCGTGGGCGATGAGCTGCCCTCCGCCGAGCCGACGCCGGACCAGGACATCGTGGACCTGATTGGCGGCGCGCTTGGCGTCACCTATGACGACGACGAGGAGCTGGACTTTGCCGCCAAGGTGTACCGTCGCGACCAGGAGCGCTACGAGCTGGACCTGGACTCGGCGGCCGATAACCTGGAGGAGCAGGGGCTGGACGAGGAAGATTTGGAGGCTGAGGACGAGGCGGAGGAAGAGGAGCAATTTACCGAATCACTGGACGAGGATGACGAGGACGACGAGCCGTTTGAGCTGAGCACCAGCGAGACGCGGCCCGAATAGGCGGGGCGCCATTTGCCCCATCGGGCGCGGTGCGGGTAAGATGGCGCCGGGCCGGGCGCGCAGCGCCGGCCTGCCGGTTCTGTGCAGCGCCGGCATTGCCGCCATGAAACAACTATCGACCGAATCGACCCTGCCGTTGCGCGCCGCCGTCATTCAGGCGGAGCTGGCCTGGCACGAGCAAGAGTCCCACCGGCGCCATTCACTCGACGCCTTTCTTTATGACCCGCCGGCCTTTGATGCCGTGGTCAATGCCAGCCTGGCCTTCCTCGCCCCGTGCGCCGGCCAGCTTGTGCTCGACCTCGGCTGCGGCGAAGGCAAGGAGACGCTGGCCCTGGCGCGCCGCGCCGCCGGCGTGGTGGCCGTCGACCTCTCACCCTCGCAGCTCAGGCGCGCGCGCGAACGGCTGGCGCAGGAGCTACCGGCGGCGCAGGTCTGGTTTGTGCAGGCCAACGCCGAAGAGCTTCCCTTTCGCGCCGGCGCCTTTCCAGCCATCCACGCCAAAGCCGTGCTGCACCATCTCGACCTGGAGGGCGGGGCAGCGGAGATTGGCCGGCTGCTGCAGCCTGGCGGCCGCGCGGCGCTAGCCGAGCCGCTACGGCGCCATCCCCTCTTCCGCGCCGCGCGCTGGCTGACCCCCCGCCTGCGCACCCGCGACGAGCGCCCGCTGGAGGCGCGCGAGATGGTCGCCTTCGGCCGCCGCTTCGCCCGCTGGGAGACTGACTGGTTCTTCCTGCTCACGCTGCTCGCCTACCCCTGGCGCGCCCTCCCGCACGGCGAAGCCCTCTTCCGCCTCAGCCAACGCACCCTCCACCGCCTCGACCGTCTCCTCCTCCGTCTCTTCCCCGCCCTCAGCCGCTATGCGTGGTATGGGGCGGTGTTTGTGGAGAAGTAGCTCTTAGCCCTTAGCCTTTAGCCCTTAGCCTTTAGCCAGAGGCTAATGGCTCACTGCTTTCCAAACGCCGGCGCCTCATTGCCCGGCCGCAAGTGGGCCTGGACGGGGGTTCCGGGGGCGAGGTCCGTCTGGTGCGGCTGCCAGCTGTGGACCAGATGGCCGCCGTCTAGAGCCAGGCGGTAGATGTAGGCAATGCCCAGGAACTGGCGCGAGACGATGGTCGCGTTGGCCGGGGCCGCGGCTGCGGCGCTGTCGAGCAGGGTGAAGCCCACGTCGTCGGGGCGCAGCGCCACGTCGACGGCGGCGCCGGGCGCGAAGGACGTTTGCAGCGGGATGAGCCCCAGCGCCGTCTCGGCGGCGCCCGATGGGCCGACGCGGCCGGGGATAAAGTCGGTGTTACCCATGAACTCGGCCACGAAGCGCGTGTGCGGGCGCAGGTAGACATCTTCCGCCGTGCCCATCTGCTCCACGCGGCCGTGGTGCATCACGGCTATCAGGTCGCCCACGTCCAGCGCTTCTGCCTGATCATGCGTCACCCAGAGCGTGGTCGTCTGCCCCTGGCGCAGCAGGTCACGCACCTCGGCGCGCACGCCGGCGCGCAGGGCGGCGTCGAGGTTGGAGAAAGGCTCGTCGAGCAGCAGCAGGCGCGGGTCGGGGGCCAGCGCGCGCGCCAGCGCCACCCGCTGCTGCTGTCCGCCCGATAGCTCGTGCGGGTGGCGGCCGCCCAGGCCCGCCAGGCCGACAAAGCTGAGAAGCTGGTTGGTGCGCCGGGTGCGGGCGGCGGCGTCGCGCCCGCTCAGGCCAAAGGCGACATTGGCGGCCACGTCCAGGTGGGGGAAGATAGCGTAATCCTGAAAGACCATGCCGATGCGCCGCTGCTCCGGCGGCAGATGGCGCTCCGGCCCGGCTACCTGCTCATCGCCCAGGTAGATTTCGCCCGCGTCCAGCCGCTCAAAGCCGGCGATGAGGCGCAGCGTCGTCGTCTTGCCGCAGCCGCTCGGCCCCAGCAGCGCCAATATCTGCCCCGCCGGCAGATGAAAGCTAGCCCCCGCCACCGCCGGCACTGGCCCGTACCGTTTGTGGAGGTTGCTGGTGGTGAGCGAAGTCATGCGAGGTGCGAGTTATGAGTGGGTGCAGGGTTCAAGGTACAGGGTACAGGCGGGAATGGCGAATGGCAAATGGCAGGAGGCTGTGGGCTAATAGCTAAAAGCTCGTCGCTCACTGTTTCTCCCGCAGCGTCAGCAGCGTCAGCGGGATTGACGAGAGGAGCAGCAGGAGCAGGGTGGGGAGGGCGGCGCGGGCGAAGAAGGCTTCGCCGATATTGGTCCAGACCTGCGCGGCCAGGGTGGTGAAGCCGAGTGGGCTGAGCAGCAGCGTGGCCGGCAGCTCCTTCATCGCCGTGAGGAAGACGAGCGCGGCGCCGCCGAGGAGGCCGGGCCGGATGAGCGGCAGCGTCACGCGGCGGAATGTCGCCAGCGGGCCGGCGCCCAGGATGCGGGCCGCCTCTTCCAGGCTGGGCGCAAGCTGCAGCAGGCTGGCCCGCTGCGCGCCGATGGCCTGCGGGATAAAGAGGATGGCGTAGGCCGCCAGCAGCATGGGCAGCGTCTGGTAGAAGCCGGGCAGCAGGTTGATGCCGGCAAAGACGAGCGCCAGGGCCACGACAATGCCCGGCAGGGCAAACGCGCCGTAGGCAACTTGCTCGAAGACGCGGCTGAGCGGGCCGGGGCGGCGCACGGCCAGTACGGCAATGGGCAGCGCCAGCGCTACCGTCACCAGGGCGGCGAGCAGGCCGGCGCTGACCGTGTTCCAGGCCGGCAGCAGCAGCGCGCCCAGCGCCTGCACGTTATTCTGCACGGCGGCCACGTCGCCCGCGCCGCCGAAGGAAATGGTAGCCAGCCCGCCCTGGCCGCGCAGGCCGCGCTGCAGCCAGTAGAGCAGGCCGGCGACAGGCAGGCCCAGGCTGAGCAGCGCCGCGGTGGCGGTGAAGGCGAGCGCGGGCAGCCGCCAGCGGCCCAGTCTGGTGCTGGGCATGGGGCGCGGCGCGCCGGCGGAGAGGCGCTGGTAGCGTGTGCGGCCGCGGCTGCGCTGCTCAAAATAGAGGATGACGACGGTGAGCAGGATGAGCATCAGCGCCAGGGAAGCGGCCGTCTCCAGCCGGTAGCCCAGGTAGCGGTTGTAGATGATGCGCGTAAAGGTGTTGACCTGCAGCATGGTCACCGCGCCGAAGTCGCGCAAGACGTAGAGGGCGACGAGCAGCGCGCCGGCGGTGATGCTGGGGCGTAGGTGCGGCAGCGTGACGCGGCGGAAGGCCTGCCACGGGCTGAGTCCCAGGCTGCGCGCCGCTTCCACCAGCGACGGGTCGAGCCGGCGAATGGCCGCGCGCACGGTCAGGTAGATGTACGGATACGTGATAAAGGTAAGCACGATGAAGGCAGCCGGCCAGCCGTAAAGGTTGGGCAGCCGCTCGACGCCGAAGGGCGCCAGAAGCTGCTGGATAAGCCCCCTGGGGCTGAGCAGCGACATGTAGACGTAGGCGGCAATGTAACTGGGCAGGATGAGCGGCAGCGCAGCCAGAATCGACCAGAGCCGGCGGCCGGGCAGGTCGGTGGCCGTGGTCAGCCAGGCGAGGGCGACGGCCAGCACGGTGGCGGCGGCGGTGACGGCGGCCGCCAGGCCGATGGTGGTCGCCAGCACAGCCAGCGTGCGCGCGCTGAGCAGCGTGGCCGCCGCCTCGCTCAGGCTGGCGCCGGCGCTGCGATAGAGCAGGTAAGCCGGGATGAGCAGGATGAGGGCGGCGACAGCGCCGGCGGCAAAGACCAGGAGTGACGTGGGTAGTGGGTGGTGGGCCGTGGTCAGCGCCGGCCGTTGCGCGGCGCGGGCGCCAGGCGCGGCGGCCTGGCCGAGTGCTTGGCTCGGGGCGGCGAGTGTGCGGGCGCGCGGCTGCAAAATGGTCATAACGGTACTAGTCGATAATTCCCAGCTCGATGAGCATATCCTGGGTACCCTGCAGGTCGGAAAGCTGAGCCAGGTCCACGGCGACGGCCAGAGCGTCGAGGTCGGCCAGCGGCGGCAGGCCGGCGGGGGTGTTCACCCCTTCCACCAGCGGATATTCAAAGGTCTGCGCGGCGAAATATTGCTGCGCCGGCAGCGTGAGCAGGAAGTCGACGAAGCGCTGAGCGTTCGCGGCGTTGGGCGCGCTATTGAGAATGCCCGCGCCGGAGACCATGATCAGGCTGCCGGGGCCGCCGCCGGGCAGGAAGTAGTTGCGCGCGGCGAACGATTCACCCTGCTCGGCCAGGAAGCGGTAGAGATAGTAATGGTTGACCAGGCCGGCGTCGATTTCGCCCGCGCCGACGGCGGTGACGATGGGGCTGTTGCCCTCGTAGACGACCGGCTCGTTGGCCTGGATGCCGCTCAGCCAGTTAGCGGTCTGCTCGTCGCCCCAGATGACGCGCATCGCCGTCACCATGGCCTGGAAGGAGCCGTTGCTGGGCGCCCAGCCGAGGCGGCCGCGCCATTCGGGGGCCGTGAAGCCTTCCAGGTCGTCGGGCAGCTCGCTGGCCGGGTCGGCGATGGCCTCGGTGTTGTAGACGACGACGCGGGCGCGGCCGGAGATGCCCACCCACTGGCCGTTAGGGTCGGCGAAGGAGGCGGGCACGCGGCTGAGCGTCGTCTCTGGCAGGGTGGTCAGCAGGCCGGCGTTGGCGATAGCGCCAAGACCGCCGGGGTCCTGGGCGTAGAAGATGTCGGCCGGGCTGTTGCTGCCCTCTTCGAGCAGGACGCCGGCCATCTCCGCCGTGGAGCCGTAGCGTACGTCCACCTGGATGCCCGTCGCCTGGGCAAACTGGTCGATAATGGGGCCGACCAGCGATTCGCTGCGGCCGGAATAGATGACGAGGCTGCCGGGGTCGCCCATGCCGGCGTCCTCGGCTGGGGCATTCTCGTTGGCGTCAGTCTGCGCAGTGGGCTCCGCCGGGTCGGCAGCCGCCGGCTGCTGCTGGCAAGCGGCCAACACGAGCAGCAGGGTCAGCAAGGCAATCAGCATGGTTGCCGGGTAGCGGTGGTTGGGTCGATTCATCTGACGAACTGGTCCTTTATAAGTGAACGGCGAGCCCGCGGCGCGCCGCGATATTAGGGTTAACTTACCCTATTATCACAGGCAGACCGTTGTCAGGTCTACGCTATGGGTTCAACTATGAGTTAACCGGGGGGATAGTTGAGAGTTAACCGGGGTTAAAAAGCTGAAAGCTGTCAGCTTTAAACCGTAAGCTAATGGCTTACGGCTCGTCGTCATCGCGGAGCTTGGCGCCGAGGCGATGGGCGAAGCCTTCCCAGAAGGCGTAGCCAACGTAGGCGGTGGCGCCGATACCGCCGATGGTGCCGAACGCGGCGCCGAAGATGAGGCCGTTGGCGATGCCGGCCCTACCTGCGGCCAGGAAGCCGAAGAGGCCGATAAGCACGGCGCCGATGATGGCGCCGGCGATGACATTGAGGAGGAGGGCTCCGACCATTTGTCTGAAGGACATGGGAAACTCCTGGCTGACTGGGTTCGGCGGCAGGGTATGCTCCCGGCGATGAGAGGCCCTCCGCGTAGTCTGGGGAAAGTGTAGCACGGAGGACGGTCAGGGAATCATGAGAATCATAGTTCAGATAAATGGGCGGGGAACCATGGGGCGGACGTGACAGGTTCCCAAAACCTGTCGTGGCCGGCGCGGGCTGGCTGCCCGGCGCCGCGCCTGGCGCGTAATGGGCGACTGCTTCCATGGAAATCGGAGCGAGGGCGGCGGTACAGAGGAAATAGGGACGGGGGGACGTGCCGGGGCGCCGATCAGCCGCCCCGGCACGGGTCTGGTTATGGCGGTGTCGCGCCGAAGAAGTTGAAGGTGCGCCAGTAGGCGTCGAGCCGGTAGTATTCGAGGGCTTTGGGCAGTACCTTGGATTTGGCGAAGCCCACGTCGAAGCGGTTGACGTTGAGGAAGTTGGCGAGGTTAAGGCGGGAACGGGAGACGTTCGCTTCGTAGCCCATGTTAATGAAAGCCATGGCAAACTGTGTCAGGTTGTCGAAAGTCGCTCGCTTTTCCAGGCCGATGCCGATGCCCATCGTGTAGCGCTCGCCGCTGAAGCCGCTGGCGGCGTCGCGGAAGACTTCGACGGGGGAGTTGTAATAGAGGCCGCCGTCGACCCAGAGCCCTTCCAGGTAGTGGCTCCTGCCGTAGCGGTCGGTGCGCATGGGCCAGGAAGCGGGAATGTCGGCGGCGTCGATGCGCACCGGCTTGAAGATGGGCGGCAGGCCGGTGGCCATGCGCACGGCGTCGGCGACGTGGAAGTCGGGCGTGGCGAGGGCGGAGAAGAGGTGACTTTCCTGGGTGCTGATGTTGGCGCCGGTGATGATCAGCGGCGGCACGAGGAAGGAGCCGAGCCAGCCGTAGAAGTCGGCGGCATGCTGGCGGAAGGTGCAGTGGCGCAGCCGGTCGAACTCGGCCAGGAAGTCGTAGGGGACTTCCACCACGCCGGCATCAGTTACCGCACCGTAGTCGGCCTGCATAGCGCGGATGATAGCGGCCTGGAAGAAGGCGCCGATTGTCGATACGGAGGCCATGTCTTCTGTGCGGGGCAGCTCCAGGCTGGGAAGGTCGGCGCCGAAGCGCAGGCGGAAGCGGGCGAAGGCAATGGCGTAGTCGACATAGTCGCGCCAGAGGCAGCCGCTGGCGAGGCCGAAGTCGGACCGGAGGATTTGCAGCAGCGAGGGGCCGGGGCGATGGGCGGCGAAGACAAGCGGGAGCAGCAGCCGGTACAGCAGGCGGGGGTATTCGGACTCCACCATAAGGATGGCGCTCGCCGTGGTCTTGCGCCAGCGCTTCAGCCGCTGGTCGTGTTCGGCGTAGGCGCGCTCGGCCAGCGCCTGGAAGGGGCCGGGACCCTTGCGTTTGGCATCGTCGAGGATGGCGCCGATACGATTGGCCTGCTCCTGGCGAAAATGGGTATAGAGGTCGGGCAGCTTCGCCATGTAGGGGCCATAGGCCAGCCCGCTGGCGTGGACCTTGTGCGCCATTTCGGCGAGCGCGCCGGCCGGGTCGCCATTTCTGAAGATGAGGGCCAGAATCGCGTTCCAGCTCAGGTCGGCGCCGGCGGCAGCGCCGGGCACGCGCTTGCACGTGCCCGGCACGCCGGCAAACTCGCCCAGCTGCAGTGTCTCCAGGCGGAAGACCATGTCGAAGGCTTCCTGGCTGGCCAGAAGCGCGATTTCGGCGGCTGTGTAGCCGCAGGAGGCCAGCGTGCTGATAACCGAGCCGGAGGAGCTGCCGGCCCAGCCGAGGGGGGCGGCAGGCCGGCAGCCCTCGCGGCGCACGACGTTGAGCGCGGGCGACTCCAGCGCCTGCAGCACGCCCGGGTGAACGAGCAGGCCGCCGGCCCCGCCGCCCTCGACGGCGATGTAATGGACATCTTCTACTCTCATCTGGTAAGCGGCTCCCACTCGGCTTCCGGCTCTTCCGGTTCGTCGCCGCCCTGGTCGAATAGCTCATCTGTCCAGTCGGGCAGCACGCTATCTTCCTGCAGCAGCACCAGCTCAGTGGGCAGCTTGATTTCCCACGGCTCGCCCATTGGGGTCGCGCTCGCCAGGTCGGCGTCGGCGGCGCTCATCATCTCGTCCACAATGGAGACGTAGAGCTCGTTGTGGATGGTAGGCATCTCGCCGCCGTTCCAGATTTCCCCGGTCCACTTGTAGTAGAGGAGCGGCAGCTCGTAATGGCGGCGGACGGGCACGAGGACGCGGGCGCTGCCGGCCTTGAGAAAGTCGGCAAACTGCGGGTCGGTGTCGCCAAGCTGGCTGTTGGTGGCCCAGGCTTCCTTGCGGCCCCAGAAGTAGGGGTAGAAGAGGTAGCTCATCTTATCCCACTCAAAAGCCTGCTCGAAGAACTGCACGTAGCGCGCCTCTTCCATCGCCTCGTCGACGTCGAACTCCGGGTAGCCGTGGGGGGCGACGTTGGTCAGGGTGGCGTCGAAGTCGGCGAAGTGCTGGTCGGTGAAGAGGGTCAGGCTGCCGCGCCGCAGCTCTTCCTGCTCGATCCGGCGGTTCTGGTCGGGGTTGTTGCCGCCGATGGCCACACCCTGGTTCAGCTCCAGCGCCGCCTTCTGCGCCTCGTAGGCCGCCTTCTGCTGGTTGTAGGCCTCGACGATGGCGTTGTAGGTGGCAAGCTGCCAGGCCTGCAGGGCTTCGTCGGAGCGCTGGCAGGTGACCTCGATGGTGAGGGCATAGGCCGAGACGTTCGCAGTGATGATGCCGAGAGGAAGGACGGAGTCCTCGTCGTCTAGCGCAGAAAAGTCTTCGCCACCGCTGACGGAGAGCCTCCTCTGCCCGACGACCACGATGAACCGGTCAAGCCCGGTGAAATGGTAGGACCAGCTGAGATCGACTTCCTTGGCCAGGTAGCCTTCAGGGAGCGAGAGCGTTTCCGTGCGGGTCGCCGGCGCTTCGCCAGACTGGTCGTAGGCGCGAGCGACAATCTTATACTTGGGCGGCGGCGGCGAGACGTTGGCCACCTGGTAGGCGTCCACCCAGGTCTCGTAGTTACCGGGCTTGATGTCGGTAAAGCTGAAGTCGTCCGCCAGCGGCACGGGCGGGGTGAGGCCGCCGGCCGCCTGGCCCCGCACCTGGCGGGCATGGAGGAAGAAGGAAGCAGGCTCGGGGACGATAAACTCGAACATGAGCCGCTTGCCGTAGTTGTAGACCTGGCCCAGGTAGTATTTGTCCACCCAGCGGTAGATGCCGGAGATGTGGCCCGTGCCGTTAGTGTTGTCAAAGCCGTGGCTGTTGGTTTCCTCAATCTCGTTGACGACGGTGGTCGTCAGGCTCTCCTTGATGCGCTCGGTGAGCGACTCGACGGAGCGCTGGACCACTTCCTGAGCAAAGGAGCTGGCCGACTTGGCGCTCTCCGATTGCGACGTGCTGGTGGCGTACTCGGCCGAGGCGGTCACCTTCACCGGACCATAGCCGCCGGAGACTTCCAGGCCGAGGCCGATTTCCGTCTCCCGCTGCAGGGTGCGCTGCACTTCCGTCTGCAGCTCGAAGCGCTCAGTCGTCTGCAGGTCACGCACCGACTGCTTGGTCGTCTCTGTTTCCGTGAAGAACGTCTGCTCGGTGCGGTCGAGCCGGCGATGGACGCGCTCTTTGCTCTCGGCCTGCAGGACGTTCTCGATATGGGCCACCTCGCCCAGCGCGTATTTCCAGATGGTCTCCTTGACAATAAGCAGGTCGCCGATACCCACCGGGCGCACCGAGCCGACGGCGCCTTTGATGGTCTCGTCGAAGCGCTTGCCAGGCTTCTGGTAATACCAGGGAATATCAGTGGAGCGGGGCCGGACGACCATGTCCTCGTCCAGCCCGCTCTGGAGCAGGCCTGCGGTCTTGACCGCGGGCAGCCCGCCGAGCTTGTAGATGGCCCCGTAATAGCGGCGCTGGGCGCCTTCAAGGCCGTTGAGGATATCGACGGTGCTGTCGGCCTCGAGGGAAAGGCGCTCGTCGCCGACGACGGCGCGCGTCTTGGGGTCGAGCGCTTCCAGGGCGGCAGCCGGTAGCCGCCACGAGCCCGTACGCGGGCTGGTGGAGGTCTGCGTCTGCCCATCGTCGCCCGCGGCCGGCTGGGGGGCGGCGCCGCCCGGCTCGGGCGCCCGCCGCCGGAAGCGCCGCTCCACCGTCTCAATATCGACGATGGCGTTCTGCAGGCCAGCTAAACGCCCCTGTAGCTGCTCAAACAGCTCCCGCTTCTTCTGCTGTCGCGTGGGGCCGCCGGGCTGGTCCGGGCCGTCGCCGGGCTCGGGATCGGCGGGCGGCGCGCTGAACAGCTCCTCGGGCACGAGCGGCTGGGCGCGCAACAGGGCGGCCACGTCGGCCCGTGTCTCAAAGTCGTCGTGATGCTCGACAAAGTGCAGGGCGCGGATGAGGTCAATCAGCTCCTTGCGGTCGTGGGGCCGGGAGCGCGGGCTGAGCGTGGCAGCGTAGAGGCTGCTCCAGAGCTGGCTCTTGAGCGCGCCAAGCTGCTCTTTATGCTCGGCGGCCCAACTGGCGGCCTGCTGGCGGATCGCCTCCAGGGCGGCCGGCTGGGTCGCGGCGCGCAGCGCCTGCAGCAGGCGGCGCAGGCCGGCCACCCAGGGCGCGTCGTGGCTCCAGCCGGTCACGTAGGCGTCGCGGATGGTGAAGGTAGCCGCAAGCTGGCGGCGCGCGGGCAGTGTGTCGCGGGCCATCAGCTCCTCGTAAAGCTGAGGCTGCAGTCCTGCGGCGTCGTAGCGGATAAAGCGGCGGCGCAGCCTCTCCGCCGCGATTTTCTGCGGCGGGCGCACGGCCATAAAACGGAAGAGATTGTCTGAACTGGTCACGGTAGATACTCCTGATTGCGGGCGGACAGCGCCGCCGGCGGGTTGATGGGCGGCAGCGATGCGGTGGGGACGGACAGGCTCAGTATAGGGCGCGGCGGCGCGCGCTACATCGGGAGCCGTTCCCTATATTGGCGGCGGCCATCCCCTATTTTTGGCGCGGGCGCGGGCGCCGGCCTTGCGCGGCCGCGGAGAAGTGGCGATAATGAATGAGACGGAGCCGCGCGGCCGACGCCGCGCCTTTTTTCCGGCCACAGCCGCGAGTGGGGGACCATCATTGCCGCCGGCGCACCGGCTGCTCGGGCTGCACCAATTCTTCGTAGCGGGTCATAGTGAAAAAAAAGGTTGCCGATGTTTGCCAGGGCACGGATGCTGATTGCGCTGGCGGTGGGGCTGTTGCTGGTGCTGGGTCTGGCGTTGAGCGCCGGGACGGTGCGGGCCGATCCCACGCCGGTCTACCAGGTGGCCGATAGCTGCGCCCAGCTGGCGCCGGCCGGCGCCACCTGGTACGAGTTCAGGATTGACGACCCGGTTACCGGGAGCTACTCGAATGGCGCGGTGACGGTGCTGCTTAGCGTCTATGAAACGGACGGGCGCACCGATGTTGACTGGGAGGCGAACCGCCTGCTTGACGCTGTCTACGTGCGCGGCGGGCCGGGCGGCCTTCTCTACCGGTATAACCCGCCTGCGCCGGCCACGGCGGGCGCAGGGCTGCACGCGCCGCTAAACCCGTCGGGTAAGAACTACCACCAGCCGCAGACGCTGCTCTTCTGCGCGACGATGCCGCTGGAAGCGACCTCAACGCCGCCGCCCCCGGCTACCGACACCCCGACGGCCACGGCGACAACCACCGCCACGGCGACAACCACGGCGACGGCCACGGCTACGACGTCCGCCACTGCCACCGCAACCGCGACGGCCACGGCGACGGGCGCTGCCCAGCCTACGCCCACGCCCACCGCTACGGCAGAGCCGCCGCCCGGCGGCGCCAGGATGTTCATGCCTCTGGTGGCGAAGCTTCTCGACTGGCTTGAAGAGCCGAACAATCACTGCAGCGAGGCGTACCCGATCGCGATTAACCAGCCCTACCACTTCATGGCGGAGGACGAGCATGACTGGTTCACCTTCGTGCTGCCGCAGGCCGCGCAGGTGACGATATGGGTTACGGCGTTCGCGCCGGAAGTGGGGCAGGTGGCGGCCTACCGGGGAGAGAGCTGCGGGTCGGCCGTGACGCTGGGCAATTATGGGCTGCCGGGAACAACCAAGACGCTGCTGCTGGGGATGCAGCCGGCCGGGCGCTATTTCATCTACGTCAGCAACGACGGACCGATGAACGGGACGGAGCCGTATGAGCTGGTGGTGGAAGTGGCGCCGTGAGCGAACGGTGGGGAGTTACGAGTTGCGAGTTACGAGGGGGCAGGTCGCTGGGTACAGGGCACACGTTTCCTATATCACGCCCGCCGGTACCTGTTCTTTATGCCCGGCGGCCCAACTGGCGGCCTGTTGGCGAATTGCCCCTAAGGCGCGGCAGCGCGCTACATCGGGAGCCATTCCCTATATTGGCCGGGGCGAGTCTGTCCTTGCGCGTGGATGTGGATGTGGCGATAATCAATGAGACGGAGCCGCGCGGCCGACGCCGCGCCTGTGTTCCGGCCACAGCCGCGAGTGGGGGACCATCATCGCCGCCGGCGCACCGGCTGCT
>CAZOGK010000065.1:0-12390 GCA_964579295.1 uncultured Ardenticatenaceae bacterium
TGCGCCTGTTCCAGCTCCGCCAGCAGCGCCTCGCTATGCTGGCGCGCCTCGTCTTGCCGCCGGTAGAGCGCCATAAAGGCGACGAGCAGCGCCATCGTGGACGCCGACGGCGGCAGCCAGTCGCCCAGCAGCGGCGCGCCGCCGATGGCATAGAAGCTCAGCCCGGCCAGCAGCGCATAGCCAGCTGCCGCCGCCCCCGCCTGCCACGTCAGGCCGAAGAGGCCCAACGTCTCGGCGATTAGCGCCGCAAAGAGGGCCAGGGTCAGCTCCGGCTGGCCCGAGACGAGCGCCAGCCCGGTTGCCAGCGCCGCCTGCACGACCAGGTAAAGCGTCCCCTGCCGCCGCGCCAGGCCGGCGCTGAGCCAGTGTAAGGCCAAATGCAGGATCAGCAGGCTTAAGAACAGCGGCAGCCGCGCGATGGGCATGGGCGCCGGGGAACGGAACAGGGTAAAGGCGCTCACGGCCAGCAAGATGACCGTGGTCAGCACATAAAAGGAGTTTGCCCCGGCGCTCTCTCCCTGGCGCAGCAGAAGGCGCACGCTTTCGACCATACGCCAATTGTAACGCGCTTTGCCCGCCGCGTGTCTGTCTGCCCGGACATTGTCCAGATGGACAGGCCGGCCCAACCAGACGGACGATGAATAGCACCGCCGCTCCGGTTAAAGTGTTGCCAGACAAGAAACCGCTTCTCAGGAGGGAATGGCGATGAGATGGGAGAGAACTGTTGCGCGATGGAGAGAGTGGGGGTGTGTGGGCCGCGCCGGGGCGATTGGCGCCGTCTTTGTCATTGGCATGGTAGCGCTGCTGCTGGCCGGCGCCATCTATGAAGCGCTGGCGGCCGTCGCCGTGGCCGAGAGATTCCCGGCGCCGGGTCAGCTGGTCACGGTGAACGAGCGAACCATGCACATTAGCTGCAGCGGCGCAGGCAGCCCCACCATCGTGCTCGACGCCGGGCAGGGCGGCTGGTCTTCAGACTGGGCAGAGATCATACCGGAGCTAAGCCGCAACAACCGCGTCTGCGCCTATGATCGCGCCGGTTATGGCTGGAGCGAGCCGGCGGCTGACGACCGCTCGCCGCTGCAGAGCGCCGACGACCTGGAAGCGCTGCTGCAGGCCGCTGCCGTCGAGCCACCTTACCTGCTGGTCGGCTTCTCGCACGCGGGGCTTGCCGACCGCATTTTTGCCGCGCGCAACGCCGAGCAGATGGCGGGCCTGGTGCTCGTCGACCCGGCCACGGAATTTGACAATGAGCTGCTCGGCGAGGCGCTGGTGCAGCAGCAGAAATCGGCCGCCGGCCTCTTCCAGGGCTTTGGCCTGCTGGCGCGGCTGGGCATTCTGCGCCTGCTGGGGACGGAAAACATGGCGGGCAGCGCGCCCTTCATTGCTACCAGCGCGCCGGACCCCGATCTCTACTATGCCTTTGTCGCCGCGCCGCAATGGTGGGAAACGTCGACGCGGGAGTTCATGAGCCGCCTGAACGACGAGCACCTCGCTCAGGTGCGCACCCTGGGCCCCGTGCCTGACATCCCCGTGGTCATCGTCGCTTCCGAGACCATCGAGGCGATGGGCGGCGGCGATGTGAGCGCGCTGCAGACCGCCCGCCACGCCGCCCTGCGCGACCTGGCGGCCCAGTCGCCGCGCGGCAGCTTCGTCGTCGCCGGCGGCAGCTCCCACAACGTCCTCGCCGATCGACCCGACGCTATCCAGAAAGCGGTGGCCTCCATCCTGGCAACGCCGTAAGCGCGGCCTCGACCACAGGTGACCGGCACTTCAAAAGTGCCGGTCACCTCTTACCTACCGTCAGGCGACCTGACTTAATCCCTCTTCTGCCGCCAGGCGTGCCAGCTCTGCAGAATGGTCTGGGGCAGCTTATCCGGCGCGGCATGGACCGCTTCTTCCAGACCATCCGTCTCGACTTCATACTCGATGAGCTGGCGCAGCGGATCGGCCAGCTCCTGGTTGCCGAGGATGAGCGCGCCCACGATGCGCCCGCCGGCGGTGACGACACGCAGGCTATCCGTGCCCTTGCGATCCCAGGCTGAGCGGTAGCTGGCGCCGAAGGGCAGGGTCCAGACGTTGCTGGAACCGCGTGACATGTGGCTGGCCTCTGCTGCATCCTCTCCATCGTCGCGGCCCGGCTGCCGCCCAACGCGGCCGATGACCGTGAGGTGTACGCCGAAGAGCAGAGCAGCGTTAAATGGACTGCTCTTCTTATAGGCGTAGCTCGGCGCCCGGCCGTGGGCTACCTCGACCATATTGTAGCCCGCCGCTCGCCCCTCGTTGATGGCGCTCGGCCAGAGCACGTCCAGCTGATGCGTCCCCGTCCAGCGGTCATAGACCTGAGCCACGTCGCCGGCCGCAAAGAGGGAAGGAATAGTGCTCTGCAGGTAGTCGTTCACCAGCACGCCCTTATCCTGGGCTACCTGCAGATGCCGCACGAGCCCCAGATTAGGCCGCACGCCAATAGCGACGCCGGCCGCCTGGCAAGCCAGCTCGCGCCCGCTCGTCAGGCGAACCCCGGCGACTTTACCCCGGCGCCCCAGAATCTCGGCAATCTCCTCCCGGTAGTGCAGCTCGATTCCCTCATGGCGGGCGCACTGCTCCAGAAGCGCCGACTCGCGCTCGTCGAGGAGACGGGGCCAGATCCGGTCGCCGCGCTGCAGCAAGTGGGTGCGGGCGCCCTGGTGTCTCAACCCCTCGGCCAGCTCCATCGCCGTGATGCCCCCACCGGCGACCACAGCGCTGCGCGCCCGCCGTCCGTAGCTGATAACCCGGTGCGCGTCGTCCAGCGTATCGAAGGTCAGCACGCCGTCAAGCTCCCCGCCGGGGAAAGGGGGCGGCACGGCTGACGAGCCGGTGGCCAGCAAGAGCACGTCGTAGCCAAGCCACTCGCCAGCAGTCGTGCCGTCGTGGAGAGAGACAGCTTGCCGGTCGCTGTCGATACCGGTCACCGTCGCCTGGCGCAGCTTAAAGCGGTGCTCCTCGTAGAAAGCGCGCGTGCGAGCGATGAGCTGGGCAGCGCTCACCTGGCCGTTGACGAGGTAGGCGATGCCCGGCCGGGAGTAAAAGAGATGCGGCTCGTTGCTCAGGATGGTAATGCGGCCGTCCGCATCGCGCCGCCGGATGATCTCGGCTGCGCTTAACCCGGCAGCGCCGTTGCCAATGATGACGTAATGCGGGGCGGCCATCACAGCTTCCGCGGCGGCAGGATGAGCAGGTCGGGAAGTTCGTTCGGCGCTACTTCCAGCGTATTGTCGTCACGGACCAGGATCGCCGGCCCCCAGCGCAGCGTGCCGCGCGGGCACCTGAGCACACATTCGCCGCAGGCAATACAGCGACTATCCGTTACGTTTTGCCCACGCCGGGCATACTCGCGCACTTCGATGCCTACCGGGCAGCTGTAGCCGCAGATGCCGCACTGAACACAGCGGCTGGCATCGGAGGTGACCTGCAGCAGGCCCTCCGCGGCGCCGGGCGGCGGCGCCGGCCGGCCCGGCGCCTCGTTTTTACCGCGGAAAATACGCCTCAGTCTTCTGAGCACGATGGCTCTCTAACCGCCCGCCAGAGCGCCATAATAAATGGTCGCGATGACATGGATGGCCACGGCAGTAAACAGGGTCAGGCCCAGCGGCACGTGCGCCATATGCCAGAAGCCCAACAGGCGCCGCGCGGCTGCCAGCGAGCGCAGCTGGCGCTGGAGGCGCCGCTGCCGGCGTAAGAGGCGCTCGACGTCAGCCAGCCGCGCCTGCTCCTCCCGCTCCAGCCGGCGAATGGCGCGCCGCAGGCGGCGCTGCCCGACCCATTCCTGCAGACGCCGCGCCAGAATATCCTGCAGTGACAGATCCACGCTGTCCAGGACCATATCAGTCTCCTGCTCGATGAGCGCCTGCAGCCGCTGCGAGCGCCCGGCCGACCAGGTCAGCAGCTCCTGGCGCTGGCGCGCCAGCTCTGCCTGCAACGCCCGGCGGTCAACTTCTACACCCGCCAGCGTGCGCGGCACCGCCGTATAGATATAGCGCCCGAGGAAGCCGCTCGCCACGACCAGCACGGTGAGAAACATGGCCAGCCCGGCAAAGCCACGGAAGGCGAAGCCCGTGTGGACGAGGACCAGCGCCGGCCCGACAATACCGGTAAAGATGTGGAAGGAGAGCCAGTGGCGCGTGCGGCCCACATTGAGGAAAGGGAGCCGCTTGCGTGCGCTGTAAAGTGTCTCGGTCATCACCATCAGGATGGCGCCGAAGATGCCGAGTGTGTGGCCGAAGGGGTGGCCGCCGGAAGGAATCGTCACCGCCTCGTAGACGATATAGACGGCGGCAAGAACCAGGATGGCGATCAGACTAAGCTTTAGCTCGACATTACTTTCCATCGCCCAATCTTACCAGTTCTTCATCGGCCGGCAGGTCGTGCGCGGCGGCGCCGGCCGTCGTTGTTGCTCATTCCGCCTCATCCTCGCGCCCCGTCGGATGGCATCGGGCACAGTCGGCAAAATCGAAGATGCCTTCGTCGCGGTGCTCTTCGGCTATGTCGGCAGGCTCATGCTCGTGGCAGTTGTAGCAGGTATAGACAGCATAGCTGCTCTCGTGGCAGGTCTGGCAGGCCAGCGTCCCGCTCTCCCCGTGGTCCAGTGGGAAGGTGTGGTCCATCAGCGCGGCCGGCTGCCAGGCCTCGGTCGTGTGGCAGGCGGCGCAGTCGAGACCAAAGAGGCCGGCGTGCACGGCAGGCTCTGCGTGGCATCCAACACAGCTGTCCGGCGTGCCGGCAAACACACGCTCTTGATGGCAAGCGCTACAACTGAGCACGGCATGGGCGCCGTCGAGCGGGAAGACCGTCTCATGCTCGAAGCCAGACATGCTGTCCAGCCCATCGTGGCAGGCGGTACAGTCTGGCCCGAAGACGGCTGTATGCTCGTCCATAAAAGCCGGCGCAGCCTCATGGTGGCAGGTTGTACAGTCGGCCGTGGCCCCCGTGTAGCCGCCGGTTACATGGCAGTCGCGGCAGGCGAGGTCGCTGCCGTCATAGTCCTGCTGGTGCCGCGCCAGACTGAAGCGCGTCCGCTCGTGGTTAAAGAGCTCGGTGGAGACAGTGGTCAGGGAGGCGCTGGCGCCGCGGTGGTCGGTGTGGCAGAGCGTACAGCGCTCGGCGTCACGGAAGTAGCGGTGCAGGCCAGGGTCGCCCAGGCGTTGGCGGCCTACGTCCTGGTGGCATTGCTCGCAGCGCGCGGCTTGGATGCCGCGCCAGGGCGTGTGGCAGCGCTCGCACTCCGATTCAAAGTCGGCGTGTCCGGCGAACTCGCTCTCGACCATGACGGCAAAGCCCGCCGGCTGGGCGGCCGCCAACGGGCCGGCGCTGAAAGGCATGCCGCCCCGTGCCCGCACGATGAGGGCCAGGGACAGCGCCAGAAGCAGCGCCGCCGCGCAGCCGACTTTCGAGATAAATGGGTGGGGGCGTTGTTGCACTGCCGCCTCTTACACGGGTGGTAGAAGGCCCGACTAGGGCCAGAAGAGTCCTGAAAGGAGCCCCGGTAGGGACCGTCAGCAGTGTAGCTACCCTATGATGAGGCAGCAACTCTTTTCATGTTGGGGCGCCAGACGGGACGGCGATGGACACGCCGTGGCGTCGATCCCCACGTAAGCCGGGAGCTGCAAGCGAAGGCAGCGCCGCGGCGGCGCCAGACGATTTCGAGAATCGCCGGACGCGCGAGCGCCGTGTCACCCACGGGTACGGCGAGCGAAGGCCAGCCGGTAATCTCCGTCAGAATCTCGCTGGCGTCGTCGCCGACCAGGCTCATGTCTTCCAACTTTGTGCTGGTGATCGACGGGTTCCAGGCGAAGACCTGCCCGGCGCCGGCTCTTGATTCGTACCGCGGCGCCCACTATACTGTCTGCAATCCAGCCGTCATCCTTCCCCGGGTAGCAATTCTTCCAGTTTCATTGGGTCGAACATAGTCCACGGCAGTTACCGCTGTGGATGGGGCAAAAAACGTCTTCGCTTTCGCAGTGGCTCAACGCGCGATCAACGTTTCTATTGGATAATTTTGGTCGAGACGAAAGGTATCTACCAGGTCAGGAGGGCAACATGGAAAAGGTGCAGGATATCGGCCGCGAATTTGAGCAGCGCGTCTTCGAAAGGGACCTGTGGCAGCACAGGTACAAGGCGCTGGAAGGCATGATCACGACCTTGCAGCGAACGGTTGCAGAACACAAGCCAACCGGACAGCTGTGCGCGGAGAATCGCCAGGAGACGTTTGTAGCGCTCCTCCACAAACTGGAGAAGTTCGCCCAAGCGCAGTTTCATTTCCTCTACAAGGGCCTGGGCGCGCAGCTCGCCAGCGGTCCCAACGTGGAGCCGCCAGCGGGGTATCTGGAGCCATCGCTGGAATATCCGGCCGATTTCGTCCTCGAAGGAACATTGGACCAGATCGCCTTTGACCTGACGGTGCTGCAAGGCGCCTGGTACCAGCGCGTGCTTTCCGAAACGAACCAGGCGATGTGCGCCACTCTGGATATCGCCGACCGGCTGGCCTACGCGGCGCTGCAGCCAGCTCAAGCTTATGGGTTGTTGCCGTTTGAAGAAGACGAGGAGACTGTCACTGTCCTCACCTATTTCCAGAAGGCTCCTCACATCCGCATCATTCCCTATGCTTCTGTGGCGCTGATTGGCATTCCCTTCACCACGATCGGCACATACCAAACGGGGCCTGCCGAGGAGGCCGGGAATGCTCGTGACCTGCTGGCGATTCCTCATGAGATTGGCCACTACGTCTACCGGCACGGAATGGCGGTTGAGAGCCGCCTGCAGCATGCACTGCAGGAAGCGTTGCTGGGGCAGCCAGAGTGGCTCCACAACTGGGCAGAGGAGATTTTCGCCGACGTCTATGGCGTGCTCATTGGCGGGCCGGTCATGGTACGCGACTTCCAGGACATCATGAAGAACAACGATCTCGCGTCGCTGCTCAATGGCAACAGCGCCCACCCCATGCCCGTCTTACGCCCGCTCGTGTATGCGTACGCGCTAGAACTCCTCGCCGACAGGGCAGGGGGTGATCTTATGCAAGTGCTGCAGGATCTGGCAGCGGAAGCAAGGAAGAGGTGGAATGAATACCGGGGGGGTCGCGGCGAACAGCAGGTCAGGGAGCGATTAGAACCAATCGAGCGCGCGATCGGAACTACGTTTGACATTGTGACCAGGAACCGCCCAGCCAAGATCGACGCTCTGTGGAGCCTACCCGATCTGAGCGTTGGTATGGCGCGTGACCAGAGATACGATAGGCTCTATGAGGATTTCTACGGTTACGTGATTGCCAAACGGGACAGCCTGCCGAGGCCACCCGAGCTCAGGGAGAGCTGGAAAACGCCGCTCGAAACACTGCCAACGCTCCAGTGGCTTGACAAGATCCGCACCGACGCGGCGGCCGGAAATGCGCCGCCGGGACGTTTCCCCAGCGAGGTCTGGACCCTGGTTGTTTCCATGAACGGCTGGGCGACCGATGGCCCTCAGACCAACCCAGATCCGAAGGTTACGTGAGCTGTTGAAGCCGCTGGTGAAGTGCGTCTATGTAGCGTACGTTTCCAAGTAATCTGGCAAGTGAAAGGGAATGCTGCCAGACGGACCTAGCCTGAACATCTTCAGACTGCGCGCGATATAAGTCGCCGAGATGAAGCAGAGTGTTCATCGTGTTGTAGGTGTCACCAGTCAGCGTGAAGATGTTCAGGCTCTCGTGAGCGAGTTCAATCCCTCGCTCATATCTAGCCTGCTGTTCGGCAACCAGACTAAGGCCATACAGTACGTAGGCTTCATTTTTGCGGTCACCCATCTGGCGGAACTGCTCAAGACTCTGGGTAAAGTGCGCCACTGCCCGTTCAAAATCGCGTCTGTTTGCGAAAAGGCGACCGAACTGGCTGTGTACCGCCGCCATGTACGCCTTATTCTGAAGGTGATCACATTCCGCTTGCAGCCGGAGCAGTACCTGTTCCGCCTCATCGAGCTGGTCCTGTTTTCGGTAGATGTCAGCTAGTAGATTCAACGCGAAAAGCAAATACTCCCCTTCCAGATGAGTGATCGCTCCTTCAGCTAACTCCTTGGCCTGACTGAAGTCATTCTGACGGTAGGCAAGGGTTGCTTTCTGGAAGCGCGCCTTGCCCAGCCGATGCTGGTCTCCCGCTTCTTCGAAGACCCGTTGGGCTTCTACCAACCAGCTCTCTGCCTGGTCAAATTGCGAGACCTCCATGGCCACCCGCCCCAGCGCCAGCCTGACGTCAGCCGCGCGCAGGAGATCGCCGACGTGGGTCTCGAAGAGGCGCAGGCTCTCCGCCAGGTGCTCCTGCGCTTCGGGGTAGTCGCCCTGCTCGATAGAGGCGCGGCCCCAGTCGAGCAGGGTCTGGGCGACTGCCTCATCATCTTCCAGCATGCGGGCCGCGTCGTAGCTGAGCCGGTAGGCGGCGCGCGCCAGGGAGTAGCGTCCCTGCAGGAACCAGGCGCCGGTCATCTGCTGGCCGAGGTCGTAGACGCACTGCCAGTCGCGGCGGCGGTGGGCAGCTTGCAGCGCCGCCTGGATATTGCCCCACTCCTGCGCCAGAGCCGCATAGTCCTGGTGATGGCCGCCGACGAAGTCGTCGTAGTAGGCCAGCAGCCGCTGCTCCAGCGCCGCCTCGTCCAGGGCCAGCGCATCCAGCTTCTCGCGGGCGTAGTCGGCCAGCAGCGCGTGCTGGCAGTAATAGTCGTCAGCGGCCTGCTGCACCAGGGAAAGCGCCGCCAGATCGGCGAGACGCCAGGCGGCCTCCGGCTCGGCGGCGACCGCCTCGACGGCGCGGGGATGGAAGGGACGCCCGCCGAAAAGGGCCAGCGCGGCGAACAACTCCTGCAGCGGCGGCGGCAGCAGCTGCCAGCTCAGCTCGAACGAGGTGCGCACCGCCCGGTCGCCCACCTGCAGCAGGTCCAGCCGGGAGCGGATCTGCTGCAGGCGTGTTAGCAACTGCTGCAGCGTGGGCTGCGGGCGGCTGCGCATGCGCTGGGCCAGGATTTCCAGGGCCAGCGGCAGCCCTTCCAGCAGCGCGGAGATGGCCGCGCCGGCTTCCGTTTCTTCCAGCGCCGGCTCCCCCAGAATCGCTTCCATCAGCCGGTAGCCGCTCAGGGTATCCAGCGGCTCCAGCGTGAAGGGATGGGCGTTGAGGGCAGCCGCCACGTCGCGGTCGCGCGTGGTGAGCAGCACGGCGCTGCCGGGGCTATGGGGCAGCAGCGGGCGCAGCCGGCTGGCGTCGGCAGCGCCGTCGAGCACGACCAGAAGGCGGCGCTCGCCGGCAATGCCGCGCCAGGCGGTATGCATCGCCTCCAGGCTGGTGAGGCCGCTCAGATCAAAATCGAAGAATTTCGCCCAGGTGAGCAGGACCTCTTCGGCCGGGCTCAGCTCGGCGCTGGCCCAGAGGACGCCGTCGGGGAAGCGATAGCGGGCCGCGCGGGCCAGCGCCGCCGCCAGCGTGCTCTTGCCCAGGCCGCCCATGCCCACCAGGGCCAGGCTGGCGCCGGGCTGGAGCTGCTCCAGCAGGGCGGCCAGCGTCTCCTGGCGCGGCACAAAGTGAGGCGGCAGGGCCGGCGCCAGGAAGGGGGCTGGCCGCGGCGGCGCCAGGGCGCCTTGCAGGATCTCCTGGCGTAGCTTCTCCGTCTCCTCGGACGGCCCCACGCCCAGCTCTTGCTGCAGCAGCTCGCGGCAGATGCTGTACTGGGCCAGCGCCCGCTCCTTCTGCCCCTGCCAGGCATAGAGCGACATGATCCAGCGGTGCGTGCCCTCCAGCCAGGGATCCATGTGCAGCAGCCGCTCGGCGTGGGCCAGCGCCCGCTCGTAGTCGCGCCAGCGGCTGTAGCCGGCGACCAGCTGCTCCAGCGCCGCCATCTGCTGCTGGCGCAGCTGCTCGCGCCAGCGATAGAGCCACAGCTCAAACTCGGCCGAGACGCCCTCTGGCAGAAAGCCGCTGCAGAAGTCGTCGCGGTAGAGGGCTGCCGCCGCTTCCAGCTGTTCCAGTGACGCTTCACCGCTGAGGAGCGCCTGGAACTGCTCCACGTCCAGGCAGTAGTCGCCGCTGCGATTAAAGGCAATCGACTGCCGCTCAATCTGCAGGAAAGGGTCGAGGCGCCGGCGCAGCGAAGTCAGCCCGGCCCGGCCGCGGAGGTAGGCGAGCCCCGGTTGCTCCTCCAGCTCCGGCCAGAGCAGCTCGGCCAGGTGCAGCCGGCTCTGCGGCTGCCCGGTCAGCGCCAGATAGAGGAGCAGGGAGAAGGCTTTCTGGTAGCGCAGCAGCTCGTCGCCCAGAGCCACCCCGTCCAGCTCGACCTGCGGATAACCGAGCACTTTCAGTTCTAATCGCGCCACTGGCTGCTACCTCCGCCATCTCTGGCCAGACTCGCCGTAATTTCCGCGACCGCGTTGGCGATCAACGGGCGCTCAACGCTGCCTGCTTACACTGCAAGTAACTCGCAAGGAGGACATCATGAAAAAGGATTCTCTTTACAACTTTGTCTATATCGTGCGCGTCTGGCGCGAGAGTGACTCGGGAACGGCGCCCTGGCGCTTTGCTGTCGAAGAGACGGCCACCGGCGAGCGCCACGGCTTTTGCGAATTAGCAGATGTAGCCGGCTATATCGAGACTGAGCTGGAAGCGACCGGCGATAGAAAGACCCGACCGGACAGCGGTGGGCGCCGTGATAATCGGGATGATGCCGTCAAGGAGGAAAAAACGCTGCCGACGAAAATGATCATCTGACCCCATTGTACAGAGGAGAAGTCGCGCCCGTCAATGACGATCGCAACCTGCTAGACGTAGCGCATCCTGGGAGGAACAGAGATAGAGGCAGCCGGCGCGGAAGGGCCGGCGTATTTCGCAGGAGGCGACAGATGCACCGCTCAGCCTTAAATGCAGAGGTGGAACACCATTTGAGAATGCAGGAACGGGAACGGGCATTGGCGCGCGCACAGCACGACCACGAAGTTCCGGAGATGGAAGACGAGCAGACTGGCCTGTTGGGCCGGCTGCTGGCGGCGCTAAAGAGCAAAAAGAACCGGCAACCTGAACTGGAGTGGAAGCGGCGGCCGGGTCGCTCGCAGACTAACCCCGGGTAAGTCGTCGAAGGCTCTCTGATCCCTACCCTTACCCTATCCGATGAGCAGCGGGCCCACAGGGCCCACCAGGACAAAGCGTATGCCTCTGGGTGAAAGGAGCAGGAAAATGTTAACGCCATCGCTAGGATACGAAGCAGGTAAAGGGAGGGAATTGGAGTTGGAGAAGCAGCTGGCGCAGCGCCGGCTGCTGGCCGAAGCGCGTGAGGTCCAGCGGCTGCAACAGCCAGGCTTGCTCGACCGGATCGTGGATCGGCTGAAGGCAATCGGCAGGCGGGCGGCCCGGCCCAACATACAGCAGCCGCAGCAGGAGGCCGGACAGTTCCCCCGGCAGCAGCCGGCGCTGTAAGCAAGCGGGATAACAAAGCAGGAGGGCGCGGGGATGGAAGCGCCCTCCTGTGCACCCAGGGCAGCCACGGTGGGCGGGACCGTGGCTGCCCTTTTTGTGCCATCCTTGCCGCCAGTTGCGCGGCAGGCGGGCGCGCAGAAAATAGCCGGGCCATGAATGAAGTCGAACACCCCTTACAGAAACGGATGAATCCGGTAGACGAGAAGCGCGAGCGGCTGCGCAGCCTGCTGCGGACCCTGGGCCTGCAGGCAGCGCTGCTGCGAACCGCCGCCAGCTTTGCCTGGGCTACGGACGGCGCGGCCTCCTACATCAACGTCGCCAGCAGCGAAGGGGAAGCGTCCCTGCTGGTGACGCTGGAGCAGGCCTATCTGCTCACCAACAATATCGAAGCGGCGCGCCTGCAGCAGGAAGAACGGCTGCCGGAACAGGGCTGGAGCTTCAAGGTGACGCCCTGGTACCGGCAGGCCGACCTGATCGGGCACCTGGCCCGCGGCCTGAAGCTGGGCGCGGACGTGGCCTACCCCGGCGCTTTGGACCTGAGCGCTGCGCTGGCCCGGCTGCGCGCCGACCTGACGCCGGCCGAAGGCGAGCGCTTCCGCGCCCTGGGGCGTGACTGCGCCGCCGCCATGGACGAGGCGGCCCGCGCCGTCCAGCCGGGCATGAGCGAGCTGGAGATAGCGGCGCTGCTGGGCGCAGCCAGCCAGAAGCGCGGCGCCCTGCCTATCGTCAACCTCATTGCCAGCGACGAGCGCATTTTTGCTTACCGCCACCCGCTGCCCACCGGCAAGAAGCTGGAACGGTACGCCATGCTCATCCTCTGCGGGCGGCGCCAGGGCCTCGTCTGCTCGCTGACCCGCTTCGTGCATTTTGGCCCGCTGCCAGACGAGCTGCGCCGCAAGGCGGCCGCGGTCGCTGCCGTCGACGCTGCCTTTATTCA
>CAZOGK010000066.1:0-12077 GCA_964579295.1 uncultured Ardenticatenaceae bacterium
GCGACGCCGGCTTCAATCATACGGTTGACGGCATTGCTGCCGCCGCCGCCGACGCCCACGACACGGATGCGGGCGAAGCTGTCGAGTTCAGGTGCTCTTTGCATATGGCTAACCCTCTGTTTTAAAGCTCTGTGACGATCCGTCCTTAGAGAAGCGTGGCCTTGTTCCCAGGCCGCGGATCGTAGCGGCTGGCAAACTGTTCCAGGGTCGCGGCGTCGACCAGCCACTTGTTGCCGAACTTAATGGCCGGTAGTTTACCCTGGCGAATCAGCCGGCGCACCGATTCTGGATGGATGTTCAGCCGCCGGGCAACGTCTTCGACCCCGGCATAATTGTCTAGCAAATCTTCTTTGGTCATGATTCGCTGCGGCGCGCCCAGGCTGCTTTGGCACGGCCACGGGTGCGGGATAATACAACAATTCCTATTAGAGACAATACACGATATTGCTCACTATGTCAAGTAGATTGGCTCGCGCGGGCTAATTTTCAACTGCTAACGGAGAAATCGAAGCGGCGCGGACGAGGGCACGGCGCGTCTGGCGGCGCCCGCTCCGCTGATACCAGCCAGCAAAGAGAGCGACGGCCAGCAGCAGCTCGGCGACATCGCCGCCGTAGTACATGAGCTGGGCAGCAGCGCCTATGTCATCCGCGGAATGGGCAGCGCCGGCCGGCAAGAGCTGGATGTAGAGCAGCTTGCTGAGGATTGCATGGGCGGCGGCGGAGAGGAAGAGCACACCCAGGCGCACGCCCATCCCCGGCTGGCGCGGCGCCGGATCTGGGCCAGCAATGACCCAGGCAAACAGGTAGCCGGCCAGGAGGAAATGAAGGAGCACCAGACTATGTAGGGTCTGATTCGCCTGCGCCAGGTAATAGAGCGGGGTCAGGTAGAGCAGCGCCATGCCGCCGCTATTGAGGAGCAGCGCCGTGAGCGGGTGGCTGAGCGCATGAAATGGGGGGCTGCGCAAGACGACGCTCAACGACCGGGCCGCCGGCAGCGGCAGCGTGCGCAGGGCCAGCGTGAGCGGGGCGCCAAGCACCAGGGCGATGGGGGCTATCATGCCGACGGCGATGTGCTGGAGCATGTGGCCACGCAGGTCGTGGTGGGCAAAGGCGGCCGCCGGGGGCGAGAGGGCGAGCAGCAGCATGAGCAGGCCGGCGACAAAGGTCGCCGTTCGCCAGCGGCTCCACCCACGGCGCGAGCTGCGCTGGCGCGTTGCCGCGCCCAGGTAAAGGGCCAGGGCGGCGGCGAGAGCGAACGCGGGCAGGAGAGAGCCAGAGCTATGAGCAGGCACTGTCAGCTCCCGGAGGATAGGCGGGCCGGGAAGCGCGCGCGCGCCCGGCTGAGCAGCACAAGGCCCACGACGATCAGGGCCACCGCGGCCAGATTCCACGCCAGGTCGTAAGGCAACAGGTTCACGCCATAGCGAATCTGGTGCAGGCGCAGGACCTTGTGGTTGACAAGCCCGTCGAGGAGCTGGAAGCCGCCCGCGCCCAGGAAAAAGCCGGCCCAGGCCCAGGCGGGAACGAGGGCGTGGCGCCGGCGGAGGTCGAGGAGCAGAAAGAAGCCGGCCACCAGGGCGAGCAGCTCGGCCGCGTGCAACAGGCCGTCGGAGATCAGCCCCACGGCAGGAGTCGCCAGGTCGTAGAAATGGTGCCAGCGCAAAAGCTGGTGGAAGATAATCTCGTCCACGCCGGCCATTAACGCGATGCCGACGAGGGCAGCCGACCACAACGAACGAGAGGGTGGCGTTGTATCATCAGGCATGGTCGTGTCCTCAGCGCGGGTCAGTTTGCCAGGGATCATGCCGCCGGCTAGCGCCCATCGTCGACATGCCGGCGCAGCAGGTGTAGCGCCAGCTGTTCGTCGCCGTCGAGCCACTCCTGCTCTTCGGGCGACGGCTCGGCTTCGGCGCACCAGGCGAAGAAGTTGCCGTCGCGGTAGCAGCCGGGCACACAGGGATGGACGTAATAGTCGCGGCAGACGGCGGGCGTGTTGCCCAGGTGCGCGGCGACATCGCGGAAGAGGGCGACGAGATTCTTTTCGGTCTCCTTCTCGTCCACGGCCTCACCCAGCCGCTGCAGCACGCGGACGGCGTGCACCGTGCCGCCCCAGGTACGGAAGTCTTTGGCGGTGAAGGGCTCGCCGGTGGCCTCGCGCACGTAATCATTGACGTCGCCAGAGGTCACGTCGCGCATATTGCCCTCTTCATCCTCGTACTGCAGAATTTCCTGGCCTGGCAGCTCCTGCAGGGCGCTCAGGACGCGGGCAGCGCGCGGGTCGCGCACGCTCACTTCCTGCACTTGGCCGCTCTTGCCGCGAAAGTGGAAGCGTAGCTGCGCGCCGTTCACGTCGACGTGCTCCTGGCGCAGGGTGGTCAGGCCAAACGATTCGTTGTTCTGGGCATACTCGTCATTGCCGACGCGAATGAGGGTCTGCTGCAGCAGGCGCACGGCCGCGGCCAGCACACGCGCGCGGGGCACGCCGTGGCGGCGCAGATCCTGGTCGACGCACTGGCGCAGGCGCGGTAGGGCTTCGCCAAAGAGCAGCATGCGGTTGAACTTGGTCTCGTTGCGCAGCTCCTCCCAGCGGGGATGGTAGATGTAGACTTTGCGGCCGCGGTCATCGCGGCCCGTGACCTGGATATGCCCGTTTTCGTGAGCGCAGATCCAGACGTCTGTCCAGGCGGGGGGAATGACCAGGGCGGCAAAACGGGCGCGCTGCTGCTCGTCGGTGATACGCTGGCCCGCGGCGTCGTAGTAGGTAAAGCCGCGGCCCCAGCGCTGGCGGCGGATGCCAGGCTGGTCGTCGCTGACGTAGCGCAGCCGCGCCGCGCGGGCGGCGGCGCGGGAATCTTCGGTCAGCGTGTGCAGGGAGCCGGCGGCGATAGCCATAGCCAGATTGATAGCATAAGGAAGCGGCGCGCTCAATAGGCCGGGATATAGGGCCGGGCATATTGCCGGGTATAAAGGCGGCGAAGGCGGGCGTCAGGGCTCGAGGATGAGCTTGCCGGTTACATCGCCGCTTTCGAGGCGGCGCAGCGCCTGCAGACCATCGGCCAGAGGGTAGACGGTGTCCACAAGCGCCTCCAGGCTCCCGGCAAAGAGCAGGCCCATGACGGTCTCGTAGTCCTGCTGCGTGCCCATGGTGCTGCCAATGATGGTGAGCTGCTTGCCGAACATGAGGCGGTTGTCGAAGTCGAAGCGAGGGCCGCTGGTGTTGCCGACTGTCAGCAGCCGCCCGCCCTTCTTGAGCGAGCGCAGCGACTGGTGGTAGGTGGCGGCGCCGACGTTGTCCACGACGACGTCAACGCCGCGGCGGCCACTGGCGGCAAAGACGGCGCGGCCCCAATCCTCTTTGTGGCGGTTAATGAGCACGTCGGCGCCCCAGGCCTCGGCCTGGGCCAGCTTGGCGTCGCTGGAGCCGACGACGTAGATACGGCCGGCGCCGGCGAGGCGGGCGATCTGGATGGCGGCGCTATTGACGCCGCCCGCAGCGCCGACGACGAGAACCTCTTCGCCGGCGCGAAGACCACCATCGACGATCAGGGAGCGCCAGGCAGTCACAAAGACGAGCGAGGCGGCAGCGGCGACGGCAAAGGAGACGTGCTCGGGGAGATGGAGCAGGTTGCGCGCGGGCACGGCGGCATACTGAGCATAGAAGCCGGGGACGTGCTCGCCGAGGATGGCGAAGCGGTCACACATATGCTCGCGCCCGGAGAGGCAATAGGGGCAGACGCCGCAGCTCAGCGTGGGATTGACGGCCACGCGATCGCCGACCTGGAAACCGGTTACGGCATCGCCCACGGCGGCAATGACGCCGGCGCCGTCGCTGCCGAGCACGTGGGGGAAGCGCAGGCGCAGAGAGGGCCAGCCTTCAACCACCCAGAGGTCGAGCCGGTTGAGCGCGGCCGCCTTGACGGCCAGCAGCACGTCGTACGGGCCAATTTCGGGGAGCGGGATGTCGCCGAAGGCGAGGTCGTCGAGGCTGCCGTGCTGGTGGAGAATGAGCGCTTTCACGGCTGTTCGGCGGCGGGCGCTGGCGGCTCAGTCTGCGCGAGGCCAGCGGCGGCCAGGCAGTGGGGCCAGGGGTCTTCGCCGCGTTGCAGCGCGGCCAGCGCCGGGCTATCGGCATAGTAGCCGTGGTAGCGCTCGGGGATAAGGTTGGCGATGTGGACCATGATGAGGTGGCTGGCTGCTTCCAGCTCGGCGCCTTTGGCGCGCTTGCCAACGGGCAGGGTGAACGGCTGGCCGATGTGCGTTTCCAGGGTGGTGCGGCGCAGGCGCAGGAGGTTGGGGCCGATACGGTCGGTGTTGACCACGCCCATGGGCACAATGGGCGCGCCGGCGCGGCTGGCGAGGTAGGCCGCGCCGTCTTTGGCCTTGATGAGCTTCTTGACGCGGCTGCGAGTGCCTTCGGGCGCCAGGCCAAAGATGGAGCCGGCTTCCAGGGCGTGCAGCGCCTCACGGAGGGCGCGGCGGTCGACTTCGCCGCGGTTGATGTAGATAGCGCCGACCGCCTTCATGATGGGGCCAAAAAGGATATGCTTCTCCCACTTCTCGCCGGCAAAAAAGCGCAGGCGCACATCGGGAAAGGAGATGTAGAGCAGCGGCGCGTCGGCCTTGCTCATATGGTTGGTGACAATGATGTAGGGGCCGCGCTCCGGGATGTTCTCGCTCCCGGATACCTCTTTGCTGCCGACGATGAGCAGCAGAAAGTGGATGAGCCCACGAAGCAGCTTGCGAAAGAGCATATGATTCCTTTATGGGTCGCCGGCCGCCGGCGCGGTGATGGCGGTGACCAGCAGCCGGTGGGTGGCAACCAGGGCGCCGGGTGGGGCGCCTTCAATCGTAAAGGGCAGCACGGCGCTGGGCGCCAGCGGTCCTGGCAGCAGCGCCTGGCTGTAGCCGGAGACGCGGCCCTGCGCGTCGTAAAAGGTGGCGACGACCGCAATGGAGACGGCGCCGGCCGTGCCGGTGTTGGTGATCGCGCCCGTGATTGTGACGAGATCCTCTTCAATGGTAGCGGCGGCAGTTTCTACCGCCAAATCGAGATAGTGGCTGCCGGCGTCGGCCAGCGGGGCGCCGGCGGCGATGGAGACGGCGGGCACGGCATCCAGCTCCGGCGCTTCGCGCACGAGGGCGGCGAAGGGGGCGCGGGCGCCGGCCGGCAGCAGGGGCGGCTGGACCCAGGCAGGGACGGAGAGGCCGCCCGGGAAATCGATCTGCACCTGCAGGTCGGCCGCAGGGAAGTCGCCTTCGTTAACCACTTCTCCCAGCACCCAGAGGCTGCCAACCGGCGTGCGGTAGAAGTTGACCTGCTCGACCGTCACCTGCAGCGGCAGCGGCGTGCTGGCCTCGCCCTGGAAGAGCGGGGTGGCCGGCGGCGGCAGCTCCAGCTGCTGGCCGATCTGCAGCAGCTCGGGCACGACGCCCGGATTGAGGGCGCGGATCTCGTCCACGGTGGTGCGGTTGTTGATGGCGATGCCCAGCAGAGTGTCGCCTTCCTCTACCTGATAGACGATGGGGGTGGGCGTGGCGGTCGCGGTGGCGGTGGGCAGGGCGGTGGGCGTGGTGCGCACGATGGCGACGGTCGGCGGGGCGCGGGTGACCAGGGCGATGCCTATTTCCGGCGTCGCCGTGCGCGTGGGAGCGCGCGTAGCGGGCACGGCGCCGGGGCTATTGCAGGCGGCGAGCAGGGTCCACAGCCAGAGCAGGAGGAGCAGGTGCCGGAAGAGGCGCATAGGTGGATTATGCGCGGAGCAAGCACGGGAGCAAACAGGCCGGGTCACAGACGGCCGGCCCGGCGATGCGTCTGTTCGCTTGTCTGCAACGGCGCCGGGGCAAAGGTCAGCAGTCCAATTGCTGCAGCTCGCGGGCGATAGCGTCGGAAACGTCGGGGCGGAACTCGCGCGTGGCCAGGGAGTTGAGGAGCGTGGCGGCTTCGGCGGCGCGCTGCTGGGCGATGTGCAGCCGGGCCTGCCAGAGGTCGCAGTCGTGCAGGTAGGTGGGGTTGCCAAGGAGATAAGACAGCTCGGTGGCTTGCTGCAGGTAGCGAGCTGCTGTCTCCGTTTCGCCACGGCGCAGGAAAAGGGCGACCTTACCCAACAGCAGCTCAATCTTGTAATAGTTGCGGCCCAACTGGTCGTGCGTCTGTAATGCCTCGTCGATATAAGCGAGCGCCTGCTCGTCGTCCGCCAGATCGACGTAGACGAGGCCGATATTGCCCAGCCAGATGGCCGTGCGGGCTATGTCGCCGGTGATGCGCGTCGCCTCCAAAGCGACGCGGTAGTGGGCGAGCGCATCCTGATGCTGGCCGAGACGCCAGTGGACCACGCCGATGTTGCCGGTCAGGGTGCTGGCGGCGAGCGAGAGGCCCAGCTGCTCGTAGAGACGGCGGCCCTGTTCGTAACATGCGCGGGCGCGGTTGTATTCGGCCATCGACCAGAAGGTGTTGCCGAGACTGTGCAGCGCGCGGGCCTCACCTTCGAGAGAGCCGTTTGTGCGGCTGTCTGCGATGGCATCCTGGAGAATGGCCCTGGCCTGGTCGTAGCGCCCCTGCTCGCGGTGAATGTGGGCCTGCATCACGTCGAGCAGGCTGCTCAGGGAGATGGCGCCGAGCGAGCGGGCGATGGACTGGGCGGAGGCCGTGGTCTCCTGGGCAGCGGCGTACTGGCCCATCAGCAGCAGCCGGCCGGAAATATGGTAGAGGACATGGGCAATGAGCTCAAGCGGCTTGCCGGGGCCCTGCTCCTCGAGGGCGGCGACGGTGCGGCGATAGAAGGCGACGGCTTCCTGGGGTGGGCCGACGCTGGCGAAGTAGCGGTCCAGGGCATCCAGGCTGGCAGAGAGCAGCTGGACCTCGCGATTGTCGATAGCCCAGAACCAGGCGCGGCGCAGGTTATCGAAGTCGGCGCGGAGCAGGCTGCGCGCCGCCTGAGAGTCGCCGGAGTGGAGACGGTCGCCCTGGGTCTGCAGCAGCGCCAGGAAGTAGCGGCCGTGAGATTGCTGGGCCTGTGCATGAGCCTGGGGATCGGCCGCGGCCTTTTCCAGAGCAAAGTGGCGCAGCAGCTCGTGCAGCTGGTAGCGGTCGCCGTCCGGCTCAACCTGGACTAGCGCTTTGTCGACAAGGCTGCGCAGGAGCAAGGGGGAGGCAGCCAGGGCGCCGGTGACCGCAGCCAGCGTAAAGCCGCCGCGAAAGACGGCCAGCCGCTGCAAGAGCCCCTGTTCCTGCGGCGAGAGCGAGTCCCAGCTGTGGTCAAAGATGGCGCGCATGCTGCGCTGGCGCGGCGGCACGTCGTGCAGGGAGCTGGTAAGGAAGTCGAGGCTGCCGGCGATCTGATCGGCAATGGCAGCACAGCTCATCATACGCACCCAGGCAGCGGCCATGCGCAGGGCCAGGGGCCAACCATAGACGAGCTGGCAGATACGGATAATGTCGGGACCGTTGGCGGAAGTGTAGACAAAGCCAGGTTCGACGCGGCGCGCCGCCTGAACGAAGAGCTGCACCGCGCCAAAGTGACCGCCTTCCACGCTGTCCTGGGGATAGGCAAGGCCTTCCAGTGGATAGCGCCATTCACCCTGCCAGTTGAGCGGTTCGCGGGAGGTCACGAGGCATTTGAGCCGGGAAGAAGCGGCAATGAGGTCGCGCAGCCAGCCGGCGTCGGCCGCCAGATGCTCGGCATTGTCAAGGATGAGGAGCAGGGCGCGGGGGCGGAGGAACTGCTCAACCTGGGAGGCAATCGAGCGGCGCTGGTTTAGCTCGATGCCGAGGGAGGCGGCAACGGCGCCCGGCAGCTGGCTGGCATTGGTCAGCTCGGCGAGGGGAACGTAATAGACGCCGCCGGCGAACCAGGAGGGCAGCTCGTCCAGCAGCTTCTGGCCGACGGACAGGGCCAGGCTCGTCTTGCCGATGCCGCCGGGGCCGCTCATGGTGAGGAGACGGCAGGCGGGCTCGGCAAGCAAGAGGAGGATTTCAGCCAGCTCGATGTCTCTACCGATGAGGGGGCCGGCCGGTTCGGGCCAGGGCTGCGGGCGCGGGGCGGCAGTGGAGGAGACAACAACGGGCAGCGAGCCGGCCATGATTTCGGCGAGCAGCGCTTCTGTCTCCGGCGAGGGGGCAACGCCGAGCTCGTCCTGCAGGATCTGGCGGCAGCTCTGGTACTGGGCGATGGCGGCGGCGCGCTGGCCGGCCGTAGCGAGGAGGCGCATGAGCTGGCGGTGGGCTTCTTCGTGCCAGGGCTCCTGCTGGATTTGCCAGAGGGCAGTCCGGCGCGCCTCGTCGAGCAGCCCCTGGCGCTCATAGGCCAGCGTGAGGGTATGCAAAGCCTCTAGCTGCTGCTGGTAGAGGTTTTCGCGCTGCAAGCGCAGCCATTCCTCAAAGGGAGCGGCGTCGGGCAGCGAAAAGCCGGCGAGAAGATCGCCGCGGCGGTAGAGAGCGGTGGCCGCCTGTAGCTGGGCCAGGCAGTCCGAGCAGTGGTCGAAGCTGGTGTGGGTGTGGTTGCGCGCCGCAGCGAGATGGTCACGAAAGGCGACGACGTCAGCGTCACAGTGCTCGGCATGGAGTTTCATCGTCTGCCGGGTGAGGCTAAGCAGGCTGCCGGCCAGCTGCGGATCGTGATCGGCGATGACCCGGCGCAGGCGCGCGGCCGTCTGGCGCAGGTTCTGGCGGGCCCGCGCTTCCGATTGCTCGGGCCAGAGGAGGCCGGCGAGCGTCTCGCGGCGCAGCGGGGCAGGGGGCGTTAGCGCCAGATAGGCGAGCAAGGCGCGGGACTTGTCTGTAGGTAGATGCAGGGTGTGGTTGGAGATGGACGCCGCGAAAGTACCAAAGAGAGTCAGCGACAGCCGGTTCATGGTCGCCAACTATAACATTTCCGGCCGGCTGCTGGTAGTAGGCAAGGAGACTCTTTTGTCACGAAGCGTGACGGCGCCGGTCACGGCCCTGTCACGTTGGCGCGTTACAGTGGTCGCACCTTCGCCCGGCTGCCGCGGCGAAACGATCCAGTCTTGGTGAGAACGCAAACTACCGGTGACAGCCAGAGCACGCCAGCGATGACCGACGACGGGCCTGAGAATCAAGGCTACGGCCCGAACACGTGCGCGTTTCTCGTGCGCATCTGGCGCGACAGCGAAGCGAGCCCGTGGCGCGCCTCGGTGACGCACGTCGTCAGCGGCGACAGCTACAAGTTTGCCGATGCACAGATGGTCTGGGCACACATCCTGCGGCAGCTGCAGGAAAAGGACAAGGGGGAGGCGTGTGACGCGGCGTAAGTATTCATTCATTCTCGCATTTGCGAAAGGAGCATGGGTAATGAAACGGATGATGGTGATTCTCTCTCTCTTCATGATATTGGGGTGGGCGCTGTGGACGGCGGCGATGCCCGGCGGCACGTCTGTGGCATTGGCGGCGCCCGCCTATACCCTCTGCAACCAGGTCTACGTGCCAGTGCTGTGGAACGGCAGCGGTGGTGATGCGGCGCCGGAGATCGCGGCGCCGGAGATGACGGCAGCGACGCATGCCGAGTGTGACGGTTTCCCCGACTTCAACGGCGACGGTTACGCGGATATGGCGGTGGGCGTGCCGCACAAAGAGGTGTTTGACGGTGTGGTCAACCAGACCGACGCGGGCATCGTGCAGGTGGTCTATGGCTCGGCAGCGGGCCTGAACGCAACGCTCGGCCAGGCTGCGGTCATCGACCAGATCTGGCACCGGGCGCTGGGCGGCGTGACAGCGCTGGCAGGGGATATGTATGGCGCATCGCTGGCGATGGGCGACTTCAACCGCGATGGCTACGACGACCTGGCAATTGGCATCCCGGGCGCGAACATCGACGGGCAAGGCGACGCCGGCGCCGTCCAGGTGATATATGGCTCGTCCGCCGGCCTGCTGTTAAGCAGCATGGAGGAATGGTCGCGCGACACGCCAGGCATCAGCGGCGCGCCGGGGGCGGGCGAGCTGTTCGGCACTTCCCTGGCAGCGGGCGATTTCGACGGTAACGGCTACGCGGACCTGGCGGTGGGCGTGCCCTATGCCAGCATCAGCGGCGACGCGGAGGCGGGCGCCTTCCATGCTATCTATGGGCGCGACCTCGGGCTGAGCGCGCTGGGGAGTGAGATGATCAGCCAGGATACGCTGGGCGCTCCGTCGACGGCGGACTCGGGCGACCGCTTCGGCTTTAGCCTGGCGGCCGGCGACTTCAACGGCGACGGCGTGGACGATCTGGCGGTCGGCACGCCGTTTGAGGACAACGGTGTTGGCTTCACGGACGCCGGATCGGTGCAGATCTTCCTGGGAAAGAGCGGCTCTACGAGCAACCATTCTGGACTGCTGCAGCTGACCGGCGTAACGGGCGCGCAGGAATGGCGTTCCGATAGCCCCAATATGGAAGGGGCGATGGAGGCCAACGATCGCTTTGGCTACTCGGTGGCGGCGGGAGACTTCGACGGCGACGGCTACGACGACCTGGCAGTAGGTCTGCCATTTGAAGTACACGGCTCCGGTGGCGGGGCTATTCCATTCGGCGGCGCGATCAACGTGATCATGGGCGGCGCCAGCGGGCTGGAGGCGACGCCGCAGAAACCGGGCCGGCTGTGGCACGAGGATAGCCCGGGCATGGCGGGACTGGTCGAAGCCAACGAGTTCTTTGGTCTCTCGCTGGCGACGGGCGACTTCGACGGCGACGGCTATGAGGACCTGGCGATTGGCGTGCCGGGGAACCAGTTCCTGACCGTGGCCATCGGCAGCGTGCAGCTCATGTACGGCTCAAGCAACGGGCTCACGGCGAGTGGCGCCCTAGTGATCTATGACTCGGTCAACGCCGCGAGCGGCGACTTCTTCGGCTGGGCTGTGGCGACGGGCGACTTCAATGGCGACGGATACGCGGACCTGGTGGTCGGCGCCCGCAACGACGAGCCGGTGGGGCTGGGCCTGGCGGACACCGGCAGCATCTTCACCTTCTACAGCGACGACAGCGGCGTGCTACAGTCGGAGCTCCAGAACTGGTATCCGGGCAATAACGGGATGCGCGGGACGCCGCAGGCGAATGACTTCCTGGGGATGTCCCTACCCGGCAACCCGGCACGATAAAGCGGCGAGCAGGCGATCGTGCGTTAGGGATGGGCGGGGAAGCAGGTAAGAGAAGTGCCAGGCGCCTTGGCGGCGCCTGGCACTTTTTTGGCGCTCAGCTCTCCCGAGGTTGAAGGTCGGATGTTGGAAGTTGGGCGATAGCGGCAATGTAAGCGGTGGCCCCACCGCGGGCGACGACGACCTGGGAGAAGCCGTATTGGCGGGAGTTGAAGAGGGTGGGAGGGGAGAGGTGGTGTTTCACGGTTTGTCCTTTACTCGACTGCTGAATAGACGTAGTCTACACTGGAGGCCGAGGTGTCGCATGAAGATGACCAGTGTCGAGGAAATGGCCGAGCAGTTTGCCGAGCTGATTGATCGTGTGGCGAACGGCGAGCACATCGTCATTACGAAGGACGGGAAGCCGGTGGCGGTGATGCAGCCGATTGGCGCCGGCGCCGCGCCGCGCATGCCAGGGGGCGATGCGGGTAGGGTGAGGATTGGGGATGGTTTTGACGAGCCGCTGGGTGAGTTCGAGCTGTGCTCGCGCTTGTGAATATCGGGCTCTCTCGTAGAAGGCGAATGCCCCTCAGCTAGCGGGCAGAAGGCGATGGTTTTTCGGCGAAAGTCGCGACGAGGACGTTCTCGTCGTGCCGAAAGGTACGGAGATTGTGGTCAGGAGTGCAGCAGAAGGGCCCGCATGCCCCTATTTCACGATGCTGCCGTACTTTGCATACTTCATACCATACGTGTCTCTGCCACCCTCCATGTATTTCAGAACTTCCGCACTTATCGGATCATGATCCATCGAGCCGCAGTACACCACTTCACCACGAGATGAGGTGGCCTCCATAATCACATAGCAGTCCGAATCGGATGCAACAGCAAGACTTGAATTGTGTGTCGTAAAAACGAACTGCCGCTTTTCCTTGCCACCTCTTAGTTTGCGACACATATCTTCCCAGATTGAACGGATGTCAAGCGAGTCTTCGGGCTGATCAATGACGAGGGGCATTTT
>CAZOGK010000067.1:0-10057 GCA_964579295.1 uncultured Ardenticatenaceae bacterium
GCGTGAAAGAGGAAGAGGCTGAGGGTGTAGTCATGCGCCTGGCAGGCCTGGGTGATGCCCTGGATCAGGCGGGGGAAGTAGGGGTCGGTGAAGAGCATGCTGGCCGTCTGGGGGATGACGAGACCCACGATTTGCGAGCGCTGGCCGGCAAGGGTGCGGGCGGCGGCATTGGGCTGGAAGCCGGTCTCGGCGATGATCGCCTGCACGCGGGCGCGCACGGCCGGGCGGACACTGGGGTGGTTGTTGATCACGCGCGAAACGGTGGCGCTGGATACGCCGGCGAGATCGCCGATTTCCTTGAGAGTACGGGGTTGTCGGCCGTTGCTCATCATCCTTCTCTACGTTACAGAACGGTTGTGTAAGCGCTTACATTATCATAGACGAAGGCCCCTTTTCTGTCAAGAAGAGCAGTACGGCGCGCCGGGTTACATCATCCGATGACAGGAGTGCCAGACAGAAAATCGACCGGTGTGCTCGACTTGGAAGCGCTTACAAGACACGGGCCGGGCGTCATCCGGGAGTCTGCGCTGCGGGAAATACGCCTTCTGCTGTGCGGGTGGGTAGGCCGCGAAACCAGATGCGCTGCCGGCAGAGGGCGTTACAATGAAGCTGTCGAGTGAGCTGGACGACGAGTAAGGAGTGGCCGGTGCTGGCAGAGAGCTATCTCTATCGCGAAATCCACGAACAGCCGGATGTGTTGCGCCGCTTTCTGGCCGAGTCCGATGGGCCGGTGCGGGCGCTGGCCGGCGCCATCCGGGCGCGCGGGGTTGATTTTGTGGTCATTGCGGCGCGCGGCACCAGCGACAACGCCGGGCGCTTCGCCAAATACGTGCTGGGGGCGCGCAATGGACTGCCGGTCGGGCTGGCGGCGCCCAGTCTGTTCACTATCTATCAGCAGCCGCCGCGCCTGGAGCGCGGGCTGGTCCTGGGCATCAGCCAGAGCGGGCGCAGCCCCGACCTGATCGCCGTGCTCGAGGAAGCGCGGCGCCAGGGCGCCCTGACGGCGGCGCTGACCAACGCCCCCGACTCGGATCTGGCGCAGGCGGCGCAACACGTGATCCCGCTGCACGCCGGCGACGAGCATTCGGTCGCCGCCACCAAGAGCTACACGGCGCAGCTGGCAGCGGCGGCTCTGCTCAGTGTGCGCCTGCGCGAGGACGAGGAGGCGCTGGCGGCGCTGCGGGCGATCCCCGCGGCCGTGGCGGCCACGCTGGCGATGGCCGAGGAGATAGCGAGCATCGCCCCGCGCTATCGTTACATGGGGCGCTGTATGGTAATTGGACGCGGCTATAACTTTGCCACCGCCTTCGAACTGGCGCTGAAACTGAAGGAGCTAACCTATACCGTCGTCGAGCCGTACAGCAGCGCCGACTTCCTGCACGGGCCGCTGGCCCTGTTGGAGCCGGGTTTCCCGCTGGTCTTGCTGGCGCCGCAGGGAGCCATGACGCCCCACTTGCGCGACTTTGCCGGGACGGTGCGCGGCCGCGGCGCCGAGCTGATTGCCATCAGCGACGATCCGATCATTCTCGGCCAGGCGCGCATCCCGCTGGCGCTGCCGCGGCCGGCGCCCGAATGGCTCTCGCCGCTGACCACCATCGTGCCCGGCCAGCTCTTCGCCATGTACCTGGCGCACACGCGCGACTATAACGTGGACGCGCCGCGCGCCATCCAGAAGGTGACGGAGACGGCGTGAGCGCTGCGCGCCAGCCCTTGCGGCCTTAGAAAAAATGTTCTATGATGGGTGCAGTTTCCAGACCAGGAGGACCCATGACCGGCCAGATCCAGACAGACCATTTCACCAAAGCGCTCTATATTCTGCTTGACGAAACGTTCGACAACGTGCACGGTCTCTTTCTCGACCGGGGCACGTCCCTGTTCGAGACGCTGTCGACCATCTCGGCCGAGGAAGCCTCTCTGCCGGTGGGGGACAAGTGCGCGACGCTGGCGGCGCAGGTAAAGCACATCGCCTTTTACCTCGACGTCACCGAGAATCAGGTGCGCTCGGGGGTTTACGAACCGCAGGATTGGGGCAAGATCTGGCGGGAGACGGGCGCGGTCAGCGCCGCGGAGTGGGAGGCGAGCAAGGCGGCCCTGCGCGAGAGCTACGAGCGCATCAAGCGTCTCATCGCCGATACGGCGGAATGGCCCAATGAGCAATATATCGGCGGCGCCATCGCCGTTATCACCCATACCGCCTACCACCTGGGCGAGATCCGGCAGGCGTTGTGCACGCTTAAATAACGGCAGAGAAGGGGAGGGGTTGGGCCTGGGCCACCCAGCCGGCGACGTGGGGCAGCAGCGTAAAAGGCGGCGCGCAGCGGCCGGCTGCGCAGCCGGCCGAGGATGCGTGGAATAGCGTGGCGGCAACGGACGATTAGATTGGCAATTGCGGGAACCAATTGCGGCACGGGCGCGTCTATCGAGTAGAATGGACGTAACCTTCCTGACAGCGGCAGGCAGCCGCCGGGGAGGCGTGCTAGTGAGGAGAGAAAGCCCATGAAGCGTCGCACGCTGTTGCTGGTCGTGGCTGTGGTGGCGATTATCGGAGCCGTCGCCGGTGGGGTCTGGCTATACCGTTACTGGTTTGGCAGCGGGGGTGAGGCCAACCACCCGGAAGTTGTCGTTAGCGATAACGGCGCAGGCAGCGGCAACGCCGTCAGCGCCGGCGCGGCCGTGCTGAGCGGCGGCGAGCAAGAGCGGGCGCGGCTACGCCTTAGCCTGAGTGAGGGCGAAGCGCAGCCCGATATCGTCGAGCCGCTGCCGCTGGCAGCCGGCGCGCCGCTCTCTCCCGAGGAGGTGGCGCCCATTCTGGCGCGGCTGCCCGCGCTCACGCCGGAGCCGGGTGATGTGCAGGCGCTCAACCTGCCGCCAGACTCGCTGCCGGCGCCGCGGCCGGGCGAGACGATCCAGGAGCCTTTCCCGCCGCCGGTGACAGTGGCGCCGCCCCCGGTGGAGGCCGACCCCGGCGGACCGCTGGAAGTGCTGCGCTTCGCACCCGAAGGGGACGTGGAGCTGGCGCCCTTTGTCAGCGTGACCTTCAACCAGGCCATGGTGCCCCTGGACACGGTGGACGCTGTGGCGCAGCAGGCGCCGGCGACCATTACCCCAGCGCTGCCCGGCGTCTGGAAATGGCTGGGGCCCAAGACGCTCGTCTTTGAGTATGATGCAGAGGCGCTCGATAGGCTGCCGCAGGCGACGGAATACCAGGTCGAAATACCGGCCGGCACGCAGTCGGCGACGGGCGGCGTGCTGGCCGAAACGCTCTCCTGGAGCTTTAACACGCCACCGCTGCAGCTGGTGAGCAGCTATCCGGCGGAAGGCGGCTCGCAGCCGCGCGACCCGCTCTTCTTCATGGCCTTCAATCAGCGCATCACGCCCGCCGCGCTGCTGGAACATGTGTCGGTAAGCGCCGGCGGGCAACGGGTAGCCGTGCGGCTGGCGACGGCGGAGGAAGTAGCCGCCGACGAGCGTGTCAGCAGCCTGGCCGAGGGCGCCCAGGAAGGGCGCTGGCTGGCTTTCCGCAGCGAGGCGGAGCTGCCGGCCGATAGCGAAGTCGTCGTCACCGTGGAGCCGGGCGCGCCGTCGGCGGAAGGGCCGCTGACCACGCGCACGGCGCAGAGCTATCAGTTCCGCACCTACGCCGCGCTGCGTATTAGCGACAGCCACTGCGGGTGGGGAGAGTGCTATCCCTTTTATCCCTTCACTATCCAGTTTAATAATCAGCTCGACGCCGACGCTTTTGACCCGACCCTGGTGGCGATTGCCCCGGCGCTGGAGGGGGCGGTCGTGGAGATTATCGGCAACAACATGGTCATCCGCGGCAACAGCCGCGGCAGCACCACCTATCGCGTGACCATCGACGGCGCGCTGCAGGACATCTTTGGGCAGACGCTGGGCGGCGACGAGGCCGTTACCTTCCGCGTCGGCCGGGCGCGGGCGCTGCTGACCGGGCCGCGTCAGGAGCTGGTGACGCTGGACCCGGCGCTGGAGACGCCGCGCCTGACGCTGCACACGGTCAACTACACGCAATTTGACGTGCGCGCCTACGCGGTGACGCCCGCCGATTGGCGCGCCTACCAGGAGTATCGCAACTACTATGGCGAGGAGGCGCGGGCGCCGCAGCCGCCCGGGCGGCTGGTGCTGGAGCGGACGGTGCGCGTCGAAGCGGCGGAAGATACGCTGGTGGAAAGCTCGGTCGATCTGAGCGACGCGCTGCAGGGGGAGTATGGGCAGCTTGTCGTCGTGGTCGAGCCGCCGCGGCAGCGTGGGCAGGAAGAGTGGGACTGGCGCCAGCAGCGGCTGCGCATCTGGGTGCAGGTTACCGACATCGCGCTCGACGCCTGGGCCGACCACACGAAGAGCGAGGCGCTCGTCTGGGCCACCGATCTGCTGCAGGGGACGCCGCTGGAAGGCGTCACGGTCCGCTACGAGCAGGCGCAGGCGACGACTAACGGCGACGGGCTGGCGCGTCTGTCCCTGTCCGGCCGGAGCGCGGGCGTGCTGGTCGGCCAGCGCGGCGACGATACGGCGATCCTGGCCGAATTCTCCTTCTACGACGATTTACAGGGGCCTGCGCTGCACTGGTATGTATTCGACGACCGCGGCATCTACCGGCCGGATGAGGAGGTGCACGTTAAGGGCTGGTTGCGCGAAATCGACTGGAGCGAGACGGGCGACGTGGATCTGGTGCGCGGCGGCGTCAGCAGCGTGCGTTACCAGGTTATCGATCCGCGGGGGAACGAGATATCTTCAGGCAGCGCCGCGGTCAGCAGCCTGGGCGGCTTTGACCTGGCCTTCAGCCTGCCGCCAGAAACCAACCTGGGCTACGCGACGCTGCAGATCACGGCGGAAGGAACGTCGAACAGCAACGGCCGTGACTATTATCACCAGTTCCAGATCCAGGAGTTCCGCCGGCCAGAGTTTGAAGTCACCACCTTGCAGGAGACGGCCGGGCCTTATTTCGCCGGCCAGCACGCCGTGGTGGGCGCCGAGGCGGCCTACTTTGCCGGCGGGCCGCTGCCCAACGCCGGCGTGACCTGGAATGTGACCTGGACGCCGGGCAGCTACAGCCCGCCGGGCTGGTCCGGCTTCACCTTTGGCGTCTGGCAGCCGTGGTGGTATTTCGCCGAGGAGGCCATCTACGAGCGTCCCTATTTCCCCGGCGAAATCTGGCCTGGCGGCGAGAGCCAGACGGAGACCTTCAGCGGCGTCACCGGCGCCGATGGCAAGCACTTCCTGCAGATTGACTTTGACGAGCTGGAGGGCGCCCGGCCCTTCTCGGTGCGCGCCGAAGCCGTGGTGATGGATGTGAACCGCCAGGCCTGGGCCGGCAGCACCTCGTTACTGGTCCATCCCAGCACCCTCTACGTGGGCCTGCGCAGCGAGCGCACCTTTGTGCGCCAGGGCGAGCCGCTGGTCATCGACCTGATTGTGGCGGACGTGGACGGCAACGCCGTCGCCGGGCGCACCATCAGCGTCGAAGCGGCGCGCCTGGATTGGCGCTACCGCAACGGTAGCTGGAACGAAGAGGTGGTGGACGCCGAGACCTGTACGGTCACTTCGGCAGGGGAGCCGGTGAGCTGCACCTTTACGCCGGAGCAGGGCGGCACCTACCGCATGACGGCCAGCGTCGAGGATGGCGCCGGCCGGCTGCACCAGAGCCAGATGACGCGCTGGGTAAGCGGCGGCAACCGCCCGCCGGCGCGCCGGGTGGAAGAGGAAGAGGCGGTGCTCATCCCCGACCGCGAGAGCTACGCGCCGGGCGACGTGGCCGAGATCCTGGTGCAGGCGCCGTTCAGCCCGGCCGAAGGGCTGATGACGGTCAGCCGCGGTGGCCTGCTTTATAGCGAGACTTTTGCCGTCAATGATGGGACGGCGACACTGCGCGTGCCGATCAGCGAGGCGCACATCCCCAACATCGACGTGATGGTCGAGCTGGTGGGGGCCACGCCGCGCACCGACGCCGCCGGCAACGCCATCGAGGGGGCGCCGCCGCGGCCGGCCTACGCTACCGGGCAGGTGGGCCTGTCTATCCCGCCGCTGAGCCGGGAGCTGGACGTTACGGTGGCGGCGCGCGACGAGGCGCTGGCGCCCGGCGGCGAGACGACCATCGACGTCACCGTGCGCGACGCCCGCGGCGAGCCGGTCGGCAATGCCGAGGTCGCCGTGGTCGTCGTCGACGAAGCAGTGCTGGCGCTGACCGGCTACCAGCTGGTCGATCCCCTGGGCGTCTTTTACCCGCAGCGCTGGTCGCGGCTCTACGCCCAGTATGGCCGGGCCACGGTCGTGCTGGCCAATCCTGACGAGCTGCCGATTACAGTGGACGTGGTAACCGAGCAGGTTGAGACGGAGATGGCGGTCGGGGGTGAGGCAATGCCGGAGGAGGCGTCCATGGATATGGCGGTCGAGGCGCCGATGGCAGAACCGGCGCCGATGGCGACGGCCAGCGCCGGCCGCGCCGCGCAGGACGAGGCAGCGGCGCCGCCCATCGAGATCCGCACCGATTTCAACCCGCTGGCCGTCTTCGCGCCGCAGGCGGTGACCGGCGCCGATGGACAGGCTGCCGTCGCGGTGGCGCTGCCCGATAACCTGACGCGCTACCGCATCATGGCCGTGGCCGTCGCCGGCGGCAAGCAGGTCGGCACGGGCGAAGCCAACCTGACGGCGCGCCTACCGCTCATGGTGCGCCCGTCGGCGCCGCGCTTCCTCAACTTCGGCGACGAGTTTGGCCTGCCGGTGGTGCTGCAGAACGGCACGAACGAGCCGCTCACCGTGGACGTGGCGCTGCAGGCGACGAACCTGTCGCTGCCTGAAGGCAACGGGCGGCGCGTGACCGTACCGGCCAACGACCGGATTGAGGTGCGCTTCCCGGCAGCCGCAGAGAGTGCGGGCACGGTGCGGCTGCAGATCGCCGCCGTTGCCGGCCCCTACGCCGACGCGGCGGCCCTCTCGCTGCCGGTCTATACGCCGGCGACGAGCGAGGCTTTTGCCGTCTATGGCGTGCTCGATGAGGGCGCCGTCGCCCAGCCCATCGCCGCGCCGGAAGCGGTCTTCCCGCAATACGGCGGGCTGGAGATCAGCACCAGCAGCACCGCGCTGCAGGCGCTGACCGACGCCGTGCTTTACCTGGTATCGTATCCCTATGAATGCACAGAACAGCTCGCCTCGCGCATCCTGGGCATCGCCGCGCTGCGCGACGTGCTCTCGGCTTTTGCCGCCGAAGGGCTGCCGGCGCCGGCAGAGCTAATCGCTGCCGTCGACCGCGACGTAGCGCGGCTGGCGCAGATGCAAAATGACGACGGCGGCTGGCCCGTCTGGGAGCGCGGCAAGCCGAGCGTGCCTTTCTACTCGATTCACGTCACGCACGCCCTGCTGCGCGCCCAGGAGAAGGGCTTCGCCGTGCCGTCAGATATGGTCGACCGCGCCCTGGCGCATCTGGCGCGCATCGAGCAGTATTACCCGGCCTACTACGGCGAGCAGACAAAGCACACGCTGAGCGCCTACGCCCTCTACGTGCGCGCGCTGGCCGACGACGCCGACGCCGCCGGGGCCAGCGCCCTGCTGGCCGAAATGCCGCTGGCCGAGCAGTCGCTGGAGGCAGTTGCCTGGCTGTGGATGGTGCTGGACGACGTGCAGGGCTATGAGGCGCAGCACGAAGCTATCCTGCGCCACATCACCAACCGCGCCGTGGAGACGGCCAGCAGCGCCACATTCACCGTGGACTACGGCGAAGAGGACTATCTGCTGCTGCACAGCAACCGGCGCACGGACGCTGTTATTCTTGACGCGCTCATCGACGCCGCGCCGGAAAGCGACCTCATTCCCAAGGTGGTCGAGGCGCTGCTGGGCCACCGCACGCGCGGGCGCTGGGGCAACACGCAGGAGAATGTCTTCGTGCTGCTGGCGCTGGACCATTACTTCAGCGCCTTTGAAGCGGAGACGCCGGAGTTCGTGGCCCGTATCTGGCTCGGCGATACCTATGCCGGCGAGCACAGCTTCGTGGGACGCACGACAGAGCGCCGCCTGACGGAAATCCCGATGAGCTTTGTGCTGGAGGGCGAGGAGGCGGCCGACCTGATCCTCAGCAAGGAGGGGCCGGGCCGTCTCTACTACCGTGTCGGGCTGAGCTATGCGCCGGCCGATCTGACGCTGGAGCCGCTGGACATGGGCTTCCTGGTGAAGCGCACCTATGAGGCTGTGGATAACCCGGACGATGTGCGCCAGGACGAGGACGGCGTGTGGCATATCCGTGCTGGCGCGCGCGTGCGGGTGCGCCTGACCATGGTCGCGCCCAGCCGGCGCACGCACGTGGCCCTGGTCGATCCGCTGCCGGCGGGGCTGGAGCCGGTCAACCCGGCGCTGGCGGTGGCCGAGAGCATCCCGCCTGATCCGAACGAGGCCGGCCGTGACTGGTGGTACTGGTGGTGGCGCTGGTACGAGCACCAGAACCTGCGCGACGAGCGGGTTGAGGCCTTTACGACCCTGCTCTGGGAAGGCGCCTATGAGTACAGCTACCTGGCGCGGGCCACGACGCCGGGCACCTTTGTGGCGCCGCCGGCCAAAGCGGAAGAGATGTATCATCCCGAGGTGTTCGGCCGCAGCGCCAGCGACTGGGTCATCGTCGAGTAGAATCCAGGCAGACACGAAGGGACAGACGGCCTCCCGTGGGCTTTTGGAGCGCAACGGGAGGCCGTTTTGCTTGGTTGCCTCTCCGACATTTGGCGACAGGCAAGGTGACATTCATCACTAGCTTTCGCCACAGCAGACGACGTACGCTATCGGGTGGGATGGTCGAGGGATATTCGCCTTTCTTTGGTGCGCGCCGATTCAGGCTCGAGCCAGAAGGTGGCAAGCTGTAACACCTTTTGGGGCAGTGCGGGCACGGTAAGTGACCCCGATGGTGTTCTGTCATCGGGTATAGCTGGGCTGTAGCCGAAAGGTAGCGGCTCATCACCCAGTGGTGGAGGGAAGACACGATGAGAGATGACGTAGCCATCCGCGCTGAGAAGCTCTGGCGTCGCTTTGGGACGCTGGATGCCGTCAAGGGGATTAGTTTTGACGTAGAGCGCGGGGAGATCTTCAGCCTGTTGGGGCCCAACGGGGCCGGCAAGAGCACGACGATTTCGATGCTCTCCTGCTTGCTGGCGCCGAGCGGCGGCGACGCCTGGGTGATGGGCCATTCGATCGTCGGCGGGCAGACTGGCGTCAAGCGGGCCATCGGCGTCGTGCCGCAGGAGCTGGCGCTGTATGAAGATATGTCGGCCCGCGACAACCTCACCTTCTGGGGACGCATGTACAATCTGCGCGGCGCCGAGCTGGCGCGGCGCGTGGACGAAGTGCTGGCCCTTATCGGCCTGGAGGAGCGCAGCCGCGAGCGCGTGGAGACGTTCTCCGGCGGCATGAAACGGCGCGTTAACCTGGGGATTGCCCTGCTGCACAAACCCGACGTGATCATCATGGACGAGCCGACCGTCGGCATCGACCCGCAGAGCCGGCGCCATATCCTCGACGGTGTGAAAGAGCTGAACGCCGAAGGGCGGACCGTGCTCTATACAACCCATTACATGGAAGAGGCGGAAGAGCTATCCGATCACATCGCGATCATGGATCATGGCGAGCTTATTGCCTGTGGTACGAACGAGGAACTCGTCCAGATTGTCGGTGAGCTGGACCGCGTCGAGCTGACACTCAGCGACGAGCCCGGGCCGCTCGTGGAGAGCTGGCGCGGGCTGGCAGGCGTTACGCAGGTGACGCCCGAACACAACCCGGAAGGGGATCGTGATGGCGCCGACGGTACGGGCCGGTCGTCGACGATTGCCCTGCTCGTGAACGACAGCAACCGGGTGCTGCCGGTCTTGTTTGAAACGGCGACGGCAGCGGAGCGGCGCATCATTGCCGTGGAAATTCACGAGCCGAACCTGGAGTCGGTCTTCCTACATCTGACGGGGCGCGCCCTGCGCGATTAAGGCCATGAAACTGCTGTCGATCACCTACAAAGATCTGCGCCGCTCCTTCCGCAGCTTCTTCGCCATCATGTTCATGTTGGGCGTACCGCTGC
>CAZOGK010000068.1:0-6744 GCA_964579295.1 uncultured Ardenticatenaceae bacterium
CTTTGGAGGTAATCTGGCTGACTCCCCTCAGCCCTAGCGAATTTGGATTATAGCACGAGCTGATCGTGCTGTCAAATCCGCGGCGTTAGAAGCCCATCTGAATCTCTGTTTTCTCTGTTCCCCGGCGCCGACTTCTCTGCGAAGCCGCTGCCGGGCAACGGATGAGCATTATACACGACCGTGGCGGCAGGTCAAGCCTATTTGCGTAAGAAGCAGCTAAGAGCCATCTGCCACGACCGATTCCTCATAGATGCCAGGCAGCGCTGCTCGACAATAGCGCTACATCCCTTATCATAAGAGGCGCTGGCATCAATCCACACGCCGGCCGTGATTCATGAGCCGGCCTGTGCCCTGGACACCGTCTCGCTATGGACAGGCAGCCAGCAGGAGGAAGATCGCGTGACGCCTCAGCAAAGCTCTCCACGGGGGCAGCTGGCAATCGCCAGCTGCCGGTCGGGCGCGCCGATGGCTACGGCGGTGGCCGCTGCCTATGGCGGAGCCAGCGGGGAGGCGCTCACCCTGCTGCCTGATCTGGACCACAACTTCTCGGATACCGAGACGAGCGTCCGGCTGCAGGCAGACGTTAGCGGAAAGGATGTCTTCCTTTTCCAGTCACTGTACGACCCGACGGCGCCGCGCAGCATTGACGAGAACTACATGGCGTTCTTCATCGCCGCGCGCGCTCTGCGCGAATGGGGCGCCAACCACGTCACGGCCGTGCTGCCCTATCTGGCATACGCCCGCCAGGACAAGCCGGCGCCCTTTGCCTACGAGCCGACCACGGCCAAGCTGATGGCCGATTTTACGGCCAGCGCCGGCGTCGACCGGCTCATCACCTGGCACCCACACCTGCAGCAGATTCACGGCTTCTACGGCGGCATCCCGGTGCTGCCTATCGACTCGCTTGGCTTCTTTGCCCATTACTTTCGTGATCTGGCGGGGCGCAGTGACGTTATTGCCGTCTCGCCCGACGCCGGCGCCTCGAAGTTCGTCACCCATCTCGGCCGCCTGCTCAACCTGCCCTGCGCCATCGCCTCCAAATATCGCCCGCGGCCGGAGGAAGCCGTGGTCAACGAGATCATCGGCGACATCGGCTCGCGCACGGTGGCCCTCGTCGTCGATGATATGATCAGCAGCGGCGGCACCATCGTCGCCCTGGTGCAACGGCTGGCCGCAGAGGGTATCACCGACGTGATCATCGGCGCTTCCCACAATCTCTGTCAGCCGGTCGCCTACGAGCAGCTTCTTTCTCTACACGAAATTTGTCGCGTGAGCCGGCTGGTCGTCACCAATACTATCCCGCAGACCGATCCGTTTCGCGCCCTGCCCTTTGTGGAGGTTGTTGACCTGGCGCCTTTCTTTGCCCGCGCCGTCTACCAGATCCACCACAATTTACCGCTGCACGATCTCTATACGCTGACCCGGCCGGAGACAGGTTGATGATGAACAGCCTCCCTTCGCGCGAGGACATTGCCGCGCTGCTGGAGGAGATTGCCGGCCTGCTCGATCTGCACGATGCCAACGTCTTTCGCGTCCGCTCCTATCGCCGGGCGGCGCGCAGCATCCGGCAGAGCGCTGCCGATGTGGCCGATCTCGCCCGGCGCGCCGACCACGGCGGGCTGGTCGCGCTCCCCGGCATTGGCGAAGCGCTGGCCGGGATCATTGTCGAGTATGCTACAACCGGCCGCTCCGCCTTGCGTGACGAGCTGCGCGGCCGTGGGCAGGAGCAGGGCTAGAGGCGTGGTAGAGGGCGGGCCAGAAGGTCATATAGGAGGGAAACACGAGCAAAACGACTGGCCCACAATGGGGTTATAAGGTAATGTAGAGGGGCGCCCGGCTATGCGTCAGGGCCGGGGGCCTGTTACGACTAGCTGACGCTGGTGGGTTATGTTTCTCTCTATTTCCAGCCGTTATCTTCTTGTCCCGGAGCGCACCCCTTGCTATGCGGACGCTGCCACCTTCAGGTTCTACTGGCAGCGGCAGCGGCACTCGCGCTGGTGCTCGCGCCCACTGCGCCGGCAGCTGGCGCACGACTATTGGGTTGCGCGTCACTGCGCAGAGGCAGCCGCCGCCATGCCGTCACCGGTTCTGGTCGCGGCCGCCCTCATGGCCGAACGGCAGCCGGCGACAACCTGAGATAGGCAGGCGGCTTCCCCGGCCGCCACAGCAGGCCGCCTGAACCCTGCGCCGGTGCGCCGCGCGCGCGTTCGCCGTGGCTATTGGTTGCCGGACCGCAGCCAGTGCTGCCCTGCGCCTCGTGCCAGAGACGAGGAACGCGAAGCTCCTGTCAGGGCTGCTGACCTCGGCTGCCCACAGCCCCATAATTGCGCTACACGAATTTTAGCCTTGCAGCGCGGCGACTTCCGCGGCGACCATCAGGCGCACCAGCTCGCTGAATGACGTCGCCGCCCGCCAGCCAAGCTGGCGCTCGGCTTTGCCGGCGTCGCCGACCAGTAAGTCTACTTCAGCCGGCCGCACCAGCCGTGCGTCCTGGACCACATGGTCGCGCCAATCGAGGCCCACTTCGGCGAAAGCCGCCTCCACAAAGTCGGCCACGCTGTGCGTCTCCCCGGTCGCCAGCACATAGTCCGCCGGCTCCTCCTGCTGCAGCATGAGCCACATAGCCCGCACGTAGTCCGGCGCATAGCCCCAGTCACGGCGCGCTTCCAGGTTGCCCAGGCGCAGCTCGCTCTCCAGCCCCCGGCTGATACGCGCTGCCGCCCGCGCGATCTTGCGCGTCACAAACTCATGCCCGCGCCGCGGGCTCTCGTGGTTGAAGCAGATGCCCGAACAGGCGTAAAGCCCATAGCTCTCCCGGTAGTTGACCGTGATCCAGTGGCCGTACACTTTGGCCACCCCATACGGGCTGCGCGGGTAGAAGGGCGTCGTCTCCCGCTGCGGAACTTCCTGTACCTTACCAAACATCTCACTGCTGCTTGCCTGGTAGAAGCGGATGGCGGGGTCCACCTGCCGCACGGCATCCAGCAGGCGGGTAACGCCCAGCCCGGAGACGTCACCGGTCAGCGCCGGCTGCTGCCAGGAAGCCGGTACAAACGACTGCGCCGCCAGGTTATAGACCTCATGCGGGCGCACCTCGTCCAGCAGCCGCAGCATGGAAATCTGGTCGGTCAGGTCGCCGGAAAGCAGCGTCAGCCGCTCCTGGATATGCTCGATGCGCTGGAAGTTGAGCGTGCTTGTGCGCCGCACCATGCCGACGACCTCATACCCCTGTTCCAGCAGGAATTCGGCCAGATAGGAGCCATCCTGCCCCGTTATGCCCGTAATCAATGCTCGTCTGGATGCCATGTCAGCCTCCTCTAGCCGCGGCTATCGCCATATGAATGTTCTGGCTCCCTTCGCTGCTCATTGTGCCCGGTGCGCCGGCCATTGTCTGCTAAGCCACTTAGCAGACAGGGAAGGCCGCTGCCGCTATAGTAAGGCTCGTGAAACAGCGAGCAGAGAGCGCGGCTGCTTTCCCACCCCGGCCGGAGAGACGCCGTGCGCCGTGAGCCGCCGGAAACCATCGGGCAGCGCATTGCCCGCCTGCGTCAGCAACATGGCTGGACGCAGCAGGCGCTGGCCGAGCGTATTGCCGTCTCCCGCGTCGCCATCTCGCACATTGAGATGGACATCTCCCTTCCCGGCGAGCGCACCATTACCCTGCTTGCCGGCCTCTTCAAGCTGGCGCCGTTTGAGCTGGTGGCCGGCACCACCTACCCTGTGGCCAAAGCCGAACGGTTGCCGTTCACGGCCTGTAGCTACACGCCGCTGGAGCTGACGCTGGCGCTGCTGCAGAATGACCTCGCCTGGCTACAGCGGCTGGCGGGCATGCCGGAAATAGTTAGTTTGGCGCGGCAGGTGAGGGAGGATCTGCGCGCGCACTGGTTGCCGGAACTCGGGCAGTGGCAGGAGCTTGCCGCCGATCCCGAAAGCCAGGCGGCGATTGCGGCGGCGCGGCAGGCTTTACTGAACGCCTGTCGCGGCCGCGAGCACGGCGAGGAGCAGCCGTGAACCGCTTGTGGTGGGGCGCTTCTCAGCGCCTGTCACGCCAGCGGTATCTGCTCTGGCGGCCCTGTCCCGTTTCAGGATGCTTTCGGGCGCGAGCCGGACCAGTAGCTGCGCGCCAGCAAAAACAGGCCGAGCAAGATCAGCAGCGCGGGCCACAGATTGCCGGCCCAGGTCTGGCCGAAGCCGCTGAGCCCGATCACCAGCTCGAAGAAGGCGCCAAAGGCCAGAAAGAGCGCCAGGCCCACACCGGCCAGCCGCATACCTTTTTGCACCAGCTCCCGGTTCTGGCGTAGCAGGCCGAGACCCATCCAGCCGAGGCCGAGTGAGGTGGGCGCCACCAACGCCCAGGCATACGCCCAGCTCTGGTAATAGCCGAAGCTATTCTGGAAGAAGAGAATCAGCCCGACCATGGTGATGATACTGCCCGCCGCGCTCAGGCCCTTGGCCGGCGCCTGCGGGAGCACCAGGGCGCCAAGGTAGATGGCGACGCCGGGCACAATGATAAAGAGCGGCCAACTAAACTGGCCCAGGTCGATGCCCAGATAATCATCTACCAGAAACAAGACGCCAAACAGAATCAGCAGGAGCCCTATTGCCAGACTGCCGCTCCGTGATGGCTGTTGTTCTTTCATCGACATTCCCCCTTTGAACGGATGCCGGTCGATTGCTGCACACAATGACCACCACTAGAGGTCTGTACGTAAAAAGCGGATGCACGGTTCCCGCTCAGGAAAGCGAACAGGCGTTGCCGGTACTCGTGAGGGCAGCGTGCAAGCGCGCCGGTGTGCCCGGCGCCGGGGCTACCCAGAGGGTCGCCCGCTCGCCGAGCCGGCTCCTAAAGCGTTGGTGATAAGCCACGTCCAGCGCGTCATGACCCCCAGCAATCATTAGGTAGCGGCTCTCTGGCGCTGCCACCATGGCGTCGAGGAGAGGCCGCGGCGGCTCCTGGCCACTCAGCAGTTGCCCCGTGCCGAACATCACCCGCTGGACGCAATTGCGTGCCAGTGGCCGCTCCGACGGCAGCGCCCACAGCTCATCAATAGTGCGGCGTGTGGCGCCATCGGCGACAATGGCCGTCATGGCCAGGCAGTCATTGACGCCGGGTGGGAAGCCCTGTACGATGTTTGCCGTGAGTAAAGGTCCAGGAGCTAGCGATGAGCATTAAAGTCACCGTCTATTCTGACTATCTCTGACCGTGGTGCTATGTCGGCCAGGATCGGGTCGAGCGGTTACAGCAAGAATACGACGTGGATGTCACCTGGCTGCCCTTTGAGCTGCATCCGGATATTCCGCCGGGCGGCCGGCCGGCGGCGGCCTATGTGCGTCGCGTCACCACGAGCGAAGTAGGCGACCGCCTGCGCCAGATGGCGGCGGCCAGCGGGCGAAACATCGTCTTTGATACGGAGTGGACGCCGAGCAGCCGGCGGGCGCTGGAAGCCTCGGAATATGCGCGCGAGCAAGGCCGGCACGAAGCCTTCCACCGCGCCGTCTTCGAGCGCTATTACGGGCAGGGGAAGGAGCTGGAAGCGTGGTCGGTGCTGCACGAGGCCGCGCGCGAGGTGGGGCTCGATGCCGCGGCAATGCAGGCGGCCACGGAGAGCGGCCGCTATAGCCAGGTCGTGGACGAGCATATCCGTCATGCTCACAGCCTGGGCATCAGCGGCGTGCCGGCCTACGTTCTTGGCGACCGCTATCTGATCATGGGCGCGCAGCCGTATGACGTTTTCCAACAGGTGATGGCCGAGCTGGGCGCGACCCCGCGCCAGGCCGTCTGAGCTGCGGCCCGGCGACGCGGCTACTGGTTATAGCGCCGGGCCGGCGCTATGATAGGCGGGAGAGCAAGCAACTGTTGTGCTGGCAAAGGAGCTGCTTATGACCCTCATTCCCTCATCTCACCGCCATCTTCTGGATGGAGAGGTGTTAGCCATGCTCGGCACCATCATGCCCGATGGTCAGCCCCAGGTCCATCCCGTCTGGGCCGACTACGACGGCCAATACGTCCGCGTCAATACGGCTCGCGGCCGGCAAAAGGATGACAACCTGCGCCAGCGCCCGCAGGCAACCGTACTGCTTATCGATACCAATCAGCCGGGCGTCTGGATGGAAATCCGCGGCCACATCGCCGAGCGCAGCGAGGGCGAAGCGGCGGAGGCGCATATCGACACGCTGGCCCACAAATATACGGGCCGGCCCTACACGGGTCGCCGCCCGGACATGGTGCGCGTGCTCTATAAGATCGAGCCCACCCGCGTCGTAACCAGCAGCTGGTGAGCGGCGCCGCAGCCCCCATTTGCTGAGACAGTGTTGTTGACCACGCCTTCCTTGCGCGCCGGCAGCCTGGTGCTTTATAAGGGCGAGCCGGCGCGGGTGACCGCCGTCGACGGCAAGAAGCTGACCATCACCCGGCCGGACGGCGGCAGCCTGAGCGTGCGGCCCAAGGACGTGGCCCTGCTTCATCCCGGCCCGGTAGAAAGCCTGCGCGCCCTGCGCCAGCCAGCCGGCGAGCCGCAGATTGCCTGGGAGCTGCTGGCAGGTAGCACGACCACCCTGCCCGAGCTGGCCGAGCTGGCCTATGACGCCTACACGCCGGCCAGCGCCTGGGCTGCCTGGCAGCTCCTCGCCGACGGTCTCTACTTCAGCGGCACGCCGGAGGCGATCATCGCCCATACCGCGACCGAAGTAGCGGCCGAGCAGCAGACGCGCGCGGCGCGCGCCGCCGCCGAGGCCGCCTGGCAG
>CAZOGK010000068.1:6844-9762 GCA_964579295.1 uncultured Ardenticatenaceae bacterium
GACGACGCCTTCAGCCTCGACGGCGAGCGGCTCTGGGTGCACGTCGCCGATGTCGCCGCCCTCGTCGCGCCCGATAGCTCTGCCGATCTGGAAGCACGCGCCCGCGGCGCCAGCCTCTACCTGCCAGAAGGCACCGCGCCCATGCTGCCGCCGCAAGCCACGGCACAGCTGGCGCTGGGCCTGGAAGAAATCTCGCCGGCGCTATCAGTGGGCTTCAGCCTCGACGGCGATGGCGCTGTCGCCGGCGTCGAGATCCGGCCCAGCCGCGTTCGCGTCACCCGGCTCTCCTACGCCGCCGCCGACGCGCAGCTCGACGACGGCCCGCTGGCGCCGTTCTGGGCGCTGCTGCAGCGCCGGGCGGCGCGGCGCGCTGTCGCTGGCGCCATCGACATTGAGCTGCCCGAGGTCAAGATTCGTGTCTCCGACGGCGACATCATCATTCGCCCGCTGCCCAACCTGCGCAGCCGCCAGATGGTGCTGGAGGCGATGCTCGCCGCCGGGGAAGCTGTGGCGCGTTATGCGCTGGAGCAGGCTATCCCCATCCCCTTTACAACGCAGGATGCGCCGCTGCCGCTGGTTGACGCGCCCGGCGGCATGGCCGGTCAGTTCGCCCTGCGCCGCAGCTTCCAGCGAAGCCAGGCAGCGGCCACACCCGGTCCGCACGCCGGCCTCGGCCTGCCCCATTACGTTCAGGCGACCAGCCCGCTGCGCCGCTACCTAGACCTCGTCGTACACCAGCAGCTACGGGCGCACCTGGGCGGCCGGCCGCTGCTCGACGAACAGGCCCTTATTGGCCGTATCGGCGCCGCCGAGGCGATGCGCGGCGACGTGCGCACCGTCGAGCGGCTCGCCAACGAGCATTGGACGCTGCTTTACCTGCAGCGCCACCCGGAGTGGCAGGGAGAAGCGGTGGTGGTCGAGCAGTTCGGCAAGCGCAGTAAACTGCTCATTCCCGAGCTGGCCTTTGAGACCCAGGCGTATCTGCGCGGCAACCCGCCGCTCAATACCATCGTGCGCATCAAGGCGACGGCTATCGACCTGCCGCAGCGGCAGCTCGCCGTCGTCGCTGTTTCCTGACTGCCGGTCAGCCCGGCACGGCGCCGCGCTCGACGGCTTTGACGTGCTGGCTGATGGCGGCGACCAGCTCCGGCCAGGCCGGACGCGGGAAGTTGTGACCGCCATTGGGGACGACATGCAGGCGCGCATTGGGCAGGGTGGCTGCCAGATCCTCGCCGTGGGCCAGCGGGATGAGCGGATCTTTCTCCCCATGAATAACCAGCGCCGGCGCGTCCAGCGCGGGCAGCTCGTCGTACCAGACGCGCGCGAAGACGGCCGCGAGCTGGCGCGCCACACCTTCCGGGTAAGAGGCGCGGTCGTAGAGGCGGGCGCGGTACTCCCACTCCTCCTCGGGATCGAAGGGCAGATCGCCGTTGAGGATACGACCTGACTCGACCGAGCGGGCAATGTCTGCCTCGCGGTCGCCGCTGGGCGTTGTCATAATCGCTTGCAGCGCTTCCGGTTGGGGGCGGGGCAGGTCGAGCCGGCTGCTCGTTGTGGAGATGAGTGTCAGGCTGCGCACCCGGTCGCGATGGCGCAGCGCCAGATATTGGGCAATCATGCCACCCATGCTAATGCCCACTACGTGGGCTGACCTGAGGGAAAGGGCCGTGAGCAGCCCGGCGGCGTCGGCGGAGAGGTCCGCCAGCTCATATGGCACGTCCGCCTGCGGCGCCTCCCCCTGCATCCACATCTCAATCATGCCCAGGACGTCGGGCGCGCCGCTCATCCGGGTCGATAGGCCGGCGTCCCGGCTGTCGTAGCGGATGACGTAAAAGCCGCGCCCGGCCAGCCGCGAGCAGAAATCCTCGTGCCAGGAGATCATCTGCCCGCCCAACCCCATGATGAGCAGGATCGGGGGCTGAGCCGGGTCGCCAAAGGTATCGTAGGCCAGCTCGACGCCGTTGACCTCGGCTCGTTCTACATTGCTGTGGATAACTTCGTCGCGTGGGGGCATTTAACCTTTCTCCGTATCAGGGCACACATGGGCCGGCGCAATGATAGCGCCGCCGGCCTTGGCCGTCATGTACGCTCGCCGGCCCGCCCACTCACCTTAGCGGGTCAGGCCGGCAACAATGGCATCGACGTTGGCGCGCATCATGCCCAGATAGCTGTCCGCCCCGCTCCCCGACGCGCCCAACGTGCCCGTATAGAGCGGCAGCACGGCCACGGGCTCGCAGCCGCGCAGCTCCGCCGCGGCGGCTTCCGCCAGCGCGGTATTAGCGGCGCTATCCACGAAGATGGTGCAGACGCCGGCCGCTTCCATCTGGTCGACCAGCGTCGCCAGCGCCCGCGCCGACGGCTCGGAGACGGTGCTGGCCGAGGGAATGACCGTGCCCAGGATCTCAAAGTCAAAGGCGCGCGCAAAATAGGCCAGCGCGTCGTGGTTGGTCACCAGCCGCCGCTGTCTGGCCGGCACAGCGGCCAGCTCACTCTCGCTATACGCAATAAGTTCGTCAAGCTGCGCCAGGTAGGCGGCGGCGTTGGCCTCGTAGGTTGCCGCCCGCGCCGGGTCCAGCGCGCTGAGGACCGTCTGTACATTACTTACCCAGACGCGTACCAGGTGGGGATCGAGCCAGACGTGCGGATCGGCCACGCCGTGGCTATGCGCATCTTCAGCTTCCTCATCCTCGTGCTCGCGGACGCCCACAGGCAGCGGCGTGATGCCGGCGGAAATGGGCACGAGCGGCGCCCCCTCGGCTGCCTGCTCCAGGTCGCGCAGCAGCGCTTCTTCCAGCCGCCAGCCGTTGACGAAGATGACGTCGGCGGCGGCCAGCCCAATGAGATCGCTTGGCGCCGGCTGGTAGCTGTGCGCGTCCTGGCCCGCCTGCATCAGGCTCTGCAGCGCCACAGCCTCGCCG
>CAZOGK010000069.1:0-7390 GCA_964579295.1 uncultured Ardenticatenaceae bacterium
TGGCGTCCGACGCCGAGCGCGGCGCGCTGCTGCTGGAGCGGCTGCGGCCGGGCACGATGCTGGCGCAGGAGCCGGACGACGAGCGGGCGACGCGGCTGGCGGCGCAGGTGATGGCCGCGCTCTGGCGCCCACCGCCGGCCGGCCATCGCTTCCCCACCGTGGCCGACTGGGTGCTTGGCCTGGCCGAGCTGCGGGCGGCGTTTGGCGGCGGCAGCGGCCCGTTCCCGGAGCGGCTGGTGGCGCTGGCCGAAGGGTTGGCCGCCGAGCTGCTGGCGAGCGCGGAGGAACCGGTCCTGCTGCACGGTGACCTGCACCACACCAATATCCTGCGCGCCGCGCGGGCGCCCTGGCTGGCGATTGACCCCAAGGGTATTGTCGGCGAGCGCGCCTTCGAGGTCTATGCCTGGCTGTACAACCCGCTGCCCGACGTTTATTCCGGCGACCTGCGACGGCTGGCGCCCCGGCGGCTGGCTATCTTCGCCGAGCAGCTTGGGCTGGACGCGCGGCGGCTGGCGGGGTGGGGGCTGGTTGGGCTCATGCTCAGTAGCTGGTGGAGCTACGAGGAGCAGGGCCGGCCGGGCGAGCGGGCGCTGGGGGTGGCGGAAACGATAGCGGCGCTGCTCTAGCGGGCGGCGCGCCGCCCGCCCGATCTGCAGTATAATGGGGCAGCGCTGCCTGCCAGAGATGGCTGTGTCCAGTCAACGCTGCACTTTTCATCTCCGGCGGCGGCGCTACCGTGGGCGCGGGAGGCGACCTGACAACAGCATCCAGGCAACAGAGTAAGGAGGCCACATGGGCGACGAACGGACCCTGTATGAGAGTGAATCCCACCGCACCACGGAGGAGGTCATCGACTTCCTGCAGCAGCTGGCCCGCTGGCTGGGCGACCGGCGGCTGGGCTTTGACCGCGATGGGCAGGCGATCTGGATCGCCGTGCCCGACGAGATTGAGCTGGAAATTGAGCTGGAGGAAGAGGCTGAGGGCGACCGCTGGGTGAAGCGGAGCCTGGAGATTGAGCTGATGTGGCTGGAAGAGCGGGTAGGTGGCCGGGAGGAAGAGGAGGAAGAGTGAGGGGGCAGATAGGCGCGGCGATGCGGCCTGTCTGCCCCCGCTTTCTATCAGACGCCGGCCATTTCCGGCGCCGGCTTCGCCGGCTGCGGGTCGCTGGTCGCCTCTACGGTGAGGTCGCCGGAGACGCTGCGGAAGCGCACGTGCGGGCCGCCTTGGCCCAGGTGCAGCTGCTGGCGGCGCGTAAAGGGCGAGGCGCGCCACTCCTGCCCGTCGAGGCGCAGGCGGCCGCTCAGGCTCTGCATGGATACCTGGCAGGCTGTGTCCGGCGGCGTCAGCAGGCGCATGGAGCCGGAGACTGTCTCGAACCGGTAAGGCCCTTTCTGCAGCGGCGTTTCTACGGTGAGATTGCCGTTGATGGTCTTGGCGCGTATGGCCGCCAGCCGCGAAGCCTGGATGTGCACGTTGCCGGAAACTGTCTGCAGCCGCAGGCGTCCGTCAAGCTCCAGCGCGGTGATGTCGCCGCTGACCGTGTTCACCTTGAGCTTGCCCGCCAGCTCGTCCAGCCGGACGTTGCCGCTGACCATCTGCACGCGGAAGCGCCCTTCCAGCCGCTCCAGCAGCGCACTGCCGGAGACGCAGCGCAGCACAATGGTGCAGGGCGCCGGGACGTGGACCTCGTAGTCAACACGGCAGGCGCGGCCGCCGAAGCCGCGGCGGAAGCGGGTGGCGATGAAGACGTTGCCTTCCTTGCTCTGCCACATCTCCACCTCGGTCTGCGCCGCGTCGCCGCCGTCACTGTGCTTGATAGCCCGCACGCTGATCTGTCCATCGGTGGCCGGGCGCAGCGATACCTCGCCGCGAATGTTGCGTAGAGAAACGCGGGCCGGGCTGCCCACTGCAAATGTCTGTTCGTAGAGCTTTTGCGACATGACCAGTCTCCTCTCGTCCCCGCCCTTCGATATTCTTTATATGAATATCAGAATTTTCAATATCTAATTAAGAATTATGCATAACTTTGCGCTGTTGTCAACTGTTTTATTGTAAAACGGCAAAAATCTGTGTAACCGGGTAAGATTGGCTACCGGCTCCGGCGCGCCCTTGTCAGGCGGCGGAGCGGAGCCGCCCTATCCGGTCAGGAGGCGCTGTCATGGGAAAACTAATCTACCTGGCGATTACATCGCTGGACGGCTACATCGAGGACGAGGGCGGGTCGTTCGCCTGGGCACAGCCGGACGAAGAAGTGCATCTATTCATCAACGAGCTGGCGCGGCCCTGGAGCAGCTACCTCTACGGGCGGCGCATGTACGAGGTGATGGCCTGGTGGGACGGGATCGGCGCGCAGGATGACGTTCCCGGCTACACGCGGGCGTTTGCCGCGCAGTGGCAGGCGGCGGACAAGGTCGTCTATTCGCGGACCCTGGCAACGGCGGCGACGGCGCGCACGCGCCTGGAGCGGGAGTTTGACCCGGAAGCAGTTGCGCAGCTGAAGGCTCTCGCGGAGGCCGACATCGGCATCGGCGGGCCCGAGCTGGCGGGCGAGGCGATCCGGGCCGGGCTCGTGGACGAGTTCCACCAGCTGCTAGCGCCGGTAATCGTGGGCGGCGGCAAGCCCTGGCTGCCGGCCGGGGTGCGGGTTGACCTGCACCTGCTGGCGGAGCGCCGCTTTGGCAGCGGGATGGTTTATCTGCGCTACCGGGCGGAATAGGTAGAGCAAGTTTGCCGCGTGCTGGTTAACCGGCAAACGCCCGGCACCTCAAAGGCGCCGGGCACTTAGCGCGCTACCGGAGCGGCGGCGGGCGGGGTTGCTTATTCCACGGCGCTGTGGGCGAGGAGCGGGAGGTGGAGGTGGTGGGTAAACTCAACGAGCTGGGCCGGTTCGGCGCGGCACCATGACATGACGTCGGTCACCTCATCGTCGAGACGGGTGGTGGCGGTGCCGCAGGCTTCGGCCGGGCCGGGCGTGAGGCTGGCGGTGGTGACCGCGGTGGCGGTCAGCTGCCAGTGGTCTAGGGCGCCCGTACACTCCTCCACGATCTCGCCCAGGGCGACGGCGCCGTAGACAGGCTGAGTGATGCTGATGGCAATGGTCACTGTTTCCTCCGCGGTGCAGCCGCCGTGGCCGTAAACGATGACCTCGCGCCCCTCACCTAACAGCGGCAGGATGGGGGCAATGCCGTAGGGGATGGAAATGCGCTGGGGCGCTCGAATATCTAGCATGGGCGACTGGTGATCGGCCGGCGCAGCACTGACAGTCCTGGCTGGGGCCGGGGCGCCGGCACGGCTAAGACCGGCGAAGAGCAGGGTAGCGGCAAGCGCGGCGATGAACGCGGCGGAGAGCAGCGCAAAGCGTTTGTTCATGAGGGACCTTCCTGGTGTACTTGTGGACGTCGTCGGATGAAGGGGGCAATGTGGCTCAGGGGTCATCTTAGGCGATCGACAGGGCAGATGTCAAATCGCCTGCGGGTGTGGGGGGAGTGATTCGGGAATTTCCAGTCAGCGAACACCTGACAGGTTTCAAAAACCTGTCAGGTGTGGACGCAAGCACCTTCGACTGAATCAGTCGCCCAGGAGCAGATCGGCCGGCTCGTCGCCGGGCCAGACGGGGGCTGTGTACAGGGCGTAGCCGCCGGGGGGCGGGCCATTGGCGCCGGCCGGCGCGCGGTCGCGCACGGTTGGGCAGGCGAAGCTCAGCGCCGCCCCCTCGGCGGCGACCACGACGTTCGCCAGCGCGTCTTCGTAGGCGCAGGCAACACCGGCGCCCAGGGCGTCGCTCCACTCACAGGCGCGCACGACCTGCGGCGGCGCCGCTTCCGGCAGGCGCAGGGCGATCTCGACTGGCTCGCCCGGCCGGCAGAGCGGCGCCTGGTCCTCCAGCAGCAGCTCGGAGAAGCCGCAGTTGCGCAGCGGACCGGCGGCGCCGCCGGCGCAGGGCATGGTGACAAAGCTGCCGGTGGGCGGCACAAAGACGCTGGTGACGGCTTCGTTGTTATCTTCCCAGCCGGGCGCGAACTCACAGCGCGGGCGGTTGATAGGCTCGCCGTCCTCGGTGGTGAAGTCGCTCGGCTCCCAGAGCTGCCGCCCATTTTCGTCACGCAGCGGCTCGCCTTCGCACAGGAAACGGTGCGGGTTGAAGGTAAAGCCGAGGCCAACGGTCTCGCCCTGGGGCGCCAGCTCCAGCTCGGTGATGTCTATCCACTGCGTGTCCAGCCCGGCCATATATTCGTCCGCCCAGCCCGCCTGGATGCCCTGCAGGCGGCAGGTATAGCGGTGGGTCAGGGGTGACAGCTCGTGGTTGCTGAGCCGGCTGGAACTGAGCAGGCAGAAGGCCTGTTTGCTGGTGGTCTGTGCCGTGACGTTGGGCAGGAAGAATTCGCCGAAAAAGCGGTAATGGGTATGGGCATGGCAGGGCGCGTATTTAAAGACGTTGTTGGCCCAGCTTTCGGTAGCCGGCCCGAGGTCCAGGGCGACGGCGCCCATATTGTGCACCGTCGCTTCAAATTGCAGCAGGCGGCGCCAGCCGCCGGCGTTGACCGCTCCTTCTTCCAGGGCGCAGTCTCCCGGCGCGAAGTAGCGGTAGACGATGCGGTTGTCCTCCAGACCCGCGGCGACGACGCCCACCTCCGGCGCATCCTGGCTGGTCAGCGGGCCGAGCCGCACGCTATCGGCCAGCGCCGCGTCCCAGGGCAGCCGCTCGAAGCGCACGACGGTTTCGACGGCGCCGTTGTGCCGGGCAAGCTGGTCGCGGCAGGTGGTGCGCCAGAAGTCGTAGAAGTACCAGGCGTTTTCCGAATCGACGCTGTTGGGCGGAAAGCCGTTGTCGTTGATGCAGGCGCGGCCGGTGCGCTGCAGCAGCAGGTCGGGGTCGAGAGGCAGGGTGAACGGCTCTTCCCAGACGCCGCCTGCTTCGCCCAGCGCCGGCTCGGCGGCGACGACCGATGCGGCGTCGCTAAGGATGGTCGTGCTCATGGTGTAGCCGGCCAGCACGAAGTCGCGCCCGGCAACGCTCTGCCGCTGCGGGCCGCCGGGCAGCAGCGCAAATGACCACTGGTCGCGGGGCGGCAGCGGCAGCTGGCCCCGGCCGGGCCGGAAGAGGTCGCGGTAGTTGAGGCGCAGCCGCGTATGGCGCAGCTGGCGCTCGGCGCGGGCCAGCCACTCGGCCTCGCTTTGCTGCAAAAGGGCGGCGGCGACACGCTCGCGCATCTCTGTGGGAAAATCTTCGAGCAGCAGCCCCACCTGGCTCTCTACGCTGACCTGGATGAGCGCGCCCTCGGGGCCGTCGCCGTCGCGTATCATGCGGGTGGGAGTGGGCGCCTCTGTCGTCGCCTCCGGCGCCGCCTCTGGGGTAGCGCTGGGCGCCGTCGTCGCTTGCGGCGGGTTGGCGGTGGCCGGCGGCGCGCCTAAGGCGGCCGTCGCCGGCGGGGCGCTGCTGGCGGGGGGCGTGCTGAGCGGCCGCGCCAGGCCATCGGCCCTGCTGGCCAGGGTGGGCAGCCCCTCTCCGCCGCCGGCGTCAGAGGAGGAGCCGGCGCAGGCCGTGAGCAGAAGGACGGCGAGCAGAAGGGTGAGGGACCGGGCGCTCATACAGAGACTGTAATGAGCGAGCGTTATCAGCGCATAAACGTGAGCGGAAGATGAAGGGCTCAGCGCACGGCAAAGATGACCGCATTGTCGTCCCGATACACTTCTTCCAGGCCCGGATCGGCGGCCGCTACGTCCAGGAAATCGTCATGGTTCAGGTCGGAGAAGACGTAGTTGGCGCCAAAACGCGCGCGGATAGCCGCGGCCGGCTGCTCGACCTCGCCGCGCGTAATCGCCACCCACTCGGCGAACAGCTCCGCATCGTGCAGCTCCATAAACGTCGGGTCCAGGCCGGCCGTGTAGGTCGCCTCACCGCCATAGAAAAAGAGGCGGGTGAAGTCGTCCCAATCCGTCTGGAAGAGGCGCAGGTCGTCGCCGGCCGTCTCGCGCAGCCAGAGCGTGGCCGCGGCGTAATAGTCGGGCGTCTTGCTGCCGGCCACCTGTTCGCGGGCGGCGCTCAGGGCGCCGAACGCGCCATAGGCCAGCAGGGCCAGCGCGGCCAGGAAGAGGAGGACGGGCGCCAGCGTGCGGCGGCGCTGCCACTGCGCCAGCCAGTCACGCAGCAGGGGGGCGGCGGCGAAGGCCAGAAAGAGGAGGGCAAAAGGCGGGAAATATTCCACAAAGCGGCGCGAGGAAAAGAGCATCAGGCCAAAGACGGCCGTGAGGCCCAGGGCAACCAGCGTGTTGCGCTCCACCCGCTGCTCGCGCCAGGCCAGCGCCAGCACCGCCAGCATAAAGGCGGCCAGGGCCAGGCCCGAGTTTTCCACCAGCGTCCAGGTGAGGTAAGGCGACCACTCGTTGCCCACCGCCGTCGTCGACGAGCCGACTTTGGGGGCCAGATGGCCGGCGATGAACTGCAGATTGGCCGGAAAGTAGGGGTTGACGACCAGGCCCAGCACAATGCCGGCCGCCGCATAAGCCAGCGCCTTCCAGGCCAATTCCCGCTGCAGCAGCCAGGCAGCCGCCGCGTAGACGCCGACCAGCACCAGCAGCAGGGGAAAGCCGTTGTAGCTCCAGACGTAGACGGCGCCGAGCGGCAGCAGCCAGCGGTAGCGCCCCTGCAGCAGCAGGTGCAGCCCCAGCAGCAGCAAGAGCAGGGACGCCGATTGCGCCCGCGGCATGCTCATGCGGTAGAGGAACGCTTCTGATACGGCCAGCAGAGCCAGCGACCAGAGGGCGGCAAAGGGCACATTCTGGCGGCGCAGCAGCCACCAGGCGGCGAGAAAGGCCAGGGCCGGCATCAGGATGCTGGCGCCTTTGGCGGCCCGGGTCAGGCTGGCGCCGCCGTCCAGCGCCGGATCGAGGCCGCCGAAGAGCGCCAGATAGGCATGGTAGAGCATGTGATGGTCGTAATAGGCGGCCTCGTTGAGAATGGTCAGCGGCAGATAGGGGAAGGGCGGCTTCAGCCCCTGGGTGCGCATCAGGTAGCCCATCTTCATATGGTAGTAGCCGTCGTTGCCCACCAGGCCGTCCGAGCCGTATTGCACGAAGGCCAGGGCGGCGCAGAAGATGAGCAGCAGCAAGGCGGCGGTCGCCAGCAGGCGCACGTTGGCCCGGATCTTCGCGGAGGTGCGCAGCCCGGCGTCGCCAAGGGAGAGGCTAGTTGTCGCCATTCTCGTTTCCATTGTCATTACCCCCATTGCCATTCTCGTTATCGTTGTCGTTGTCGTTGTCGTTATCGTTGTCGTTGTCGTTGTCGTTGTCGTTATCGTTGTCGTTACCGTTGTCGTTACCGTTATCGTTGCCATCGCCAGGGCTGGTCGCGCTCGGCTCCGGCGTCCATGTTGGGGCGGGCTGCAGGGTG
>CAZOGK010000069.1:7490-9231 GCA_964579295.1 uncultured Ardenticatenaceae bacterium
GCCAGGGCTGGTCGCGCTCGGCTCCGGCGTCCATGTTGGGGCGGGCTGCAGGGTGGCCGCCGGCGGCGGCGGTGGCGGCGCATCGGTCGCCGTTGCCGGCGGAGAAGTGGGCGCCACATTGGCGGTAGTTGTGGCCGTGGGCGTCGCCGACGGCGTGGGAGAAGCGGTTCCGGTCGCCGTGGGGGATACCGTGGCAGTTGTCGCCGGCGTGGGCGTTGCCGACGGCGTGGGCGCGGGCGGCGGCGGGTTGCCCAGGACCGCCAGGCGCGCGGCCAGGAGCCGGCCGTCCTCGGTGCGCCCCTCGACCCGGACGCTGCCGCCCGGCCAGGGCGTCCCGGCCACCGTGGTCTCCGCGCTCAGGTTGGCCCGTATCCCGGCGACCAGCCAATAGTCCGGCCCTATCTCGTCGAGCGCGCCTTCGAAGGCGACCTCGGCCGCGCGTCCGTTTTGAAGCAGCGCCTCCACTTCGCGGATACGCTCGTCGTTGAAACGGGCCTGGAGCGCCGCGCGCCGCTCCGGGCTGGCGAGGATGAGCTGCACCGTTTCCACAAGCTGCTTGCCCCCGTACAGGCTATCGCCGGGCAGGGCGCCGGCCGACAGCCGCGACAGGGCCACGACGAACAGCAGCAGCAAGCTGAAGGCCAGCGCCGGCACGAACGCCTGCCGCAGCCAGGCCGACAGCGCTGCCCCGGGCGCGGGGCCGCCCAGGGCGTCCACCTCGCGCAAGACCACCGCCCTCGATTGCCCCGTTGCCGTCAGGGACGGCGTCTGGGCCAGCTGCGAGAGCTGCACGGCCGTTTCCAGGAATGGGCGCAGGGCGGCGCTGTGCTCGGGAAAGCGCTGCAGGATCTGGTCAACGCTCAGGCCCTGCTCCAGCAGATCCAGGCATTCGGCTAACGTCTCTCCGGGTACCTTTGTCATGAGCGTATCTCAATTCCTGTCAACAGCTCGGTGAGAGCCGCAATGGCGCGCACCTGCAGCATGCGCACGGCGCCTTCACTTTTGCCCAGCGTGCGGGCTACTTCCTTGTGGCGCATGCCGTACCCAAAGCGCAGGGCCAACACCTCTTGCTGTTCCAGGGACAGATCCTCCATCGCCTGCCGCAGCTGTTCCACGGCCAGCCGGTTGCCGACGTCATGCTCGGGATCGGGCCCTCTTCCCGGGATCGTTTCGTCAAGCGGGGCCAGGCGCTGCTTGCGCTGGGCCCGATAATGTTCCTTGACCACGTTGGCTGCCACGCCATACAGCCAGCCCCCGACATTGTCCTTCGGCCCGCGCCGCCGCCGCAGCGCGTGTACAAAGCGGACAAAGACTTCGCTCGTCAGGTCTTCCACCATCTGCAGGTCGTCCACGCGGAAGGAGATGTAGCGGTAGATGGCGCGATGGTATGCATCGTGAATCTTCGCGATGGCCTCCTTGTCCAGATCCTGGGCGCGTGCGAGCAAACGGTGATCGTCAACCACGCTGCTAGATTACTCCGCTGTTCCCGGCATGAAAAGGGCGAAGGCTGTGGCGCTGCATGGCGTGGCGGGCTCAAGCTGGCAGGGAGCGGGCGAACGCTCGCCCGCTCCCCGCCACTCCTTTAATCGTCGTCGTTGTCATTGTCGTCATCATCGTCGTCATCGTCGTCATCGTCATCATCGTCGTCATTGTCGTTGCCGTTGTCATTGTCGTCATCGTCGTCATCGTCGTCATCGTCGTCGTCGTCATTGTCGTTGCCATTGTCATTGTCGTCGTCGTC
>CAZOGK010000070.1:0-9222 GCA_964579295.1 uncultured Ardenticatenaceae bacterium
TGCGGTCAGGTTTGTTGGAAGTTAGCAAATAACGGGGCATGACCACGAAGCACAGTCCCTGTAGAGCGATTTTGCAGATCGCTCCACCAACGCGCAGGGAGCGATTGACAAAATCGCTCTACTGCGTTGCCAGTCTAATGCCTCATATTTCGGCAAGGGCCAGCTAACCTGACGATGGTGGCGCTTCGTTCTCGCTCCAGGCCGGGTCGGCGCGCAGGGCGCCGGCGAGGGCGGCCTGGCGATCTGGCGGCAGCCAGGAGACGCCGACGGCGGCGAGAGTAAGCAGGCGGACGAGGCCCGGGCCGGCGCCGAACGTCTGCTCCAGGGCGCGAAACTCGTCGGCCAGGCTGTTGTTGAACATGTGCGGGTCGTCTGTGTTGACGGTGACGGGGATGCCGCGCCGCCAGTAGGCCAGGACGGGGTGCTCTTCGATGCGCGCGACGACGCCGGTGCGCACGTTGGAAAGGGGGCACATCTCCAGCGGAATCTGCTGCTCGGCCAGGTAGTCGAGCAGGGCCAGGTCTTCGCCGGCGCGCACGCCGTGGCCGATACGGTCGGGGCGCAGGCTGCGGATGGCGGCCCAGACGCTTGCGGGGCCGGCCGCTTCGCCGGCGTGGACGCTGGTGCGAAAGCCGAGCCGGCGCGCCTCCTCGTAGACCGGGGCGAAGGGCTGCGGCGGGTAGGCATGCTCCGCGCCGCCGAGGCCGATGCCGATGACGCCCTGGTCGCGCACCTCGGCGACGGCGGCCAGGGTGCGCGCCGCCTGCTCCGGCCCGTGGTCGCGCACCAGGTCGGCGACGAGGGCAATCTCGATGGCCGGAACCTGCTGCAGGCCGGCGCGGATGGCGGCGGCGATTTGCTGCGGCGTGAGGCCGTGGCGGGCGAAGTCGCGCGGGGAGAAGAAGGCTTCGACGTAGCGGATATTCTGCGCCGCCAGGTCACGGGCGACGGCGGCGGCGATGAAGGTGAAATCCTCAGCCTCGCGCAGGAAGCCGTTCTTCCAGGTCCACGTTTGCAGGAAGTGGGGGAAGTCGCGGTAGTGAAAGCGGCGGGCCAGGTCGGCCGGCGTGGGCACGGACGGGTCGCCGCCGTACTTCTCGACCAGGGTCCAGAGGGCGGCCGGCGGAATGGCGCCCTCCAGGTGCAGGTGGAGCTCGACTTTGGGCAGGCGGTCATACAGGTCAGTGGTCATGGCGCAGCGTGCTCAGAGGTGTTCGGCGAACCAGCGGGTGGTTTCGATGGCGGCCGTAATGCGGTTGGCGGTCTTGGTAAAGCCGTGGCCCTCGTCGGGGAAGAGGACGTAGTTGACGGGAACGTTGCGCGCGCGCAGCGACTCTACCACCTGTTCGGCTTCGACGACCGGGACGTTGGTGTCGTTGGCGCCGTGCAGGACAAGCGTCGCCGCCTGCACCCTGTCAATCTGGTGGATGGGAGACAGCTCGCGCAGGAGGTCGGCTTCGGTATCCGGGTCGCCATACTCAACTTTGGAGATGGCGGCCATCCAGGGCTCGGTGTTGGCGAAGAAGGTCTCGAAGTTGACGACGCCGCAGATGGTAGCGGCGGCGGCGAAGGTGTCGGGGTAGCGGGTGACGCCGGCCATGGTCATGTAGCCGCCGTAGGAGCCGCCCATGATGCCGATACGGCCGGGAGCGGCGATGCCCTCGCGCACGGCCCAATCGACGCAGCTCTGAATGTCCGCGATGCCGTTGTGGCGCAGGGCGCCGTTGTCGAGGTTGACAAACGTCTTGCCGAAACCGGACGAGCCGCGCACGTTGGGGGCAAAGACGGCAATACCCTGGGAGAGCAGCGCCTGGTAGGTCCGGTTGAAGACAGGCCGCTCCTGTGATTCGGGACCGCCGTGGAAGCTGAGAACCAGCGGGCCCGGCGAGGCAGCAGGGACCGGCCGGTAGAGCCAGCCGCTGAGGGCGAGGCCGTCGTGCGCCTGGAAGTGCACCAGCTCAGGACGCACCAGCTTCGCCAGGTTGACGCCCGGGTGGGGACTGTGGGTGACCTGCCAGAGCCGGCCGCTCTCGTGGTCGTAGAGGTGGATGTCGGGCGGCGCGCTGGAGCCGGAGATGGCGAGCGCGAGGCGGTAGCCGCTGGGGGCAAAGGTGAGCTGGTGGACGAGCTCGGCCGGCAGCGCCGGGCCGGGGGATTCTGTCTCGCCGGCCAGGTCGAAGAAGGTCAGCTCGTTGCGGCCGGCGACGTTCCAGACCAGAGCAGCCAGCCGGCCGTCGGCGCTAATCTCGAAGGCCTGCAGCTCGGCATCGTCACGGCTGGCCAGATGCTCGATGGCGCCGGGCCTGCCTCCGGCGTCCAGCCGGACGCGGGCGAACGCCAGCATCTCGCGCTCGTCGTTGGAGATGAGGTAGATAGAGCGGCCATCCACTGAGAAACGGCCATTGCCGAAATGGCCGGGCCCCTCGTGCGGCGTCAGCAGGGTCTCGGCGCCGCTGGCGAGGTCGACGAGGTAAAGGTTGTCGTCGCTGCGGCTGACGAGGCGGTAGAGGATGGCATAGCGGCCATCGCGGCTGACGTCGTCCAGGTCGCCGATACCCTCATTGCGGGCGACGAGCTGCCACTCGTTGCTGTCGGGCGCCACCAGATAAGCGTCCATGGCCTCCGGGTCGCGGCGGGAGGAGGCCACGGCCAACCGGCCATCCGGCGCCCAGCGGCCGAGCCAGTTATTCGTCCTGCCCCCTTCGCTCAGCAGGCGCAGCTCGCTGCCGTCCGGGCGGACGACGTAAATCTGGCTGTTGAGACCGCCTCCCGGCGCCAGGCCGAAGGCCAGCCACTGGCCAGCCGGCGACCAGTGCACGCCGGTCACCTGATCCTCCAGGGCGGTGACGAGCCGGGGCCAGCCGCCGGCTGCGGGGACCGTCCAGAGCTGCGGCACGCCGCTCAGGTCGGAGACAAATGCCAGCTGCCGGCCATCGGGAGAGAAGCTGGGCGAGAAGCAGTTGCCGATGCGGGCCATGCGGCGCACGGCAGCTTCCAGGTCGGGGGCAGCGCCCGGCTGCAGCGTGGGGGAGGTGGGGTTGGCGCTCATCGTCTTCCTCCTGATGAGTGGCACGCGGGCGGTCTCGCACCCGGCGCCCCCATTCTAGCACAGGCCGCCAATATGTACCCTTTTTGTAGCCGGGTTTAGACCCACGATACATGACGCCGCGCCCTTGTCCGCGTATCGTAGGAAATGGCCGGCGGCCCCGCTGCGGATAGCCCAGGAAAGTTCGTGAGCGGGCCGTCGGCTTTTGGCTTCCAGCTATCCAGTGGGCAACGTGGGCCGGGGGCGCTATGATTGGCGGGCGCTTGTTTGGACCGCTGGCGCGTGAGGAGAGTGATGGAACTTCGTTATTATCTAACGCTGTTGCGGCGGTGGGCCTGGTTGCTGGCGCTGAGCGTGCTGCTCGGCGCGGGGGCGGCGCTGCTTTTTAGCCGGTTGCAGTCGCCCGTGTATGAGGCGGTGACCTGGGCGATGATTGTGCGGCCGCAGGAGACGACGGTCACGGCTTCGACCTCGCTCAGCGACCAGCAGCTGGCCGATACCTACGTGGCGCTGCTGACGCGCCGCCCAGTGCTGGACGCCGCCAGCCAGGAGGTGGGCGAGGAAGTGACCGAGGACCAGGTGCGCGCCCAGCTGGTGCCCGGCACGCGCATGCTGGAAGTGACGGTGGAGGCGGGCGACCCACAGAAGGCGGCGACGATTGCCAATACGCTCGTGCAGGTGCTGGCGCGGGAGAATGAGGCGCTGCAGTCGGGCGAGTTTGCGCGCATGGAGACGGCGCTGGAGGCGCAGCTGGCCCAGGTGCAGGAGCGCATGGACAGCCTGCAGGAGGAGATTGAGGCGCGCAAGGCGGAGACGGTGCTGGTCTCCACTGCCGAGCAGGAGGAGCTGGCCGAGAGCATGGATGCGCTGCAGCTGGAGAGCGCGTTGCTGCAGCAGGAAATCGACGCGCTCATTCAGCCACGGCTGACGCCCGACGAGGAGGAGGAGCTGAAAGCGGCGCGGGCCGAACAGGCGGATCTGCAGGTACAGCTGGCCGTGGCGCAGAGCATCTACGAGGCGCGGGTGGCGGCGCAGCCGGAGCTGCGCGACCAGGCAGCCGAGGCGAATATGCGCGACCTGGGCGCACGCATTGCGGAGCTGCAGCAGACTATCGACGAGCTGACCGCCGTGGTGGTGGTCACCGACCCGGCCGACCGTGACCTGCTGGTGGAGAAGCAGGCGGCGCTGGCGCAGCGAAGATTGGCGCTGCAGACGGCGACGACGCGCTATTTGTTGCTGGAAGATAAGATTCTGGCCGCGCAGGACGAGGAATCGGGCGGCACGCTGCACGAGGAGTCTACGCTGGCGCTCTATGAGCAGCTTTACGGCAGCCTGCTGGGCAGCTTTGAATCGGTGCGGCTGGCGCGGCTGCAGAGCAGCTCGTCGCTGGCGGTGGTGGAAGAGGCGACGCCGCCGGAACGGCCGGCGCGGCCGCGGCTGCTCATCAACACGGCGCTCGGCGGCATTGTGGCGTTCATGGCCGCGCTGGGGCTGGTGCTGGCGCTCGACTATCTGGACGCGTCGGTGAAGTCCGCGGCGGAGGCCACGGCGCTGACCGGGCTGCCGGTGCTGGGCGTGGTGGAGAACGCGCGCCGCGGGCAGCAGCCGCTGCCGGGCCAGCTCGTGGCCGAGCCTGATTCGCGGCTGGCCGAGTCGTTCCGCACGCTGCGCGCCAACCTGACCTTTGCCGGGCTGGGCGATGAGCTGCGCAGCCTACTGGTGACCAGCCCGGAGGAAGGCGACGGCAAGACGACAGTGGCCGGCAATCTGGCGGCGACGCTGGCGCGCGGCGGTAAGCAGACGCTGCTGGTGGATGGTGACTTGCGCGACCCGGCGCTGCACGATCTCTTTCAGCTTGGCGGCGAGGGGGCGCGTGAAGGCGAGGCGCTGGCCCAGCCGTGGGCGGCGCTGCCGGCGCTGCAGGTGCTGACGAGCAAGCGGCTGCCGCGCCGCCCGCACGAGCTGCTGGACGCGGCGCGCATGGCCGAGCTGGTGCGCGAGCTGGAGAAGGCGGCGGAGCTGGTCATTGTCGATAGCTCGCCGCTGCTGGTGGCCGATGCGGCGATGCTGGCGGCGCACGTCGACGGCGTGGTGCTGGTGGTGCGGCCGGGCAAGACGAGCGCGGACGCGCTGCTGGCGGGGGTGGAGCAGCTGCGTCGGGTGGGCACGCCGCTGCTGGGCATTGTGCTCAACCGCAGCCCGCGCCGCTCGCGCTTTTACCAGGCGCCGCTAACCCCGCTCGCCGCCCGCCCCGCGCCCGCCAGCGCCGACTGGCAGCCGGAGGAGCTGCCGGTGGTGCGGTAATGGCGAAGGGCAGCCTGCAAATGGCAAACTGCACATGGCAGGGAGAAGCCTGGAAGGGGCGGGTTTGTTGACCCTTGCCGACATATGAGGCATGAGACGGGCAACACCGTACAGCGTTTTTTCAAATCGCTCCCCATCGCGCAGGGAGCGATTTTTTTTTCGCTGTACGGGAGCTGTGCTGCGTGGTCCAGGTAAGCTGCCTGAGGGCGCGTCAGGCATGCCGGCAGGCCTGACCCCCAGGCGCCAACGCCCATCGTCCATTCCCAATTCGTAGCAGCACATAACATTCCCTCAGCAAACCATCCCCTTTGCCGCGGGTGAGGCGACTATTCCGGCCGATGGGCTCTCATCGGGTCAGAGCCACATTCGGATGACCCTGTATTGCGCCGTGCCGCATGGATGTGAAGCGGCCGGCAGGATAGGGGAGCCTGAACCCACGAGCTAACCGGCTCGACGAAGCGCAAGAGCCCAGAGACGGCGGACTATCCGTCTGGTCTTGCCTTGTGTCATGCCCGTCATCCAGAAGAAGCTCTTCATCGTCGTATACATGTGGAAGGAGAACGTTATGTTAAGCAAACGATTGTTTCGCCTGCGCAGGGAGAATTATGGCGGAAAAGGGATGCGAATCGCGAGTGGCAAATGGCTATCGGGTGGGCCGGTTTGCAGCCCGCCGCAGCCGGGCCGCCCGCTCATTGGTCCCCAAAGAGGCGGCCGCTGTCGGAGCGGAGGTAGAGAATGGGCGTGGCGAATTCGCGGTTGTCGGCGCCGAAGTCGAGGTAGACGGCATTGCGCGCCTGCTGGATGGCCCAGTCGAGCGGCTTGCGGGCGGCCAGCGCCGTGTAGAAATCTTCCAGGACGACGCGGGCAGTCTTGACGTAGACCTTGTACTGCATGGCCAGCACAGCCGGGATGCCGCGCTGCTGCAGGCGCGGGGCCAGGCCGCTGAAGCCCTGCGGGTCGGCGCTGCTGCCACTTTCGCAGGCGGCCAGGCTGACCAGGGCCAGGTTGTCGTCGTAGCCGGCAAAGAGGCCGGCAAAGCGCTCGTCGTCGAGCAGCCAGGCGTTGCCGGTGAACTGGTCCACCAGGGCGATGTGGGCCGTCCCCTGCTGGTAGACGCCGTGGCCAATGACCTGGACGATGTCCGGCTTCTGCTGCAGGAGAGCATTGCGGATCTCGCGGCGGGTGGCGCGCCTGACCGTCTGCAGCGTGAGCTGGTTGGCGTCGAGCGGGCCGGCCAGGGCGTGCAGCAGGATGTCTTCCCATTCGTCGGGGTTGAGCCGGGGCAGGTCGGCGGCGTCGGCGATGATGGCCAGCATGTGCAGCGGCCCCTGGCGCGGCCGCACCCGGTTGGGGTTGATGGTGACGTTGAGCGTGCGCGAGAGGGCCGTGTGGGGATTGACGGCAAAGTAGTGGCCGCGCTCCGGCCAGTAGAGGAACTCCAGCGGCAGGGCGGCGATGGCCGGCGCTTCGACGCGCAGGCGGATACGCAGCTTCTCGCCCTTGTCGCGGGCCACGGCTTCGGCGCGGCCCAGGTGGCGCTCGATGGCTTCCGGGAAGAGCCAGCGGAACAGTCCTTCGCCCAGCTCCTTGAGGCCGGCGGCGCTGGTGGTGCGGTCTTCTACCTGGCGCACGGCGGTGGCGATGGCCGCGGGCACGGTGGTGCTGATGTCGGCGCTGGCCGCGCCCTGCCCGGAACCGGCGACGACGTGGCCGCCGGGGGAGATGTGCAGGTCGAAGGTGGTGTACGGGTCGGAGCTGGACGGCGAAGGTTGGAAGGGGGAAGTGGCTGTTTGGTGGGTGGACGTGGACGGTTGCAGGGTGGGGTCTACCTGGCCGGCGAGGGTGAGGAGGGTGGCGGCGAGGTCGCCGGCTTCCTGCTCGCCCAGGACCTGGAGGAAGAGGCCAAGCGCTTTCTGGCCCTGGACGTTGGCGCGGTCGTGCAGGTAGGCGAGGAGCAGGGAGGCGCGTGCGGCAGGGCTGCCGGCCTCGGGCACGCTGCTGCGCCAGGGCTGCAGCCGTGGGTCGCTGAAGAGCGCGCGCACGGTCTGGTTGCTTTCCAGAGCCTGCGCGCCGGTGAGGGCGAGGCGGATGTCGGAGTGGAGTTGTGGGGTCATGCCCGGAGTCCCTTTCCTAAACTGCGATACAGAGATTATATGGCAGGGAGGCGCGAGGGTACAAGGGACAGGGGCAGGGAGAAGCCTATAGAACGGGGGCCATCCGGTGTCCCACGTGACACCGGATGGCCCTGAAGTCAGTCAATGCGCCGGTCGTAGAGGAAGATGTCCGCCGTGTTGTTGGTATCGTCTGGGACGAGGTTGGAAGCGTAGGATTGGAAGGCGACATAGCGGCCCGTAGCAGAGATGGCGGGCAGCAAGATGGATCCACTGTTGCCGGCTGAGCCGTCAGAGGCGATGGAGACACGTGTGGTCGTGCGGGTCTGCCGGTCGTGTACGTACATGTGGTCAGGGTAGTTGGCATCAGACGGGATCAGGTTGGTGGCGCTCGACATGAAGGCTACAAAACGGCCGTCGGCGGAGAGGGCGGGATAGAGTCCGCCCTCGTCTGCCTGCGTGCCGTCAGAGGCGATGGAGACACGTGTGGTCGCGCCGGTCTGGCGGTCATGGACGAATACATCGCTACAGGACTGGACGAGGCTGCCGAAAACCGAGCAGACGTTGGTGTCGCCCGCGACGAGGTTAGAGGCGTACGAGGAGAAGGAAACAAAGCGCCCATCGGCTGAAATCGCCGATGAGCCGGCGTGACTGTCTCCCTGGGCGCCGTCACCGGCAACGGAGACGCGGGTCGTTTCGCCGGTCTGCCGGTCGTGAACAAAGACGTCGTAACAGGGCACCATATCGCTGAACCGCGGACAAAGGTTCGTGTCGCCAGGTACTAGATTTGTAGCGTCGGACGTAAAAGCGACAAAACGCCCATCGGCGGAGACGACGGGGCTAGCGCTGTTACCGTTACCGGGCGTGCCGTCACTAGCGACGGAGACACGGACCGTCTCGCCTGTCTGACGGTCATGGACGAAGACGTCTACGCAGTTATGCGGCGCCCCAAGCGGTGACACGCACACAGTGGTATCGCCGGCAACGAGGTTACTGGCGCCCGAGCTAAAGACGACGAAGCGGCCGTCGGCCGAGAGTGCCGGGCTTTCCGAGTCGCCGTCTGCCGGCGTGCCGTCAGTGGCGACCGAAACCCGGGTCGTCTCCCCGGTCTGGCGGTCATGTACGAAGACGGCACTACAGGTGTAGGGTTCTGTGTTTGGTGGTGTACATAGGACGGCATCGCCAACGACGAGGTTGCTGGCGCGGGAGCTGAAGGCTACAAAACGGCCGTCCGCGGAGACGGACGGGCTCATGGACGAGTCATCACCCTGCGTGCCATCACTGGCAATGGAGACGAGGGTCGTGGCGCCAGTCAGGGTATCGTGGACAAAGACATCGGTCGTCGTGCCGTTGGCGTCTTCCAGGACCAAGTTGGTGGCTTCAGACGTGAATGCGATGAAGCGGCCGGTCGCGCTCATCGCCGGCTCCATTGACCTGAAGTTGCCCTCTGTGCCGTCGCTGGAAACAGAGACCCGGCTGGCAATACCTTCCGGCGTGCGGACGCTTACGAGCGGGAGATGAAGCGCCATCCCCGCGCCCGCACGGAGCGCCGGAGCGTGCGCGACGCCGAGCAGCGTGAGGGTGAGGAGCGTGATGGCTACAAGGAAACGGATGGCAACTTTCATATCTCTTCCTCATTGCGCTCTTTGAGCTTTTCGCCGCTATCCAGGTCGCGGACAAACACGTCCAGCGCGGCGTTGTCGTCGCCCTCGGCGCCGGCGCCGGCGATGGAGGCGCGCACGATGAGGCCCCTGTCTTGCG
>CAZOGK010000071.1:0-2270 GCA_964579295.1 uncultured Ardenticatenaceae bacterium
TTCTCGTCGTCTCAGGCAGCCAGGCCGCGGACAGCTAACTCCCGGCGCGCTGCTTCAAAGCTATCGGTGGCATTCTGTGAGCGAACCCAGGTCACGAGTTCTGCGATGCCTTCCTTGAACGTCAAACGCGGCCGGTAGCCGTAAGATTTGATCTGGCCGATGTCGGCGACGCAATGGCGAATATCGCCGGCGCGGAATTGACAGGTGATTTCAGGCTCAAGGCCGCTCTCAAGGTGCCGGGCAAGCTCCTGCGCAACGTCAAGGACGCTCGTGGACTGGCCCGTGCCGACATTGAACACACCGTTCTTCATATCGTCACAACGGCGAGCAAGCAGATTGGCCTGAACGATATCGCTCACGTGCACAAAATCGCGGGTCTGTTTGCCGTCTTCAAACAGCACGGGGGCGTTCCCATTGAGCAACCGTCCCGAGAAGATGGCGGCCACGCCGGTATACGGATTGGATAGGGCCTGGCGGGGACCGTAGGTGTTGAAGTAGCGGAGGGCGACAACGGGTATGGTATAGGCCTGGCCGAACGCAAGGCCCATCTCTTCCTGATCTTTCTTGCTGATGGCGTAGATGGAGGTGGAATGGAGCGGCTTTGCTTCGGGTGTGGGCTGAGGCGCAAGCGGCAAATTGCATGTCTGACATGACGATGAATGACCATTTGATACAGGCGCCGGACAGCGCAGCTCCCAGTCATGCTCGGCAAGTTGCGCGGAGGCTCGAAGGGTAGGATAGACCGTGCCGTGAACCGTGCAGCTGTAAGCCCCCTCACCGTAGATAGACATTGACGACGCTACAATTAGCTTGCGCAGCCGGTCGCGGATGGCATTGTCATTGGCGATGAGGTCGAGAAGTATGGCCGTGCCACGGGTGTTGACGTCGACATAGCGCTCGATCTGGTACATCGATTGTCCAACGCCAACCATCGCGGCCTGATGGTATACGACGTCCACGCCCTGAAGCGCCCTGTGCAGGGCGTCGCGATCGCGCACGTCGCCGAGAATGTATTGGGCGTCAGAGTTACAGTACGTGGGCCAGCGACCGCTCTCCCGTAACGAGCCGTGGACCTGTGGCTCCAGATTGTCGAATACGCGGACAGTGTTGCCCTCCTGCAGGAGAGCATCCACAAGGTGGGAGCCGATAAATCCGGCCCCGCCGGTTACAAGAATCGTTTCAGGCACTTGTTTCAACCCTCTAATTGCGTTTGTCGTTTCTATGGGTCAGATCAGTTAGCGCCGCCCCGCCCGCACTCGCCCAAACACGGCTACAGCCAGCACTACCAGCAGCGTCGCAGGGATAAGGGCGAGGATGGCGCCGGCGATCATGGCGTTGCGGCCGAGGTCAGGTAGGAAGCTGAGCGGGCCGCTGCTGCCGGTCTGGGGGTTGGTGGAGAAGACGAGGGTGGGCGTGGGCTGCGGCCGCGCCGTGGGGCTGGGGGCGGCGGTAGATTGTGGCGTGGGTGTCAGGGTGGGTAGCGGCGTGGGCAGGACGGCCGGCAGCGCGACGGTGCGGGCAGCGGAGACGAGCTGCGCGACGCCCGGCCCGGCCTCTTCCACCAGGAGCGCGATGAGGTCGCCGCCGCCGGTGATGGCCGCCGCCAGGGCCTGCCCGGCGGCCGGCGCCGGCGCGCGCAGGGCCAGGCTCTCGGCCTGCTCCCAGCGCTGGCCTTCGTCTGACCATTGCCACTGCGCCAGCTGCGGCTCTGTCGCGCCCACGGCTGCACTGGCCCGGTCGGTCAGCGCCAAAATAAAGGGGCGCTCGGCCGGGTCCTGCAGCAGGACGGCCGCGCCTATCTCCTGGCCAAAGCCGCCGATGCGCGCTGCCGGGTTCCACGTGAGCCCACCGTCTTCGGAGAGGCGGTGCCAGAGCATGCGCGCGCCCGTGGCCGGATCCCACTCCTGCCAGGCCAGATGAATGAGACGGCCACCGGCGACGGCCAGATCGCTCCAGACGACGACCCCGGTGTTGGGCGTGCCATTGTGAATCGCCTCCGCTTCGCTCCAGGTGGCGCCACCGTCACGCGAACGAGTGTAGTAGAGTTCGGCGGCAGGCGCGTTGTCGGGCAGGGCGCGCTTCCAGAAGAGCAGGTGCAGCTCGCCCGTGCCAGAGATAACCAGTTGCGGCTGGTCGGCGCGGGCCCAGCCGGCCTCCGCCGCGTCGAAGACGAGCGTTGCATCCGACCAGATCTCGCCATTCGCGGAGGTAGTGAGATAGATGCCGCGCTCTTCGTTGAGCGGCACGGCATAGGCGGCGTAGAGGTCGCC
>CAZOGK010000071.1:2370-8721 GCA_964579295.1 uncultured Ardenticatenaceae bacterium
GGCTGCGGGCGCGACCAGGCGCCATTCTGCCAGACAGCATGGCTGATCTGGCCGGGCACCATTTCCGCCGCCGCGCCGCTGGAGACGGCTTCGGTCCAAAAGGCGTGCAGCCGCCCTTCGGCGTCGGCGACCAGCGACGGGGAGGCGAAGGCGGTAGTCGCCATCACGGCGCCATCCGTCGCCGGCGACAGGGCGGAGAGCGGCGCGGGCGTGCTCCAAACGGGTGTGACAGCGAGCGTCGCAGCGCTGGTCTCCAGATCCTGGCTGAGGAACCAGATGTCCTGGCCAATGCTCTCGCCGCAGGCAGCAACCATGAGCTGGCTGCCCTGCACGACAGCATCGCGGCCACAGTTAAGCGATACAGGCCGGCCGGTCGTGCCCAGTGTAAATCCCCACAACGGTTGCTGACTCTGCGCTTCCGTCCAGTCGCCGCCTTGCCACAGATAATGGTAAGCGTTGTCGACGGCGTTGCCAGCAAGGATGACCGTCTCATCGCCGGCAAGGAGCATGACATCTTGCAGGCAACCAGTCCCCGCGCCCGGCTGGGCCGCGTCTAACTGGGTCCCCGGCTGCCACGTGACGCCGCCATCCTCGGACCACTGGTGATACTGGGAACAGACGCTCCCCTCGTGGCCTGCCTGCCAGGTCAAGTGTAGCTGGCTGTCCGTGGCCAGCAGGTGGACGTCGCCCGGACTGACGGCCGTTATGCTATCGTCTACCTGACGGCTGTCTAGCAGCTGCAGATCGTCCCAGCTCTCGCCGCCGTCTGGCGAACGGGCAAGCCAGATACGCTCCTGTGCGGATTCAACCCAGGAGACCAGCACCGTGGACCCGGCTGCCGCCATCCGCAGATTGGCGGTTGCAGCCGTCGGGAGGCGATAATAGCCGGAGAGGTGCAGCGGCGCGGGGGCGCTCCAGGAAGCGGCGTTGACCTCGAGCCGGCGCACGTACAGACCGCTGGGCGCGCCGTCCAGATCCGCGGTTTGCAGGTAGGCCAGATGGATCGCGCCGCGCGTATCGACGACGGCGGCCATGCCGGCGACTGCCGTACCCAGCTGCTGGCGCGCCGTCCAGGCCGTGTAGTCCGCAAAGGCGGCAGCCGCGACGTGGCTGGCATAGAGGTTATTTTCATCGTCGCGCCAGAAAGCGTAGACATCATTTTCGGTCCGCGCCAGAAGCTGCGGCGTGTAGCGCGGCGTGGGTGCGCTGGCCGCCAGCTGGGTTTCATAGCGGCGCGTGGAAAAGGGAAACTCGGCGATGCGCGGCGGCGTCCAGGCGCCATTCTGACGGCGGCTGAAGGCAAAGCCATCGACCGTATCTTCCCAGATGAGCAGCAAATCCGCGCCCAGAGTGAGTAGTTGGGGCGCTACCGCGGCGCCGGCATTGGAGAGGTTTAGCGGCGGCTCCCAGCCCTCGTCGGCGTATTCCCAGTCGGCGGCTGCCGCCAGGGGCGTCGCGGTGGCGATGCCGGGCGTGGTCGTGGGCGTGGGCAGGCAAATACCGGCGCCGCTCAAATCCCACACGGCATCCGTGGCAGGAATAGTGCCGTCGAGCGGGGGGGCCTCTACCAGGGGCACGGCCAGAACATCGCCTGTCACTATTACGGCGCTATCCCAGACCCAGCCAACCCCGCCGCCGGATGTTTCGATCTGCCACCAGCGAAAGCCGGCATGGCGGCCAATCACGCGGCGCACGCTGCCGGGGGCAAGCTGCTCGACGAGGTCGTAATCGGGCGTCGGACCCTGGCGCGCGTTGGCGCCGCCGCGCGCATGGGCCGTCGGCGGCTCGCAGGCAGCAGCCGTCGGCAGCGGTTGAGTCTCCTGCGCCGACAGGGCGGCGGCGCGTGGCAGCCAAACGACAACCAGCAGCAAGAGGAGGGAGAGAATCAGGCCGAAGAGGCTATAAGAAGTGATACGGCGAACAATTGCAGACATGATAGCAGGCTCCCCAGCCTAGAGTTGCCCTATCGCAGAGGTGACGATCTCCGCACCGTTCAAATCGCGTTCAGTCGCCAGCGCGCGCTGGCTCAGCTCGTCGAGGATGCGCGCCAGAAGCCAGAAGATGAGCAGCTGGACGGCGACCAGGGCCAGCATGGCACTGGCGGAGAGATAGAGCCAGAGGCGGGCGATCTCCCAGCCATTGAGACTGAGGATCAGGCTGCCGGCACCGGTTAACGTGGCCACTAACAGGGCCGCGGCGCCCAGCCACCAGAAGTGGCGCTCCAGCGGCCTGTGAAAGAGCGGCCGGCCAAAGAGACCCTGGCGTACGGGACGGCGGTAGAAGAGCGAGACGAGATAGTTAAAGGTGACGCCCAGCGAAAAGATGCTGATACCGATGACGCCGGCAACCATACCGCCAAAGAGCACGGCCAGCTCCAGCGGCGAGAGCGACGTCTGGCCCTGCAGGCGGGCGACGACGAGGCCCGCGCCGGCCAGCAGCCCGAACAGGATGCCGAGCAGGCCAAGGGTCCCCAGGATGCGCACCGGGTTGTAGGCGAGCACCGTCCAGACCATGGAGTGGAGAAAGACAGAGCCATCGCGGACGACGCTGAGCTTGGAGCGGCCGACGCGCTCGCTGTAGGGAATGGGTACCTCGGTGACGTGAACGCCTTCATGGAGGGCGCGGGTGCTCATCACCGGGGTCAGATTGAGGCCGTCGGGCAGCGGGTAAATCTGCTCGAGAACGTCGCGCTTGAAGACGCGCATGCCGCTGGCGCTGTCGGTGACGCGCTGGCTGGAGAGCAGGCTGAGCAGGCGGGCGAAAAAGAGGTTGCCGAGACGGCGGGTGCGCGGCATCTGGCTGGCGGCGCCGGCCATGCGGCTGCCGATGACCAGGTCGCTGCCGGCCAGCGCCTGGGCGCAGAGCGCCGGGAAGTATTCGGGCGGGTAGGTGCCGTCGGCGTCGAGGAAGCCGATCAGCTCACCTTTCGCCTGGCAGAAGCCGGTCTTGAGCGCGGCGCCGTAGCCCTGGTTGCGCGCGTGGCGGATGACGCGGACACCGGCGATGGCGGCGGCCAGCTCGGCGGTGCGGTCGGCCGAGCCATCGTCGACGACAAGCAGCTCCATCTCGCCCACGCCGGCATCGGCCAACGCCGGGCGTGTCGCCAGGACGCGCCGGGCAATGGCGTCGATGCCGTTTTCTTCATTGTAGGCAGGGATAATAATAGAAAGAGTTGTCATCACCGCGCTCCACAGCGCACACGCTAGAGGTAGATAGTAGAGAATCAGTGGGTATGGCTAACTGGCATGCTTCGCAGTCCGGCCTGGCAGGACCGGATTTACTCTTGGCTATGACCGCCCTCCGGAGCACGCGCTACAACAGAGGACGGTTGCCGGTCCACACGGACCGGGCCGGTCTGTCAGGACCGGGCGGTTCTCTGGGACCGGATGGGCCGGCCGCGGCCGCGGGTACGGCGCGCCGGTTTTGGCGCTGGCGTCCCGGTCGCGCGCTCGGCTTTCTCCAGCGCCCTGAGCGGCAGGCGCAGCCGCAGCGCGTGGTTCATCGCCTGCAGCAGCACGTGCACACGCTCGCCCGGCGTGACAGTATCGTCGAAGATGCCAACCATGTCGCGGAAGGGGCCTTCGGTCACGCGGATCGGGTCGCCCGGCTGGAAGCGGGCGCGCCGGCCTCGGTTGGCGGCGAGAAGTTCCAGCTGCCGCCGGATCATGCGGATCACTTCCTCAGGGATGGGGGCCGGCTCATCGCCGTAGCCTACCAAGTAGGACGCTCCCGGCACCAGCCAGGACGACGAGCGGGTCACTGTCAGGTCTACTTGGACAAACAGGTAGCCCGGGAAGAAGGGTGTTGGGCGCGCCAGATCGGCGGCGGCGGCCGGCGTGACCGGCAGAAAGGTGTCGATGTTGTTACGCCGCAGGTGCGTCGCCACCCGCCACTCCATGAGCGGTTGTGTGCGCAGGGCAAACCATTGCTTCATATAGATATATCGACGAAGATGCCGTTTCAGATAAGACTACGTCCGTGTCGCCCCAAGTGACTGCCCAAGTCTGGGCGCTGCCACTGACCGTGCGAGGGAAGGCAGGCACTCCCTGCCGCTATTGACCCGCAACCGGTGAACTCACCCGGGAATAGACCTTTACCCAGATGGTATCACCAGTACCTATAGGTTTTCTCTTTGTTATCTCAGGGAAATCTCAGGACCCTATCCGGTAGGGACAGTCGCCCTATCGAAACGGTATCCGCGGGCGCGGAGACCGACCAGGTACTCGGGCTGCGCCGGATTGCGCTCCAGCTTCTGGCGCAGCTGCCAGACGTAGGTGTGAACCGCCGCTTCGCTGCCCCCCACTCCATCGGGCCACAGCTCGCTCATGATCTGGGCGAAGGTGCAGACACGGCCGGCGCGGCGCAGCAGCAGAGCAAGCAGCTCAAACTCGGTCGGCGTCAGCCGCACCTTCTGGCCTTCAACCTGTACGCGCTGGCCGTGGAGGTCAACAAGGAGATAACCGTCGTCATAGGTAAAGCCGGCGTCCGGCTCCTCTTCGGCGTCGGAGCGGCGCAGCAAGACTTTGGCGCGCGCAATAAGCACACTGGGGATGAACGGCTTGGTAACATAGTCGTCGCAGCCGATACGCAGGGCGCGCACTGTTTCATGGTCGCTGTGTACAGCGGTGAGCATCATCACGGGCACACTGGACAGCTCGCGAATGCGCCGGACCAACTCCAGACCGTTCATGACAGGCATCATCAGGTCGACGATAACCAGGTCGGGCTGGTGACGGTAGAGAAGGCGCAGCGCGGCCTCGGGGTCCAGCGACGTCACCACGCGCGCGCCCTCCTGCTGGAACAGCGTTTGCACCAGGGCCAGGATTTGTTCGTCGTCGTCAATAACCAGTATGGTTCGTTCCCGCATAAACATTCGTGACTTTCAGGAGCGTAGCTTCTTACCCACCGCCGCCACCTTGCAGACGCCCAAGACCTCTACCTGACATTGTACCACAATCCCGCCAGAATCTTATAGGTATTGAGTCGCATTGAGGAGAAACAGCGGGCAGCTCGCCGGCCGAGATTCAAGGCGCCGTTTGCAATTAATTCTCTGTTGAGGAGCCATGCCTAGTAGCGCCACGGTGAAGCGGCGGCTGCGGCGTACTCCTAACGCTGGCAAACGACCTGCCCGGCGACCATGGTGAGCGCTACGCCGAAATCGTCGTCAAGCAGCACCAGGTCGGCGTCCTTTCCCACCTCCAGGCTGCCCTTGCTCGTCGCGCCGATCGCCTGGGCGGCGTTGTGGCTGCTCAGGTGCCACAGCTCGGCGAGGGGGCGACCCGTCGCGGCCACGATGTTGGCCAGCGCCCGCTCCATCGTCAGAATGCTGCCTGCCAGCGTGCCGTCAGGCAGGCGAACTGCGCCATCGTGGATCGTCACGGTCCGGTCGTCAATGGCATATTCCCCTACGGGCATACCCGCGCCGCGAATGGCGTCGGTAACCAGGATCACGCCTTCTGGTCCTTTCACCTTCACCAGAATGTTCATCACTTCCGGATGCACGTGCAGGTTGTCGGCTATCAGCTCGCATTTGAGTTCTGGAAGGGCCAGCGCCGCGCCGACGGTACCCAGCTCGCGGTGGCCCAGGCCGACCATGGCGTTAAAACAGTGGGTCACCTGGCGCAGCCCGAGCGCCACGGCGCGACGCATCGCGTCGTAGCCGGCCGTCGTGTGCGCGGCGGAGACCGTCACGCCGCGCCGGGCGCACTCCGCGATGAGCCACAGGTTCTCCTCGAACTCCGGGGCCAGGGCGATGAGGCGTACCAGGCCCGTGTCCAGCCAGGCCAGCGCTTCCTCGCGCTGCGCGCGCCGGATAGCGCGCACATCCTGAGCGCCGCACTTCTCCTCGTTGAGATAGGGCCCTTCCAGGTGCACGCCGAGGATGGTTGCGCCATCGGCCACCGGGCCTATGGCCGCGGCCACGGCAGCCAGCGCCCGGTCTATTGCCTGGCGCGGGGCCGTCCACGTCGTAGGCAGGAAGGCGGTCACGCCGTGGCGGGCATAGAAGCGGGCCATTGCCCGTAGCCCGTCCGGATCGGCGTCCATGACTTCGTGGCCCATTGCGCCGTGCGCGTGCAGATCGACAAAGCCGGGCAGCAGGGAATAACCGCGCGCGTCGATTCGCCGTACCCCCTCCAGCGCCGGCGGCTGGCCCTCACCCAGGGCGCGGATCTGCCCACCTTCGGCGAGCAGCCAGCCCGGCTGCACGACGCCGGCTGGCGTGTAAAACACGGCATGTTCGATCAGCAGCGAAGGCAGGCCGGCGTCGGGCGTCTCCATAGGCATTAGAGCCGGACCGGCTCGCCCGTCGCCGCCGACTCGTAAGCGGCCAGGGTGACCTCCAGTGCGCGA
>CAZOGK010000072.1:0-8390 GCA_964579295.1 uncultured Ardenticatenaceae bacterium
TTCCGACAGGGTGCCCCACAGGCAGTAGTACTCCTCGATCAATGAGTCGAATCCGCCAAACGCCAGTATCGTGCCTTTCTTCTCTCCACTCCGTGACGCGAGACGCATGGCCGGGAGGTAGCTGCCGGCATAGGGGACCTTGTGTCTCTCGATGGGTTCATCCGCGAAGGCGCGATAGAAGAGGTCATTAAACTGCTCGTACAGCGGCAGCTTCCTGCTGTCTGTAGGCGCTACTAGGAACTCTGCCGCCCGGTAGTAAAAGGCGGCATTCTTGAGCCTGTTCTCCGTGATGGCCTCTTCAGCGAGCTGGGTGAAGGCCCCAACGTACTCCTCAAACGTCCGTATACGTGCCCCGGCGCCGGCGATGTCCTCTCGTCTGGTGTACCCAAGCGAATACCAGCGGTTCAGCTGATAGTTGATAAACGCGTCCTTGTGGAACTGGAAATAGCCGACCGGCAACTGCATCTCTCTCTCCTGTTGCAGCTATCGTCAGTCAGACGGTGCGGTAGCTGCAATTCCCATATCCTGTGACCAGGTGCGGCGCCGTCACCAGCGAAAGCACGGGTGCAAACTCGCCGACTACTATCTGCTGAAGGTGCCACCGGTACACAGCGCCCAGACGAAGCCCAGAGGCCCGAGCACCTTGCCCAACAGGCCGATCAGCTTGAGGGTGCGGATGTCGAGCCGGAAATCTTGCTGCCCACCAGTAGGCAGGCGCATGAATCAGCACAAACATGCCCACCACGCGTCACAGCCCCAGAAAATTGGTTGGCGCCATTCCGACCCAGTTAAATTACAGCTCAGGAAAGAGCAAGTTGATGGCTCCCCGCGTTGCGACGGCGCGAGATGTCGGCGCGGGCCAGCTGTCTTTATCGTAAGCCCACAATCACCATTCTGTTTGCATTTGGCGCAACACCGCTCGAGGACGTCCCCGCCGGCAAGCAAACATCTCGGGCCAGCGAACAATCCGACCTGGCTTCATTGCTTCAAGCCATCGCTGCCTGCAGCACGTTGATCGCCGTCTGCTCGGCGTGATGAATGGCATCCAGGCAGCTGGCAATCTCCTCGCGATGCGCAATGACTTGAGCCGGATTAAGCGGGAAATCGTCAGGCATAGCGTCGCGAAGTTCGGCCAGCCGCCTGTCAATCTCTTTCATGTCGGGAAGAGCCGCGCTTCCTGCTTCGAGGAAAAGAAGGTGGCGGCGCCACATCAGCTGGCGCGCCTCACGGAAAGGAGCGATGGTGTCGGGCAGCAGGGCAGCGGGAAGCTGGCGCCACGCAGCGCTGCTGGCGCGGTAGGCGTCGGCCGCCGCGCGCAGCGCCGGGCGATTCAGCAAATCAGCCGCCTCATCCAGGAACGCTGCATACAGGCTCCGTTCGGCATCCTGATCGCTCCCCTTGCCGAAGATGAAGGCAAAGTAGAAAGCTGAAGTCAGCCCGGCGTACATCGGTAAACCCGGCGGGAACCATTTCTCCCAGCTCTGGCGCTGCGCGGGCTGGCGCAACATCTGCGCCCAGAACTGCAACGCCTTGAGGCCGAAGTTATGCGCTGCGCCTTTGGGAGGCGGCTCGGTAAAGAGGCGAATAGTGTCGTACATACCCAGCTGGACGGCGGAGACAAGCTTCTTCTCGTCTGGCGCCTCCAGGGTCAGCAGGCGGTGCTTGTCTTTCTTAATGCGCCCGCGCGCCGCGGCCAGCTCGGCCGGCGTCACGGTCAGGGGTACCTGGGCGCGGTCGGCAATCAGCACCGTTTCCTGCTCCGGCTCGTAGCCGTAGACGAGGAGCGGAAACGAGCCCCACATCCCTTCGTCTGCTTCGAAGCCGTTGTACGGAAGGCTCCAGGCATCGGCCCAGACAATGGCCGGTAGCCCTTCCTCCAGCGTCCCGACGAGAATGGCTTCAGCCCGCCCGGCGCTCCCCGTCTGCTCGCGGTTTTGGACGACGCCCAGCCTCGAGAGCAGTGTGTCGAGCGGATCGAAGGTATTGCGAGTGAGGATGTTGCACTGTGGATCGTAGCCCTCGTAGGCGAATTTGAAATAGCCAACCGTGATGCCGCCACTGACCCCCAGCAAGAAAGCCTCGCTGTAAGCGATACCCGTATGCGGCGCGCTAAAGCCGCGGTGAGCGAAGAAGTTGCGAACGGAACCAGTTTCCCAATGTCTTCCCGCAAACTGCTGATAACCAGAAAGGGTGGGCATCGGCTCGCTCCTGTCATTACTGAATAGCCTGCCGCTATTGTAGCGGAGAACCGGCGCTCTGTGTGAGAGGAGAGACATAGTCGGCGAGAATCTCGACCGTGCCGGTACGCCATGCCAGCGGTAGGGGGACGCCAGATGACTATGAGATGACTGCTATTCTCCGCTCTTGCGAGCGAGTATCCAGAGGTAAGGGATTTCAGTTTCTCCTTCCATTTGCGCCTCAATAACATCTTCAAGGATGTCAAATCCGGCGTCCCTGACCAATTGGGTGAACCTCTCCGGCTCAAAGGAGCTAAAAAACATGGGCACGCCCAGCCATTCGTCTACTACGCCTGCAACCCCGGCCGCTTCCGTGCTGATCAGCAGATAGCCGCCGGGGCGCAACCAGCTATGGATTCGCCGTAGTATGGTCGCATGTTCTTCCCGTGGTAGATGCTCCAGAGTGTAGAAGGAAACCACGGCATGAAAAGAAGCGGCCGGGAAAGAGGCGGAGCCGAGATCGTCATGGATAAAGATGCCCGTGGGAACGTTCTTTCGCGCCAGCGCGATCTGCCGTTCGGAGATATCGACGCCTGTCACCTGATGCGCTGCGGCGATTTCAACGTCGGCCGGCGCGCCCGATCCACAACCCAGGTCGAGGACGGCCGAACCGGGGTCAAGCCGGCGCAACACTTTGGCGAGCCAGCGCAGGCGCGGCCACTCGGCTGATTGCTCCAGCCGGGCATATGTATCGGCAGCCCGGTCGTAACCCTCTGCTACCACACGCTTGTAGTCACTGGCGTCGAATCTCTCACTCATCCCATCTAGTAGGTCATTTCGTTATGCTCAGAACCATTATAGTTGGCGCCGGACTGCCCGCCGCCAAAGAGCGCCGGCTGCAGGGACTATCCATTCCCACGCCCTCTTTTGGCTCTGGCAAGCAGGAGCGCGACGAGGCCGGCGGCCGTTCCAATAACCGACCCGGCAGACGTCCCATACAGGCCAAAGATGACCAGCCACCACAGAACGCCGTGCAAGATGACACCCGGGGCGACTGAGGCGCTGCGCCAGCGCAGCAATCCCATGAGCAGAGCCAATCCGGAGAGCTCCAACAGGCGCGCCGTCCACCCGGCCACACCCGCGTGACCCTCGTATAGATCGAGCGGCAGGTGACGTAGACCAAAAAGGAGCGCAGGCAGTAGTATGGCCAGCGAGGCGGGACCATGCGCCGCCAGCTGCGTCTGCATCCAGCCTCGGAACATCGTCTCTTCGCCGGCGACGGCCGCCATCCACAGGAGCACCAGCCCGGCCAGCACCAACGAGAGCTGAGGAAAAGGATAGCTCTGACCTGGAGGAGCGCCCCCTTCAGGGAGCGGAATCAGGCGCCCCACCAACCAGCTCCAGAGCAACACGACTGCCAGCCCCCGATTCCCCACGACCAGCTACGACGGCCGTGCCAGCGCCAGCCCAGCCCGTCGCGCCAGGGAATAGCGCGCCGCCGCAACCACCACAGCGGTAGTGTTGCGTTCAGAACCATAAGCCCCACTTCCACAGCGCCGCCCCAAATCGCCGGCAGCGCCTGGTAATATGGCTGGCCGGTAACCAGGTATACCAGCAAGTAGGGGCCAAAGTTCGCTACTGCCCACAGAAGCAGGATCCAGCTGAGGAGCTTACCCATTTTCGCTTACCGCCCTTTCGCCAGCGTCCCGGCGCCGACCTCATGGACATCGTCGAGCAACACCGTATGACCGGCCTGGATGGCCGGCTCGACACGGGCCCGCAGCACGGCCAGGTCGAGGTCGATGGGAGCGAACTGAGTGAGGTGGCTGTCGGGCCAGTATTGCACGAGCTGCAGCAGCAGCGTTTTGCCGAAGCCGGCCGGCGCTTCAATCAGGACGTGGCCGTGGGCCAGCGCCCGATCTAATTCCTGGACGAGCTTGAGGCGGGTTAAGACTTGGGCCATCCGCCGCACCGACTTGTTGGCAGACACAACGCTGCTCAAACCTTAGCACGCAACGGCCTGCTTGCAAGCCGGGCAGGGAAGCGACGGATCTTCCGGCTGCAGCGCCGGATGGACGCGCCCAGGTAGCCGGTCACACCCCCGCCGCCGAACTTGATCCATATCAAGGCTGTCCTGGTGTTGCGGGCCTATGCTGGTTGCAAAGGGCTTACTGGGGCAGCAGGACGAAAGGAGAGATAGCTATGCTTGAGCCACAATTAACGCGGCGTGTAGATGACCTTGAGGTTAAGACGGTGGGCGAACTTGTTGCGGCCGATTATCGCGCGGCCGACATCTTCCAGCGGCTCGGTATCGATTTCTGCTGTGGCGGCGATATACCTTTAGCCGAGGCCTGCCGCGAGCACGGGGTTGATCTGCAGGCGCTGCGCCAGGAGCTGCAGGAGCTGGCGCACGTTCCCGGTCGCGGGGAGCAGTATGACCAGTGGGCGCTGGACTTTCTGGCGGACTACATTGTCAACCAACATCATGCCTATGCGCGGCAGATGACGCCGCTGCTGCGCGACTATGCGGCGGCGGTGGCCCAGGCACACGGTGCGGAACACCCGGAAACGCTGACTATCGCCGGCCTGTTTGAGGAGCTGAGCGGCGAGCTGGCGATGCATATGCAAAAGGAGGAGCTGCTGCTCTTCCCTTATATCCGCCGCCTGCTGCAGGCGCAGGGAGAAGGGCCCCGGCCGGCGACGCCGCCGTTTGGCTCGGCGCAGAAGCTCATCCAGGCGATGGACGAAGAACACGACGAGACCGGCGATTTGCTGGCGCAGATTGAGGCGCTGAGCAGCGGCTACACACCGCCGGAGGACGCCTGCAATACCTACCGGGCCTTATACGCCAACCTGAAAGCGTTCAATGCCGACACGAAGAAGCACGTTCACCTGGAGAACAATATCCTCTTCCCGAAGACGATACAGCTGGAAGGAGAACTGGTAGGCAGTGGTAATGGAAGCTCGCATTGAGTATGCTCAAGTAGCCCCGGGCGCCCTGAAGGCCATGCGGGCCCTGGAGTCATACGTGGCAGAAAGCGGGCTGGAGCGGCCGCTCATCGAGCTGGTCAAGACCAGGGCATCGCAGCTTAACGGCTGTGCCTACTGTATCGACATGCACACCCAGGATGCGCGGGCGGCCGGCGAGAGCGAACAGCGCCTCTATGCGCTATCGGCCTGGCGCGAAACGCCATTCTTCAGCGCCAGAGAGCGCGCTGCACTGGCGTGGGCAGAGGCGATCACGCTGCTGGCCGAGACCGGGGCGCCGGACGATGTCTACGAGCTGGCCCGCGCCTCTTTCACGGAGCGCGAGCTGGTAGATCTGACGATGGCCGTGATCGCCATCAACGGCTGGAATCGTCTGGCTGTAGGCTTTCGCACCGTACCCGGAACCTATCAGGTCGCGTCACACGCCCCCAACGCACAGACACGAGGGACGTAGGCCGCTCACGCCCTGCGCCCGGCAAGCTGGGCCAGCCGCTCCCTCTCGTTGCCCGCAAGCTCCGTGCGCGGTCCCGCTCGCGTCGCCTTGTCATTGGCTGCCAGCGCGCACACCAGGGCAGTGATGGCCAGTGTCTGGTCGAGGCTGCACGCCAGAAGCCAGCTGCGAATGGCCCGGGTGAAGTCATCCACGCAGACGGTGGCGCCCGTATCACGAGGGGCCGAATGACAGTCTGGAAGAAGCTGGCGTAGTCGTCTAGCAAGCAGCACAGGTGCTCGATGAGCGCCGCTGTCTCCGCGAACGGTAGCGCCGAAAGCCGATGCCGCAGCCGTTCAACCAGTTCCCGTTTGCTCTGCTTACTTATCCGCTTGTCCGTTTCCATGCCCGCTACGGTAACACGTTGTTGACGTGATACGGCCGCTGGCGGCCGGTCTGCCGGCAAACTATAATCGCGCTGGAAGCAGTGTCTACGGCGGCGCCCGTGCAGCAGGGGGGCAGGGAGGCAATATGTCGAGAAAGAGTGAATATACGCCCGCACAGCAGCAGCAGGTCGTCCGCGAGGCGTTCGACAGATTCTATGGATATTTGCGCGCCGATGATCCAGTCGCCGCGTACCTCGTCATCTACTCACTGCTGGAGACGCGGCTAACCGGGATGTATGAAAAGGAGCGGGCCTTCTGCGTGGTGCAGGGTATTGAGAAGTCGGCCAATGTAGACAAATACCGGCCGATTCGGCAGAAGGTCGCCTATCTTGAGCAGCGCGGGCGGCTGCGCCCCGAGGAAGCGGAACAGATTCGTGCCTGCATTGACGAGCGCAACACCAACTACCATGACCTGATCTGGCGTATGAACGAGCTGACTATCGAACGCTGTGAACAGGTACGGGCGCTGGAGCGAGTCGCGATGAATGCCAGAAAGCGTCAGAAATACTGGCACGAGAAAGCCGGCCGGAACCGTAGCCAGAAGGCGTAATAGCCGCGCCCGATTGCCGCCCGCGCCAGGGCAGGGGGGATGTGTAGCAGAGCCGGCAACGGCCGCCCTTATCAGCGAGGCGCCAGGTTAAGAGGCAGGGCGTTGGCGCCGGGCGTGGCCGTGGCGCCAGACACGCCGCCAGGCGTGGCCATGGGGGTTGGCGTCGCCGTCGGCGTCAGTATGGGCGTGGGGCTCGGCGTGTCCGTGGGGCTGGGCGTTGCGGTTGGCGTAGGCGTCGCCGTGGCGCTGGGCGTGGCCGTCGCGCTCGGCGTTGCCGTGGGACTGGGTGTGGCCGTGGCGCTCGGCGTTGCGGTCGGGCTGGCCGTCGCCGTGGCGCTGGGCGTGGCCGTTGGGCTGGCCGTTGCGGTCGGGCTGGGCGTGACCGTGGCGCTGGGCGTGGCCGTGGGGATTGGCGTGGCCGTGGGGTTCGGCGTCGCGGTAGGAAGCGGCGTGGCGGTGGGGACAGCCGTAGGCAGGGCCGGCGGCGTGGCCGTATGGCCAAAGGGAACGGGCGGCGTGGCGGTGGCCCGCACCGTGGGAGACGGCGCCAGAGTCGGCTTCTTCGTCGGCATGGGCGGCACAACGACCGGCACGTTTGTGCTCGTAGGGGCGAGCGTCACCGTCGGCGAGGGCGTGCTGCTGGCCGTGGCGATGACGGAAGGGGTCACCGTCGCCGGCGGCTCGCCCGGCCAGACCGTCACGGCCTCGCCGGCCGCGACCACGACCGCAACCGCCTCGCTTGTGACAAGCACGGCGCCTTCCTGAACCTCGACCTCGGTGACACCATCCGGGCTGACCGTGACGATAAAGCGCGTGCCGGTCACCTGAATGAGCGCGGTGGGCGTCTCAATCTGGAAGTCGATGGTCTGGCCCTGCTCTGGCTCGACGCTAACCCGGAGCCGGCCCCGCCGGTGCACCAGCGTCACAGTGGCATGGTCGTCCTTGCGCTCCATCTGCTCCACCACAACATTCGTCCCTTCGCCTACCTCCATCTGGCTGGAGCCGAGGAACGTGAGCAGCAGCGCGGAGTCGTCGCCGGTGGCGACCTGGGCGCCGGCGCGCAGGAAGAAGGGCGTCAGCGGGGAGCCGTCCTGTGTCTCTACCGCCTGCCACGGCTCGGCGTCGGCGAGCTTGACCTGCACGTCGCCGCGCACCAGCGCCGGGATGGCCGTCTCCGCCTGACTCACGCCCACCCGCTGCTGGATGGCATAGACCGAAAAGAGAAGGACGACCATGAAGAGCGCGAGAAGAAGGGCCGGCTGGAAAGCGCGCTGCGGCCACATTTCGCGCACTGCTTGCCATAGCTGTTCCCAGAGCCCGGCGGCCGCGCCGGCCCGCGCCCTGGCCGGATGCTGCGCCGCAGCAGGCCGCTGCATCTCCCGGAATGCCCGGCTGACGGCCGCGCGCGCGCTCCCAGATGGCGCCAGCCCCGGGTCAGCCGCCAATGCGGTAATCGTCGACGTCAGCCAGCGCAGCTCGTGCTGGCACGGCGCGCAGTCGGCAAGATGTGCCTGCACGCGCGCAGAGGCCGCAGGGCTCAGCCGTCCTTCGGCAAAATCGGCCAGCTGCTCCAGCCGCAGGTGGCTGCTTCTCCCGTTATTCATGCCCACACCTGCCGGAGAAGAGGCGGGCCGGAGCAAACCGGGCCGCTCTCAATTCTCGTCCTCCAGGATGGTGCGCAGCTTTTCCAGGCAGCGGGCGCGCGTGGGCCCAATCGAGCCGACGCTCAACCCCATCTTACCGGCAATCTCGGCGTAGCTGGGGTTGTCGCCGTCCTGATAGAGATAGTAGAGCAGGCG
>CAZOGK010000073.1:0-8308 GCA_964579295.1 uncultured Ardenticatenaceae bacterium
GCTGTGCGCGTCCTGGCCCGCCTGCATCAGGCTCTGCAGCGCCACAGCCTCGCCGCCCACCTGGCTCACCACATCGCCGATGATGCTGGTGGTGGCAATGACCTGCAGCCGCTCCCCTTCTGCCAGACCGGCCGGCGCCAGCTCCGGCAGCGCCAGCGGCGCCAGCCCGCTGTCGTCGTCGCCGGCGCCACCCTGGCAGCCGGCCAGCAGCAGAATGACGATGAATAGAATCAGACGCGCCATGCTTCCTCCAGAGGGACGAATCGAGCCTCATTAAATGATACAATGTATCATATACTCGGCCCCATCTGGCGTCAAAGCAGGTTAGATCTCCACGACCAGCGTATCGTAGGCAAAGGTGACCGGCAGCCCTTCCTCGGCCCGCAGCTTCTCCGCCAGCAGCGCCAGCCGCTCCGGCTCCATCTGCTCCGCCTCCTCGATGTGCGTCATCACAATCTGGCCTGCGTCGAGCGCGCGCACGATTTCCACGGTCTGGCGCAAGGTGGCTTCCGTCTGCAGCACCGGATGCTCGGCCACGATGCGCCGCTCGCCGCTAAACGGATCGAACTCGTGGATGCCCATTGGCACGACTGCCAGGTCCACGCCGCGCACCCACGGCGGCGGCTGCCAGCCTACCAGCTCGTCGGGGGCGATCAGCACCCGCTTCTCCCCCTCCTCCAGCAGGAAGGCATAGACGTAGTCGGCGGCGAGACGGAAGGGCAGGATGCGCACGCCGTTAAGCGTAAAGCTTTCGCCATCTTGCAGCAGGCAGAGGCGCAGGATGCCCAACCCTTCCATGTAGGTCAGCGCCTCCCACATCCCCAACCGCTCGCGGAAGTCGGCGGCCACCTGCTGCGGCAGGTAGATCTCCGTGATCCGGTTCTGCGGCGGCCAATAACGCCAGTCCATGTTCATCTCAAAGACGCGCCGCCCGGCGATATGATCCGGGTGCCAGTGGGAATAGACGGCGTGCGGCACGTGCCCGATGCCCGCCCGGTTAAGCTGCAGGGCGCTTTCTTCGGGCGTGTCGATCAGCAGTTCCGGCCCGTGTACATAGACGCTGGGACCGGTACGGCTGACCGGAAGCCCTTCGCGCCGCGCCCGCACGCAGAGCGCGCACTGGCAGCCGGGGCGCGGCGTCGTGGTAGCTCCGCCGCTGCCCAGAAATTCAATCTTCATGATGCCTTCTCCGGCCTGCCGGCGGGGCCGGCAAACCTATCTGACTACGCGGCTTGGCGCGCAGCCTACCCCATCCATTGGCGGCGCCTCATCCACATGTACATCACAAATGGGAGCAGCGCCATCAGCAAGAGCGTGAGCACAAAGACAATGCGCCCGGTCCACACGTCGAGCGTGGTCAGCGCGGGCGCGAAAAAGTTCATGCCAAAGAAGCCGGTGACAAAGGTCAGCGGCATGAAGAGCGTGGTAATGAGCGTCAGCGTCTTCATGATGTCGTTCATGCGGTTGTTGACCACCGAGAGGTAGATGTCCATCGCGCCCATCAGCAGGTCGCGCACGCCGTCGACCAGGTCATAGAGCCGGATCAGGTGGTCGTATACGTCGCGGAAGTAAAAGCGCTCCTCGTCGCTGAGCAGGGCGTAGGGGTCGCGCGAGAGGCGATTGAGCACCTCGCGCTGCAGGCTGAGCACCCGGCGCAGCTTCAACACGATATGTTTCAGGCGCATGATCTCGCTCTGCACCGCCGGGCGCGGCCGTGCCAGCACCTCCACTTCTATCGCTTCCACGCTGTCTTCCAGCTCTTCGATGACCGTCAGATAGTCGTTGACCAGGCCATCGGCCAGGCGGTAGAGCAGGTAGGCCGGCCCGTTCTGTGTCAGCCGCTCGTCGGCGGCGCACGCCTCCCAGACGGCTTCCAGCGCCGGCAGTGGCTGCTCGTGATAGGTCACCAGGAAGTTGGCCCCCAGAAAGATATCCAGCTCCGGCAGCTGGATGCGGCGCTGGTCCGGCCGGTAGGCGATAGCGCGCAGCACCAGGTAAAGATAGCGTCCCCAGTCGTCGATCTTCGGCAGGTGCGTCTCGTTGAGCGTGTCGTCGATAGCCAGCGGATGAAAATGGAAGGTTTCTGACAGGACCGCCATCACCTCCTCCTGGCTGTCGCCGTTGAGGTCCAGCCAGACGAAGCCGACTTCATCTTGCAGCGCCTCGGCCAGCTCGGCCGCCGTAATTTCGCTGCATCTATGCTCGACGTCGGGTGAGTAGAGTATGCGCATCGCCGTTCTCCAGGTAGTGCGTCGCCTGCCGGCCGCTGCTGCGGATTGTAGCCGGCCGCGCCGGCCGCGCCATGTCCGCGCTGCGCCGCACATACCACGCAGCCAACGTCGGGGCGAGGCAGCCCGGCCAGCCGTCCCCGGGGCGAACGGCGTCACATCCGGCCTGCCTCGCGCGCCCCCCCAATTGGCCTTGCGGGCAGCAAGATCCCCTGAGAAAATAGGAGATCAGACCTGACTTTTCCGAACAAATGTACTATAATTGAGATGTTGGATCGTCCAGCGTGGCCTGCGCCAGATCGTGGCGGGTAGAAGCAGCGGATAGAACAAGGGAATAGCGGAAATGGCGAAGAAGAGCAGCAGCAACGGGTATACCTCAGATAGCATCAAGCAGCTGGAAGGGCTGGAAGCCGTGCGCAAGCTGCCGGGTATGTATATCGGCAATAACAGCAAGTACGGCCTGCACCACATCCTTAAAGAGATTTTTTCTAACGCGGCCGACGAAGTGATGAACGGCTTCGGCAGCACCATTCGCGTCATCCTGGAAGGCGACGGCAGCGCCACCGTCTGGGACGATGGCCGCGGCATTCCTGTGGAGTGGAAGGCGGACGCCGGCATGAGCGCCCTCACTCAGGTGCTCACCCAGCTACACGCGGGGGGCAAATTCGAGGGGGCCACCGCCTATGCCTCCAGCGGCGGCCTGCACGGCGTGGGCGCCAAGGCGGCCAACGCCATGAGCCGTTACCTCAACGCCACCGTGCGCCGCGGCGGCCTGCTCTTCCGCCAGAGCTTCAAGAACGGCGGCGAGCCGGCCAACGGCGTGGAAATCTATAATCCCGGCGAGAAACAGCCGGTCGGCCTCCTCGATAAGACGACGCGGGTCAACTATGGCAAGGATGGGCTCGTCTCGTCCATTACCCAGGGGCGTAAGAAGCTGACGGTCAGGCCGGACGCGAAGCTGGTCAGCGGCACGGAGATCACCTTCCTGCCCGAGCGTAGCTACTTCGACGCCGAGAATATGAACTGGAATGGCGAGCCGCCCTGGGACCTGGACCTGATTCGCCTGCAGTATCAGCAAATTGCCTTTCTCAACCCCGGCGTGGTCATTGAGCTGGAAGATCGCCGCGGCAAAAAGCTGGTCGAGGAGCGCTTTTATTCGGAAAAGGGGCTGCTTGACTACATCGCTTTCCTCAACGAAGGGCTGGCGCCGCTGCACAAAACGCTGCACTTCTCGGGGCAGGCCGAGGACACGCCGGAAATTACCGTGGAAATTGCCCTGCAGTACACGGAAGACGGCGACGCCACCCAGATCTATAGCTTCGTCAACGGCATCCCCACCCCGCTCGGCGGCACGCACGTCTCCGGCTTCCAGGCCGGCCTGACCAAGGCCATCAACCGCCTGGCTAACGTCAAGGGGAACATCCGCGGCGAAGACCTGCTGCTGGGCCTGGCAGCCATCGTCAACGTGACCATGACCCACAAGACGCCGCAATTCTCCAGCCAGACGAAGGAGAGCCTGACCACGGCCGAAGCGCAGGGCGCGGTAATGAGCGTGACCTACAACGAGCTGGTGCGGCTGCTGGAGCAGAACAAGAAGATCGTCAACACCATCGCCCGCCAGGCGGAAGCGGCGGCCAAAGGGCGCGAGGCGGCCAAGAAAGCGCGCCAGCTGGTCATCCGCCGCAGCGTGCTCGACGCCCCGGACGATACCCAGATCCTCTCCAAGCTGGCCGACTGCGCCCGCGACACGCCGGTCGAGCAGCGTATCCTCTTCCTGGTCGAGGGCGACAGCGCCGGCGGCAGCGCCAAACAGGCGCGCGACCGCCGCTACCATGCCATTCTGGCTAACCGCGGCAAGATTATCAACGCCGAGAAGACGAACATCCTGCGCGTGCTGAAGAACAAGGAAATCATGGCCTTCGTCGCCGCGCTCGGCGCCGGCGTGGGCGCCGACTTCAACCTGCAGGAGCGGCGCTACGGCAAGGTGACGATTATGACCGACGCCGACGTGGATGGCTTTCACATCCGCGCCCTCTGGTACACCTTCCTCTGGCGCTACATGCGCCCGCTCATCGAGGAGGGGCACCTCTACATTGCCGAGGCGCCGCTCTACCGGGTGCACAACGGCGGCAAGGAGATCTTCTGCTTCAACGACAAGGAGCGGCTGGCCGCGCTCAAGAAGCTGGGCCGGGGCGCCGCCGTGCAGCGCTATAAGGGGCTGGGCGAGATGAACCCCGAACAGCTGCGCGTCACCACGCTCATGCCCGGCAACGAGCGGCTCGTGCGCGTTTCCATCGAAGATGCCCACCAGGCCATGCAGTACGTCAATCTGCTGATGGGCAACAGCTCGCGCGACCGCAAGAGCTGGATTATGGAGGCCTGGGAACAGGAAGCCTGATGACGGTAGCAACCAAGACCGAACGTACTGTCTCTTTCGCCCGCGACCTTGAGCAGAGCGTGCTCATGTACGCCATGGACACGATCCTGGATCGGGCGCTGCCCGACGTGCGCGATGGGCTCAAGCCCGTTCACCGGCGCATCCTCTACGCCATGTACCACGACCTGCGCCTGACGCACAACAAGCCGCACAAGAAGAGCGCGCGCGTTGTCGGCGAGGTGCTGGGCAAATACCACCCCCACGGCGACCAGTCGGTCTATGACGCCATGGTGCGCATGGCCCAGGACTTCTCGATGCGCGCGCCGCTCGTCGACGGGCAGGGCAACTTCGGTAGCATCGACGGCGACGGCGCCGCGGCCATGCGCTACACCGAGGCGCGCCTCACCGAGCTGGCCGAGCTGATTCTGCAGGACTACAACCAGGACACGGTGCGCTGGCAGGAGAACTTCGACGGCTCGCTGGAAGAGCCGACTGTGCTGCCCGCCGTGGCGCCCAACTTGCTGCTCAACGGCGCATCGGGCATTGCCGTGGCGATGGCGACCAACGTGCCGCCGCATAATCTGGGCGAGCTGGTCGATGCCATCGTCTACCTCTGCGGCCGCTGGAACCAGCGCGAGCGGGTGACCGTAGACGACCTGTTGCAGTTCATCCAGGGGCCCGACTTCCCCACCGGCGGCCTCGCTTTCCGCTACCGCGATAACGGCGGCGAGACGCCGGACGACATCGTGCGCGAGATTTACGAGACGGGCCAGGGGCGCCTCATCATGCAGGCCAGCGTGGAGATTGAAGCGCTCGGCGGCGGGCGCCACAACATCGTCGTCACTGCTCTGCCCTACAGCGTGCAGAAAAGTACCATCATGGAGCGTATCGGCTCCGAAGTGCGCGCCGGCCGCATCGAGGGCGTCAGCGATGTGCGCGACGAGAGTGACCACGAGGGCATGCGTCTCGTCGTCGAGACCAGCCGCGGGCACGACCCCAACACAGTGCTGGAAAGCCTGCTGCAATATACCCAGCTGCGCGAGACCTTTGGCGCGCAGATGCTGGCTCTGGTGCCCACGGAAGACGGCATGCGCCCGCACTATCTCAGCCTGCGTGACGCGCTCGTCTACTTCATCGAGCACCGCCTCACGGTCATCGAGCGCCGCAGCCGCTTTGAGCGCAAGAAGCTGCGCGATCGGCTGCACATTGTCGACGGCCTGCTCATCGCCCTGGCCGCCATTGACGAGGTGGTAGCCCTGATCAAGAAGAGCCGCACACGCGAGAGCGCCCGCACCAACCTGCAGCGCACCTTCAAGCTCAGCGAAGCCCAGGCGGCGGCCATCGTCGCCATGCCGCTCGGCAACCTGGCCAGCCTGGAAGTCAAAAAGCTGGAGGACGAGCAGAAGGCGCTGAAGAAGCGTATCGCCGAGCTGACCAAGCTCATCGAGAGCGAAGCGGCTCGCCTCGCCGTGGTCAAGACGGAGACGAGCGGCCTCAAGACACGCTTCGCCACGCCGCGGCGCACGCTGATCCTCGATAGTGAAAAGCATACCGGCGGCACCATCACCGCCGCCGACCTCACCGAGCCGCAAATCGTCAGCATCTACCCTGACGACGTGGAGCGGCGCGACAGCCCCGGCTATGCCGACCGCGGCATGCTGGGCCTGACCGGGCGGCGCACCGGCGTGCCCATCGGCCGCTGGTATGCCGAAACGCACGAGCGCCTGCTGATGGTCGCCAGTGACGGCGACGGCTGGCACGCGCCGGTGACCCAGGTGGAAGGCGCCGCCCGCGGCGCCAAGAAGATTGTCGGCGGCGGCATCATCCGTGACGAGTCCAAGCACGTCGTCATCATCACCCGGCTGGGCAAGATCAAGCGCATCCGCATTGAAGACCTGCCCATCACCATGGGCAGCTGGGTGCGGGTCATCGGCCTGGCGAAAGGCGACGAGGTGCTGGCGGCGGGCATCGACGGCGGCGACGACCACGAAGTGATGATCTTCACGCACAAGGGCTACGCCATCCGCTTTAAGGCGGGCGACGCCAACCCGCAGCAGTCGCCGTCGGCCCAGGGCGTCGCCGCCATCCGCTTCGGCAAGGACGACCACCTGCTCGACGCCGCCATCGTCGACCCGGCCGTCGCCGGCCACGTCGTCATTGCCAGCGAAGAGGGCTGGGTCAAGCGCGTGCCGATGAAGGATTGGCCCGTGCAGGGACGCGCCGGCAAGGGCGTGCAGAGCCTGCGCGTGACGAAAGCGGTGGGCAACGTCGCCGCTGCCACGGTGGTGCGCGCCGACGACAACTATGTTGACTTTGCCACCGCCGAGGGCAAGCGCCTGCGCTTTAAATATGAGATCCTGCCGGTCGATAGCCGGCCCAACCGCGGTCAGCAGATTCCGGCGCTGCTCAAGAAGCAGGATAAGAAGGACAGGACGACAATGGCCGAAGTCGGTGCCCTGCAGCGCGCCGCCGGCCTCTCCGTCACCTACACCTATCGCGGCAAATAAGAAATGGGGGGCGCGCCGCCTGTAGAAGGCGGCGCGCCCTTTTCTTAATCTGCTGGCAGCAACCTCTCCCCTGCCGTAAACTTCCCGGCATGAAGCGCCCGTCGTTCCCGGCAAGCCTGCTCTGTCTGCTCCTGTTAGGCCTTGTCGCCTTCACCCTGGCGGCTGCCTCCGGCGCTCGCGCCCAGGGGGAAGCGACGCCGGCCGGCTTTGCGCTGTTGCTGCAGGGGCGCGGCGTCGCCGTCTATCTCAGCGAAGAAGAGGCGCCGGAGCCGGAGGCGGAAGAGGAGCAAGAGGAAACCGAAGGGCAGGAAGAGAGCGCCGTGCAGCCGCTACTGCGGCGCGAGCTGATGCAGGTCATCGACCTTGCCAGCGGCGCGCGCCTGGCGCTGCACTATGGCGCCATCGCCGAGCGCGGTAGCAGCGACGGCATCTTTGGCGGACCCAACCCGCTCATTCAGCGCCAGTATCTGGAAACGGTCTGGCAGTTCGCGGCCGCCCATCCCGACGCCTTCTGTGTCAGCAACGGCACCTTCTTCCTCGACATGCGCGACGGCGCCCGCGTCGATCCTACCGTGCTCTCCTTTCCCATCAAGCATGAAGGCGTGGTCATTTCCGAGGGCGACGAGCAGCGGCGCTTCCGCAGCGCCCGCCTCATGCTGGAGCTGTGGGGCGAGCACGCGACTATCACGCCCTTAAGCCGGCAGAGCTTCTACAGCAGCGAGGCGCCCAACGTCATTGTCGGCCTCTCGCCGCGCGCCCCGCTGCGCTCTCTGGCCCGCGTCGGCCGCTCCTGGGTGGGGACCGCCGACGGCGACGGCGATGGCCGCCACGAGACGCTCTACGTCTACTCGGCGCTGGCCGTCACCCAGGCCCACGCTGAGCAGGTGATGCGCGCCTTTGGCGCCGAGGAGATGCTCATGCTTGACGGCGGCGGCTCGACCCAGCTCATCTGCGAGGGAGACGGCTACATCACCCAGTCTCGCCCCCTGCCGCAAACAGTAATCACCCTGCAGGCGCCGCTGCCTCCCCTGCCCTGGCCCATCGTGCGCTACCCTATCCTCAGCTGCTGCTTCCCCGCTCCCCACTGACAGCGAGCGGCGCTGTCGCGCGCCGTCCGTCCGCTCAGCGCCCCTCGCTGCGGAAGCGCAGCACGGCAATCGCCAGGCAGAGCGCCGCGTAGCCCAGCAGGACGAGCA
>CAZOGK010000074.1:0-3403 GCA_964579295.1 uncultured Ardenticatenaceae bacterium
TACCACGTTCACAAACTCATTGATCAACTTTAGCGAATCCCTCCTGCGCCAGCTGCTGAGTGGCGTCGGTGGGCTGGGGCCAGCAGCTCGACTGCCCGAGCAGATTCGTATCTCGACGCTCTACCAGATTGAGCGCGAGATTGTGGAGAGTAGCGGACAGCAGGTGACGATTGCCACCAAGAGCAAGCGTATTCAGGCTTTGGAGGCAGCCCGTGAAAGAGCTACCTACCGCTACCTGCCGCGGCGCCAGCGCGCTCGCGTCGTCGCCGCCCTGGACGAGATTCGTGACGATTACCTGTTGGAGGAATTCGACTGGGTCATCGAAGGTCAGAACTGCCAACAGGAAGTGGAGTACCTAGAAGCTGAGCGCGTGGGTCGTGGCATTCCGTTTTACCAGTCACTACGGCAGGCCGTCTGGGAGCTCTATACGCTGTACGATGCTGAACTGGATAGTCAACAGCGGTACTCCTACAACCGGATAGCTCAGCTCGCCTTCGAGGTGGTGAAAGCCAGCGATCACGGAAAGAAGTGGGATTACGTCATCGTCGATGAGGCCCAGGATCTGCCGCCCGTGGCCATTGCCTTGTGTGTGGAGTTGTGCAAACGCCCTACCGGTCTTTTCCTTACCGCAGATGGTAACCAATCACTCTACAACAAGGGCTTTCGCTGGACTTATATCCACGAGGATTTGAACGTCCAGGGGCGCACCAGAATCTTGCGCCGCAATTATCGCAGCACGCGCGAAATTGCGGCCGCAGCGTCAGAAATCCTAACTGCCGGACACGATGACAGCAATGACCAGGAGTCTCTTGACCAGGAGTTCGTGCATTCCGGCGCCTATCCGGTGATTTACCAGTCGACGAGCCGGCAAGATGAGGCACGCTGGATAGCCCGGTACATCTATATGGCGGCCCGGGAAATGCGCCTCCCGCCCAACGCGGCTGCTGTGCTGGTGTCACTCGCCGGCGATGGCGAGGATCTGGCGTGGTGGCTGACCAACGAAGGCCTACCAGCGAAGTTTATGCGCAGCCGCGATTTCGAGCTGGAGGATTCGTGCGTCAAAGTGACAACTCTTCATGCTGCAAAAGGGCTGGAATTCCCCATCACCGTCATCGCGCGAGCCGAGGAAGGCCATCTACCCTGGGCGCCAACCGCGACCGATCCGCAGGAAATGGCCGAGTTTCTCCAATCCCAACGGCGGCTCTTCTACGTCGGCTGTACCCGGGCCATGCGCTATCTCTTCGTCACCCACGATCGCCTCTCACCCTCCCCCTTCCTCGCCGGCCTTAGCGATGACCGGTGGATGAAGTTCGATGGTGTGGAGTCATCCTGATTGGGTCGTGGAGCGAAAAGGCTGAGATAGCGACGCTTGTGTAGATCCTAGAGATCGGGGCGCCAAGAAATTCAACCGCACGTGACCGTCGATCAGCCGGATGTGGTTGTGCCGCTTGGGGTCGAAGGCGGCGCTGGCCTCAGGGCTCCCCTTTCTTCTTCAGGTCGCTGCCGCCGGCTCATCGTCTTGAGCCGGCAGCGTTGTATTGGCTCGCCTTTTCCTGGAGAGCTTCTCTGACCGCGGCTTGTCCCGGCAACTGATTGACAGCGGCGCGAGATCTCTGCTAATATGTCGTCACGCGAGGTATTCCCAGCTGTAAGCGGAGCATCGGCCGGTAACCATGGATCGCAACGCCTTCTTACCCCTGACTGAACCCGTCTTTTTTATCCTTCTCTCGCTGGCGCCGGGCCCCCAGCACGGCTACGCGATCATCAAGGAGACGGCCGCCCTCAGCGAGCGCCGGGTCTCCTTGAGCACTTCCACGCTCTACAGCGCCATCAAGCGGCTGCTGGATCAGGGCCTCATTGCCCGGGCGCCGGAGGCCAGCGGCGTGGAAAACGGCCGGGAACGGAAAGCGTACCGCCTCACCGGCCTGGGGCGCCGTGTCCTGGAAGCGGAAACAGTGCGCCTGCAGGCTCTCCTGGCCGCAGCCCGGCAGACAGAGGCCAGGGCGACCTCGTGACCAGCGTGACCCGCCTGCTGATCGCCCTTTACGCCCGGCTACTCCGCCTCTACCCGGCCGCCTTTTACCGGGAGTTTGGCGGCGAGATGAAGGCGGTCTTTGCCGATGCGCTCGCCGCTACCCGCTCCCGGGGGCCGCTGGCCCTGCTAAGCTGGTGCGGGCGCGAATTTGTGACGCTGCCCGGGGCCCTGGCGCAGGCCTATTGGCAGGCGTCGTCCGTGGAGGAAACCCTTATGGAACGACTGTCTCCTTTTACCCGGCGCGAAGCCGGTGCCGAGCCGCCGGGAGCGACGCCGTGGGCGATTTGGGCAGGGTCTCTGCCCTTCCTGTTGGCCGGGCTGTCGGTCGTGCTCCAGGCCGTTTACTATCCGGGTTTGCTGCCCGGGCTGTCGCACAGCGCCTACCTCGATCTGGCTCTCCACGCGCTCTTGCTCCTGGGGCTGGGGGTTGGCTGGGCCTACCGCTTTCCCCGTTGGAGCTACAGCTACCTGGGCGCCATCCTCATGAGCTCGCTCTGGCTGGGCGGCGCCGCTACGCCTGGATTGCAGCTCTTCGGCGCCAGCTTCGGGAGGGAGCAATGGGGGCTACGCGGCTGGCTGCCGTTGCTGGCCCTCGCCACAGCGATGTTGCTCCTCACCCGCTCGCGGCAGCCGCTGGCCCAGCTTGTCCGCGGCCTGCGCGAGGATTGGACCCGGCTCTCCTTCGCCCTTTACGGGGCCGTCGCCTGGCTGATGCTCGGTGTCAGCTTCGACAGTCACGGCTGGTACAACGATAGCCGCACTCTGCTCCTCAACCTGCTCGCCATGACGGTGATCTTCAGCGCAGGCGCCCTCCTCTACATGCAGCAGCGGCCGGGCTGGCGGCGGGTGCTGGCGCTCCAGGCGGCCCTCCTCCTTGTCTTACCGCTGCAATGGCTGGCAGCGAGTTTGGACGGCAATCTTGACCCGTTCTCGCCGGCGCTGACTGCCTACGGCGCCCTCGGCTCGCTGCTCCTCATCGGCCTGTGGGTGACCCCGCCCCTCTGGCCCGGTCTGGCGAAGATGGTGCACGGGCGTTTGCGCGGGACGTAAACGGCCAGACTTAGCCGTTATCTACCTTGACGGGCTGATGGCTGGCGGCGCCATTCCCGGCCCGGTACTCCCCTGCAGCAGCGCAGACACCAGTACACCATGGCGCCGCCCGCGGTGGAACCAGGCGCGGCGCGCCGTGCTCTTCAGCCGGAAGCCGCCCTTCTCGACTACGCGCTGCGACGCTTGGTTCTCCGGGTGCATGATCAGCCGGATGCAGCTGTGCCGCTTCCTGTCGCCTTTGAGCATCATCGTCTGCGCCCTCCGGCAGCGCCTGGCTAGCGCAAAAGTTAGCTACGCCAGTATTAGCTACGCCAGTAG
>CAZOGK010000074.1:3503-8188 GCA_964579295.1 uncultured Ardenticatenaceae bacterium
CCAGTAGCCCATGACCTGCCGCAAGATGCCCAGCTCGCCGGTGTGGTAGGCGTTGTGGCTGGCGACGACGTGGATCTCGCGCAGGATGGTGTGGGCGTGCTCGCCGCTGTTGGGCAGTGGCGCCAGCAGGTCGGTCGCCGGCTCCTGCACGATGGCTACCAGCCGCTGCCGGTCGGCCAGGAAGGCGGCGATGGTCTGGTGCCAGCCGGCGAAATCGGACGTGGCGTCGCGCGCCGGCCAGTAGTCGTCGGGCCAGCTCGGCCAGCGGTAATCGTCCGCCTCGATATAGTCGAGGATGTCGCGCTGGGCCAGCCGCATATGCTCGAGCAGATGCCAGAAGCTGTAGTCGCAGCCCGGCGGGCGTGTATTGACGTGCTCGGGCGGGAAATCGGCCACGGCATCTTCAAAGTCCATGTGCGCCTGCCGCTTGACCAGCAGGTTTACCAGCTCTTCTCTCAGCTCGTCGTCGCCGTTCATCAATGGTTCCTCCGTTGGCGGATGGTGCGGGGGATAAGGTAGAGCAGAACGGCGCGCGAGGCAAGTGGCTGCCGGGTACAGGGCGCTGGTGGCGGGGCGGGGCGGAGACGGTCGGGTGGGCCGTGGCAGGAGGCGAACATACGTGCTATGATGGCGGCGCGGGGGGAGCGCGAGCCAGTGTATGCCAGGCGGCGGGGAAGGAGAAGACCATGGAGCCAGCGGCCAGGCCGAACCAATGCCGGGCGACGACAAAGGCGGGGCGGCGCTGCCGGCGTCCGGCCGTAGCGGGCGAGCGGCTATGCGCGGCGCATTCTGGACGGACGGTACCCGCCGAGGATGACCCCCGGCGCTGTACGGCGACGACGCAACTGGGAAGCCGCTGCCCGCGCTGGGCGGCGCCGGGCAGCCAGCCGCCGCTCTGCCTGGTGCACGCTGGGCAGTTCGCCCCGGCCGCAGGCGAGCCGCGGCGCTGCACGGCCACGGCGCGCAGCGGGGCGCGCTGCCGGCAGTGGGCGGTGCGGCAGAGCGAAGAGCGCTACGGGCAGCCGCTGTGCCCGGCGCACGCGCGGCTGGCAGCAGGCGACGCGTTCTGGCGCCGGCCGGGTGCAGCGGACGAGGCGGCCGGGCGGCGCTGCACGGCGACGGCGCGCAGCGGGGCGCGCTGCCGGCAATGGGCGGTGGCAGGCGAGCAGCTGTGCGCGGTGCACGCCGCGCTGGCAGCAGGCGGCACGCCCTGGTGTTGGCCGGGTCCGGCGGACGATGCGGCCGGGCGGCGCTGCACCGCGACGACGCAGAAGGGACGGCAATGCCGGCGCTGGGCGCTGGCAGGCACGGAGCCGCCGCTCTGCCGGCGGCATCGCTACCCAGACGAGCAGCCGCAGATCCGGCACGGGCTGCACCGGCCGCGGTGGGGGTTAAGCGCGCTGGAGCAACAGACGCTGGCCGTGGCCTGGCGAAGCGGCGAGCCGCTCGACGCGGCGGTGCTGCTGGCGAGGCTGCAGGCCAGGGCGGTGCTGGCTTATCTAAGCAGGTCGCCGCGTTCGCTCGAGAAGGATATGAACAGCATCCGGCTGCTGCTGCGGGCGCTGGGCCGGGTGCGGCGTGCCGTCGCCCTGCGGCGCGAGCTGGCGCTGGAGGAGGCGACGCTGTGGCTGCCGCCGGAGCTAGCCGCTCTGCTGCCAGAGGAAGAGACGGCGCCGGCGCCGCCGCTGCCGGCGGAGGTGGCGGAGCTGCTGGAGCAGGGTACGGAGGATTCGCTGGTGGGCGACATCGGCGCGGCGCGGGTGGTGACGGCCAGGGCTTTCAGCCTGACGATGAACCCGGAGCGGCTAAGCGTCCGCCAGCTGGCGCCGCGGGCCAACCTGGTGCTGCAGGGCACCGGGGTCATCCGCCTCCTGTTGCTGGAGGAGTTTGTCAAGCAGCCGGCGCGCCAGCGACGGGCCGCGGGCAGCAACCTTCTCAAGACCTGACAGGTTTTAGGAAACCTGTCAGGTCTGCACGCGCAGCCTAACGCAGCCGCTCGATAATGGTCGCCGTGGCCATGCCGTGGCCGATGCACATCGTCTGCAGGCCCAGCCGCCCGCCCGTCGCCTCCAGGCCGGCCAGCATCTTGGCCATCAGGCCGGCGCCGGTCGCGCCCAACGGGTGGCCGTGGGCAATGGCCCCGCCCCAGGGATTAACCCTGTCCATCTCCGGCCCCAGCTCCTGCGCCCAGGCCAGCACCACGGTGGCGAAGGCTTCGTTAATCTCGATCCAATCGAGGTCGGCCAGGGTCAGGCCCGCCCGCTGCAGCGCCAGCCGCGTGGCCGGGATGACGCCGGTGAGCTGCAGTGTGGGGTCGTCGCCCACGGCCACGCGCGCCAGGAAGCGGGCGCGCGGCCGCAGCCCCTCCGCCTCGGCCCAGGCGCGGTCGGCCAGCAGCACGGCGGCGGCGCCGTCGCTGATCTGGCTGGCGTTGGCGGCGGTGACCACGCCGTTGCCGCCTGGGCGGAAGATGGTGGGCAGCGCCGCCATGCGCTCCCGGTCGACAACCGGGCGGATACCCTCGTCGTGCGCCAGGGTGAAGGGGTTGCCGTCGCGGTCCACGCCGGGCTGGGGCACAATCTCGCCGTGGCAACCGGCGGCGGCGGCGGCGTGGGCGCGCCGGTGGCTCTCGGCGGCGTAGCCGTCCACCTCGTCGCGGCTAAAGCCCCAGCGGTCGGCGATGCGCTCGGCGCTTTCCCCCTGGTGCACCAGCTCGTAGGCAGCCAGCAGATCCGGGTTGAGCGTCTCGAAGCCGCCGCCCAGGCTGCTGAACATGGGCACGCGCGTCATATTCTCCACGCCCGCGCCAATGGCCACGGTCATATCCCCGGCGGCAATCGCCTGGCTGGCAAAATGGACCGCCTGCTGGCTGCTGCCGCACATACGGTCGAGCGTCACCGCCGGCACGCGCGTGGGGAAGCCCGCCAGCAGCGTCGCCAGCCGGCCGATGTTGGCCCCCTGCTCGCCCGCCTGCGTGACGCAGCCGGTGACCACGTCTTCCACTGCCTGCGCGGGCACGCCGGCCCGCTCCATGAGCCCCTGCAGCACGGCCGCCAGCAGCGAATCGGGCCGCGTCTGGCGATAGGCGCCATCGCGGCGCCCGAAGGGCGAGCGTACTGCTTCCAGGATGACGGCTTCGGCCATGATTCACCTCCGCATTGAGCCGCTGTCGCCGTCGATTGTAGCAGATTGGGGCGGGAAGGAAACGGGCCGGGGGCGGCCCCGGCCCGTTTCTCGCTCAGGCGCTAGTCGCTGGTCTCGCGCAGGCAGAGGCCGGCGACCGCCGTGGCATGGTGGCCGACGAAGCCGCTGTTGCGGATCGTCCGGTCCCACACGTTGAGGGTAATCACGTAGCCGCAGGCCGGCATGCCGCTGGTATCCAGCGACCAGCTGCCAGCCTCGCCGCTGGTGGGGACGCCGCCGGCGTAGCTCCGCGAGAGGGGCATGGTCCCCCCTGGCGGCAGCGGCGCCGGGTTGGTGAAGCTGCCGCCCAGGGCCGGCGACAGCGAGAGGCTGAGGCTGCGGAAGTGCTCGTCGCTCGCCTCGTAGTCGCCAGTGATCACGTCGCCGATGGTGAAGTCGGCGCATGCCCCGCCGCCGGAGGTGATGGTCAGCAGCGCGTCTGGTGCTGTGTTATCCAGCCGCAGGGTGACCACGTTGCTCGTCCACACGGGACCGGGCGCCGCCGGGTCCATGGCGCGGATGCGCAGGCGCCACACCCCGCTGAGACCGCCGGTATTCCAGCGCGCCAGGACGTTGCCGACGGGGAAGATCATGGCGTTGCCGGGCCCGTTCACCAGGTCTTCCTGGTATTCGTACCAGTCGTCGCCGTCTACCGTCTGGGTGATAGTGGGCAGGTCGCTCCAGACGCCGTTCAGCAGCTGGTCGCGCGGCAGGGTAAAGGAGTTGGTCAGCCGCTGCCAGGTCGCGCCGCCATCGCCGCTGACCTCCACCCGGTACTTCAGCTTAGTCGCCCCGGCGCTGATGTCCGGCGCATTGCCAATGTGCCCGGTGACGACGACCACGCCGCCGAAGGGACTATCGTGGGCGGTGAAGCCGGCGAGCACGGCCGGCCCGGTGGCCAGGCCGCTGGCGGGATTGACGTCGCCTACGTCCATGCTGCCCACCGTCTGGATGATCGGCATGTGTGTGCCGGGCGTGACCACCGGTCCCGGCTTGATGTGGATCAGCGTCTCCAGGCGGTTGCCCCATACCGGCACGTAGTTGGGGTTGGCGCACGGCGGCGCTACCTGCCAGGAGAGAATGGCCCGCACGCGCACGACCACCGGTCCGCGCTGGCAGGGCCGCCGGTATTTGCTCAGGTCCACCGGCAGGAAGACCGCATATTCGAGCCCCCGTTGTGGCATATTCTGGATATCGTGCACGTTCACCGACGTCGTACCGAGACAGGTCTCGAAGGTGCCGTTGTTGTCAAAGTCGGCCCAGAAGGTCACGTACTCGCGGCTGCCAGCCGTGCACAGTCCGCCGGAGTAGCCGGAGGAGAGCTTGACGCGGATGACGCCGACCAGCAGATCCAGGTTGGGATCGAGGCCGATGCACTCCAGCTGCTCGTATTGCGTGCTGCCGCTGCTGGGGTTGAGCAGGTCGCCTAACTGTGACAGGTCGATGCCCAGCCCCTGCAGCGGCGACTCGCTGCCGAGAGAGGGCTGGGCGATGAACTGCTG
>CAZOGK010000075.1:0-7729 GCA_964579295.1 uncultured Ardenticatenaceae bacterium
CCTGGGCGCCATCTGGTCGAGTTGCTCGCCCGATTTCGGCAGCCGCAGCGTGCTCGACCGCTTCAGCCAGATCGAGCCGAAGGTGCTGCTGGCGGTGGACGGCTACCAGTACAACGGGCGGCCCTTCGACCGGCGCGCCGTGGTCCGCGAGCTGCAGGCGGCGCTGCCCACCTTGCAGCAGACGATCCTCGTGCCCCAGCTGTACGAGGGCGACGAGGCGATCGAGGGGATGGAGCGGACGATGCTGTGGGAGGCGGCACGGCCGCCAACGGAGGCGCAGACGGAGCTATCGTTTGCCCAGGTAGCCTTCGACCATCCGCTTTGGGTGCTCTACTCCTCGGGCACAACCGGGCTGCCCAAGCCGATTGTGCACGGCCACGGGGGCATCATCCTGGAGCATCTGAAGGAGACTGTGCTGCACATGGATCTGAAGCCGGCTGACCGCTTCTATTGGTACACCGGCACCGGCTGGATGATGTGGAATTATCTGGTAGGCGCGCTGCTCAGCGGGGCCGCCATCGTCGTCTACAACGGCGCGCCTGGCTATCCGGACCTGTACCGCCAGTGGCGGCTCGCCGCGGAAACGGGCGCTAGCTATTTCGGCACCTCTGCTGCCTTTATCCATGCCTGCATGAAGGAAGGGATCGAGCCGAATCAGCGCTACGATTTGCAGGCCATTCGCGCGCTGGGCTCTACCGGCTCGCCGCTCTCTCCCGCCGGCTTTGCCTGGGTCTATGCGAACGTCAACCGGGAGCTGGCGCTGGAGTCGTTTAGCGGCGGCACCGACCTCTGTACCGGCTTTCTCGGCGGCGTGCGCACGCAGCCCATCTATGCCGGGGAAATCCAGGCGCCGTCGCTGGGCGCCAGTGTGCAAGCCTGGGACGAGGCGGGCAACCCGGTCATCGACCAGGTCGGCGAGCTGGTGATTACCCGGCCGATGCCTTCCATGCCCCTCTACTTCTGGAACGACGACGAGAACGCCCGCTACCTCTCCAGCTACTTTGACGTTTACCCCGGCGTCTGGCGCCACGGCGACTGGATCAAGATCAATGAGCGCGGCGGCTGCGTCATCTACGGCCGCTCCGACGCGACCATCAACCGCTATGGCGTGCGCATGGGCACCGCCGAGATCTACCAGGCAGTGCAGTCGCTGGAAGAGGTCGCCGACTGTCTTGTCGTCGATCTGGAGGGACTGGTCGGGGAATCGTACATGCCGCTCTTCGTCGTGCTGGCGCCGGGTGCGGTGCTGGACGAGCGGCTGCGGCAGCAGATCCGGGCTGTCATTCGCGAGCAGATCTCGCCGCGCCACGTCCCGGACGAGATCGTGGCGGTGCCCGAAATCCCCTATACACTGAGTGGGAAGAAGATGGAGCTGCCGGTGCGCCGCATCCTGACAGGGCGCCCGCTGGAACGGGCCGCTAACCCGGGCGCTATGCGCAACCCGCAGGCGCTGACCTCATTCGTCGATTTCGCGCGCCGCCGCCAGGGGGATTAGCGGGCGCGCCCTATTCCTCGTCGTCAAAGAGGCGCTTCAGCTCGTCCTCCCAGACGCCGCCGAGCGCTTCAAAAGGGCGCTCCTCGAAGCTCTCCGAGAGCCGGGCGATGTAGTCGCGCACACCCATGCTGGGCGCCATCTCGTCCAGCTCCTCGATCTTGTCGTCTACCAGCTCGATCAGGCGTTCGCTCTTCTGCTCCAGGTCAAGCAGGTCAAACTCCAGCCCGAGCAGGTGGTTGATGCGGCGCATGACCCCCAGCCAGGCCATAAAGTCGTTCTCGATCTGGATGGCGTTGCCGATTTCCGGCACGCTGGTGAAGTCATAGGTGGGCACGAAGGCATAGAGGCCAACGTGGGCCATTTCGCGCTCCATGGCGCGGCGGCAGAGGACCGAGCCGATGCTGGCCCCGCCCTGGTAGTCGGAGAAGGAGACGGCCAGCGCCTCCAGCCTCTCTTTAAGCTCCGGCAGACTGTACACGGCCGAGACGGCGCGCTCGCGGTCGTAAGGAAGCTCGCCATAGACGCCGCCGAGGCTGACGATGCAGCGCACGTCGAGCTGCTGCGCGGCGTCGAGCAGAGCGGCGATGTAGCGGTCCACGTGCAGATGCGGCTCGTCGCCAAGGAAGAAGACAACGCCACGCTCCCCCTCGCCGGCGTAGAAGAACTGGTTCGTGGGCGACTCCAGCTCGTCGGGAAAGCCATCGACAAAGGTGACTTCCGGACGCACCAGGGAGTGTGTGCCAGGGATCTGAAAGAGGTAGAAGTCGTCAGAGCCGATGGCGCCAATCTCTTCCGCGCCGGTGGCTTCGATCAGATATTGCGGCAGGTTGGAGCTGATTGACCCGGCGTCGGCCCACTGGCGCCAGCCCGCAATCATGTATATCTCTTTTGCCTCCGGCTTCTTCCAGAGCTGCAAATCGTCGGCCATCGCTTCTCTCCGTGCCGGTCAGGGCTACCGCAATCAGACCGGCGCTATTCTTAATGGTCCAATCTTATTGGATTGGTCGGGACAAGAGCAAGCAGTCACGGCGCGCCTCTATCTCTTTTCTTACCAGACGGCCAGCTGGCGGAACGGCTCGGCAAATGGGACGCCAATCCGCTCGCCCGCGGCGCGGTCGCGCTCTTTCATCCACTCCAGGTTGGCTTCGCCCTCCGGGAACTGGCTGGCATGGGCCAGGCTGGCGGCGATCTTCACGTCATAGACCGGGGTGACGTCGACGTAGATTTCCGGGTCGCGCTCGGTGGCGAAGAGGAAGATACGCTGCAGGCGGCCGAGCGCGGCACCGGGCGCAGTAAGCTGTTCCGGCCGATAGAGGGGCATCTTGGCGGGTATGTAGGCGTCGACGGCCGCCTGGCCCGCGGCGCGATGGTCCGGGTGAATCTGTCCGGCCCAGAAGGGATCGAAGGTGAAGAGCGTGTCGGCGCCGGTCAGGCGATAGAGGTGGGCGAGCTGGGCGCGCAGCTCCAGCGAGGGCAGCAGTTCGCCATCGTGATGGCCGAGATTGTAGCTTTCGGCGATGTTCAGAATGCGGGCGGCGGCGGCCGTCTCGGCCCGGCGGACGGCTGCCAGCGCCGGGCGCGCCACCGCCGGGTCTAGCGTGCCCAGGTCGCCCAGGGTGCAGTTCACCAGAAAGAGGGTCACGCCGCGGCGGGCCAGCAGGGCCAGCGTGCCGCCGCACATCGTCTCGGCGTCGTCGGCGTGGGCGCCGACGACAAGCAGCCGCTCGACCTCGGCGAAGGCTTCAATGTTGTGCAGCGTCATCGTGCATTGCCTCCGGCCCCTCGTCCAGCATGGGGCGCCACTGGCAGCCATGAGCGCGGGCCAACAGGCGAAAACCGTGGCGATTGACGATAGGCCGGCTCATCTCGCTGGCGTCGATGGTCAGGTAACGGGCGCCGCGCTGCAGCGCTTCCTGCACGCGAGCGGCCAACAGCGTCCCGTAGAGGCCCAGACGGCGATAGCGGGCCAGCGTCGAGCCGCCCCAGAGTCCGGCAAAGGAGCTATCGGGGTAGAAGTAGATCCAGGCGGCGCTGGCCGGCGCGCCGTCGACATAGGCCACGTAGACGCTGAGGTAGCCGGGGATGGCCATGTCGCCGCCGAGCTGTGGGTAAACCCAGCCAAAGCTGGTTTCATAGACCCCTTCCAGGATGGCGACGACGTCGTCGAGCTGGCGGGGATCGGTCAGGCGGCGAACATCGGCCTCGAGTGGCCGTAGCAGTGATTCGGATGGCCGCTGCAGATCGAGAACCATAATCGTGTCGGGCTCGTCGGCAATGAAGCCGTGGCGCAGCAGCCGCTCGCGCAAGTCTGCGGGCCGGTCGTGATCGTACACCTTCCATTCAAACGGCCGGCCCAGAGCGCGGAAGTGGGCCACCTGTTCGGCGATGGCCGCGTCGGCGTTCTCTTTGTTCAGGTCGCTGTAGAGCACGAAGCTGAGCCGCGGCGGCTCGGCGACGTGGCGGACGACGCCGCCCACGACCTCGCGGTGGGTGTGCCGGTAGCGTATATCCTGTCGCAGCGCCCTGTCGTAGAGGGCGCGCAGCCTGTCGTCATCCATCGCTTGCCTCGCAGCCGTGAACAGGAGCTATTGTAGCGCCGCCGCGGGAGATTGCCCGCCGCGACGGCATTTCATGCGGATTTGGTAGAACACCCGTTTCGCGTACAATCGGCTTATGGGCAACCCTCCGCTGTATACGATTGGTTATGGGGCGCGGGAGATTGAGGCGTTCATCACCGTCCTGCGCCGCTACCAGATCGACTATCTCATCGACATCCGTTCCCGGCCCTATTCGCGCTACAAGCCTGACTTCGCCAAAGAGGCGCTGGCAGCCCATTTGCAGGCGGCTGGCATACGCTATGTCTTCATGGGCGACGCGCTGGGAGGGCAGCCTGATGACCCGAGCTGCTACACAGACGGCAAAGTGGACTATGAGAAGGTGAAGAAGAAGGATTTCTTTCAGGCCGGGCTGGAACGGCTGCGCACGGCTGAGCGGCAGGGGCTGCGCGTTGCCCTCATGTGCAGCGAGGGGAAGCCGGAGCAGTGCCATCGCAGCAAGCTGATTGGCGCGATGCTGGCCGGCGAGGAGATGACGCTGGCGCACATTGACGAGAATGACCGGCTCGCGTCACAGGAAGAAGTCATATGGCGCCTGCATGGCGGGAAGCAGCCTCTATTCGATCTGGACTACACGTCGCGCAAGCGCTATGACCCAGGAGAAGACGATGCTTAAGGTGGTCACTATCGGCGTCTATGGCGCGTCCGAAGCTGGCTTCTTCGGCGCGCTACAGGAAGCGGGCGTCGACACCTTTATCGATATCCGTCGCCGGCGCGGCGTGCGCGGCGCTGCCTACGCCTTTGCCAATAGCCAGCGGCTGCAGACACGGCTGGCGGAGCTGGGCATCCGCTACGTCCATCTGCTGGAGCTGGCGCCGACCGAGGCGGTGCGCGACTATCAGCGAGCGGCGGATGCGCGCTCAAAGGCGCCGCGGCGCGAGCGCAGCCAGATCAGCCCGGCCTTTGCCGAGGCCTACCGCCGCGAGATCCTGGAGCCGCAGACGGCGCAGCTTTTTGTAGATGCCCTACCGGACGATGCGCGGGTCGTGGCGCTCTTTTGTGTGGAGCGGGAAGCGGCTGCCTGTCACCGCTCGCTGGCCGCCGCCTGGCTGGCGGAGGAGCTGGCGGTTGATGTCGAACATATTGTGCCTGAGGGGTAGCGCCCGGCTGCTCCGCGGGGAAAGGGGAAGAGAATGAAGGTCGTCATCGTGGCGAAAACGCGCATGGGCAGCGGCGCCTGTGTCGGCGGCGTCACCTTTGAGGGTCGCTCTCTGCGGCTGATCGCGCCCGACGTCGAGGAGAACAGCGCGTTCAACATGGAATACCAGCTCGGCGACGTCTGGGAGATAGAGGATTATGACCTCCCGCCGCTAGAGCCGCCGCACGTGGAAAACATCGTCGTGCAGCGCAAGCGGCGCCTGCCGCCTATAGACGAACTGGCAGCCTTTGTCGAGGAGCGGATGCCGCCGCTAAGCGGTGGCCTCGACGTGCTTTTTGAAGGGATGGCGCAGCACACGGCCGGCGGCGTCCTCTACATCGCCGAACGATGCGGCGTGCCGGCCGCCAGCACCATGTTCTGGCGGCCCGACCGGTCGCTGCAGCTGGACGATAGCGGCAAGCGCATCCGCTACCGTTACCCAACGCCCGACGGCGGGCGCACCCTGACCTTTGTCGGCTTTCAGGAGCCGCTGCGCGAGATACCGGCTGGGGTGTTGCTGCGCGTCTCCCTGGCCCACTGGTGGCAGCCGCCCGACAGGCCAGACCGGGAGCCGCGCTGCTACGTCCAGCTTTCCGGCTGGCTCGACGACAGCCCGCGCTGGCCGGACAATCCGTTTGCGGCGACGGAGTTTGATAACTCGCTACCCCTGCCGCTGCCGCCGGAGCCATTTGATCTGGACGAAATCTCATCCGCTCGCCAAGCGTCGAGAGGGCGTCCCGAGCGCGGCCGGGTCTGGACAAACCCGGTAGCGGCAGAAGTAGGCCAGCTGCCGCCCGTGGAAAGAGCGCGCCACGTCCTGAAACACGTTTTTGGCTTTGACGACTACCGCCCGCTGCAGGAAGAGATTGTCGCCCGGCTGCTGCGGGGGAAGGATGCGCTGGCGGTGATGCCAACCGGCAGCGGCAAATCGCTCTGCTTCCAGTTACCGGCGCTCCTATTGGAAGGGCTAACCGTGGTCGTCTCGCCGCTGATTGCGCTGATGCAGGACCAGGTCGAACAGCTGCGCGAGCTGGCAATCCCGGCGGCCTTTCTCAACAGCACGTTGAGCTACGAGGGCTACCTGGACACGGTACAGGCGATCCGCGCGGGCGAGATAAAGCTGCTCTACGCGGCGCCGGAGACGTTGCTGCGCCCGGAAACGCTGCACTTGCTGGAGCAGAGCCGCGTCTCCTGCCTGGCGATAGACGAAGCGCACTGCATCTCCGAATGGGGCCACGACTTCCGGCCGGAATATCGCCAGCTGGCCGCCGTGCGCGCGCGGCTGCCGCAAGCGGCCTGCCTGGCGGTGACGGCGACGGCCACAGAACGGGTGCGGCAGGACATCCTGCAATCGCTGGCTATTCCCCGCGCCGCTCAGTTCCTGGCGAGCTTTGACCGCGAGAACCTGCAGCTGCGCGTCGAGCCGCGCACCGACGGGCTGGCGCAGATGCAGCAGTTCCTGCAGGGCCATCGCGGCCAGGCGGGCATCATCTACTGCAGCACGCGCAACCTGGTGGACTCGCTGGCGGCCAGCCTGCAGGCGCAGGGGTGGCCGGCCCTGCCCTACCACGCCGGGCTGGACGACGAAACGCGGCGCCGCAACCAGCGCCGTTTTACTCATGGGGAAGAGACGATTATCGTCGCTACCATCGCCTTCGGCATGGGCATTAACAAGCCCAACGTGCGCTTCGTCCTGCACTATGATCTGCCCAAGAATCTGGACAGCTACTACCAGCAGATAGGGCGGGCCGGGCGAGATGGGCTGCCCGCCGAATGCCTGCTGCTCTTTGCCTATAATGACATCCAGACGATCAACTTCTTCATCCAGCAGGAGACGCTGGAGCAGCAGCGCGGCGCGCGCTGGCGGCTGGACGCGATGCTGGCCTATGCGGAGACGAAGGGCTGCCGGCGCGCGCCGCTGCTGGGCTATTTTGGCGAGGCGTACGAAGCGGAGCGCTGTGATCAGTGCGACAACTGTCTCAACCAGGAAGAAGGGGGGCAAGATGACCTGACCATTGCGGCGCAGAAGTTCCTTTCCTGCGTTAAACGCACGGGCGAAATCTTTGGGATGAGCCACGTGATTGACGTGCTGCGCGGCTCGCAGTCACAGAGGGTTCTGTCTCGCCGCCACGACCGGCTCTCTACCTATGGCATTGGCGGCGAATTCAGCAAGAAGGACTGGCAGTATCTGGCGCGGCAGTTCATCCAGCAGGGGCTGCTGGAACAGGATATGGAGCATGGTAGCCTGCGCCTGACGCCGCTGGCCTATGAGGTCTTTCGTGGCAAGGAGGTGCGCGGAACGCTGCCCGACGCTGCCCCGGCCGCACGCGCCAGCGCCGCGCCACAGGACTACGACGGCGAGCTATTTGCCCTGCTGCGCGCCCACCGCCTGGCGCTGGCGGAGGCTGCCAGCGTGCCGCCTTACGTCATCTTCTCCGACCGGACGCTGGCGGAGATGGCTACCTATTACCCGCAGTCGCC
>CAZOGK010000076.1:0-7473 GCA_964579295.1 uncultured Ardenticatenaceae bacterium
GCCGCGAGCTATGGTCCTGGGACTGCTGCAGCCGCGCGCCGCTCTTCGAGGCGCTGCTCGACGCCCAGTTGGCGCAATGGGGCGTCCAGCCCTGGCCGGTGACCCAGGAGCATTACCACTATCTGCTGGAGCGCGAGTTTCAGCTCTTTGAAGATACGATGGCCAGCTGGTACGGCCAGGCCTTTTTCTCGTGGCGCGACACGCCATGGTTGCAGGCCCATGGAGTCGTCGAATTCTTGCTGGCAGAAAATCCTGAAGCGGACCTGACCATGCTGGCCGCCCGGCTTAACGAAGCGCCCAACTACTGGAGCTGGGCATTTGACTTCCTCGGCGGCCGCATTGGCGATAGCGAGCTACAGGCGCGCTGGGACGATTTCGCCCGCCGCCGCGCCGGGCAGGATTGATTACAGCCGCTGTACTTCGACCTCGGTCCCGGGGATGCGCAGCCGCTGCTCTAGCTGCTGCAGGGCGAGCATGAACAGGGCAACCAGCACAATGTAGATGAGGCCCACGGCGATATAGGCCGTCATCGGGTCGTAGGTGCGGGCGGCGATGGTGCGGGCGCGCGTCATGACGTCTGGCACGGCAATGATGAAGGCGACGGCCGAAGTCTTCATCAGCGCCACCGGCTCGTTGGACCAGGCGGGGATCACCAGACGCAGCGCCTGAGGCAGGACGATGTAGCGGATGGCCTGCAGGCGGCTCATGCCGATGGCCCGCGCCGCCGTCATCTGCCCGCGGCCAATCGCCTGCACGGCGCCGCGAAAATATTCCGCCTGGTAGGCGCCGCTGTTCAGCCCCATGGCGATGTAGGCAGCCGGGAGCCGGTCCAGGGTAATGCCCAGATCGGGCAGGCCGTAGTAGACGATGAATAGCTGGACGAGAACCGGCGTGCCGCGCACCAGCTCAACGTAGGCGACGGCCAACCAGCGCAGCGGCCGGACGCCGTAGACACGCAGCAGCGCCGTTGGCAGCCCGATGAGGAAGCCCAGCGCCAGCCCGACCAGCGTGATCTGCACGGTGATCAGCGTGCCGGCCCATAGCTGGCCGGCATAGCGCGTGAACAGCTCGGTCAGCTCAATCATGGTCGCCGTACAGCTCGGCAATCTTCCACAGAAACTCGCGTGTACGCGGCACGGCGGGCGTGGTAAACATCTGCGCGGGCGGCCCTTCTTCCACCACCACACCGCCTTCCATGAAGACGATCTTATCGGCCACCTCGCGGGCAAAGCCCATTTCGTGGGTGACGCAGACCATGGTCATGCCTTCGGTGGAAAGGCGCTCCATCGTCGTCAGGACTTCGCCGATCAGCTCGGGGTCGAGGGCTGAGGTCGGCTCGTCGAAGAGCATCACGCGCGGGTCCATCGCCAGCGCCCGCGCAATGGCCACGCGCTGCTTCTGCCCGCCTGAGAGCTGCCCCGGATATTTGTCCGCGTGCTCCTCCAGGCCGACGTAGTCCAGCTCCTGCATTGCCTTCCGCCGCGCCGCCTCTTTGTCCATGCCCAGCACTTTGTTAAGGCCAATGGCGACGTTGTTGAGCGCCGTGAGGTGATTGAAGAGCAGGAAATCCTGGAAAACCATGCCCATCTGCGTGCGCACCCGGTCTTCGTCGACCTCCGGCCGCGTAATCTCCTCGCCGTCAAACCAGATCTGGCCGCCGTCGGGCCTGGTCAGCAGGTTCAGGCAGCGCAGCAGCGTGCTCTTGCCGGTGCCGCTGGGACCAATGAGCACCACCGTGTCGCCGTCATAGATGTCGAGGGAGATGCTCTTGAGAACGGCCTTTTCGCCGTAACTCTTCTGCAGGTCGCGGACCCGGATCAATGGTTCAGTCATCGTCGTTCCTCGCGGCGGCGCGCCGGCTCAGCGCTCCGCTTCCCCGGGAATGGCCGTCCTGCGCTCCACGTACTCCAGCAGCCGGCCCGCCGTGAGCGTCATGGCAAAGTAGAGCAGCGCCGCCACGCCAAAGGCGATAAAAGGCTCGCGGGTGTTGGCGCTGACAAACTGGGCCCGGCGCAGGATCTCCGGCACGCCCAGGGCATAGACAAGCGAGGAATCCTTGATCACCGTCGCCGCCTCATTCGACCAGGGCGGGATGGCGATGCGCAGCGCCTGCGGCAGGATGATGTTGCGGATGGCCTGCGCCCGGCTCATGCCAATGGCCCGCGCCGCCGTCATCTGCCCGCTGCTGACCGCGCCAAAGGCGCCCCGGAATATCTCCAGCTGGTAGGCGCTGCTGATAAGCGCCAGCGCCAGCGCGCCGGCCCACAGCGGCGAGAGATTGACGACGCGCGTCACGCCAAAAAAGAGAATGAAGAGGAGCACAATCGGCGGCACGCCGCGCATGACAGCGCTGTAGGCGGCGATGAGCGGCGCGAGGATGGGGCCCCCGTAGACACGCAGGATAGCCAGCAGCACGCCGAGCACGAAGCCCAGGGGCAGGGCGATAGCGATGACTTCCAGGGCCACGACCAGCCCCTGCGCGATGTAGACGAAGGTGGTAGACATGGTGGGCCAGACGGCCGGCCCAGAGCCGGCCGCCTGGCAGCTCGCTTCTGTTACTGCATATATTCCATCACCAGCGCGTCGACGAAGCCTTCGGCCTGCAGCTCGGCCAGGACCTCGTTGAGCGCCGCGGTCAGCTCGGCGTCACCTTCCGGGACGACGATGTTCATCGGGCCGCTGGAAACCTCGCCTTCATAGACCACCTGCAGGCCGCCCAGGTCGGCGGCGAGCGAGCGGGCCACGACGCTCTCCATGAGCAGAGCCTGGACGCGGCCGGCTTTCAGGTCCAGCGCCGCCTGGTCGATGCGCTCATAGCGGAAGTAATTGCTTTCTGGCAGCGTCCCACCGTCGACGAGATTGTCTGTAATCCAGCCGTCCTGGGTGGTGCCCGTCTGCGCGCCGACAACATAGCCAGCCAGATCTTCCGGGGCGCCGATGGCGCCGTCGAAGCCCTCGGCGACGAGAATGGCGTCCTCGGCAAAGTAGTAGGGCTCCGTGAAGTCGACGCTCCGGTCGCGCTCTTCGTCATAATTAAAGGCAGAGATTGCCAGGTCCAGCTTCCCTTCCTGGACGGCGGCGATGAGGCTGTCGAAGGGCATATCCTGGATCTCGATCTCCAGATCCATACGCCGTCCGATCTCCTGGATGAGCGCGATGTCGAAGCCGACAAAGTTGCCGTTTTCGTCCACCGACTCGAAGGGGGGATAGTCGGCCGAGGTGCCCACGACAATCTTGCCGGCATCCTGGATAGCAGCGAGGTGATTTTCAGCGCTCGCTTGCTGGCAGGCGCCGAGCAAGAGGGTGAGGATGATGGTTACCAGGATCAGGGATGTGCGTGATGTGCGTTTCATTGTCTCCTTCCTCCTTAAACCGATTGTGTTGTTAACAGTGGCAGGGCCACGGCGGCAAAGCCACTGTGAAAATTATAACGCAAAAACCGGGCTGCGTCTGTGATGGGTCGCTTTCGCGGCGTCATTCATGTTACTATTAGCCGTAGGGGCACGACAAGACATGGTGTTTCGTAAGCAGCTTAAGCGGCGTCCGCCGCCCGTTTTCTGGCTCATCCTGCTGGCGCTGGGCGGGCTGCTGGTGGCCGCCCCCGGCCACGGCGCCGCCGCCGGCCTGGCGCCGGCCGTCGCCATCAGCGACGAGCAGTTCAGCAGCGGGCCGCTGCGCGGCGAGCTGGCCGTGCAGCGCCTCCTCGAAGAACGGGGCAGCTTCCTGGCCGCCGCCACCCTGGAGCCGGTCGAAGGCATCCCCATGCCCGCCGCGGCCGCCATCACCTTTCTCGGCGAGGCCTACAGCGTCAGCCCGGCGCTGCTGCTGGCGCTGGGCGAGGTGCAGCTTTCGGCCCTTTCCAGCGACCGGCCGACCCGCGCGCCGGCGGCGACCGCCGACTGGTTTCGCCTGGCGGCCATGTCTCTCTCCCGCTGGTTCTACGACGCTTATTATGGCATCAACAATGCCCCCAACCGCCCACTGCCAGCCAACGTTGCGCTGCCGGTCGCCGGCAACGCCGCTACCTACGCCCTGCGCAACTACTACTTCGTCCAGCTCTACGGCGGCGGGGCGGAGCCGCTGGCCGCCCTGCTCGCCTGGGAAGCGCAGCTGGCCGCTGCTTACGAGGCTGACTTTGGCCCCATGCTGGCCGGCAAGAGCAGCCTGCGACCGCCGGCAGGAGCGCAGCTCGGCGAGCTGCCGCCGCTGCGCCTGCCCTGGCCCGGCGGCGAGACCTGGTACCTGACCGGCGGGCCGCACAACTTCGACGGCAGCAAGCGGCTGCCCCTTTCCGGCGCCGACTTCCAGCCGCCGGGCGTGACCGGCTGCACGCCCCCGGTGGCGCACCAGCATTGGGTGCTGTCCAGCGCCGCGGGTCGCGCCATCGACTACCAGCGCAACTGGGTCAAGCTCGACCATGACGGCGACGGCGATGCGACGACCGGCTGGCAGACCGTCTACGGCCACCTTGCTTACCGGGTAGTCGACGGGGCCTGGGTGCCGGCGGGCGGCCGCGTGGGCAGCCCATCGTGCCAGGGCGGCTACGCCAGCGGCGTCCACGTCCATTTTGGCGTCAAGTACGAAAACGTCTGGCAGCCGCTGGAGACGATTGTGCTCTCCGGCTGGCGCTTCCAGCGGGGCGAGGAAGCTTACGAAGGGCTGATGCTGCGCGACGGGCAGCCAGAGCGCCAGTCCTGTTTCCGCAGCGGGGCGCCCAACATGGACTGCACCCACGCCGGCCTGCTCTCCGACAACCAGCCGCGCCGGCTGCAGAACGCCCACCAGCCCTACTGAGCGCCCTCTCCCCGGCCGGCCTCCTCGTCACACTTCTTACACTCAAGCTCAAAGCCGATGAACCGCTGCCGCCCGGCGCTGGTCAGCACCCAGGGCCGGTTGGAAAGGGGCGGGTTGTGGCGCACGTGCTGCCCGTGCCCGCAGGCCAGCTCGGCGACCCAGTCGCCCACCTCATCCTGGTGGAAGCCGACGATGGCCCGCTTCACGCCAGCAGCTCCCCGGCTATTTCCGCGCCAAGCCGGTGGGCGATGGCCAGGCCGAGATCGGGCACGTCGCGGTTGGCCAGGGCCACGCTGGTGATGCTGTGCCCGGCAACCTGGGGGAAGCAGAGTGCGCCGGTTGCGTAGCCCGGCCCCCCGCCGGCGTGACCGATGACCAGGCCATCGGGAGAAGCGGCGTCGATCATCACACCCAGGCCATAGGCCGGCTGGCGGAACAGCGGGTGCGTGAAGGGCAGCACGACCGGCTCGGCCATCGCGGCACGCTGCTCCGGCGGCAGCAGGTCGCCGGCAAACAGCGCCTGGAAAAAGCGCGCCACGTCACCGGCAGTGGAGACGAGCACGCCATGAGAGACCCAGCCCGGATGATAGCAGCGGGTCACATCTTCCAGCTCTCCCGCGCCATTGAAGAAGGCGCTGTATCCCGGCGTGAGCGTCGCCGCATCGGCCAGGCTGGCGGCGACGAATGTATCCGCCAGCCGTAGGGGCCGGAAGAGCTGTGCGGCCAGCGCGCCCTGAAGCGAGGCGCCGCTAAGTTCCTGCAGCAGCAGCTTGAGGATGAGGAAGCCGGGGTTGGAATAGCGCCAGGCTGGGGGCGCAGGCTCGGCCGCCGCCGCCAGCTCCAGAAAACGCGCTTCCGGCCACGGCGCTTCGGGGTGGCTGCGGACAGCCTCGTGGTATGCCGCCATCCCGCCGTAGTCGGGCAGCGCCGCGCTGTGGTTAAGGATTTGCCTCACGGTTACCGGCCGCGGCAGCCCCAGCCCAGGCAGATAGTCCTGGATAGGCCGGTCGAGCGTTAATGCGCCGCGCGCCGCCTGCTGCAGAAGGGCGGCGGCAATATAGCTCTTTGTCACGCTGTACAGGTAAAAGCGAGCGTTGGCCGGCAGGGGCCGGGTGTGCGCCGTATCCATGTGGCCGAGCCCGGCTTCCAGAACGGGCGCGCCGTCCAGCCAGACGGCAACGGCGGCGCCAGGCGTTTCGCTTTCCTCGAGCAGTTGCTCTACCGCTGCGAGCAGCGCCCTCCGCAGCGTCCGGCTGATGGTGAGATGGTTCATGGGGATGGATGGTAGGATCGGCGGCCGCTTGTGTGCAAATAACCCCGGCAGCCGGCGCGGGCTCTGGCGGCGACAAGTCATGAGGAATGGCACTGCCGGTAGAGACCCGTAGCAACTATGATGAGAGTAGCAGCGGCGTGCGGAGGTGCATGCAGGTGGAAACCGAACTGACCGATGAGCTTTACTGGCGAGCCACACTGGTCTGGGGAGTGGTCGCCGCCATCCTCCTCTGGCTTCTGGCCCGCTACCTACCTCGCCACCGGTTGGAGCGGGTTCGTTGGGCCATCCCGCTGGCGGCCGCCCTCTTCTGGGGCATTTTCTCCGCTGTCATCGTCTGGAGCGGCTGGGAGAGCTACTACCGGTTCTTTTACAGTTCCCGGCTGCGGATCATCATCCCGCTTCTTGCGCCGCTTATCTACGCCGGCGCCAGCCTGCTCTTGTGGTGGCTCGCCTGCCGCCTTCCCGGCAACCCGGTGGTAACCTTCTGCCTGCTCGGCGGTTTGGCGTCGCTTGTCGAGCACGGCGCAGCCATTTATCTGCTGGACATCCTCGACAGGGTGCCTTTATTGCAGGGCAGCGGCCCACTGGCCGTGCTGGCCTTCGCCGTGCCGGAGTACGTCGTCTACTGGGGCGTCGTGCTCACGCTGGCGGCGCTTCTGGCGCGATCGTCCATTTGGCTTCAAACTAGGGTCCGGAAAAGATAAGAGCTGTAGTAGATAGGAACGCCGCCATGAGACACCTTTCACAAGTCGAGCTACAGGCCGGATTGGAGAACATCCGCCAGTCGCCTCGTGATGCCGGGCGCATCGAGCTGATCGTGCGCCGGCCGCGCCTGGACGAGCGCGAAGTCATCGGCGAAGGCCAGCTGGACACGGCCCAGGGACTGATCGGCGATTACTGGCAGATCCGCGACCCCGAGCACCCCGAATACCAGATCACGGTGATGAACGCCCGGTTGATCGCTCTGGTGGCGCGGGAAAAGGAGCGCTGGGCGCTGGCCGGCGACCAGCTCTACGTCGATATGGATCTGAGCATCGACAACCTGCCGCCGGGCACGCGGCTGGCGGCGGGAACGGCCGTGCTGGAAGTGACGCCCCCGCCGCACACCGGCTGCGAGAAGTTCATGGCGCGCTTTGGCCGCGATGCCGTGCTCTTCGTCAACTCGCCAACGGGAAAGGCCCTGCGGCTGCGCGGCATGAACGCCCGCGTCGTCCAATCTGGCCTGGTACGCACCGGCGATCTGCTGAGCAAGATCTGAAGCGGGGGCGCGCTTACATGGAGTGTCTGAAAGGCGTAGATGGTCACCAGTGTCGTTGACCCATTTGCACATTCCCCACACCCTGCTACACTACCCTTGCTCCCCGCCCAGAGGTGGCACGGACGGCTCCCCGCCGCACCGGCCACCT
>CAZOGK010000077.1:0-3857 GCA_964579295.1 uncultured Ardenticatenaceae bacterium
TCAAAGGGCAGGCGAAAGAAGAACTCTTCCTGCGTGCTGCCGGCGCTGTACGTATCCGATGTCGGCGGGCGAGAGCAAATCTCATCCGGCACGCCGAGATAGGCGGCAAGCTGGTAGACCTGCGTCTTGTACAGGTGACCAATCGGCCGCACGTCCATCGCCCCGTCGCCGTACTTGACGAAGAAGCCCTGATCGTGCTCATTCTTCTGCGGCGTGCCGATGACCGCGTAATCGTGCAGCTCGGCGTGGTAGTAGAGCATGGCTGCGCGGCTGCGCTGCTTAAAGTTGGAGGCGGCGACAATCTGGCGTAGCTGCTCCGGCCGCAGGCGGCGGCTCTTCTCTTCACCTTCCGGGCTGATAATCGTCGCGCGGAAGATATTTAGGGTATCCTGGTCGAGAAGCTCGCCGGGCAGCGTGATCTTCAGCCGGTAGGTGCTATCGTATTCGGGAAAGAGCATCCTGACGGCCTCGTCGCGCCGCTGGTAGCAGCCAAAGCCCAGGAGCGCCGCCGTGACATCCTCGACCAGCGGCGTGATGCCGAACTGGGCGCAGACCAGGCGGGCCAGGCGCGCGCTGTCGGGGCTCGATTCCATCTCCGGCAGCAGGAGCGCGACCAGCCTGTCCGCTCCGAGAGCGCGCACAGCCAGGCCGAGGACGACCGCCGAATCGACGCCGCCGCTGACGCCGAGCACGCCGCCCTTGCGATGCAGTACGTCGAAGATGTCGCGGCGCATCGTAGCCACAATCCGCTCGACTTCCGCCGCCGGGTCAAGCTGGAGAATGTTGCGGTGAAATCCGTTGCTGTTCATAGGGTTAGCGCCATTCCTCCCCGGTCATTCGTGGACAGCGCGGCATGCTGAGCCGGGTCACCGCGACGGATGACGCGGCACGGTTCGTTCGACCCAACCGGCTGCGGGCGACGGTATTGGGAGACAAAGTGATGGTAGAGTAATTGCGTGGAGAGCAGGCCCGCCAGCGTCATGTCGTCGGTCTCTCCGAGGGTTCCGGTGCGCTCCATTTTCTGCATGAGCTTGCCCACGACTGCCGGCTCGAAGATGCCGGCTTCGGCGATGCGGGCCGGGGATAGCAGCTCGGAGACCCAATCAAGGGCGCGCCCATCCGGGAAGAAGGAGCGGTGAATCGGCGCCCGGTAGGGTCGCTTGGGCCGTTTCCAGATGGCTTCCGGCAGCAAATCGCGCATGGCGCGCTTGAGCAGGTACTTCTCCTGCAGGCCGCGCAGCTTGTAGTGAGCCGGCAGCGCGTTGCAGAACTCGACGACGCGATGGTCGAGGAACGGGAAGCGCCCTTCGACCGAATGAGCCATGCCTACCCGGTCCCCCTGCGAGGAGAGCAGGTAGTCCGGCAGGAAGATGGTCGCCTCCAGGTATTGCGCCTGGGCCAATGGGCTCCACTGTTGGAAGCCCGGTGGCAGCGTGATCGGCGCCGTCGCCTCGTTGGTGGTCCGGCTGGCCGCCAGCATTTCCGGCGAGAAAAAGCGCTTGCCGCGCGCCGTGTTGTTCCAGCGAATCCGGTGCGAGTAGAAGGGGTCGTCGGTCTCGTGCAGACCCTGGCCGAAGAAGCGCTGCAGGTAGGCGGCATTGCCCTCCGCCAGGTTGCCCACGTAGGCGTAAAGCTTTTTGAGCAAAGCCGGGCGCAGGGCAGATTCCGGCTGGCGGGCCCAGAAGCGGCGCACTTTGGCCTCTTTGAAGATGTTGTAGCCGCCGAGGAACTCGTCGGCCCCTTCACCAGTCAGCACCACCTTGAAGCCGTGTTCATGTACCAGCCGCGAGAGCAGGTAGAGCGGCACAGGTGAGGTGCGCAGCAGCGGCGCCTCTGTATGCCAGATGACATCGGGGAAGGCCTGGCCGATGTCGGCGTGGCTGCAGGTGATCTGGTTGTGCTGTGTGCCGAGCGCCGCCGCCATCTGCTCCTGGTAGCCGCTCTCGTCAAAAGCCGCATCGGTAAAGGCGATGGAGAAGGTCTCCAGGTGGTTGGGGGTGTAGCGGTTGACCAGCGTCGTAATCGTGGACGAATCGAGGCCGCCGGAGAGATACGCGCCCACGGGCACGTCGGCCCGCAGCCGCAGCTTCGTGGCATCGACCAGCAGATCGCGCAGCTGCGCGGCGGCTTCCGCCTCCGGAGCAGGGTCGTGCTTCTCGCCGGTCACGTACGGGAAGCGCATCTGCCAGTAGCGCCGGATGGTCAGCTCGCCGTCCGCATCCAGCAGCATCCAGGCGCCCGGCGGCAGCGTGACGATATCCCTGAACGCGGTGCGCGGGGAGAGTGGACTCCAGAAGGTGAACGTCTGGTCCAACGCCACCGGATCGAGCTCTGCCGCCAGTCCAGGGTAGGCCAGGATCGCCTTGATTTCTGAGGCAAAGGTCAGGTTGCCGTCCTGATAGGTATAGTGCAGCGGGCGGATACCCAGGCGGTCGCGGGCAATAAAGAGCGAGCGCCGGCGCTCATCCCAGATAGCGAAGGCAAACTGCCCGTTGAGCAGGTCAAGGCAGGCCGGGCCCAGCTGCTCGTAGAGATGAATGATGACCTCGGTATCAGACTGGGTCAGCAGCCGCCGGCCCGCGGCTACCAGCTCGGCGCGCAGCTCGACATAATTGAAGATCTCACCATTGAAGACGATCCACAGGCTCTGCTCCTCGTTGCTCATCGGCTGCTGCCCACTGCTGAGGTCGATGATGCTCAGCCGCGCGCTGCCCAGACCAAGCCGGTTGCGCTCGTCGTTGAAGGTGTAGACGCCAAACTCGTCGGGCCCGCGATGGCGGATGGCGCCGAGCATCGTCTGCAGCGCCTCAATCGGCACCGCCTCGTCGCAACGCAGGTTTACCCGGCCTACAATGCCACACATATCAGCTTAAGTCCGTCTTCTTAATCTTGCCGCTGGTCGTCTTCGGCAGCGCCTCACGAAACTCGACTATCTGCGGCACCAGATAATCTTCCAGGTGCGCCCGGCAGTGCTGGATGACCTCACGCTCGCTCAGGCCGGCGCCCTTGTTGACGATGAAGGCCTTGATAGCCTCGCCCAGGACGGGATCGGGGACGCCAATCACGGCAACCTCGGCGACGCCGGGCAGCGCATAGAGCACGTTCTCCACTTCTTTGGGCGCCACTTTTTCGCCGCGACTCTTGATGATGTCGTCTTTGCGGCTGACGAAGTAGAAATAGCCATCCTCATCCATGCGGAACAGGTCGCCGCTATAGCAGATTCGCCCGCCATCAGCCCCATCCCGGTAGCGAGCAGCCGTCGCCTCCGGGTTCTCCCAATAGCCCTGCATGACGTGCCGGCCCTGGATAACCAGCTCGCCGACCTCTCCAGCGCCCAGCCGGTTGCCGGCCTCGTCCTCGAGCCAGACCCGCGTGCCCGGAATGGCGATGCCGACGGAGCCCGGCCTGACCGCGAGCTGTTCCGGCGGCAGATAGAGAGTGCGTTTGGTCTCCGTCAGCCCGTACATCGAGTAGAGCGTCGCGTGCGGAAACTTCTCCTGGATCTGCAGGATGTGGCTCGGCGGCAGCGCCGCCGCCGTGTTGGTGATATAGCGCAGGCTGCTTAGATCGTAGCCGCTCAGATCCATCTGCAGCAGCATGGCGAAGACGGTAGGTACACCAGGAAAGCCGGTGACCTGCTCCGCCTCCATGCGCTTGAGCACCTGTACCGGATAGGCGAAGCTGCGCTCCAGAACGAGCGTGCCGCCAAACTTGAAGGTCATCAGCAGCTGGTAGAGCCCATAATCGAAAGAAAGCGGCAGCGTATTGATGACGATATCGTCGGCCGTGTTTTGCAGATAGCTGATGATCGACGAAGCGGCGAAGACGACGTTGCTATGCGCCGACATCACGCCCTT
>CAZOGK010000077.1:3957-6979 GCA_964579295.1 uncultured Ardenticatenaceae bacterium
TGATGATCGACGAAGCGGCGAAGACGACGTTGCTATGCGCCGACATCACGCCCTTTGGCTCGCCCGTGCTGCCCGACGTGTAGATCAGGCAGGCCAGGTCATCCTCATAGCCGGCGCGCGGCAGCGGTTCCGGCGTGTAGTCTTCCTGGATGCCGGCAAAGCTGAGCACGGGGCGCGCGGCGGTCATCTCCTGGCCCGCCGTGCCTACGAGGACGGCGACCCGGAGCGACGGCGCCTCGCCAAGGAGCTGCCCCAGCAGCGGGGCCTGGCGGGCCATGCCAACGATGGCGCTGGCCCGGCAATTGTTCAGCATATAGACGAGCTTATCCCGCTTGGTGGTGCTATTGACGACCACGAAGACAGCGCCCGCCTTGAGCGTTGCAAAGATGCCCACCACCAGCTCGATACTGTTGGGCAGGAAGAGGGCCACCCGGTCGCCGGCAGCCACACCGTGGTCACACAGCGCCCGCGCCATGCGGTTAGCCATCGCATCTAGCGCCGCATAGGTGAGCCGCTGCCCATCATAGACGAGGGCAACCTTGTCGGGCGTACGCGCCGCGCTTTGTTCGAGGAAGTCCTGAACTAAATGCATGTCGAGTCCTGACTGAACTCCTCCGCTTGCCTGGGCCGTGGCGTCCATCGCTGCGTCCAACGGCGTCACTCTAGACAGAGCGCTTGCGCTCAATGTAGCTGGCGAGCCGGTCCACACTGTCGAAATGCTCCGGCGTCACCTCTTCGTCGGCTACCTGCAGGCCGAACTCCTCTTCGACGAACATGACCAACTCCATCACCCCGAGGGAGTCGACAGCCCCCTCTTCCAGCAAGGAATCGTCGTCCGAGAGGCCGAAACCATTACTGCTGAACATGAGGTTATCGGCGATAAAGCGGCGAATGAGAGCTTTTGTTTCGATCATCGCAAATCCTTTTCCTATCTAGCTGTTGTTGTCTGGGGGCGGCGAGTTGCCGAGTGGGCGACCGGAATGCCTGCGAGTTGCCCACGGAGTGACGGTCAGCCGTTGGTGGCCGGCGACTCAGGGCAAGCCACGAGCGGGACGCGGTCGCCCTCAATCATAACGGTCGTCTTGGAGTAGGTCAGCTTCTGGACGATCCGGCCATCATGAAAGTGAAGCACGTCAAGGCCGTGCCGGGTTTCGCGGCGACCCAGATGACCAGCCTCCTGTGAAGGCCATTCTAGCCGCCAGCGGTAGACAGCCTTTTGCTCGGCCTCGTCGACCAGAATTTCCTCGTCTATGAAGCGAAAGCCGCCGGGGTTGGCAAACCAGGGGGTCCAGGCACGGCGCAGCAGCCGCTTGCCCCGCACGCGCTGTCCCGTCCAATTCTCGAACAGGACATCGTCGTGGAATAGCGACATGACTGCTTCCAGATCATGGCGATTCCACGCATCCTGCCAGCGGGCCAGCAGCGCTCTGAGCTCCTGATGGGAGAGGTGGACGGCCTTACTTACGGTGTGCAACGATCACCCTCACCATGCCGGCATGGTCGCTAACCGAGCGGACGTTCTCATACCCTGCTGCCTTCTCGACGAAACGACGGGCGATCTTGTCCTGCCCGGCGCCGATTTCAAAGGCGAGCAGCCCGCCGGGCTTTAGGAAGGGCAGCGCCTCATTGACCACACGCCGGAAGAAGTCAATACCATACGGTCCAGCGTCGAGGGCCACTACGGGCTCAAAATCAGTGATACTGCGGTCCAGCCGGCCGATTGATTGGGTCGGAATGTAGGGGGGATTAAAGACCACGATGTCGACGCAATTCTTCAACCCTTGCCCAACGAGCGGCTGCAGCAAATCGCCACAGAAGAGCCTGATCCGCTCTTCCAGCCCGTACTTGCCGACATTTCTGGCCGCGAGGGCAATGGCATCCTCGCTGATATCGGTAGCCAGGATCTGGGCAGAGCGCGAGTAGGCGCCCAGCGCCACGGCGATATTCCCGCTGCCCGTACCCACGTCCACCACCATGACTGGGCCGCCGGCTTTCTCCCGCTCCAGGATTTCCGCCAGCACCGTATTCGCCAGCAGCTCCGTTTCCTGGCGGGGGATCAGGGCGGCTGGGGAGCTGTAGAAGGACAGACCCATGAAGGTCGCGAGTCCAAGCGCATATTCTAGGGGCTTGCCGTTTTCCCGTGCCTGGACCAGGTGACTAAGCTCAACGCCCGTACTCCCCAGGTGACCAGAGTCCAGGCGGCGCAGCGCGCCATCCGAAAGCAAATCGATTAAATGCAGGGTCTCCCACAGCGGGTCCTCTACCTGCGATTCGCAAAACGTCTCGTATGCCGTGACGAAGTTGCGGTACATCCTCTACTCCCTAAAGTCTATTCTTGCGAGGAAAACGTCGTTAGTGGGCCAGCCGCGATGCAACGCCGATATTTTGGCGCGCGCATGCAAAGAATGTTAGACAGTCGGCGACGAGGCAAGCTTTAGCCGAATGCGTAACGGTAAAAGCGGCGGCTGGCCGGGCTCTTACCGACATATTCCATCACGGCCAGCGGTATCAACATGGCTGCCACGAACAGAAATGGCATCAAGAGCAGTTGGTAGTTCAGGAGACGGCTATCTATATGCTGAATAGCCAGCAACATCAGGTCGAGCAGTATCATGTGTGTCAGATAAAGCCCATAGGAACGCTTGCCCACGCGCGCCAGAGTCCGCTCAAAGGGAATAGCGCCGGAAGGAATCACCGGAATGATCAAGGCGAAACAGAGCGGCGCCACGCGGTGGGCCCACGGTGCGCTCAGAGAAAAGATACTCTCTGCAAGATGCAAGCCGAACAGCGCCAGAGCGGCCACAGCCAGGACAGGCCGCCAGCGCTCAAGGAGCGGCTTTACCTCACGCGGATAGCGGCCGAAGACAAATCCCAGTGGAAAATAGATGGCCCAGTTGGCGAGGGTTGGCCCCAACACGGGCGGTATAAGGAGGTTCATCGCTTCTGCGACCGTGACGCCATAGGTGTCTGGCTCACTGATGACGACTAACAGCGCCTGGTAACAGGCTATAAGAATCAGAAC
>CAZOGK010000078.1:0-6217 GCA_964579295.1 uncultured Ardenticatenaceae bacterium
GGGTGCTTTCATCGAGCACCTCCGGCCGGCAGCAGCCGGTTGAACTGCACCAGCTTCGGCACTACCTGGCCGGGCTGATGCGGGGCTCACGTCGTTTTTCTCACCATCTGTAGACCTTAAGAGCACATGTGGCATTGTTTGTCCACGCCTGGAACAAGCGGCAACTTGACCGGCGACGACATTCGACCTACCTGGCTCATCTCATTGAGATTGTATAGCCGCGAAGTTGATTAACTCTCGATTGCCAGAAACGGTTGACATATCGATAAACTTCGATTAGAATAGCGTCGTATAGAGGGATTTCGATATGACACAGGCCAACCCTGCCATCGATACCGTCACCTTTGCCAAGGCGCTGGCGGATGAGACGCGCCAGAAGATCATGTCGCTCTGCTGCTGCCGGCTCCTCAGCGTGGGGGATATCGTCGCCGCGCTCGACGTCGCCCAGCCGACGGTCTCCCATCACCTGAAGATATTGAAGAACGCCGGTCTGGTCACGTCTGCCCGGCAGGGCAAACAGGTGCTCTACACGCTCAACCAGGTGCGCCTGGCTCAGGGTTGCTGCCAGGTTGCCGAGGAATTCGCGCCGGACGAGAACATCCGTCTCATCATGTCGCCGGCGCCGGGAGTGGGCTGAGGCCCTCTTTTTTTGGCCCGACATATCGAAACATGCAAATAGCTCGATAGTAAGGAGAACGACGATGGCTGATACATTGCAGGCTGGCAATCAGGAGCAGGTGCGGGCGGCTGTCCGCGAACGCTATGGGCAGATCGCCGAGCGGGGTGGGGGCCAGGATGGCTGTGGCTGCGGGCCTGACTGCTGCAGCCCCGGCGGTGTCGTCCAGCTCGATACGATTACCGGGCTCTACGACGATCCGGAGGTAAGCTCGCTTCCGGCGGAGGTGACCGACCTGTCGCTGGGCTGCGGGGATCCGGTGACCCTGGCGTCGCTGGAACCGGGCCAGACTGTGCTCGATCTGGGATCGGGTGGTGGCATCGATTGCTTCCTGGCTGCGGGCAAGGTAGGGGCGTCGGGCCGGGTCATCGGCGTGGACATGACGCCGGCGATGATTGATCGGGCGCGGCACAACAAGGCCAAAGTCGGTGCAGCGAACGTGGAGTTCCGCCTGGGGGAAATCGAACACCTGCCCGTCGCCGATAACAGCGTGGACGTCGCCATCTCCAACTGCGTGATCAACCTCAGCCCGGACAAACCACAGGTCTTCCGCGAGATCTACCGGGTCCTGAAGCCGGGAGGCCGCCTGGCGGTCAGCGACATTGTCACCGACGGGCCGCTGCCGGACGCCGTGAAGCAGGATCTGGCTGCCTGGGCCGGCTGCGTGGCGGGCGCGCTGGACGTGGCCGATTACGTCGCCGCCATCGAGGCCGCCGGCTTCAGCGACGTGACCCTGACGCCTTCCTACTGGGACCAGCAGATGGTAGACGAAGCCGTGGCGCAGCTAAGCCCGGAGGTCGCCGGACAAATCCGGCTGGCGGAGGAGCGCGGCGCTCAGCCCAGGACGGCCGTCTTCAGTGCTAAGGTTACGGCGCGCAAGCGCGGCTGAGTGATCCTGGCGAGGGCGCGCCCTCGCAATCTGTTGACCGACCCGAGAGGCTGTCCGCACTTCTGGGCGCGGACAGCGACCTTATTGTGTTCTGAGCGGGCCCCGAGTCGGTCGGTGCGTGGGGGCCGAGTTGCCCGGGTCACGCGGAGGAGTGCAGCATAGACCAGCCTGTGTTCGCTGCCGGCCCGGCGTATCCTGTTTCTCCAATTGCCTTGACAGAGCCTGCCCGCCGGGATATAGTTCGAAAAGACTTGAACTATTTTGAGAGTAATTGATGAATATTGCCCGCCCCCCCACGAATATAGAGCGCCTCGCCCAGCAGTTGAAGCTGCTGGCGAATCCAAAAAGGCTGCAGATCGTCCACCTGCTGATGGAAGGCGTGCAGTGCAACTGCGAGCTGGGGGACGCGCTGGAGATGGCGCCGAACCTCATCTCCCACCACCTGGGTCTGCTCCGCGACGCCGGGCTGGTCGACGTGGAGCGCGACGCCGTGGACGCGCGCTGGCTGTACTACTCGCTGAATGAGCAGGCGCTGGCGGAATTGAATGCCGCTTACGGCGCCTTTTTCGATCCGGCGCGTATCAAGCCCCGGCGTCCGACCTGCGGGCCCGGCAGCAGTGTCGTTTCTCTTACCAACATTGCTCTGGAAAGAGCCTGACCCCCTTTTTTTGCCAGAGTAGTTCGAAGGAGTTTGAACTTTCATGAAGGAAATGATTACCCTGACCGATTCGCCGGTCGCCGCCGAGAACCAGACCGTCGATGTGGCCCTATTTGATCCGCCTATGTGCTGCCCGACCGGGCTGTGCGGCCCGGCGCTGGACCAGACGCTGCTGGACGTGAACGAGATGATCCTCGCCCTGCAGGCGCAGGGGATCCGCGTGGAGCGCTATCAGATGACCAGCCACCCGCAGCAGTTCATCAACAACGGCGACGTCATGCGCCTGGTGCGCGAGCAGCAGATGGCGGCCTTACCCATCACCATCGTACGCGAGCAGGTGGTCAAAGTGGGCGCTTACCCAACCCTGGACGAAATCCGGATCGCGCTCAACGGCGCCCGCACTCACTAAACGCTCAGGCGCCCCGCCCGTCTATGCGGCCGGGCGCAGCAACACAGGAGCTGACATGGAAACCGAGTTTATCTTTTTCTCCGGCAAAGGCGGCGTGGGCAAGACGAGCATGGCCTGCGCCACTGCCGTCCACTATGCCGAAGCCGGCCGGCGCACCCTGATTGTCACCACCGACCCGGCCGCCAACCTGGCCGACGTCTTCGAGCAGCCTATCGGCCACCATATCACACCGCTCGTGGGTATCGACAACCTCTGGGCGATGGAAATCGACCCGGACCGGGCGACGGAGGAATACAAGGAGCGGGCGCTGGCCCCGCTGCGCGCGGCGTTCCCGCCGGAGATGGTGGCCGTCATCGACGAGCAGATGAGCGGCCCCTGCACGGCCGAGGTCGCCGCCTTCGACCGCTTCACCGACTTCCTCGTGCTCGACAGGGCCGCCGACCGGCCGGTCCAGTTTGACGTGGTCATCTTCGATACCGCGCCCACCGGGCATACCATCCGCCTGCTGGAGCTGCCGGCCGAGTGGAGCCAGTCGATCAGCGCCGCCGAGCAGGGCAGCGGGCAGACGTGCATCGGGCCGGCCGCTGCCATCCAGGAAGCCAAGCACAAGTACGAGCGCGCCCTGGCCCAGCTGCGTGACGGGGAACACACACGCTTCGTCTTTGTCCTGCATCCGGAGGCTATCGCCCTGCACGAGACGGCGCGGGCCATCGGCGAGCTGCGCAAGCTGGATATCCAGACTTACGAGCTCATCGTGAACGGCATTATTCCACCCGCAGAGACGGCCAACGAGCTGATGGCGGCCCGCGCCGCGATGCAGGCGGGCTACCTGCAGCGGATTGAAAGCGAGCTGCCCTACCCCACGCGGCGGATGTTCCTGCTCGACGGGGAAATCAAGGGGCTTGACCGCCTGCGCGGCGTAGCGGGCCTGCTCAATGGCGAAACAGAGACGCTACCCCGTCAGGCGATGGGCGGCAATGGTTCTGGCGACCTCGAAGCGTTCCATCTGCCCAGCCCCCGGGACGTGCTGCCGCGGGTGACGCCTGACGGCCACAGCCGCACGCTGTTCTTTGCGGGCAAAGGCGGTGTGGGCAAGACGGTGGCCTCCTGCGTGACCGCCGTCTGGCTGGCCCGCCAGGGCTACCGGACGCTGCTCTTAACCACGGACCCGGCGGCGCACCTCGGCGACGTGCTCGGCGAGCCGGTCGGGAACGAGCCGGCGCCGCTGGCCGAGCTGCCGTCCCTCTGGGCGGCCAAAATTGACCCCAAGAAGACGGCCGACGCCTACAAGAAGCGTATCCTCGACGACGCGCGCGAGCGCGGCCGGCCGGAAGCGGCCATCCGGGTGATGGCCGAAGAGCTGGACTCCCCCTGTACCGAGGAAATTGCCGCCTTCGACCGCTTTATCGAGTATGCTTCGGAAGGTGAGTGGGACGCCATTGTCTTTGACACGGCGCCGACCGGCCACACGCTGCGCCTCCTGGAGCTGCCGGTCGAGTGGAGCAAACAGCTCGATGTGAAGGTCTTCTCTTCAGTGGATACGGCCGTGGCCGACGACGTGGCCAAGCAGCGCTTCGCCGGCGTCATCGACATGATGCGTGACCCGGAGCGCAGCACCTTTGCCTTCGTTATGTACCCGGAAGCGACGCCCATTATCGAGGCCTACCGCGCCAGCGAAGAGCTGGGCACGCTGGATATTCCCACCGGGCTGGTGGTCGCCAACTTCGTCATCCCGCTGGAGCAGGCCAACACACCCTTCACCCGCGCCCGGCGCGCCATGCAGGAGCACTATCTGGCCGAAATCCAGGAGCGCTTCGCCGTGCCAGTGCTGACCTTGCCGCTCCTACCGCGGGAGGTCACCGGGCTGGAGATGCTGTCCGATTTAGGCGAGCAGATGTATCCGGAGACGCTTGCCGTTTAGCTGGTTTGGAATCACGAGAAAAGAGCCATGCCATTCTACGATTTTCACTGCAAACAATGTGAGCACACCTTCACCATGCGTGCGAGCTTCCAGGAGAAGGAGGCCGGCCTGCACCCAGAATGTCCTGTCTGCCATGCTGCCGAGACAAAGCAGATCCTGACCGCCGGCATCTTCATCGGCCAGGCGAGCGGCGGCCCTAGCGACCGGTCTTCGTCGGGCCCCGGCTGCGCCTGCGGCTCTGGAGGCTGCTGCAGATGACAGCGACAGCCGTGATTCAGATCGTCGGCGCGCCCGTGGCCTGCGCCACCGGCGTACAGGAGACATGGCGCGAGCTGGCGCAGTGGATCGGCCGCCAGATAGAGCGACGGTATGGCCCTGCCGTCTCTGTCACCTACCACGATCTCTTCGAGCCTGACTGTCCCCCGTTACCCGAGGCCGCGCAGCTGCCGCTTGTGTTTGTCAACGGCGACGTCCTCAGCAGTGGCGGCAAGCTCTCCATGCCCGCGATCCGCAAGCGGCTGGAGGCCCTGGGCGTCACCGCCATCGGCGACCATTCGTGAACCTGGAGAGAAGTAACATGGATCCCTTGTTAGACGAATTGGAAGTGGCGCCGCCGGCCGTGGTTCGCCAGGCCGCTGCGGATTTCGCCGCTGCCCTGGCAGCTGCACCGGAATTCGCCGCGCTCGATGCCGCGGCGGCAACGCTGCGCGCTGATGCTGCCGCGCGCCAGGTCATGTTCGCCTTCCAGGAGAAACAGCGCGAACTACAAGCCATAGTCATGTCCGGCGCGGCAAGCGCCGAGAAGCAGGCCGAACTCGAGCAGCTGCGGGCAGCTTATCTGGCCCAGCCGGCTGTCGCCTTTTATTTCCAGGCCGAGGAACAGCTGCGCGCCCTCTGCCAGCAGGTAGCCGGGACACTGTCGGCGTACATTAACTTTGACTTCGCCGCGGCCTGCGGCGGGGGCTGCTGCTAGGAGAACCCTGATGAGATCGCTCTCCACTGACATCGTCCAGGCGACCGAAGCGCTCGGCCAGAATCTGGCGTACTCGGCCCCCTTCCTGCAGTACCGCGCCGCCGAACAGGCGCTCATCGCTGACGACCAGGCCAATGCGCTCCTGCGCGAGTACATTCGCTTTCAAGGAGAACTGCGCCGGCGGCAGATCCAGGGAACCTTCACCGCGGCGGACCTGGAGCACTTTGCACAGCTTCAGGCTGAGGTCCAGGCCAGTGTGGTCATCACCGGCTATTTTCAGGCCCAGCAGGAAGTTACTGCCTACGTTCAAGAGCTCAACGAGGAAATCAGCGGCCTCCTCGGCGTGAATTTCGCCGGGCTGGCGCGCGTTTCCAGTTGTTAGCCCATCCATCGTCCAGTTAACAAAGATACTGTCCGTCGCCGCCCGCGGCGCGACGTAGCCGGCCCCTGACCAAAGCTAAAACCAGCGCCTCCCCCAGATAATGATGGCCACGCCCAGCAAGGCGATGGCTGCTCCCACGAGATCAAAGCGGTCCGGCCGCCAGCCGTCCACCACACGCCCCCACAGGATGGAAAGCACAATGAAGATGCCGCCGTAGGCGGCATATACCCGGCCGAAGGCTGGCTCTGTCTGCAGCGTGGGGATGACCCCGTAGGTGACGAGAATCAACCCGCCGAGAGTGCCTACCAG
>CAZOGK010000079.1:0-2175 GCA_964579295.1 uncultured Ardenticatenaceae bacterium
AAGCGCGAGGCGTGGCTCAACCCGCCCGGGCTGCCGGAGCGCGAGCTGAAGAAGCGCACGCTCACCAACCTCTACAACGAGCGCCCCACCTGGCTGCGGCTGGCCCACGACAGGCTGGACCGCGCCGTGCTGGACGCCTACGGCTGGCCGCACGAGCTGAGCGACGAGCAGATCCTGGAGCGGCTGCTGGCGCTGAATCTGGAGCGGGCCGGGGCGGCGCAACCCGCTTCATGATGGCCCGAAGCCGGGCAGCGGATAGTATCTAACCCGGAGCGCACCACGGCGGCGAGTCGCGCGACCGCACTCATCACGCTCGCCGTCAATCCGGGCTGGCGCATGCCAGCGGGTCGAGCTGCATGGCTGCAACCAGCTCCAGCCATTATGTGCAGGCACTCATAAGCTGTGGGCTTATTTGACGCCGCGCGGCGCCAGGGTTATAGTGGCCGCGTATTACAAATTCTGCACCGGGAACAGCGACCCACGAAACGTCAGCCGTCCAGCTCTTTGTAGTCTGGACGGCTTTTTTTTTCGCCAACGTGACCTCCCGAGCAGGCGCGCCACCGCGGCGCCATAGCAATAAGGAACAACCACCATGAAGATCTACGTTGGCAATCTCGATTGGCAGACAACGGAAAGCGACCTGCAGGACGCCTTCGCCGAGTTCGGCGGCGTTACCTCGGTCGCCATCATCACCGACCGTGACACCGGCAAATCGCGCGGCTTTGGCTTTGTGGAGATGGCGTCGGCGTCCGAGGCGCAGGCGGCCATCAATGCGCTCAACGAAAAAGAGATGCACGGGCGCACGCTCACCGTCAACCAGGCCCGCCCGCGTGAAGAGCGCTCCGGCGGCTTCGACTCGCGCGGCGGCAACCGCAATTCCCGCTCCGGCGGCGGCAGCCGGCGCCGCTACTAGAACGCACCGGCCCGGGCGCCGGGAAAGCCCGCGAGGGCGGCTGCGGCCGCCCTCGTTTTCATCTGCCGCCGGGCTGCCCCGGACGCGCCGCTGCACATGCCACCGTTCCTGGCGCGGCCCCGAGCAGATCCAGTAAAGGAGACGAGTGACCCGATGAAGCGAAAGACCGTCTTCCCCCACCGTACCGTCAAGATGCGCGAAGATTTCCTGGCATGGGCGCGCCGGCAGCGTACTTTGAAGGCGGAAGCAGAGCCCGGCCAGGAGACCCAGGCCGACGACGGCGCCCTCACCGGAGCGCCCGACGACACCCCAGCTGCCCGGCAACGGAGGCAAGCCAATGAGTAAGAACGACAAGAAGCGCGGCCAGAACAAACCGGCCAAGACGCCCAAGGAACGCAAGCAGTCGCGGTTGGAGAAGAAGGAAAAGAAACGGAAGAAGGACACGATCCTGCCGACCTGAAACTCACCAGCAGACAACCCGGCGCCCCGGGGTAGCGGCGCTTGACAGCAGCGATTACCTGGCAGCCGCTCGCGGCTATCCTGACCCGGCCCACAACCGGTCCGGCCGCCGCGCATATTCACCCGCACTCTCGTGAGGAAAACTGAATGCCGCCTCGCCACTACCTTTATGTTTGTGAGAGCAAGATAGATAGCCTCTACCAGCAGATAGGGGAAAAGCAGCGGCTGGCGCTGGCCGCGGGCAGCGAGACGCCGCTAGAAGGGAGCGATGGGAAACTGCGCGTCGTCCTCAGCTATCTCGACACGCCGGAAAGCCTCGGCACCGTCGAGATGCCGGGTCCCTACTTCCGCGGCCGGCTGAGCATGCAGTGGGGGATTATGGGCGATACGGCGCTGTTCGTGGGCCAAAGCGAGGAGCGAGAGCGCCACTTCGTCCTCCTCGGCGGCTCCGCGCGATACACCGTGGAGGCTGATTACCCGGGCAGCGGAGCGACCGGCCAACCGTCATCGCCGTTTGCGGGTCTACTGGCTCTTTTCGAGCGAGCCGATGTCGGGGAATCGGTCACGGATCGCCCGTACTCCGCTACCAATACCTTAGGCGCACGCTTATTACGGCGCCTGCCAGCGCTCGTCGCCCAGCTCCAGGCAGTGCAGACAGTCGAGTTCGTGGCCGAGACCTTGGCGGTAGAGACGGGCGCTGACAACCGTTCCGGCGAGCGTGACTTTCTGTTGATTGGCAGCCCGCTCTACGTGGCGTTGGCGGCGTAAATACGTTCCCCTGGCCCCCGGCGCGGAGCGGGCGG
>CAZOGK010000079.1:2275-4442 GCA_964579295.1 uncultured Ardenticatenaceae bacterium
GGCGGAGTGAGCGCCGGGCCACAGCCCCTACCCAAAGAAAGAGGGCGGCCGCCCCATGGGGGACAGCCGCCCTTGACAGCGACCTAAGGAAAGGCCGGATTAGCGGTTAGCGGAGGCGGTGGGCCGCTTCGTCGTCGGCATCGTCTACGCCGGCGCGGTAGGGACCTACGCCCAGCGCATCCTTCACCTGTTCCCAGCCATGCTGGATGGCGCCGGAGAACTCGTCCCAGGTGCCTTCATTCTGAGCCTCCCAGCGCATGCGCACGTCGTCTTCAATCTCGTCCCAGTCACGATTGCCGTATTGCGGGTCGCCGGCGAGATTGTAGCCGTAGCATCTCTTGCCCAGTGGTGTGCTGGTCGCCCCGTTCATGACACTCTGGGCCGAGGGTGAGCCCCGTGAGTCTGAATGGGAACGCAATGCGACTCGAGAGGCAGACGCCGCGTCGTTCCGGCGCATCTCTAAGATACGCTACGATCCGGAGAGCGAATGCGAGCACAGCGAAGACCCCTACCAGGTGATCCGGGACGGCGCCGTGGTCGCCGAGCAAACATTCCAGCGCTCTCCAGCCACGCGCTCCTACACCCAGGCGCAGGCCAGGTCTCTCTACGAGGAGGCTGGCTTCCAGGATGTTCAGCTCTACAGCGAGTTCACCTTCGAGCCAGTGAGGCCGGAAGACAGGTTGTCTGGCGTTCTGGGCCGCAAGCCAGGCTAAGGGAACACGGCCTCACGCTACAGGCGCCGGCCTGCGCGCCGCACCAACAGCCCCAGTCGTTGAGGGCAGAGCCGCTAACCGCCCAGGAAGCGGAAAGCCAGCGCTACCAGCGCGCCGCCCAGCACCAGCCAGGCTGAGTTGATCTGAAAGCGGAAGAGGAGGAGCGCCGCCGTCACGGCCAGGAGCGCCGTCAGCCAGTCGACAATGGCCGACTGTCCCAGCTCCCAGGTGACAGCCGCCATCAGCCCAAGCGCGGCGACGTTGATGCCGTCGAGGGCGGAGGCGAGCAGGGGGGACTGGCGCAGGCGCGGGACGATTGGCCCCAGCGCGGCGACAAAGATGAAAGAGGGGATGAAAATGCCGGCCGTGGCCAGGATGGCGCCAGGCCAGCCGGCCACGACGAAGCCGACAAAGGTCGCCGTGGTGAAGACGGGCCCCGGCGTGAACTGCCCGATAGCCACCGCGTCCAGGAGCTGCTGGTCGGTGAGCCAGCCGAGCCTCACCACCAGGTCGTTGCGTAAGAAGGCGAGCAAGACGTAGCCGCTGCCATAAAGCACGGCTCCGATCTTGAGGAAGATGAGGAAGAGGCGGCTCAGTGTCACCGGAACGACCTGGGCCAGCGTGCTGGCGGACGCCAGCCCCAGCCAGGGCAGGAGCGCCGCCATCCCTGCCCCGTTTCCAGCTCGGCGCCGGCCGAGCTGGACCAACATGACCAGGAGCCCGCCGCCGAAGAGGAGCGCCAGCTCGTCAAAGCCGGCCAGATACAGGGCGAAGACGACCACGCCCACGGCGCCCAGGAAGCGGCCCTTCACCGCCTGGCGTCCCAGCCCCCAGAGCGCTTGCAGGACGACGGCGATGATCACCGGCTTGATGCCATAGAGCAGCCACTCGGCGGCCGGCGTGGAGCCGTAGGTGACGTAGAGCCAGGCCAGCGCCAGGACAATGGTGGCGGCCGGCAGGATGAAGCCGGCGCCGGCTGCCAGCAGGCCGGCATAGCCGGCGCGGATATGGCCGACGTGGATGACCATCTCCGTGGAGTTCGGGCCAGGAATGAGATTGGTGGCGCCCAGCAGGTCGAGGAAGCGCTGCTCGCCGATCCACTTGCGGCGGACGACCACTTCTTCGTGCAGCATGGCGATGTGCGCCGCCGGGCCGCCGAAGGCAGTAAAGCCAAGTTTGAGCGCCAGCCGGGCCACCTCGCCCAGGCTGCCGCGCTCGTTCAGACCGGAAACGTCAGCGTCGTCTATCTCTCGCATTCAGGCTCCTGCATCGGCATAGCACATGGCGCCCATTATCGGCGCTGCGCGCCCGGCGCACAAGCCGGCTGCAGGCCGGCAAGCGAGGCGGATACGCCGGGCGCGCCCAGCCGGCAGCCAATCCCCCTGCGTGTATGGCGCTTTACAGCGTGGCTGTGGCGGCCCGCATATCGCAGCGACAGCGGCCCGGTTATGATG
>CAZOGK010000080.1:0-4296 GCA_964579295.1 uncultured Ardenticatenaceae bacterium
GCTTCATTGCCTGGCAATCCGGTTCATTTCTCTATCCCTTCCTCATTCACTGGTTCATCCTGTCCTTCACCATGCTGATTGCCACCGGCCGCATCGGCTAGCCGGGCCGCTTGCCCACTTTTTGCCTATGGAAACTGTCACACTGGAAATGAGCGCCATCGCCAACGGGGGCGACGCCCTGGGCCGCGACGACGCCGGGCGCGTCATCTTTGTCCCCTTCACCCTGCCCGGCGAACGGATCGAGGCGGCCATCGAGGTCGATAAGGGCCGCTTCGCCCACGGCCGCCTGGTGGAGCTGCTGCAAGCGTCCCCGGCGCGCACCGAGCCGCGCTGCCCTCACTTTGGCCTCTGCGGCGGCTGCCACTGGCAGCATGCCACTTACGAGCAGCAGCTGGCCTTCAAAGAAGCCATTGTCCGCGATCAGCTGGCCCGCATCGGCCGGCTGGAGGATGCGCCGGTGCGGCCGACCCTGCCCAATCCTGAGCCGTGGCGCTATAGCCTGGACGTTACCTTCAGCCCCACGGCGGACGGCGGGCTCGGCTTCTGGTCGCCGGCGCTGCAGCAGGTGATGGATATCGAGGTCTGCTACCTGATACACCCGCTGTTGGAGGCGCTCTTCCAGGATATCGACAGCGCCTTCCCCGGGCTGCGCCGCGCCACGCTGCGACTGGGCGACGACGAGGCGCTTCTTGTCGCCCTGGAAACCGACGACACCGAGCCGCCGGAGCTACTCACGGACATCCCTGTCTCCGTCGCCCTCGTCCTGCCGGATGGCGCGGCGGCCAACCTGGTGGGCGACAACTACGTGGTGCGCCGGGTGCGCGAGCATGACTTTCGCGTCTCAGCCGGCTCCTTCTTCTATCCTAGCCCGGCGGCGGCGGAACTACTGGTCGATACGGTCGTCCGCCTGGCAGCCCTCGAAGGCAGCGAGCTGGTCATCGACGCCTACTGTGGCGTGGGCATGCTGACCGCCTTCCTGGCGGCCGGCGCGGCGGAAGTGGCCGCCGTGGAAGCCGCCCCGGATGCCGTCGAGGATTTCACCGCCAACCTGGAGATGACCGACAACGTCTCGCTCTACCACGGGCTGGTGGAAGAGGTGCTGCCCATCCTTGGCCTGCAGCCCGAGCTGCTCCTCGTCGATCCCCCGGCTGAAGGGCTGTCACGCGAGATGATAGAGATCGTCGGCGCCATGCAGCCCGACCGTCTCATCTACGTCGGCAGCGATGTGGCGACGATGGCTCGCGACGCCCGGCAGCTGGCGCAGGCCGGCCTGCAGCTTGTCGAAGTGCAGCCGCTGGACATGGTGCCGCAGACCTACCACACCTTGACCGTGTCGCTCTGGCACGCGGCCGGCGGGGCCTGACTGCCAGCTTCCCGCTTAGAAGGCGCGCCCGTAGCGCAGATAGTAGGCGGCGATGCCAAAGGCGACCGCCGCATTCAGCGACTCCTTGACGCCGGCCATGGGGATAGCAAGCACCCGCTCACAGCGCGCCAGCAGGGCCGGGTCGATGCCGGCCAGCTCGTTGCCGACGACAAGGACGAGCGGCCCGTGCAGCGGCGCCCGCGCGGCGTCAAAGAGCGGCTCGGCGTGCGGCCCGCTCTCCAGCCCCCATAGCCGGTAGCCCTTTGCGATCAGATCGTCGGCCACATCCAGGCTGTTGGGATGGGCGCTCCAGGGCACGGCAGCCTCGGCTCCCAGGGCCGTCTTCGCCACCCGCCGATGGTCCGGCGTCGCCGTAATCCCACAGAGATAGAGATGGCCGATGCCGGCGCCGTCCGCCGTGCGCAGCATGGCGCCCACATTGTAGATGCTGCGGATATTGTCGAGCATGGCTTCCAGCCTGCCGGCCGCCGGCGCAGCCGGGCTATTGCGGCGCTCCGGGTAGGGCTGCCCGGCGCTGGCCGTGGGGCCGCCGCAGCGCGGGCAGGCAAGCGGCTCGCTGGCTGCCGGGGCCGGAAAGCGAAAGCGGCAGCTCTCGTCGCCGCACTGCCGCACCTCAAACCGGCTTTGGTCCATGCAGCAGCGCCTAGCGGGTGGCGCCCTGGAAGCCGCGCGCTTCCCAGGCGGCAAAGAGGAGGATGGAGCCGGCGACGGCTACGTTGTACGAATCGACGCGGCCGCGCATCGGCAGCCGCAGCAGAAAATCACAGGTTTCCCGCACCAGCCGCCGCAGCCCCTCGCCCTCGTGGCCGACGACGATGCCCAACGCCATATCCAGATCCACCTGGCCCAGACTCTGCGCGCCCTCGCCCACATCCATGCCCACCAGCCAGACATCCTGCTCTTTCAACAGGCGCATCGTCTCTACCAGATTGGTGACCTGGGCCACCAGCAGATGTTCGACGGCGCCCACCGCGTAAGTGACGACGCTGGGTGTAATATCCGGCGCGCGCCTGTCCTGGATGACGACGCCGTGCACGCCGCACAGCTCGGCTGTGCGCAGCAGCGCGCCGATATTCTGCGGGCCGTGCAACAAATCGAGCAGCAGCAGAAAGGGTTTCTCGCCTCGCTCTGCCGCCAGGGCCAGCATCGCCGCCACATCGCTATAGGGGAAGGGGCCGGCCTGGAGCACAACGCCCTGGTGGCTGCTGTCTCCTGCTAGTTGGGTCAGCTTCTGCCGCGGCGCGCGCTCGACAGGCAGGCCGCGCTCGCGCGCCGCCGCCAGGAACGGCGCCGCCTCGCGCTCGTTGAGGCCCTGTTCCAGCCAGAGGCGGTGTAGCTGGCGGCGGCTGCCGCGCAGCGCTTCGAGGACGGCGTTGCGGCGGTAGAGGTTCTCCACGTCGGTCACCATCGCTCAGCCGAGCGACGGCCGGCCGGGCCTACATCCGGGCAAAAATCATGCGGCCGGCTGTCGTCTGCAGCACCTTGGTGACAGTGGCCGTCACCGTCTCGTCAATATGCCGCTCCCCTTCCTCGACGACGATCATCGTGCCGTCTTCCAGGTAGCCAACCCCTTGCCCATACTCCTTGCCTTCCTGGATGATGCGTACTGTTAGCTCCTCGCCCGGCAGGAAAGCCGCCTTCACGGCATTGGCCAGGTCGTTGATGTTGAGCACGGAGACACCCTGCAACTCGGCGACCCGGTTGAGATTGTAGTCGTTGGTCATGATTGGGCAGATTAGCTCACGCGCCAACGCGACCAGCTTGCTGTCCACGTCCCGCACCTCGGTCACGTCCATATCGGTGAACTTGATGGGCACCGGCAGGTCTTGCTGCAGGATGCCCAGGACTTCCAGCCCGCGCCGGCCGCGGTTGCGGCGCAGCGTGTCGGCGCTGTCGGCAATGTGCTGCAGCTCGACCAGGACGAAGTTAGGCACCATCAGCGTCGAGCGGATGAAGCCGGTTTTGCTGATGTCGGTGATGCGCCCGTCGATGATCACGCTCGTATCCAGCAGGATATAGTCCCGGTCCTGCAGGTCGCCATTGCGAGACGTGGAAGTGGCGCTACCGGCCGGGCGCAGCGAGCTTAAGAAAGTGCGCACGTCGTTCTGGCGCCAGGCCAGAATAACCACGCTGAGATAGCAGAAGAGAATGGCCGCCGCCACCGGCATGATCTGCTGGAACGGCGCCGGTAGAAAGGAAAGCGGAAACGAAAAGAGGGCGCCGGCCACCAGACCCATGAAAATCCCGATGATGATGGCGCCCAGCCGTTCCGGCGGCATGCTGATCAACCGCTGGCGAATGCGGCGGACCGGCCGCGTCGTGATATACGGCGTGAGGATGAGGCCGGCGAGGATGCCCAGCAGGCCAAAGATGATGACGTAAGCATCCGGGTCGGCGCGCAGCGCCTGCGCCAGATTGCCCCCAAAGAGGCCAAAGATCACGGCGCCGATGGCTGCTCCAAGCAGGCGGAAGAAAAATTCAGGGCTAAAGGACATGTGAACTCGATAAAAAGAAAGGATGAACGCTTGGCGCCAACACGCGTTCACCCGTAGCTGCTAATCGAGAGATTCTCAAGGACCACTGGCTGCCGGTCGAAGCCATAAGCGTGCGAAAGAAGATGATGGACCCCAGGCGCCCGGAGAATCATATTGATAACGAATAAATGCGCTCACAGCGCTACAGGCTGCGTGTTGGGTGCGAAAAATGTAGCATATCGGCGGGCAGAACGCAAGCAGCCAGAGAAAAACCCCCGCTGGTCGATTGCCGGCAGGGGTTTCATAGATATGAGATATGAGCTGTTGGCGGACCGGCGGCTAGCGGCGCTCCCGGCGCTGGGCGCTGACCATCGTCGGCAGCGGCGGGCGCTGGGTCCGCGGCCGCTGCGGCGCGCGAGGGCCCCGCGCCGCAGCGCG
>CAZOGK010000081.1:0-3916 GCA_964579295.1 uncultured Ardenticatenaceae bacterium
GAGGAGAACTGCTTGTTGCGCTTCGAGAGTGACCAGTATCTTATCTATGACGGACGGTGCGCCGAATCGGAGCAGTAGAATGAGGGCTGACGGTTGATGCCTGCCCCGACGCGCGTCCGCTCGCTGCTTGGCAGCGGTGCAGTTAGCGGCAGGCGCATTCGCGCTGTCTACCAGTTCGCAGCGCTGTTGCTGGCCGCGCTGCAGCTCTGGGCTGCCATTCGCAGTAGCTCGATGAACGCAGACGGCGTCGCCTACCTGGATATGGGCGACGCCTATCTGCGCGGCGACTGGCAGAACGCAATCAACCCGGTATGGAGCCCGCTTTACGCCTGGATTTTGGGCGTGGTCATGGCTCTGGTCGAGCCGGCGCCGGCCTGGGAGTTCCCACTGGTCCATCTGGTCAACTTCGCCCTCTTCCTGCTGGCGCTGCTCTGCTTCGACTTCTTCTGGCGGCAGCTCGGCCGTTATCGGCGCCAGGCGGTTGGCCCTGCGATGTGCGCACTCCCGGATTGGGCGTGGTTATCGATTGGCTACACTCTCTTCATTTGGGTCGCGCTCTCGCTGATAGCCATCTGGGCCGTCACGCCAGACATGCTCATGGCGGCCCTTGTCTTAACCGCCGCCGGCCTTATTGTGCGTATGCGCCTGGGGCGCGACGACTGGCCCTCCTTTCTCCTGCTCGGTTTGACTCTCGGATTGGCCTATCTGGCCAAAGCGGTCATGTTCCCGCTCGCGGCTGTCATGCTGGGCGCCGCCTGGCTATCGGCCAGCTCTCCGCGCCGGGCGGCGCCGCGGGCGCTGGGCGCTCTGCTTCTCTTTCTGCTGGTAAGCCTGCCCTACGTCCTGGCAATCTCGCACACGCATGGCAGCCTGACCATCGGCGAGGCGGGAACCATTACCTACATCCGCCACGTCGCCGGCATGACAAACCCTCACTGGCAGGGAACCCAGTCTGATACCCGCACGCACCCGTCACGCCAGCTCCTCGACACCCCACCTATCTACGAGTTTGCCGAGCCAATCGGCGGCACCTACCCCATCTCCTACAACCCTGCCTACTGGTTCGAGGGCGCGGCCATTAAGTTCGATTGGGGCCGGCAGCTGCAGGCTCTGGTGCGCAATAGCCTCTACTACGCCCGCCTGTTCGGCTGGCAGCAGGGCGGCCCGCTGGCGCTGGCATTGCTGCTCCACAGTCTGGGACCGAGCCGGCGCGCCTCGCTCCTGGGAAGAGCCAGAGGCTGGTCGCTGCTGCTGCCGGCGCTGACAGCGCTGCTCCTCTACGGTCTCGTCTATGTCGAGGACCGCTACGTCGGCGTTTTTCTCCTGCTGCTCTGGGGCGATCTGCTGGCGAACGTGCGCCTGCCTGACTCCCCGGCTAACGGGAGAATCCTGCGCGCTGCCAGTATCTTGATGGTCGGCTTCCTCTTCCTGAACATCGTCGCCTTTAACCTGGAAGGCTATGGACGGTTGTCTGATGCCAGCGCGGCGCTGAGCGAAGCAGCGCCGCCGGCGTCGCCCCTCGCAGTGGCCGAAACCCTTCGGCAACTCGGCGTGAGTCCAGGCAGCACCGTCGGCGTGATTGGCTATGCCTACGACTCCTTCTGGGCCAGGCTGGCCCGCGTGCAGATTGTGGCCGAGCTGGTCGATTGGCCAGACAACCCGTTCTGGACCGGCGACGCGGCTCTGCAGCAAGCTGTATTGCAGGCGTTCACCCGTAGCGGCGCCTGCGCCGTCGTCGCCGAGTACGCGCCGGCCGGGGCGCGCCTGGCCGGCTGGCAACAGGTGGACGATTCCAGCTACTACATCTACCGGCTGCGCGCGCCGTGTTAAGCGCCGTGCGACGCGCCGTCAGCCCTGCGGATATTCAGGTGATTCGTCAGGATTAAGGTGTAAGATCCAGGTATGCTGAAAGAACTACAGCCGCCGCTCGGCCCGCGACCCGTGCTCGAGGACGTGAGTGTGGTCATCCCCACAGTTGGGCGCCCCATTCTGGAGTCCTGCCTGGGCTGGCTGGCCGATGGCGACTACTGGCCGGCCTGCCTCATCGTAGTCGATCAGGGCTGCAAGCCAGCCGTCGCCTCCTGCCTGGAGCAGCTACAAGAGGCCGGGATGAACACGCGCTATGTCCCTTCGGTACAGCGCGGCCGCGCTGCCGGAATTAACCGCGGGCTGGACCACGTGACCACGCGCTTTGTCGCCATTACCGACGACGACTGCTTTGTCGCCGCAAGCTGGCTGGAACAGCTTGTTTGCCGCTTGCTCGCCGAGCCGGAGGTGATTGTTACCGGGCGCGTCGAGCTGGCCGGCAGCGGCGAGGTTGGCTTCTCCACCGTCACCGCGCGCGAAGCGCGCCGCTACGAGCGCCCGCAGCTGCGCGTGCACCCCTTTATCGGCGGCAACGCCGGCATGAGCATGGAGCTGGTCGAGCGCATTGGCTACTTTGACGAGCATCCCTGTCTGCAGTCGGCGGAAGATAGCGACTATGGCTACCGGGCGCTGCGGCTGGGCATCCCTATCGTCTACGACCCGGAGATTGTCCTCTATCACTATCACTGGCGTGATGCTGCCCAGCGCGCCGCGCGCTATCGTGACTACGCGCGCAGCCAGGGCGGTTTCTACGGCAGCCACCTGCGCAATGGCGACCCGCTCATCTGGCTGCAGGCGGCCAGGGATCTCGCGCGCGGCCCTCTCCGCTGGCTGCGGGGTCTTGCCCGGCGCGACGAAGATATGGCCGCACGCGGTCGGGCGGACACGCTGGGGCTGTTGCCGGGTATGATGGCCGGCGTGCGGCGCGGGAGAGACAGGTTGTCATCCGGTAGAGCAGCGCATGGGCCAGCGTTCTAAAACAAATAGGGGCCAGGGGATCAAGTCCGCACTCGTGGAGACAGGGCGAAGGTTTCTGCCGCTGTCTACCCGACGCCGCATCGTCCGCTACACCCGGTGGCCGCCAGTGGGCTGGGTGCGCTTTGGCAGCCTGCGGCGCTTGCGCCCGATCAGCCCCGACTGGGGCATGGAGCGGGGGCAGCCAATCGACCGCTTTTATATCGAGCGCTTTCTGACGCAGCACGCCGCCGACATTCAGGGCCGCGTGTTGGAAATCGGTGACAACAGCTATACACGAGCTTTTGGCGGAGAGCGGGTGACGCAGAGTGACGTTCTGCACGTGGCCGAAGACAGGCCGCAGGTGACGATCATTGGCGACCTGACGAACGCTCGCCATATCCCGTCAGATAGCTTCGACTGCATTATCCTCACCCAGACAATACAGGCTATCTACGACGTGCCGGCTGCTATTGCCACGGCTCACCGCATCCTAAAGCCTGGCGGAGTCGTGCTGGTTACCGTGCCCGGCATCAGCAAAATTAGCCGCTACGACATGGACCGCTGGGGATACTATTGGAGCTTCACCAGCGCCTCGGCGCACCGCCTGTTTGCCGAACTGTTTGCCCCGGCCAACGTGCAGGTGGAAGCGCACGGCAACGTGCTGGCGGCAATTGCCTTTCTACACGGCCTGGCCGCCGAAGAGCTGAAGCAGCGCGAGCTAGAAGCCCACGACCCTGATTTTGAGATGCTGATCACCATTCGTGCAGTAAAGGCCGGCGAGCGATGAGGATACCGGGAGCAAAGTCGCTGCGCATGGCGGGCCATTGGCTGCGCAGCCGCCTTTCCGGCGGCGCGCTCATTCTGGGCTACCATCGGGTTGCCGATGTTGAGATCGATCCCCACGCCATGTGCGTCAGCCCGCGTCACTTCGAGGAACAGCTTGCCGTCTTGCAGCGGGCGGCGCGCCCCATGTCACTGCCAGCGCTGGCGCGCGCCCTGCATGAAGGTAATGTGCCCGCCCGCGCGGTTGCCATCACGTTTGACGATGGCTACCTGGATAACCTGCACATAGCCAGGCCGCTGCTCGCCGCGT
>CAZOGK010000082.1:0-3218 GCA_964579295.1 uncultured Ardenticatenaceae bacterium
TGCGAAAAGCGCTCGTCGTCGGCGGCAATGGATTTATCGGCTCGCACCTGGTTGATGGTCTGCTCAGGCAGGACTGGAGGGTGGTCGTCCTCGACCTCTATGAGCGCCGCTACGATCCGATTCCTGAAGGCGTGCAGTTTATCCGCGGCGACCTCTCCCAGGCATATCTGGTGCGCGAGGCGCTCGTCGGCGTTGATACCGTCTTCCACCTGGCGTGGGCTACCATCCACGAAGTCTCTAACCAGGACCCGAGCGCCGACGTCGAGGCTAACCTGGTGCCCTCGATTCAGCTCCTGGAGGCCTGCCGGCAGAGCGCGGTGCAGCGCGTCGTCTTCACCTCTTCGGGAGGCACCGTCTACGGGCCCACGACGCGGCTACCGATTGCCGAAACACAGCTACAGAACCCGGTCAACGGCTATGGCATCACCAAGCTTGCCGTGGAGAAGTACCTGCACATGTTTCGCCACCTCTACGGTCTGGACTACGCTGTGATCAGGCCCTCGGTGCCGTATGGCCCGCGCCAGAATCCACTGGGCAGACAGGGCGCTATCGCCGTTTTTCTCTACCGCATCTCCCGCGGGCTGCCGCTTACCATCTGGGGCGATGGCAATGTGACGCGCGATTACTTCTACGTTGGTGACCTCGTTACGGCGCTGACTGCCGCGGCAGAGCATCCGCTCGACGGCGAGCGGGTGTTTAATATTGGTGGCGGCCGCGAGGTCTCCCTGAATCATCTCGTCAAGAGTATCGAAGCCGTGGTGGGATTGCCGGCGGATGTTCGTTATGAGGAGGCGCGAGACTTCGACGTGCAGCGCCTCTGCCTGGACACGCGCCGCGCTGCAGAAATCCTGGCATGGAGCCCCAAGGTAAACCTGGAGGAAGGGCTCTCGCGCACCTGGCAGTGGATGCAGCGGGCGTTGGAAAGCTAAGAGGCTCGCAGGCCCGCGCCGGCGCTAACCTCGTCTTACACGATGCGAATTCTATTTCTGACCAACTTCTACCCGCCGCACGAATTAGGAGGCCAGGGTAGGTCTTGCCAGCAAGTCGTCGATGGGCTGCGCGGGCGGGGCCATGAGGCGGCGGTCCTCACCAGTATGCACGGCGTTGGCAACGAGCCGGTCGCCGCGGATGGGGTCTACCGCTGGCTCTACCTGGAGATGGACTTTACGCCCTGGAGTAATGCGCTCTCCTTCTTCCGCGAGCGAAAGCAGCGCGAGCGGCACAACCTGCAGGCCTTCAGGAAGATAGTCGGCGACTTTCAGCCCGACGTCGTCTTCATCTGGGGCATGTGGAATCTCTTTCATTCGCTGCCTGCTCTGGCCGAGGCCGACTGTCCGGGTCGGGTCGTCTACCGCTTTGCCGAATACTGGCCGACGCTGCCAAGCCAGTACAAGCTGTACTGGATGGCGCCCGGCCGGCGCTGGTATAGCCGGCTTCCCAAGTGGGTCATGCGCCAGGTCGCGCTGCTGATGATGGGCGACACGCGGCGCACGCCGCTGCGCTTTGAGCACGCGATTTGTGTGAGCGCGGCCACGCGCGCCGAGCTGGTGCAGGCCGGCGTCCCGGTGGCGAACGCGCGTGTGATTCACACCGGGCTGGACCTGGCCGCCTACCTGAATGGGGCCGGCCAGGAGGAACGCCCGGCCGGCGACGGCGGGCTGCGGCTGCTCTACGCGGGCCGTCTGACGGCGGAGAAGGGGATTGAGACGGCGCTGGAGGCGATGGCCGAGCTGGTCTTGAAGCGCGGCCTGGAGAATGTGCGGCTGGACATCGCCGGCGACGGTAACCCGGAGTACACGGCGCGGCTCCATGGGCGCACGGCGCAGCTAGGCGTGGAGCAGCAGGTAACTTTTCTGGGCCGTGTGCCGGCCGAGAAGATGCCGGGCCTGATGCGCCGGGCCGACGTTCTCGTGGCGCCGTCAAACTGGGCCGAACCACTGGCCCGCGTCATTCTGGAAGGGATGGCCTGCCGTACTGCAGTGGTAGCCACGGCGCTGGGCGGAACGCCGGAGATTGTGAGCGACGGGCAAGACGGGCTGCTCTTCCCGGCCGGCGATAGCCTGGCCCTGGCCGAGAAGCTGGCGCTGCTGGCAGCCGACGACGGGCTGCGCCGGCGGCTGGCCGAGGCCGGCCACCAGACAGTGACAGAACGGTTCGCGCTGCAGACGATGCTGGACCAGGTCGAAGGGTACCTGGCGGAAGTGGCTGCAGCGACCAGCGAGCCGGTAGCCGAACTGAGCGTATGAGCGACCGTCCTGCCGTCAGCGTCATCATCCCCACCTATAACCGCCAGGCATTTTTGCGCGAGACCCTGGCCGCGCTGGCCGCACAGGTGTGGTCGGGCGAGCCCTTTGAGGTAATTGTCGTAGACGACGGCTCGACTGACGGAACAGCGGCCATTGGCGACGAGCCGTTTCCCTTTCCGCTGCGCTACATCTACCAGACGAACCAGGGCGACGCCGCGGCGCGCAACACGGGCGCGCGCCAGAGCGAGGCCGATCTGCTGGTCTTTCTGGACGACGATGTCCTACCTGCGCCCGATTACTTGCGGCATCTGGCAGCCGCACACGGGCAGGCGACCAACCGGATTGTCGTCGGCACAGAGCATCTGTGGCTGGAACCATCCAACCCGCTGCAGGAAGGAGCGCGGCTGGCGGCGGCTGGCGACGAGCCCGAGTGCGTAGAGCTGCCTTTTGCCCAGGTGTGCAGCAACAACATGTCGCTGCGCCGCGACGCTTACTTCGCCGTGGGCATGATGCGCGACCTGGGGTTTTCAGGCTCCAGCATCTGGTGCGACGTGGACTTCGCCTACCGCGCCTACCGGCAGGGTTTTGGTTTTCTGCGCAGCACACGGGCACTTTGCTGGCACCGCGACCACGTCTTCCGCAGTCTGGACAGCCATATACGGCGCATGCGCGAGGTCGCGTTCCGGGCCGTCGTGCTCTTCCGGCACTATCCGGAGCTGCCGGCGCACTTGCCCATGTTTGAGGATAAGACACCTATCGTCTGGGGCCAGGACAAGACAACACTGATTGCGCGCAAGCTAGCCCGGCCGCTGACATCGTCCAGCGCGGTCCTCTGGGGTCTGGAGAAGCTTGTCAGAATGGCAGAGCAGCGCGAGCCTCTAGCCGGAGCGCGCCGTGCTCTCCTGCGCTGGCTCATTGGCGGGCACATTTACCAGAGTTACCGTGCAGGCTTGCGGGAATTTCAGACCGAGC
>CAZOGK010000083.1:0-2147 GCA_964579295.1 uncultured Ardenticatenaceae bacterium
GTGGCCCGCGCAGTTGGCGTCCATCCCAATACTGTTAGGCTGTACGAAGAATGGGGGTTCTTACCCCCCATTCCCCGCGACCCGCACAACGGCTACCGGCGCTTCACCCGGCAGCACGTCGCCCAGATGCGGCTGGCGCGCACAGCGCTGCAGTGGCCCTATCCGGGCGGCAAAGAGCCAGTGTTGGCCCTCGTCAACCGGGCGGCGGCGGGCGACCTGGGCGGGGCCTTGGAGCAAGCGTACCTCTATCTGGTAGCGCCGGAGAGCGGCGCGGTGACCGGCCGCTGGCCCATTGAGGAGGCGTCGGACCAGAGCGCGCCGCGTGTGGAGTGGCTATCGGAGACGGAGGCGCTGCTCTACGGACCCGAGGCGCTCGTTCTCTATGACTTCGCCGCCACGCCGCCGGCCCGGACCGATTTTCTACGCGAGCGGCTGGGCCTGGACATCGCGTTTCCCGGTGAGGTCTCTTCCTCGGCCTCCATCGTCGATAGCGGGGGCCGCGGTTACTACCTGGCGCTGCAGCTCAACCACCCGCGCAACGAGCAGCTTTATCTTTACCACGGCCAGAGCGGCGCGGTTGAGATCTTTGACCACGGTCTCGACTCGTTCCTCATCTTCCCCGACGGGCAGGCGGGACCGCTGCCGCGCCTCGAGTGGGAGCCAACCTACCGCGATGAATACCAGCTGATCTGGGTAGACGGCGCCCAGGAGCCCGCCACCATCAAGATTGAAGGGCATACGCCACGCGATTACCCGACCCTATTCGTGCGCTATTTGCCCGAGCCGCCGCGGCTCGTCGCCAGCTCGGAGCAGGGCGTCTCGCTCACGGCCATCCCCGGCGGCGAGCTGCTGGCCTTCTACGACCTGCCGGGCAGCAGCTACACCCACGTCCTGCCCGCCCCAGACGGCGCTGCCCTGGTCGCCGTCGTGGAGCGCGTGGGGCTTTATTTGATTCGCTTCGATAACCGGGACGACGGAGGTAATTAGCATGTCCTTATTGCACGAACATCAAAAATGGGTCCGGCTCGTCTTGCTGCTCCTCTTCGTCGTCGCTATCGCCGGCCCGTGGTTCTTCGACGACGACGGCGTGCCGCCGCCCGAATACTGCGACGAGCGTTTTGTGCTGGTGGCGGAAGACCGCTGCGCCACGCTCGTTTCTGGCGTGCAGCTCATTATCTGGCTGCCGCTCATAGTCACCGCCAGCCTGCCGCACTTGCTTCGTACCGGCCAGCTCTCGTCCTTGCCAGGAATGATGGCCGTCTTCCTCACGCTGCTCGCTCTTCTCGTGCCATTCCTGCACAATCTTCGACTCGTTGTGCGCCGCGGCGCCCTGCCACAGCACCGCACCCGGCCGACCTTCCTGGCGCTTGCCACGCTGGTCGGCGCCGCCTGGCCTGTCTTGTTAAGCTTCATAGATCGCCCGCTCACCTTCCATATCTTCTGGGGCATCTGGCTCTACATGGCGACCGCCCTGGTCGCCCTTCTCTTCGAGCTGCTGCTGGCCCGGCGCCCCCCACCTGCCGGCGCGCCGCAGCCAGTTATTCCGGCCGTGGAGTAGCTTGCAGCCCCTTAACCCGGGCGGCAAAGAGCCGGCGCGTCTTGACAGCGACGGCCGGTACCCTTTAGACTCTCCGTATCTGTAATCAGCCAGCCGTGCAGCAAGGCGCCAGCGCCGTGTCAGATTCATAGCGATAGCGCAACCAACCCGGCCACTCGCCCCAGACAGGTTCGCCTGTCTGGCAAGTCGCCGCGCTGGCTGGCTCGCGTTTTTCGTGCCCTCTATAGGTAGAAACCCATGAGTGAAGAATCAGAGCTGCAGAGCATCCGCGAAGAGGAATACAAGCAGCGCCGCCAGGTAAACGCGCTGCGGCGTCAGGTTTTCCAGCAAACCGACCCGGCGGCCTCAACCCAACTGCTGCAGGAGCTGACGAAGGCCGAGGGCGAGCTGGCGGCCCTGGAGCAGCAGCGGGCCGGCCTGGAGGCCAGTACAGCCGGCGGCGTCGTCGCCAGCCTGGACAAACGAAGCAAACCATCGGGCGTGCTGGGCGCCGAGACGACCGGCCTGGAGGCGACGGTTCATCTGCGCATGGCTCAGCTGCCGACGGCCATCTACCACCTGTTCGACCCGGAGGAGACGCCGCTGGTGA